>CAZLIC010000046.1:0-32349 GCA_964559535.1 uncultured Rhodobacterales bacterium
AGCGACGCTCAGGCGGCCATCCCAGCGAAGCCGCAGCCGTAGATCAGACGCTCCCCAACACATCCGGGTTCAGGTCGATCTCGTCGTTCTCCTTGAAGATCGTGGCGAACTCGGCCTTGACCTCGCGGAACAGATCGCTGATGCGCTTTTTGACCTTTAGCTGTCCGTTCAGGCCATGACGCTCCTTGGACGTAGCGAAGAACTGAACCTCGTCCGAGCCACGCTCATCGTGAATTTTGCAGAAGATGATCTTGAGCAATTCCCAGAAGGCTTCCGGCTTCTGTAATCCCTGATTGCCAGCGATGAAATTGTGGCACCGTCGGAATGCAAAAAGCAAGGCGTCGGACGAAGCAGCTTTGAGTTGATCGAACCGAGGGCGCTCGACATCCTCCTCCGATCTGCCCTTGGTCGGAACGTCAGGGATTTCGTCGAAACTTATGTGGCCATCTTTCTCGACACGCTTGTAGCAAAAGCGTTCTATTCCATTTGTCCACATGCCATATGCGACATTCGGGCAAGCAGCCATGTAGCTTTGAAGCTGACCGACACCGTCATTGCGGTCGCTCGACTTGATTTTCTGCGACTTGCACTCAACGACAATTCGGGCTCGGTCTTGCTTGTGCTCGTCACCTGGGTTGAAGACCACGAGGTCAGCGCGCGGCTTCTTTGACCCAACGGCAAGTGTGAACTCGACCGCAATTTCCGCTTTCGCGTATTGGTACTCACGGACAAGAGACTTGGCGATCTCTTGGCGAACGTACTCCTCGGGCGTCTCGTTTCGCTGCGTCAGCCCATCAATGAAGTCGAGCAGCTTGCCCTGTTGGACAATGACGGCGGTTGGCTGCAACCTAGCGTTCATTTTTGCCTCGGCTGACGGCGAGCTTGGGCCATTCGTGGTCTACGGCGGCCTCTGCCACACGAGAAAGCCAGTCCTGCATCGACGTGTCTTCCGCAGCCACGATCATGCGCAGGCGGCGGTGCACTTCAGGATCGAGCCGGATATGAACCATCCGCGCATCGGAACGCGCGGTTGCGGTCTGTGCCATTTTCGCCTCCCTGCGCACTTTTCGCGATGTAGCCCTGTTACATCGCGAACAAGAAGGCTTTCCTAACGTCACCGAAGACGCTTGGTCGGAGTGTGGCCATTGGGGCGCAGTCAATAGGTGGGAACTGGCGTTGCTGTTCGTCTTTTCGCCATTGTAACCGGACTTAAAGCAGCATTCCCGCCGCGTTCCCCATGAACAACTCCCCTTCGCGGATGTAGCGGGCGAGCATGGCGTCCGAGGCGTGGCCGGTTTGCTGACGGATTTTCAGTGCCGATACACCGGCCTGCGCGGCGCTCGTTGCGAAGCCCGCGCGTAGACTGTGCCCGGAGTAGCCGCCGGGGTCGATCCCGGCATCACACAGGCGTTCGCGCAGCAAGATTGAAACCGCATCGCCAGTGAGAGCCTCGCCGCCGAGGTGGCCGTGCCGGGTAATCGGGCGGAACAACGGGCCGTCGCTGATGCCCGAGGCGACGAGCCAAGCCTCAACGGCAGCGGTCGGGCAATGTCTTGTCCGACCATGAGGGATGCCGATGCGGCGACCTTCACTTTCCTGATCCGTCTTGCTGCGCCTGATGGTCACGATCAGCCCTTGCCGAGCGACCTCGACGTCGACGCGTTCCAGCGCGACCAGTTCGGACCGTCGAAACCCGCCTGCGAAGCCGAGCAGTAGGAGCGCCCTATCGCGCTGATCGCGGAGGGTGTCGCCGAGACTGTCGAGAACGCGAAACAGGTCATCACGCAGCAAAGGCCGCGCCTGCCTCTGCGCGATGCCGTGTTTCCGCCTCAGTCCCCGTAGGGCAGCCTTCACGACCTCGGATCGACATGCGTTGACGACACCTGCCGCCTCGTGTGCCTTCGACAAGGTTGCGATTCGGCGCTGGATCGTGGCGACCGACAGCCTGCCAGCTTGATCTCCGATGTATGCGCAGATCGTGGAGGCGGAGGCAGGCAGCGCACCGCCCCAATCTCGGAAGTGCGAAAGGTCGGCACGATAAGCGCGCTCGGTGTTGGGTGCCAAACTGTGTCGCAGAAGGTCAGCCGCTTCGCACGTCAGGTCAAGATCGCGAAACGGACTGTCTCCAAAATTTGCAATTGATTTCACAAGAGACCTGTGATCCGAGGTCAGCGACTCACCCAGCGTGACCTCCGATAATGGAGGATTATCCGAGGTTAGGGCACCACACGCGTAGTCCAAGGTCGTGTTGCCGACAGACGTCCGGATGTCCTGCCGCAGCAGTTGTTGGCCTCGATCTGTCGACACGGTGGGTTCCGAGCACAGGCCAGACTGGCCGCTGTCATTTATCGGATGATCATGGACAGCGTGACCCGCGCCGTGGACGTCGATACGTGCAGGATGGGTGATATGTGGTCGAAGCATCGGAACGCGACTGTAGGCGGCAGGTTCCGGGCGTTTGGCGGGGTTTGGGTCGTGTGGGTATTCCCAGGGTGCGGAAGTCATGGCCGAAGCCCCATGCGCGCCATTCGCGCCGAGTAGGCCGCAGACAAGCGGCAGTTGCGATCATCGAACAGATCGTTGGTCAGGCCCACACGCTGCAGAAGTTGATCCTCGACAGCGGCGTGCGGCGCTGCACGGCCGTCCTTGAGGATGTGGATGATCTCGACATCGTCGCGCTGCGCCAGAAAGCGCGCGATGGTTATGAACCGATGGCATTGCAGTGGGTCAGACTCGGCGCAGACGAGTGCAGGTCGGCACCGACCGGCAATGTCGAGGATGCGCGCGATCCCTTCGAGAAACGCGGGCGACCTCGTTCGTCGCGCATAACTGGCGTCTTGATCGGCCACGTGTCCACCGAGAATATCACCCAAGAAGACGTAACTGATCCCGCGCAGGTTTAGGCAGGTGCGAAGCTGCGGCTGGTTGAAGTGGACGAACCGCGACCGTGGAAACGATCTGACGTCGACGATGCATCCGACGTCGGCAGCTTCTAGCCGTCCGATGAACTGCGACCATGAGAGGGTCGACGAGCCAATGGTTATGACAGTTTTGTCCAAGGCGAAACTCCATTTTTCACCTTAGAAACAATATCTTAAGTAGAGGAATGAGAACACATCAAGAACGCTTGGGTCACGTGTTTTTCCGAGCATGCGAACCAAGTGCGCCGCACTCGATCAAGGGCGCGGGCGCGGGGCGAGGTTTCAGGCCGTTGGGGTTGCTGATGGCCGTTGGACGTCAGCCACTACGCGGGCGTGGCCGACGTGCTTGCAACATGGAGGAATGCCAGGTCGAGACCCGGATAGCTGATCGCCGCGACATACTCGGCAGTGAGGTCTGGGTTGCCAGGGTCACCGTAGTGATCTGACACATTCTGGCCGACGGCCCAGCCTGCAATGCGCAGCGCCTCGGGTGGAGCCTTGGCACGCCGCAGCGCGTCTCGAACATTGTGCCTGAGGCTGTAGAGCGCCTGACGAGGGCCGAGAGCCGTCTCTTGCCGGATGTATGTCCGATTGAACGCCTTGCTCGGGGTGTCCGAATACGACCCGTACTTGTTCGCCGTGACGGAGTGGAACAAGCGTGGGCCTGTCGACTTGTGCGCCTTGCGCCGTTCCTCGACGAACGCGAGAAAGCCGAACCTGACGATCTCGGGGTGGATCGGCACGCGGCGACGTGACGATTTCGTTTTCAGTTGCTTCGAGCCATTCTCATCCTGCAGGTCGAGATACCATGTGCCAGCCTCGGTTCGCTTGACGTCGGCGACCTCGAGTTGAAGAATTTCGTTCGGACGAGCGCCGCTGAATAGCATGAGCAGCGGCAACCAAAACCTCCACGGACGGTTTTTCTGCACGTAGGGCTTGGCTGCATCCGGTGCGCAGGACCGGTAGAACGATCCCTCGAAGAACTGTTTCAACTGTGCCGGAGTCCAAGGCAACCGCTTCTCTTCGGCAGAAAGGGTTCCGAGCTTGAGCGGCTTTGCATCGGCAGCCGGGTTGAACGGGATCGCGCGTTTTCGGACTGCCGTCTGCAGAATGTCGCGCAGGCAGTCGAGATAGAAGCCCTGTGTGTTGGCTGACAGGACCGGCTTCTTGTCTTTCGAGGCTCGCTCGATCTGTTTCTGCAACGACAGGCTTGGATAGAACTTCGTCCGGTTTACGGGTGTTCTGGCGATCCTCTCACGAGCATCCTGTATTCTGTCGTCGTCGATGTCGGCCAGCAAGGTCGTCGGACCGATCAACTCTTTCAGGTAGCCAGCCGCCGCGCGAATACGATCCGCGCTTTTCACCCGGATGCCGTTCTCGGCATAGTGCTTGAGCTTCTCGGCCACGTGGATATCTGCGGCCTGCTCGAACGTCATCGACGAGGTTCGGTCGGGGTCGAACAGCATGTCGTGGACCGCGCGATCATGCCGATCATGGTAGCGGTCTGACCGGCGGCGGGTGACTTCGACGAGCCCACGCCTGACGAACTCCGCAGCCGCCGCGTCGAACTCCCCGTCGGTCACCGTCCGACCGAGCGCGGCATACGCGCGGTCTGTCGCGTGGGAAACCCACTCCTGACCCAACCGGTTGCCGGGGTTCTGCAGCATCGACAGTTCGATGTCGGCGTCCTTGCGACGTTCGTTGAGGTCGTCGAGATCGACGGGCGGTTCCTGAACGAACCAGGTGGCGTTCCTCTTGTCGTCTTCGTCGACGCTCTTCCTGATGTGCGCGATCACAGCGTCCAGGCTGACGTCTATTGTTGAGGGATTTGCAGTTAATTGCACCGAGAAGCCGTCTTTTGTTTCCAGTTCTGCGAACAATGCGTCACAGCGCAGGTCCTCAATCGTCCGCAGCCGCTTGGCCTGCGTGAGGTCGACCTTCCCGAGCGACTTCTTCACGTAACGCTTGCCCAACACCGGAACGAGGTGCACCGGCACACGGCGCACGTAGTGCCACGAGTCTCCTCGGCGCTGCAGGTGGAAGGTGGTCGACACAGGTTTCATAGCCTCCATGTTACCAGCAATGTTGCCAGTTCGCACGGAGTAAGTGTCTGAAAAGGTGTTACCTATTGGCCATCAGTGCCTTGGTGGTAACATGGTGGAGCAGAGGGGGATCGAACCCCTGACCTTATCATTGCGAACGATACGCTCTCCCAACTGAGCTACTGCCCCGTTCACGGCGCCCATGTGCCCCCCGCCGCGGGCATTGTCAAGCAGGGCGGTGGCGGAAACCGCAGGCGGGTCGTGCCGCCCTAGCGCCCCGTCAGTTCGGCAGTCACCCGCACGGGGCCGACCTCGCCCTTCAGCAGGGCGCGGTAGATCACCAGCGATTCGGTCACCCGCATCACATAGGTGCGGGTTTCGGCGATGGGAATGCGTTCCACCCAGTCAACCGGGTCCACCCCGGGGCTGCGCGGATCGCCGAAGTTGGTGATCCAGCGGCGCGGCCGGCCCGGACCGGCGTTGTAACCCGCCGCCACCAGCGCCACCGCGGGGCCGAATTCGCCGATCAGTTCGCGCAGGTAGGCCGCGCCCAGCGTGGTGTTGTAGCCGCCGTCCAGTGCCAGCCGGGCCTTTTCATAGGGAACGCCGGTCTTGCCCGCCATCAGCTGCGCCGTGCCGGGCATCAGCTGCATCAGGCCCAGGGCGCCCGCCGGACTGACGGCGGCAAGGTCGAACTCGCTTTCGCGCCGGGCGATGGCCAGCGCGAAGGCACGGCTGACGGCAAGGCCCTCGGGAACCAGGTCGGTCACCGGGTGGTGCAGCGCCGGGTACAGCGCGCCCTTCTCGGCCGCGCGTTTTGCCAGCACCAGCGACAGGTGCGGCTCGCCGATGATGCGGGCCATGTCGGACAGGCGCGCGGTCTGGTCGGCGTCCAGCCCCTCGGCCAGATGCAGGATGAACCGCTTGGCCAGCGCACGGTCGCCCGCCCGCAGCAAAAGCCGCCCCGCGGCCAGCACCGAGGACCCGGCAAAGGCGGCATTGCGCCAGTCTTCGGGCCGCGCGTCCGACAGAAGCGCGGGGTCAAGGCTCTGGCCCAGCCGTTCGGCGGCCAGCTGGCCGTAATAGGCCGACTGGTGCCGCGCCGCGGCCTGGAACAGCGCCCGCGCCGCCGCGGCATTGCCCAGCGCCTCTTCCGCGCGGCCCTCCCAGTAATTCGCGCGCGAGGTGCTGATCGGCGTCACGGCCACGGCCTTCAGCCGCCGGAAATGCTGGCGGGCAAGCTCCGGCTGGTTCAGGTCGCGCAGGGCGATGAAACCCGCCAGGAATTCAAGGTCCAGGAAATCCTGCCCCGCGTCCAGCCCGTGCCCTGCGGCCACGCGCCAGGCCATCTGCGGCTTGCCCTGTTCGGCCAGTTCGCGCGCCAGCGACGCTCTCCGCGGCGCCCACAGTGCAGCCCGGCCCAGCACCGCCTTGTCCGAGGCCGCCACGATCAGCTCTGCCGCGCCGTCATACAGGCCCTTGTCCATGCGCCACTGAAAGCGGTCATGCGCCAGGCCGGGGTCGGCGCGCAGGGCGTCGGGCACCTTGTTGATCAGCGTGTCCACGCCGTCGGCCCCGGTCAGCAGGGCGATGCGCGCCGCAGCCAGGGCCCGCTGGCCTTCGGGCAGGCGGGGCAGCATGCGGCGCGCCTCGGCCACCTTTTCCTCCCAAAGCAGGCGGTCGGTGCGGGGGGCGTGGGCGTCGACGGTGGCGGCGCCGGCCAGCGCCAGGAACGCCGCTTCCTCGGCCTCGTCGAAGGACAGGAACAGCCAGCCCCGCCGCGCCTCGGCGGCCGCCTCGTCGGCGCGGCCTGCGGCGGTCAGCGCGCGGATCAGTGCCATGGACCCGGCCGGGGTGGCGGGCTTGTCGGCGGCAAACCAGCGGATCACCCGGTCGGGCATGGTGGACCGCGCCACCGCCACTTCGCCCTTTTCGCGCAGCAGGGGCAGTCCCGGCCAGTCGGGGCGGCGCTGCAGGAAGGCCTCATACTCGGTCAGCGTGCCTTCGCCCGCGCGCAGGCGCATCCAGGCAATCACATCGCGCCCCACCGCGCCCTCGGCCACGGCCTGCGCCTTGTCCCAGTCTCGGGCGGCGGCAGCGGCCAGAGCCGACTGCAACGCGGCCACCTCCTCGGCCCGGGCGGGCAAGGCCAACGTCAGGGCAAGGGCAAGCAGGCAAAACAGACGGTGCATGGCCGCAGTTAGACCGGGGCGGGGTGGCGCATCAACTCACATTCCTGCCACGGCCCCGGCTTGGCATCCCCGCGGCTGCCGATTAGGAAGGCTGCCAGCGACAAGCCCTGTGGAGGACATCATGCGCGCAGCGATCAAGGGTTCCCTTCCCGCCCTGGTCACGCCTTTCAAGAACGGCGCGGTGGACTTTGACGGGCTGAAACGTCTGGTCGAATGGCACATCGGCGAAGGCTCGCACGGGCTGGTGCCGGTGGGGACGACGGGCGAAAGCCCGACGCTGAGCCACGAAGAGCATGAGGCGGTGATCGAGGCCGTGGTGCAGGCCGCGGCGGGCCGCGTGCCGGTGGTGGCAGGCGCGGGGTCGAACAACACGACCGAGGGCATCCGCCTGATCCGCTTTGCCGAACGGGTGGGGGCCGATGCCGCGCTGGTGGTGACACCCTACTACAACAAGCCCACGCAGGCCGGGCTGGTGGCGCATTACACCGCGCTGCACGACTGCTGCGCGCTGCCCATCATCATCTACAACATCCCCGGCCGGTCGGTGGTGGACATGTCGCCTGCCACCATGGGCGAGCTTGCCCGTCTGCCGCGCATCGTGGGGGTGAAGGATGCCACCGGCAGGATCGAGCGGGTCAGCCAGCAGCGGGCCAGTTGCGGCGCCGATTTCGTGCAGCTGTCGGGCGAGGATGCCACGGCGCTGGGGTTCAACGCGCATGGCGGGGTCGGGTGCATTTCCGTCACCGCCAACGTCGCGCCGCGGCTGTGTGCGCAGTTCCAGGAGGCGACGCTGGCGGGCGACTACAAGGCCGCGCTGGACTTGCAGGACCGGCTGATGCCGCTGCACGAGGCGATCTTCATCGAGCCCGGCCTGGTGGGCGCCAAGTACGGCATGTCGCTCTTGGGCATGTGCGACCCCGAGGTGCGCCTGCCGCTGGTGGGCCTGACCGAGGGCACCAAGGGCCGCATCCGCGATGCAATGCGCCATGCGGGCCTGATCAACTAGGATGCGGTCGTCGAGGGTCATCCACACCGTCTCGGCCCATGCCGAGGGCGAGGTGGGCGACGTGATCGTGGGGGGCGTGGCGCCGCCCCCCGGCGCCACGCTGTGGGACCAGCGGGTATTCCTGTGGCAGGACCAGACCCTTCGGCGGTTCCTGCTGAACGAACCCCGCGGCGGCGTGTTCCGGCACATGAACCTTCTGGTGCCGCCGAAGGACCCTGCCGCCGCCTGGGGCTTCATCATCATGGAACCCGAGGACAACCCGCCGATGTCGGGGTCGAACTCCATCTGCGTGGCCACTGTCCTTCTGGACACGGGGCTGGTGCCCATGGTGGAACCGGTGACCGAATTCGTGCTGGAGGCACCGGGGGGCCTTGTGGCCGTGCGGGCCGACTGCGCGGGCGGCAAGGCGCGGCGCATCCATGTGCGCAACCTGCCATCCTTTGCCGGGCATCTGGGCGCCACGCTGGACGTGCCGGGGGAAGGATCGCTGGTGGTGGACACGGCCTACGGCGGTGACAGTTTCGTGGTGGTCGATGCCGCGGCCCTGGGTCTGCGGCTGGTGCCGGACGAGGCGCACCGGATCGCCTCGCTGGGCGTGCAGATCACCGCGGCGGCAGATGTGCAACTGGGCTTCACCCACCCGGAAAACCCCGACTGGCGGCATTTCTCGTTCTGCCTGTTCGCCGGTCCCTTGGACCGGACGGCCGATGGCTGGGACACGCGGCACGCGGTGGCGGTGCGGCCCGGCAAGGTGGACCGCTCGCCCACCGGCACAGCCGTATCGGCCCGGCTGGCACTGATGGCGGCACGCGGGCAGATCGCCGAGGGGCAGGTGCTGCGGGCGCGGTCGATCATCGACAGCGAGTTTCAGGGGCGGATCGTCGGGCGTGCCAGCGTGGGCGGACTGCCCGCGGTGGTGCCCGAGATTTCCGGCCGCGCCTGGATCACCGGCACGCACCAGCACATGCTGGACCCCGACGACCCCTGGCCCGAGGGGTACCGCCTGTCCGATACCTGGGGCGCGCGCGGGGGCGCGCGGTGACGCCCGCCAACCTGCGGGGTGCGGCGTTCATGGTGGCGTCGATGGCGGGCTTTGCCGTGGAAGACATCTTCCTGAAATCGGCGGTGCACTACGCCCCGATGGGTCAGGTGCTGATGCCCTTCGGCCTGCTGGGCGTGCTGTTCTTCCGCCTGATGTGCCGCAGGCAGGGGGTGCCCGCCTTTCCCCGGTCGCTCTTGTCACCCGGCATGCTGCTGCGGTCGGGGTTCGAAATTGCCGGGCGGCTGTTCTATGCGCTGGCCATCGCGCTGACCACGGTGTCCAGCGCCAGCGCCATTCTGCAAGCCACGCCCTTGCTGGTGGTGGCAGGCGCCGCAGTGCTGTTCGGCGAACGCGTGGGCTGGGCGCGCTGGGCCGCGGTGGTGGTGGGGTTTGCGGGCGTTCTGGTGATCCTGCGGCCGGGGGTCGAGGGGTTTACCGCGCTGTCGCTGCTGGCCGTGGCCGGAATGGTCGGCTTTGCCGGGCGCGACCTTGCCACCCGGGCCGCCCCCCCGGCGCTGACCAACGCGCAGCTGGGCGTGGCGGGGTTCATCATGCTGACGCTGGCGGGGGCGGTGATGCTGCCGTTCCAGGGCGGGCCAGTGGAAATGCCGGTGCAGGGCGCCGCTTTCACGCTGGGGGCGGCGGTGTTCGGGATTGCCGGCTACCACTTCCTGACCATCGCCATGCGCACCGGCGATGTCTCGGCGGTGACCCCGTTCCGCTATACCCGGCTGGTCTTTGCGCTGATCCTTTCCGTGCTTCTGCTGGGCGAGCGGCCCGACATGCTGACGCTGATCGGCGCGGCCATGGTGGTGGGATCGGGGCTGGTGGCGCTGACGCGGACGAATCGGCACGGCTGACACGCCGTAAATCGTTCAAATCCAACATGTTGATGGTGAACGCCGGGTTACCGGCAAGGCGCGCGCGCAACGGTTTCCGGGGCCGGCCGGGGGCGGTTTCGAGGGGCGCAACTGTGCCCTTTTGCGGACACCGACGTGTCGGCAAAACGGCGGAATCGGGGTGCTTTCTGGGCGCATGGCCCGAACGGCCGCCACAACCGTTAACCCCCGCGGACTGACAGCCGCACATCGCACGAGGAAGCCGCCCATGTTCATGCAGGATATCACCCGCCTTTCCGCCACCGCCGTTGCTCCGGCGCTGCCCGTCACCCAGGGCCTTCTGGCCGGCACCCGCGTGGAAACCCGCGGCGGCTGGCGCCCGGTCGAGGGCCTGCGCACCGGCGACATGGTCTACACGCTGGACGGCGGGCTGCGCCGCGTTGCCGCCATCGACCGCCGCTGGACCATGAAGGGTCAGGCGGCCGAGGTGCTGCGCGTGCCGGGCGGCGTGTTCGGCAACTGCGACGTGCTGGACCTGTTGCCCGACCAGCATGTGCTGCTGGACCTGAACGCCGATGATCCGGCCACCGGCCTGCCCGAGGCTTTGGCCGTGCTGGCCCCGGCCGCGGCGCTGGTGGCGTTGCCGGGCGTGGCGCGGCGGCTGCGGCGCAACCCGGTGCAGGCCGTCACGCTGATGTTCGCCGAGGAAGAGCTGGTCTGGGCCGCGACAGGCGTGCTGGCGCATTGCCCGGCCGTGCGCCACGGTGCCGCCGCCCAGCCCCAGGGCGACAGCTTTCCCGCCGCCGACGAGGCCACCGCCCGCCGCCTGCTGGCCGCCCGCGCCGCCGAGGCCGAGGCGCTGCCGGGCTGGCTGTGACGGTCAGATGCGGGACAGATAGGCGGACGTGCGCGCCAGCCCTTCGCGCAGCACGTCCGTCGCGCAGGCAAAGCCGATGCGCACGTGCCCTTCGATGTCGAAGGCCGCGCCGGGGGTGAACAGCACGCCCGTCTCGGCCAGCAATCCGGTGCAGAACGCCTCGGACCCCATGGGGATGTCCAGCCGCACGAAGGCGGTGGTGCCCGAGCGTGGCCGCACGAAAGTCGCCCGCGGCTCGCCCGCAACCCAGTCCGACAGGAGGACCAGGTTGGTGCGGGTGATCGCGCGCGACCGGCCCAGCACACGGTCCTTGGCGCCCAGCGCCATGGCGGCCAGGTGGTCGTCGATCATCCCCACGGAAATCGTGGTGTAGTCGCGGTGGATCGTCACCGCCTCGATCACCTCGCGCGGCGCCGCCACCCAGCCCAGCCGCAGGCCGGCCAGCGAAAACGCCTTGGACATGCCCGCCGTGCTGATGCCCCTTTCGTAGATGTCGGCCATCGAGGCCGTGGCCCCCGGCCCGTCCTGATCGGTGCCGCGGTACACCTCGTCGCACAGCACCCAGGCCCCGGCCTCGCGGGCAATCGCGGCAATTTCCTCCAGCCCCGCACGGTCGATCAGCGCGCCGGTCGGGTTGTTGGGGTTGGTCAGCGCAATCAGCCGGGTGCCGGGGGTAGCAAGGCGGGCAAGCTCGTCCATGTCGGGCAGCCAGCCGTCCTCGGGCCGCAGGTGCAGCGGCACCACCTCGGCGCCCAGCGAGTCCGGGATGGAATAGTGCTGCTGGTAGGTGGGCACCACCGCCACCACCCGGTCCCCGCACGACACCAGTGCCTGATGCACCAGCGCATTCGCACCGATGGTGCCATGCGTAACCACCACGTTGTCGCGCCCCTGCCGGTCGTACAGCCCGGCAATCGCATCGCGCAGCCGGTCCGACCCCGGGATGTCGCCATAGGTCAGCTTCATCGGCAAAAGCGCCGACAGGTCGCCCGCATTCGCCCCCGCCAGGTCCAGCAGTTGCGTCACCGTCAGGCTGTCGACGCAGGTTTCCGCCAGGTTCAGCGCGCAGCGCGTCTCATACGCGTTCATCCACATCTCGACGGCGAAGGGGGTGATGCGCATCCGGGGGCCTCCTCACGGTGGCCCCCGCATCGCATGCCTCGTGGCCGCCGCCAAGCCTTGGCGTCAGCGCAGCGCCTTCCAGGTGTCGCGGCCGACGATCCCGTCCACCTCCAGCCTGTTGCGCTGCTGGAACTCGATCACCGCAAGCTCTGTCGCCGGGCCGAAATCATCGTCGACTGCAATCATCAGCCCCTTGCCGCGCAGCAGGCGCTGCAACTCGCCCACGACTTCGCCCTTCGAGCCCCGGCGCAGTACCGGCTGCGCCCCGCCCTCGGCCGCGGCAACCACCAGCCCCATGCGCTTTTTCAGTGCCGCCTTGGCGCGGCCAAGGTAGAAGCCGCGGTCCGCAAGACCGTTGCGCCCGCCATTGACCAGTTCGGTAACCCGCACCAGGTCATCGGTATCGCAGGGGGCGTTGATCTTCCGGGCCTTCCAGTACTCGCAGGCGATGCGCAGCGAGGTGACGGGGTCGCCCGCAAGTTCGGGGTGTTTCTCCAACTCCAACCCAAGCTTGGCGCCCATGTCGCGATAGTTGGCCCGTCCGGTCAGCTGCAGCAGACCGCGGCCCTTGTACTTGCGCCCGTCACCGCGTTCGGTGTTGCCAAGGTCCCTGCGCCCTTCATATGCGGCGCCCGAGGCAAATTCCTCGGTGGTGCGGAAGCCGGCACATTCATGGGTGACCTGCCCCATGAAGTGCGCGATGCGCAGGTAGGTGTTGATCTCGTAGTCATCCAGAACCTGCGCAAACACGCCCGAAATCGCGCCCACGATTTCGGCCTGCCTGTCTTTCTTTGCGCCCGAGAAGGTGGGCGCCACCTCCAGGATGAAATCGCCGTCAACGGGGATCATGGTCAAACTCCTTGATGGAAAGCTGGGGCCAAGCGTCCCGCAAGTCGGGGATTCGCTCAATCAACCATCGTACCGGCCGCAGGATTTGACGGGAATTTGGCGCAGGCGGGGCTGGCAGGCCGGCCGCCGCCCGGCGCCTCGCCAACCCCGCCGCTTTACGTCGCCCCCCCGAACCCTTATCTGACGCCGATCATGCCCGAGAAATCCGACCCCAACTCGAAACTCATCGCCGAGAACCGCCGCGCGCGGTTCGACTACCATATCGAGGATGACGTGGAATGCGGGATCATGCTGCAGGGGTCGGAGGTAAAGTCGCTGCGGCAGGGTGGCGCCAACATCGGCGACAGCTATGCCAGCGTCGAGGGCGGCGAGCTGTGGCTGATCAACGGCTACATCGCGCCCTATGGGCAGGCGAAAACCTGGGGGCACGAGGAACGGCGGCGGCGCAAGCTGCTGGTCAAGGGCAAGGAACTGGCGCGCCTGTGGTCGGCCAGCGCGCGCGAGGGCATGACACTGGTGCCGCTGAAGCTGTACTTCAACGAGCGCGGCATGGTGAAGATGAAGCTGGGCATCGCCAAGGGCAAGAAGCTGGCCGACAAGCGCGACACATCCGCCAAGCGCGACTGGGACCGGCAGAAGGCCCGCCTGCTGAAACAGGGCGTGTGACGGCGCCGCTTTCCCCCGCCCCGCGGATGCGGTAACCCACGTGACATGACGTGGAACATTCCCAACACGCTGACCGTCCTTCGCCTGCTGGCGGCGCCCGGCGTGGCCGTGATGTTCTTGTATTTCCACCGCCCCTGGGCCGACTGGTTTGCGCTGGCGCTGTTCGTCGGCGCCGCGGTGACCGACTGGTTCGACGGCTACCTCGCCCGCCTGTGGAAACAGGAATCCAAGTTCGGCGCCATGCTGGACCCGATTGCCGACAAGGCCATGGTGGTGATCGCGATCATGGTTCTTACCGGCTACAACGGCATGAACCCCTGGCTGATCCTGCCTGCCACGGTGATCCTGTTCCGCGAGGTGTCGGTGGGCGGGCTGCGCGAATACCTGGGCACCAAGGCGGGGCTTCTGACGGTAACGAAGCTGGCCAAGTGGAAGACCACGGCGCAGATGGTGGCGATTGCCGTGCTGTTCCTGGGCACCGGGCTGGAATACCTGAACGGTGTGGCGATGCAGGGCCTGACGCCCGAAGCCTATGCCGATGCCGTGGCGCAGGGGATGGCCGACCCGATTCGCGCCTGCGGCCGACGGGATTGCGCGTCGCTGGCGGGCGATGCCGGACTGGTGCTGATCTGGATCGCGGCGGCGCTGACAGCGGTTACGGGGTGGGACTATTTCCGCAAGGCGCTGCCCCATCTGCGGGACGAGACATGACGCTGGACGTGCTGTACTTCGCCTGGGTGCGCGAACGCATCGGCCTGCCGCGCGAAAAGGTCACCACCGGCGCCGCCACCGTGAACGCGCTGGTGGCCGAGCTTTCGGCGCGCGAGGAACGCTATGCGCTGGCCTTCGCCGACCGCGCCGCGCTGCGGGTGGCGCTGGACCAGAAGCTGGCCTCGTTCGACGCCCCCCTGGCCGGCGTGCGCGAGGTGGCCTTCTTCCCGCCGATGACCGGCGGCTGACAGGGGGGGCCGATGCGCATTTCGGTGCAGACGGCGGCCTTCGACCTGGGCGCGGAAAGCGCCGCCTTCGCGGCAACTGTGCCGGGCGCCGGGGCGGTGGTCACCTTCACCGGCATCGTGCGCGGCGACGGCGGGTTGCACGCCATGGAGATCGAGCACTATCCGGGCATGACCGAGGCGGCGCTGGCCGACTACACGCAGGCCGCCATCGCCCGCTTCCGCCTGACCGACGCACTGGTGATCCACCGCCACGGGCGGTTGGCCGTGGGCGAGCCGATCATGATGGTGGCCACTGCCGCGCCGCACCGCGCCGACGCCTTTGCCGCCGCCGACTATCTGATGGACTGGCTGAAATCGCGCGCCCCGTTCTGGAAAAAGGAAATCGGCCCCGATGGCGCGGCCTGGGTGGCCGCCAATAACGACGACGAGATGTCACTGGCCCGGTGGACGCCGCCGGGATAGGCCGCCCTAACCCCGCCCGATCTCGGCCCGCAGCAGCCCCATCAGGTCGGTCAGCGCGCGTTCGGTGCCTGCATCGGTCAGCCGCCCGTCCGGCGCGAAGGCCTGCCCCGACCGGCCCAGCGCCACATCCGGCCCTGCCACCAGCCTTGGGCGGAACGACACCAGCGCCAGCCGCAGCGCGAATTGCGCCCGCACCCCGCCAGAAACCCCATCTGCCGCCGACATGATGGCCACAGGCTTGTCCCGGAACGGATGCCCCCTGGTGCGGCTGACCCAGTCCAGCGCGTTCTTCAGCACGCCCGACAGGCCGCGGTTGTATTCCGGGGTACTGATCACCACGCCGTCGGCCGCCGCAATGGCATCGGCCAGCGCCTGCACCGCGGCCGGAATGCCCAGGCGCGCTTCCTCATCGCCGTCATACAGCGGCAGACGCAGGTCGCCTTCGTCCCACCACGCAGGGGCATAGAGGCGCATCGCTTCATGCAGAAGCCGCCGGTTGGTGGATGCGGCGCGCAGCGCGCCGCACAGGCAGAGAATGCGGTGTGTCATGCGGCGAACCGTGTGGCCAAGCCCCGCCAAAGATGGTGCAGGCCCCGCCCAAGGCCAAGAATTTTCTTCGAAAATTCTTGGCCGCCGACCCTAAAATCCTTCTCTTGAAGGATTTTAGGGTGATGTCGCCAAATTCCTTCGTACGAAGGAATTTGGCGCCACGCTGCCCATTTCGGCCGCACGCCCTCAGCCGCCCGATTGCGGCATTGTGTCCAGGCAATGGCGGCGGAAGGCACGCTTCAGCATGTCCAGTTCGGCGCGCAACAGGTCCACTTCGGCGCGGATATCCTCATCCAGCGGCAGGCCCGCGGCCAGCGTGAAGTGCCCCAGCCGGTTGCCCGCGTCGTCCAGAATCAGGAAGGTGGTGATGCCTTCGGAAATCGCCGCAGGCGGAATGGGAATGCGCACCGCGTGCACCCCCGGCGCATCGGTCACCGGCAGGACGCTGACACCCGCCACCGTCTCGCCGTTGGCGGTGACCGACAGGTTGGGGTTGGCGGTGCCGGTCAACATGCCTTCCCAAACGCCCGCGCGGATGCGCGTCTGCGTCAGCTCTGCCCCGCCCCGGATGCGTGCCCCGTCCATTCCTGCCCCCTTACAGTGCCGCACGCGGGCGGCGTGTCACCGTCACATCGCGCAGGATCACCTGGTTCATCTCGGGCCCCTCGAAGATCAGGTCGAGCCAGATCTTTTCCACCCGCTTGTCGTTGATGCGCAGGTAGGCCAGGTCGAATTCGACCATCACCTCCTCGGCCGCCAGCGGCAGTTCGCGCACCGCCTGTTCGCTGTTCGGCCCGTGCCGCACGTTCAGCCGGGCAAAGATTTCCAGCGGCTTTTCCATCTCGACGATGGCATCGACGCGGATGATGTGGGTCTGCCGCAACCCCTCGACAGCGGCGGGCGGCAGGTCGATGGCCAGCGACAGGAACGACCCGTCGAACCGGAACACGTCCAGCCGCACGCCGAACGGGGCCAGGTCGGATTCGCGTGTGTTGCGGATCTGGCGGATGGTCAGTTCCGAACGGCGGCAGTCGTGAAACAGCGTGGCGCCCGGCGCAATCTCGGCCCGGCCAGGCACCGAGGAAAGCCCTGGAACCGGGATAGGGCCGTGCCACAGCGGCCCGCGCCACGCCCAGTCGGTGCCCAACGGACGGCGGATCGCGTTCGAGCCGATCACCGGCAGCGCCAGCCGGTGGGCGCCTTCGTGGATCACGCTGTCCAGCCTGCGCCGCAGCGACCACGCGCGGGTCATGGCCTGGCGCAGCGTGGCCAGGTCCATCGCACGGGCCGCACCGGCCATGTCGGACCAGCGCCGCAGCGCGCGGCGGTGCAGGAAGCGGTCGAAAACGCCGTCGAATCCCCGTGCCATTGGCCCCCGATGTACGAAACCCATGCCGTTTCCGGTGCCCAGACGAATCGCATGGGAAGTGCCTTGCGCGCAAGGTGCACCACCACCGGTGCAGGCCGCGTGAACCCGGTTGCACCACGCGCCTGTTTCGGGCTTGATCGCGCGCAAACAGGGGGGCGGGCATGGCAGTCGAACGGCGCAGGGTCTGGGGCTGGTACTTCTTCGACTGGGCCAGCCAGCCCTACAACACGCTTCTGCTGACCTTCATCTTCGGCCCCTACTTCGCCGAGGTGGCGCGCGCCAACTTCATGTCGGGCGGCATGGCCGAGGAAGCCGCCAAGGCTGCCGCGCAGGCCTACTGGGGCTACGGGCTGACCGTGGCCTCGGTGGTGATCGCGGTGCTGGCACCCGTGCTGGGGGCGATGGCCGACAGCAGCGGGCGGCGGCTGGTCTGGGTGTGGCTGTTCTCGCTGTTCTATGTGGTGGGCGCCGCGGGGCTGTGGTGGCTGATGCCGGGGGCGGGTGACAGCGCGCTGTTCTGGGCAGTGGCGCTGTTCGGCATCGGCTTTGTCGGCATGGAATTCGCCACCATCTTCACCAACTCGCTGATGCCCTCGCTGACAGACGGGGACGAGCTTGGCGCCATCTCGGGCACCGGCTTTGCCTTCGGGTACCTGGGCGGGTTGGTGGCGCTGATCGTGATGCTGACACTGTTCGCCGAAAGCGCCACCACCGGCAAGACGCTCTTGGGCGGCGCCCCCCTGTTCGGGCTGGACCCGGCCACGCGCGAAGGCACGCGGTTCGTCGGGCCGTTCTCGGCGCTGTGGTACATTCTGTTCATGGTCCCGTTCTTCCTGTGGGTGCGCGAACCCAAGGAAGGCCGCAGGCCGCTCGACATCGGCGCCGCCCTGCGCAGCCTGGGCGACCTGTTCCGCGGCCTGCCGGGGCGGCCCAGCTTCCTGATGTTCCTGCTCTCATCGCTGGCCTACCGCGATGCGCTGAACGGCCTGTACGCCTTCGGCGGCATCTACGCGCTGAACCAGCTGGGCTGGTCCATCACGCAGATCGGCATCTTCGGCATCCTGGGCGGCGTGACGGCCATGGTGGCCAGCTGGATCGGCGGGCGGCTGGATGCGCGGTTCGGGCCGAAGCCGGTGGTTGCCGGGGCCATCGTGGTGCTGATCCTGGTCTGCGTCACCGTCGTCGGCCTGTCGCGCGACGCGTTGTGGACAATCCCGCTGAACCCCGCAGGGTCGATGCCCGACATCATCTTCTACATCTGCGGCGGGCTGATCGGGGCCGCGGGCGGGCCGCTGCAGGCCGCCAGCCGCACCCTGCTGTTGCGCCACACCCCCGCACACCAGACGGCCGAGACCTTTGGCCTGTTCGCCCTGACCGGCAAGGTGGCCGCCGTCATCACCCCCCTGCTGATCGCCGTCACCAGCCAGCTCAGCGGCAGCGCGCAGGTGGGCATATCGCCGGTCGTGGTACTTTTCGTGATTGGCCTTGCGCTGCTTCTGTGGGTTAAACCGCAGGGCGAACGGGCGGCATAGGGGGCAGGCATGCGGGCAGTTCTGGCGGCAATCGCCCTGGTTGCGGCGGTATCCAGCGCGCAGGCGCAGCAGAAGGCAAACGTGCTGTTCGGCGCCATGGACGTGCCCAGCCAGCAGGCGCCCATGCCGATCGGCAGCTATGCCAAGGGCTGTGCCGCGGGCATGGTGGAACTGCCCGAAACCGGCCCCACCTGGCAGGCCATGCGCCTGTCGCGCAACCGCAACTTCGGCCAGCCGGTGATGATCGACTTCCTGCAGGACCTGTCGGTGATGGCCACGCAGGTGGGCTGGCGGGGCCTCTACATCGGCGACATCAGCCAGCCCCGCGGCGGCCCCATGACCGGCGGCCACGCCAGCCACCAGATTGGCCTTGATGCCGACATCTGGCAGCTGCCGCCGCGCAGCCTGACGCTCAGCCGCGCCCAGCGCGAGGAGATCAGCTCCATCCCGGTACGCTCGGCCGACCAGCGGTCGGTGACAGAAAACTGGACGCCCAGCCATCACGCCCTGATGCGCCTGGCCGCCAGCGATGACCGCGTGGATCGCATCTTCGTGGCTGCCGCGGTGAAGATTGAAATGTGCAAGACGGCCACGCGGCGCGACAAGGCGTGGCTGCAGAAGATCCGCCCGGTGGCGGGGCACGACACGCACTTTCACGTGCGGCTGAAATGCCCCCCCGGCGCGAGGCTGTGCGAAACGCAGACGCCCACGGTGGCCGAACTGTCAAACGGCGGAAACGGCTGCGACGACACGCTGATGTGGTGGGTGACCGACTATCTGAACCCGCCCAAGGTGGCGAAGAAACCGGAAAAGCCCGAACCGCGCAAGCGTGGCCCGCGCGATTTCACCATGGCGGACCTTCCGGGGCAATGTCAGGACGTTCTCGCCTCGCGCTGATCGCGGGGCTTCTTGTGGCGGGCTGCCTGTGCGGGCGGGCGGCACCGCTGCCGCCGGTGCCCGTGCTGTCGCGCGTCGAATGGCGCGGCGACGGCGAATGGTTCGGCGGGTTTTCCGGGCTGGTGGTGGCGCCCGACGGGGCGGGCTTCGTGGCCGTGAACGACCGCGGCTGGATCACCGAGGGGCAATTCACCCGCAATGCGTCCGGGCGGATGACGGGCGTTGCGGCGGCCCCCCTGCGCAAGCTGCGGGGCAAGGCCGGGCGGCCGCTCTCGCCCTATCTGTCGGATGCCGAAGACCTTGCGCGCACACCGGATGGCAGCCTGTATGTGGCCTTCGAGGGTTGGACACGGGTCAGCCGCTATGGCACCCCCGGCGGCCTGGCACAGCACCTTCCGCGCGCACCGGCCTTTGACGACATGAACGACAACAAGGCGCTGGAATCGCTGGCCATCGCGCCGGACGGCATGGTTTACGCCATTCCGGAATGGCCGCTGGGCGGGGCGCATCCGCTGTTCCGGTTCGACGGCAGGGGCTGGTCAGCGCCGTTCAGCCTGCCTGCCCACGGCACCTTCCTGCCGGTTTCGGCAGACTTCGGGCCGGACGGGCGACTGTACTTGCTGGAACGCGACGCGCTGATCCCCTTGGGCTTTGCCACACGCCTGCGGCGGTTCGACTGGGGGGAGAACGGGCCTTCGGGCGGGGTGGTGCTGGTCCGGACTGAATTCGGCGTATGGGACAATGTGGAAGCCGTCTCGGTCTGGCAGGGGCCTTCGGGGCTGGTAGCAACGCTTCTGTCGGACGACAATTTCCTGCCCGTCCAGCGCACCGAGTTCATCGAGATCGCGCTTCCAGACTGAAGCGGTGGCAGATTGACCTGCGGCCCCCGCGCGCGTATGCCGCGCCGTCCCCCGCAACGGGAGGCCATGTCCCCGACCACCATGTCAAAACGGGTGAACCCATGCGACTTCTTCCGCCGATCCTGGCGATGGCCACCGTCGTGGTGGCCTCCAACGTCCTCGTGCAGTTCCTTCTGGGCCCCTGGCTGACCTGGGGCGCCTTCACCTATCCCTTCGCCTTTCTGGTCACCGACCTGACCAACCGTCTGATGGGCGCCCCGGCCGCGCGCCGCGTGGTGCTGTGGGGCTTTGTCACCGGGCTGGCCTGCTCGGCCATCGGCACGCAGATCACGGGCGAGTTCGGCCCGCTGGTGACGCTGCGGGTGGCCATGGGCTCGGCCACGGCCTTCCTTCTGGCGCAGCTTCTGGACATCGCGGTGTTCAACCGCCTGCGCGCCGGGTCGTGGTGGCGGGCGCCGCTGGTCTCGACCCTGTTCTCCTCCACGCTGGACACGGCGGTGTTCTTCACCATCGCGTTTTCGGCCGCCCTGACCTTCCTGCACCCCGCCACAGATGTGGCCTGGGCCACCGCATCGGTGCCGTTGCTGGGCACCGGGCCTGCGGCGCCGCTGTGGGTTTCGCTGGCCGTCGCCGACTGGGGGGTGAAACTGGCGCTCGCGCTTGTTGCTCTTCTGCCATTCCGTTTGGCTGTCAAAAAATTCACGGCACGGGTTGCGTGAAAACTTTTGACAAACACCAAATCTGTGGCAACCTCCTACCTATCGGCAACTTTGAAAGGAGGTGATCCAGTGTCTAGAGGGATATTGGAGAGGGGTGTCGGGACAGTCAGGAGGACGATTTTCTGAAGGCAGACCTTCGGATATCGACTGCTGATTGGGCGACCAGCTCCTAACTGGCCCATCTCCTTGGAACTCGGAAGGCGTCGCCCGCGCGGGCGGCGCCTTCTCCATTTCCGGCCTTCGGCGGCGGGCGCTCAGTACAGAACGATGTCGCCCTGCTCCAGCGCAGGCGCGCTGTCCAGGGCCACGATCGACACGTCGCCCCCCGTCAGCACCCCGTTCGCATCCCAGATCAGGTCGCCCGACACGGTATTGTAGATGAACTGACCATCGGTGCCCGTGGCCGCATCAACCGACAGAACCGGCGCCCCGGACACCACAATGCCATAGACACTGGCCTTGATGCGCAGCACGTCCGTGCCCGATTCGAAATCGCGCACGATGTCCACCGCCAGGTCATCGGCGGCGAACAGGAAGGTGTCCTCGCCGGTGCCGCCCGTCAGGTCGTCCGTCCCTGCGCCGCCGGACACAAGGTCGTCTCCGTCGCCGCCGTCAAGGCTGTCGTCGCCGCTGTCACCCGACATGCGGTCATTGCCGCCGCCGCCATGCAGCGTGTCATTGCCGCGATAGCCCGCCAGCGTGTCGCGCAGGTCCCCGCCCGTCAGGTTGTCCCAGCCAATGCCGCCGTACAGCGCAAACCGCTCGAACCCCGAAATCACCGAGCCGAAACCATCACTGATCCCGCCCACCGTGGTGAAGGTGAAGCCCGCAACGTTGCCGCCCACATACAGCGTGTCGGTGCCCGCGCCGCCTTCCAGAAAGTTCTCGGCGCCCACCGAATACACCACGTTGTCGTTGCCCGCCCCGGCATCCACGGTATTGGCGCCGGAATAGACCTGGATCTGGTCCTTGAACCGCCCGCCCGTCACCGTGTCGTCGGCCTGGCCGCCGTACACCGTGATCCGTTCCACCGAGGTCAGGGTGACCGTGACAGGGCCCTGCACCAGCGCCCCGGACCCGCTGCTGATGTCCACCGACAGCGCATCGGCGTAGAACGAGTTGTAGTAGCTGAAATGGTCCAGCCCGCGGCCGCCATGGAACAGCCCGCTGTCGGCCACCCCCCAGTAGATGAAATCGTTTCCATCGCCACCCCAGGCCGAATCGTTCCCGAAGCTGGCGTTCAGCATCGTGTCGTCGCCCGCACCGCCGTACATCCGGTCGTGGCCATAGTCGCCCCAGATCACGTCGTCGCCGTCTTCGCCGAACAGCCGGTCGCCGCCATAACCGCCGAACAGCGAATCGGCGCCGTCGCCGCCGTAGACCAAGTCGTTGCCGTCGCTGGCATAAACCGTGTCATTGCCGCCCTCGGCATGAATTTCCTCGTGCCGAGTCGAGGCATTGAATTCCTCGGGATCGTCATCGCCTTGCAGCAGGACCAGCGGCATTTCGAACCTGTGTTCTGATTGTTGCGGAAATTACAAGCATTTCGACGGCACTCTGCCCGGTTTCTGAACACTCTGGCAAGGCAGAAGGTGACGTCAGGTCAACTTTGAAATCCGGTCGGCCAAAGTCAGTTCGCCATCCTGCTCGACGCTGCAAAGAATGCCGCGCAACCGCAATTCCCTGTGGCCGGGCGCCGTGATCCAGTCCTTGGCGGCCTCGCCATAGCGCACCTTCCACTTCACGCAGGCGTCGTTCCACACCGACGACACGCGCAGCACCGCCGTTCCGGCCTGCAACAGCGTGCCTTCGGGCAGGTTCTCCTCGGTGGTCAGCAGGTCGGCCACGATGGGGTCGCCGGGGTGGGGGGTGCCGGTGCGGTCGGTCCACACCAGGTCCATCACCCGCTGCGGCAGGATCGAGACCTGGATCGACGGGTCGGGGCTGCCGTCGGGCAGGCGCATCCACGGCGCTGTCAGCCAGCGCTCACCGGGGATGCCGCGGTCGCTTGTCATCACGATGCGGTCGGGAAAGGCGCGCTGGCCATAACCCGGACGCAGGCACAGGCCGGTGACCGGCGCGTGGTCCCGCGGTGCCGCCAGCACATGCGGCAAGGCCGCCATCAGGTCCTCGGTCGTTACGTGGGGCATGTCTGCGGTTCCCGTCTTGGCAGGTCGTTGATCTTGTCGCGCAGGCGCAGGTCAACCTCGATCAGCGCCCCCGCTTCGCGCAGCGCGGCGCGCACCCCGGCATTGGGCGACTGCACCCGCGCATAAAAGGCCGCGCGCTGTTCGCCCGTGGCCTGCGTCAGCCACGCGGCCAGCGGCAGGTTGTACTGGTACGCACCGCGCGACAGCCGGAAATCCAGCTTGTCCAGCCAGCGTTCCGGGCTCTCGGCATGAAAGTGCAACAGCGCGATGTCGGGGTGATGCGCAAAGCCGGGCAGGCGCACGCCGCCGACAAAGGCGCCATGCAGCCGCGGGTCCAGCCCCTCCACCCCGGTGCGGAAAAAGCATTTGCCCACATAGTGGCTCAGCACACCCGCCTTCATCGCATCCGCGTAGGGGCCAAAGGCCGCGTCCTTCAGATGTCCCCGCGCCTCGCCCCGGATCGGCGCGCGGAAGGCGCGGGCGGTAAAGATGTCGTCGGGAAGGCCGGGGTCGTGCAGCGCCTCCCAGGGGCACATCCGCAGCTCGATCTGGTCGGGGTGGGTCTCGGCCAGCACCTCGCCCACCGGACGGCGCGGCAAAAGGTATTCGTCCACGTCGATGTGCCCCAGCCAGGGCAGCTTGGTGCGCCGGTAGGCCATCTTCATGTTGCGGCCCTGCCGGTTCTGGTGCCGGTCGGGGCGCTGGCCCATGCGTGCCCAATGCGCCTCGTCGCAAGGAATGCAGCGCACCCGCGGCAGGCCCGAAACGTGCTCCATCACGCCGTCGGACGGGTCATCGAAGAACAGCCACAGTTCCGATGCGCCCAGCGACAGGTGATGCGCCACGAAGGCGCGCACCTGATCGGCCGTGGCCTTCACCGTGGTGGCCAGCCCCCAGGCGTCGCTCACAGCGCGTCCAGCAGGGCGCGGGTGGGCCAGGCGTCGGCCGGCAGGCCCAGCCGCGCCTGTTCCTTCTGCACGGCGCTGCGGGTGGCGGCGCCCAGGATGCCGTCGATCTTGCCCACGTCATGCCCGCGCGCCGCCAGCTTCTTCTGCAACGCCACCATCTGCTCGGCCGAAAGGGCCGGGTCGGGCTTGCCGGGGTTGAACACGGGCGCGCCTTCCAGGCGGGTGGCAAAATAGGCGGCGGTGGTGACGTAGACGAAGCTCTTGTTCCACTCGAACAGCACGCGATAGTTCGGCCAGGCGATGAACGCCGGGCCCTTGCGCCCCTCGGGCAACAGGATGCTGCCCCCCAGCCCCCCCGGCAGCGCCCCGCCGCGCGCCTGCACGCCCATCTGCGCCCAGTCCGCCCCGGATTTCACCGTGTCCAGCCCGGTCAGCGCCCAGTCGAACTCTGCGGGCATCACCACCTCGGTCAGCCAGGGCTCACCCGCGCGCCAGCCGTGGTGCTGCAACAGGCGCGCCCCCGACAGCAGCGCATCCGGCACGCTTGTCTTCAGCGTCACCCGCCCGTCGCCGTCGCCATCCACCCCGCGTTCCAGAATGTCGCCGGGCAGCATCTGCACCATCCCGATCTCGCCCGCCCAGGCACCCGTCGTCTTGGCCGGGTCGAACTGGCCGCGCTGCCACAACTGCGCCGCCGCCAGGATCTGCGGCTGGAACAGCGCAGGGCGGCGGCAGTCGTGCCCCAGCGTGACCAGCGCGTTCAGCGTGTTGAAGTCGCCCTGCACCTTGCCGAAATCCGTCTCGAAGGCCCAGAACGCCAGAAGGATGCCGCGCGACACGCCGAATTCGCGCTCGGCCCGGTCGAACACCTTGTCATGGGTCTTGCCGTTCGCCGCGCCGTTCTTGATGCGGCCCTCGCTGATCAGGCTGCGCGCAAATTCGGTAAAGCTCTTGCGGAACACCCCTTGCGACCGGTCGGCCTTCAGCACCTTGCTGTCCTGCCGGGCCGTCGCGAAAAACTGCTCGGCCTCGCCCGCCGACAGGCCTACCGCCTGAACCTCGGCCTTCATCGCCGACAGGAACGCGCCGAAGTCGCCACCGCAGGGGGCGGCCATCGCGGGCACAGGCAGGGTCAGAAGCAGGGCAAGCGACACGGCACGCATGAAACAGCTCCGGCTGGGCAGGCACAGGTTAACAGCGATGCGGCCCTACAGAACAAGCCCCCACAAGAGAAGCCCCCCCAGCATCAGCCCCCAGGCCCGCCACAGCGCCGAAACCGCATCGTCCACCTCGCCCGGCCCGATGTCGCGCCGTCCCTCGGGCCAGACCCAGGGGAAATCCCGCCGCTGCCCGTGATAGCTGCGCGGACCCGACAGCGCCACGTCCAGTACCACCGCCATCGCCGCCTCGGGCCAGCCAGCATTGGGGCTGCGGTGCAACGGCGCGTCGCGCATCACCGGGCGGGCATCGAACACGCCATGCGCCCCGGCGATCAGCACCGCCGTCAGCCGCGCCGGGATCCAGTTCAGCACATCGTCCAGCCGCGCCGCCGCCCAGCCAAAGGCTTCGTGCCGCGGGGTGCGGTGGCCGATCATGCTGTCGGCCGTGTTCACCACCTTGTAGATCAGCATGCCAGGCAACCCGCCGATGATGAACCAGAAGGCCGGGGCCACAACGCCGTCCGACAGGTTCTCGGCCGCGCTCTCGATCGCGGCGCGCGCCACGTCGGGCTCGTCCATCGCCGCGGTGTCGCGCCCGACGATCCGCGCCACCGACCGCCGCCCCTCGGCCAACGACAGGCGCAGCGCATCGGCCACATCGCGCACATGGTCGGCCAGCGACCGCTGCGCCAGCAGAATGGCCGCCGCCACAATCTCCAGCACGCCGAAGTCGGGGAAGGACGAAATCGCCCAGCCCAGCACGAGCGCACCCGCCACCAGCACCGCCACCGCCAGCACGCCTTTGGCACGCCGGTCGTCGCCGCGGTTCAGCCGGTCATCCAGCCAGCCCACCGCCCGGCCCATCAGCACCGCAGGGTGCGGCCAGCGGTCCCACAGCCAGCGCGGTTCGCCCAGCACCGCGTCCAACAGCATCGCAAGGATCAGCATCCAGATCACAGCGCCGCCTCCACCCGCTTCCAGTCGCCGGGCGCCGGCAGGCCCAGCCGCAGCCAGCGGGTGCTGTAGGGAAACACCCGCGTCCAGATGCGCGCCTGTGCCAGCCGGTCCTGCCAGGCCGCGGCATCGCCCACGTCATACAGTCGGAACAGGTCGCAGCCCCCCACAACCACCGCCCCCCGCGCCCGCATCAGCCTGTCCAGACGTGCCGCATCGGCCGCCAGCCGGGCACGGTTGGCCTGCGCCCAGGCCGGGTCGCGCAGCGCCGCAGCGCCCACGGCCAGCGCAGGGCCGCCCACCGGCCACGGCCCCAGCGCCTGCGCCAGCCGGGCCAGCACCGTCGCGTCGCCGATGGCGAAGCCCAGCCGCAGCCCGGCCAGCCCCCAGAACTTGCCGAAGCTTTTCAGCACCACCACCCCCGGCCGGTCGGCCAGCGCCATCAGGCTGCGGTCCGGCATCACGTCGCAAAAGGATTCGTCAATCACCAGAAGCCCGCCGTCACGCAGACCTTCGGTGGCCGACGTCGCCGACCACACACGCCCGTCGGGATTGTTCGGATGCACCACCACCCGGGCATCGCAGGCACCTTCCACCACCGCCCAGCCCGCCGCGGCAAAGGCGCGGCCATGTTCGTTGTAGGTCGGCCCCGGAATGGCCACTTGACCCGGCGCACGGGTCATCGGCAACCGTGCGATCAGGGCCGAGGCGCCGGGGGCCGCCAGAACCGCCGCGCCAGCCGGAACACCCCAGACGTCACGCGCTGCGTCTTCCAGCGCCGATTGCGCCGCTCGGTCGGGCAAGGCGGTCCAGGCATCGGCCGGGAACACGGGCAACGTGTAGGGCAAGGGATTGATTCCCGTAGAAAGATCAATCCAGTCGGCGCGCGCGCCGCCCCACCGGGCCGCCGCCGCGTCAACCCCACCGCCGTGATCCGGCACCCCCCCGATTCTCTCGCCCGCCCCGTCCATGCCGCCCCACCCTGCCGCGGCGCGACAGAACCGCATCCTGCGCCGCCTGTCCACCGCATGCCGCAGTGCGGCGTGTTGCCCGGTGGGCACGCCACCATGCCCTGCCACGACAAATCCTTGGAAAACCGAAGCCTTTCCACGTTTTGGCTTGAAAATGCCGGATTGCCGCACACCCTTTCCTTAACGGAGGTCCGCCATGCTGGAATACCTGCCCAAGGACGTACGCGAAGGATTGGAGACCGCCCGCCTGCGGGAAGCACGGCGCCGGTCGCGCCTGCGGGTGCAGGTGGGTGAAGCGGTGTTTCCCGTTCTGCGGCTGTGGGAAGACGGCATCGTGCTGGACGCGGCCCTGACGCCGCATTTGCGCGGACGCGTCGATGTGTATGACGGCGCCCGCCACCTGTGCCAGGCGCTGATCGTCGCCTCGACGGTAGAGAATGGCGAACTGGTCTGCGACTTCAAGCGTTCGACCGCCGTCACCGACAAGGCCCCGCGCGACTTCTGGGTGGACGAGAACGCCCCCGCGGGCCTGCTCCCGCGCCGCTGAGGGCCGTCGGCGGATTGCGGCAACGCGCCCGCATTCCTTAACGCCGCGTGAATCGCCGCCTGCAAGCCATTGAAATTGCTTGACCGGCGGTGGCGTCCCACCGTGGGACGCCACCGCCAGGCCGGGCCGTCAGGCGCGCACCAGCTTTTCGTATTCGGTCGACACGCGCCGCGTCAGCTCGCCCACCTCGAAGTTGTAGGTGCCGATCTGCCCCACCGGCGTAACCTCGGCCGCGGTGCCGGTCAGCCAGCACTGCTGGAAGGATTCCAGCTCCTCGGGCATGATGTGCCGTTCGTGCACCTTGATCTGCATGTCCTTCAGCATGCCGATCACGGTCTGCCGGGTGATGCCGTTCAGGAAGGCGTCCGCCAGCGGCGTATGCACCTCGCCATCCTTCACGAAAAAGATGTTGGCCCCGGTCGCCTCGGCCACATAGCCGCGGTAGTCGAACATCATCGCGTCGCTGCACCCCTTCGCCTCGGCGGCGTGCTTCGACATGGTGCAGATCATGTACAGGCCCGAAGCCTTGGCCGACGACGGGATGGTTTCCGGGCTGGGCCGCTTCCATTTGGAAATGTCCAGCTTGGCGCCCTTCATCTTGGCGTCGCCATAGTAGTTGCCCCACTCCCAGCCCGCCACGGCCATCCGCACCGGGTTGCGCCGGGCCGAAACCCCCATGTCCTCGCCCGACCCCCGCCAGGCCACCGCGCGCACATAGGCATCAGTCCAGCCGTTGGCCTTCAGCATCGCCTCCTTGGCGGCGTCGATCTCCTCGGCGCTGTAGGGGATCGGCATGTCCAGAAGCTCGCCCGACTTCAACAGCCGCAGCGAGTGTTCATGGCCCTTGAAGATCTTGCCCGAATAGCACCGCTCCCCCTCGAACACCGACGAAGCGTAGTGCAGCGCATGGGTCAGGACATGCACCTTGGCATCCCGCCACGGCACCAGCGCGCCATCCATCCAGATCCATCCGTCACGATCATCATAGCTGGCCATCGGCGCCCCCGTATTCCGATTGTATTCCGATTGTTGCGCGCGAAAGGTCCGATGTGGACACAATGTTGCGCATTTTGCCGTGGCGGCGTAGCAGTCTGACCTTGGAATGTCAACAAGGCTGACATAAAGTGATTGCGGGGAGGATCGGCAGCATGGCAGAGACGACCGGCGGCGAAGGCCTGCTGTTCCTGACGGACGAGCAGTTGCGCAAGGGCATCGAGGCGATGTTCTTTGCCTACCGCGCCTTTACCGCGGACCCCGACCGCATCCTGGAAGGCATGGACTATGGCCGCGCCCACCACCGCGCCTTGCACTTCATCCACCGTTCGCCCGGCACCACCGTGTCCAACTTGCTGGCGATCCTGGGGGTGACCAAGCAGAGCCTGAACCGCGTGCTGCGGTCGCTGGTCGAGGACGGGCTGGTGGAGGCGCGGGTGGGCCGCGACGACCGGCGCGAGCGGCACCTGCACCTGACGGCCAAGGGGGCGGAACTGGAACGCGCCCTGTCGGACGCCCAGCGCGCCCGCATGCGCGCGGCCTACCGCGCGGCGGGGCCCGAGGCGGTGAGGGGCTTCCGCACCGTGCTGGAGGCGATGATGGACCCCGAGCTGCGGCGCAGCTATCACAGCCTGAAGGACGGAGGCTGACGGCATGGCCGACCTGCAGGCGCATCTTCTGGTGGTGGACGATGACGAGCGCATCCGCGTCCTTCTGCAGAAATTCCTGATCCGCAACGGGTTCCTGGTCACCGCCTGCGGCAGCGCGGGGCATGCGCGCAAGCTGCTTGCCGGGCTGGAGTTCGACCTGATCGTGCTGGACGTGATGATGCCGGGCGAAGACGGCATCGCGCTGACCCGCGAGTTGCGGGTGCGGTCACAGGTGCCGATCCTGCTGTTGACGGCGCGGGGCGAGACCGGCAGCCGGATCGAGGGGTTCGAGGCGGGGGCGGACGATTACCTGGTGAAGCCCTTCGAGCCGAAGGAGCTCTTGTTGCGCATCAACGCCATCCTGCGCCGCGTGCCGCAGGTGCGGGCCGAGCCGGGGCCCAAGGTACTGCACATGGGCGAGGTGCGCTATGACATCGAGCGGGGCGAACTTTGGCGGGGCGAGGTGCCGGTACGGCTGACCGCAACCGAAGCGCAGCTGATGCGCATCTTCGCCGCCGCGCCGGGCCAGCCGGTGGGCCGCGACAAGCTGGCGGGCGAGGTACCGGAAGAGGGTGACAAGGGCGGCGACCGCGCGGTGGACGTGCAGATCACCCGCCTGCGCCGCAAGATCGAGGCCGATCCGAAGCAGCCGCGCTATCTGCAGACGATCCGCGGGGCGGGCTACATGCTGGCGCCGGACTGAGCGGCGGAGAGCGCCGGGGGTTTCACCCCCGGACCCCCAGGGTATTTCGGCAAAGGTGAGAACAAGGAAGGCAGGACGTGGCAACGGCAGTGTTTTCGCATGGAGCCCACGAAGGGCATGTCACCCCGCCGGGCCACCCCGAGCGGGTTGATCGCTATGCCGCGGTGATGGCGGGGCTGGAGAGGCTGACGCTGGACCGCCGCGACTGTCCGATGGCGGAGGAGGCCGACATCCTGCGCTGCCATCCGGCGCGGTATGTCGAGACCGTGCGGGCGGCGGCCCCCACGAAGGGATTTGTGCAACTGGATGCCGACACCTGGCTGTCGCCGGGGTCGTGGGAGGCGGCATCGCGCGCGGTGGGCGGGGTCTGCGCGGCGGTGGATGCGGTGATGACGGGGGCGGCGGCCAATGCCTTTGCCGCCGTGCGCCCGCCGGGGCACCATGCCGAGGCGGAGGTTCCGATGGGATTCTGCCTGTTCGGCAACGTGGCCATTGCCGCGAAGCGGGCGCTGGACCATCACGGGGCGGGTCGTGTGGCCGTGGTGGATTTCGACGTGCACCACGGCAACGGCACGCAGGCGCTGCTGTGGGACGAGCCGCGGGCGCTGTTTTTCTCGTCACACCAGATGCCGTTGTGGCCGGGGACGGGTGCGGTATCGGAACGGGGCGCGCACGGGCAGGTGGTGAACCTGCCGCTGCCCCCCGGTTCCGATGGCGCCCACATGCGGCGGGTCTACGAGGCGCAGGTGTTTCCGCGGCTGCGCGACTGGAAGCCTGACCTGATCCTGATCTCGGCCGGGTTCGATGCCCATGCCGACGACCCGCTGGCCGGGCTGGAGTGGCAGGCCGGGGATTTCGCCTGGCTGACCGGGCGGCTCTGCACGCTTGCTGCAGATGTCTGCGGCGGCCGCGTGGTATCGGCCCTGGAAGGCGGCTATGATCTGGACGCCTTGCGCGCCAGTGTGGCGGCGCATGTGGGCGTGCTGGAGGCGGCAGGAACATGACGGACAGGCCGGTGGGAGAGATGGCGTTCGAAGAGGCGATGGCGGCGCTGGAAGGCGTGGTGGGCCAGCTGGAACGCGGCGAGGTGGCGCTGGACCAGTCGATTGCGCTGTACGAACGCGGCGCGGCGCTGAAGGCGCGCTGCGCGGCACTGCTGGCCGATGCCGAGGCGAAGGTCGAGCTGATCCGGGCGCAGGAAGGCCGCGCCACGGGCACCGCGCCGCTGGAGGGGATGTGAGCTTTCCGGCACGTCTGGCCGTGGTGCAGGCCGCGGTTTCGGCGCGGCTTGACGCGGCGCTGGCACCGATGGGCGACCTGCCGGTGGTGCAGGCGATGCGCTGGGCCGTGGCCGGGGGCAAGCGCATCCGCGCCTTTCTGGTGATGGAGGGTGCCGCGCTGCACGGGGTGCCCGACGATGTGTCGGTGACGGCAGCGGCGGCCATCGAGGCGCTGCATGCCTACAGCCTGGTCCACGACGACCTGCCCTGCATGGACGACGACGACCTGCGCCGCGGCCTGCCGACCGTGCATGTGAAGTGGGGTGAAGCGACGGCAGTGCTGGCCGGCGATGCGCTGCAGACGCTGGCGTTCGCGTTGCTGACGGACCCCGTACTGGGCGATGTGCGCATCGCGCTGGTGGCGGGGCTGGCGCGGGCGGCGGGGGCCGAGGGGATGGTGGGCGGGCAGGCGCTGGACATCGCCGCCGAGACCGCGCCGGTGCCGCTGACCCTGCCCGAGATCGAGCGGTTGCAGGCGGGCAAGACCGGCGCGCTGATCGAATGGTCGGGCACCGCGGGGGCGGTGCTGGCGGGGGCCGACCCCGCGCCGCTGGCGGCCTATGCCCGGGCGCTGGGCCTGGCGTTCCAGATTGCCGACGATATCCTTGATGCCACCGGCACCGAGGCCGCCACCGGCAAGCGGGTGGGCAAGGATGCTGCGGCGGGCAAGGCGACCTTTGTCACCCTCTTGGGGTTGCCCGGCGCACAGGCGCGGGCGGCGGCGCTGGTGGATCAGGCGGCTGCGGCATTGGGTCCCTATGGCGCGCGCGCGGATGTGCTGGTGCAGGCCGCACGCTATGTGATTGACCGGGAAAGCTGACGATGACCGACCGCCCCAAGACCCCTTTGCTGGACCGCGTGCACCTTCCGGTGGACCTGAAGGGTCTGTCGGACGGGCAGCTGCGGCAACTGGCTGACGAGCTGCGGGCCGAGACCATCAGCGCCGTGTCGGTGACCGGCGGGCACCTGGGCGCGGGGCTGGGTGTGGTGGAACTGACCGTCGCGCTGCACGCGGTGTTCGACACGCCGCGTGACAAAATCATCTGGGACGTGGGCCACCAGTGCTACCCGCACAAGATCCTGACCGGGCGGCGCGACCGCATCCGCACCCTGCGCACCGAGGGCGGGCT
>CAZLIC010000047.1:0-32292 GCA_964559535.1 uncultured Rhodobacterales bacterium
GCTGGTTCGCAGGCGACCGCATCGGGCCGGATCGACTGGCGCTCTGGATCGCCCTCCGCCTGTCTGGAGTTCAAGACGACACTGCCGCCCTGGCACGGGTCGGATGGGCGGTGCGGCGCCTGACGGGAGGGCCAGGGCCGGAGGTGGACTTGGCCGCGTTCTTGGATCGCCGTGACCCCGAGAACTTGGCGGATGCGGCGGAGCCCTTCGCAGATCGCGCGGGCGGTTGGCTGGACTTGATGGCGCAAGCAGCCGATCTGCACCCGATCACCCGCGCCTGCATGGGCTTCCACCTTTGGAACCTAGCAGGACTCGGGCAGCACAGTGACCGGATGGAAGCGGCGGTGACCGCCGCACGCATCTCGGCCAGCGAAGGGAGGGGCGCAATCTTTACGCCGCTGGCGATGGGCGGGGCAGGGGGCCTGCGCGCAGGTGGCTCACAGACTGTCCGTCTGGCGCGCTGGCTCGACGGGATGGAAACAGCAAGCCTGACCGCGATGCGGCACCTCGACGATATCGAAGCATGGTCAGCGCGGGCAGAAATCGAGATGTCACCGCTCTCGGGAAAGACACCGCGGGCGCTGCGCGCCGTACTGACCGAATGGCCCCTCGTCTCGGCCACCATGGCCGGGACCATGACCGGCGCCAGTCGAGCGGCCGTGCAGCGCAACCTTGCCTGGATGGAAGCGCGGGGTCTGATCCGCGAGATGACAGGCCAGGGGCGATACCGGATGTGGCGCGCGACGAACTAGGGTCGCCGTATCAGGTGTCAGCCATCGGGCAATATGACTGCATCGTCAACGAAGATGGCGCGCGATGAGCGAAGTCCTGTCCTTTCGAAACCGGGCGCCGTCCTATTGAGCTCAACAACGCTCAGCCCACGTCGATGAGCACTGGTCTTCCATCCTCACGCCATTCAGGCAAACCACCTTCCAGCCGCCGCGCGTTTAGACCGTGGCGGCGCAAAGTGGCGACGGCCTGATGGGCATAGACGCAGTATGGGCCGCGGCAATAGGCGACAATCTCGGCGTCATGCGCAAGTGTTGGGAGGATTTGCTCCAACTGCGCCAAGGTGGCGTTCCGCGCACCGGGGATGTGGCCCGCAGCGTATTCGTCGGAGGGCCGGACATCGAGAACAGTGACAGAGCCTTCCGCGAGCCGTGCGGCGAGGACCGCGCGACTGACCGGTTCGGGCGCGTCATAGCCGCCCGAGAGGCCCCGCAGGATGCGCTCGACTTGTGCCAGATTACGCTCGGCAACGATGCGCAGAAGGTCCATGAGTTCCAGCGTCTTCGCGTCGGTCAGTCGGTAGATCACGGCCTTGCCATCGCGGCGGCTGGTGACGAGCGCGGCCCTGCGCAACTGTTGGAGATGCTGCGAACAGTTGGCGATGGTCAGGCCCGTCTTTTCCGCCAGCGCCTCCACGCCCCGCTCTCCTTGCGCGAGCTGTTCGAGGAGCGAAAGCCGCGCCGGTGCCGACAGGGCGCGCGCGACGAGGGCATATTCCTCCAGCAGGGCAAGCTTCGGGCTGATTGACAAGGCGTGACTCCTGACGCTAGATCATTCAAGCGATAACTTGAATGATAGCGATTCCATCGCGCCCCACAAGCCCCAAGGCCAGCGATCCATGTCCGAGACCATCCTTGCCACTGAGGCGACCATCCGTCTTGTCATCTTTCTGGGTGTTCTGGCAGCGATGGCGCTGTGGGAAGTGGCAGCCCCCCGGCGCAGACGGGATATCCCGCGGGTGATCCGCTGGACCAATAATCTTGCGCTCGTGGTGGTCGACACAATCATCCTGCGGCTGTCGTTCCCGATCCTCGCGGTCGGGCTGGCCGTCATGGCCGAGGATCGTGGCTGGGGCCTGTTCAACAATCTCGATGTGCCGGTCTGGGTCGCGATCATCGTCTCGATGCTGCTGCTCGATCTGGCGATCTACCTTCAGCACGTGATGTTCCATGCGGTGCCGGGGCTCTGGCGGCTGCACCGGATGCACCACGCCGATCTCGATTTCGATGCCACGACCGGGCTGCGGTTTCATCCGGTGGAAATCCTCATCTCGATGGGGATCAAGCTTGCGGCGGTCGCCGCGCTCGGACCGCCCGCCGTCGCGGTGCTGCTGTTCGAGGTGATCCTGAACGCCACCGCGCTCTTCAACCACGCCAATATCGACCTGCCACGCCCGGTGGACCGCGTGCTGCGCCTGTTCGTCGTGACGCCCGACATGCACCGTGTCCACCATTCCACCGACCCGCGCGAGACCAACTCGAACTACGGCTTCAACCTGCCGTGGTGGGACCGACTGCTCGGCACCTACGTCGCTCAGCCCGCCAAGGGACATGAGAGGATGGAGATCGGCATCGAACAATTCCGTACGCGCCGCGACCTCTGGCTCGACCGGATGCTGGTTCAACCGCTGCGCGGACCGGCATCGGGCCATGCGCTCGATCCCCGGAACACGAGGAAGGCGCCCGCAGAATGACCGCAAGTGAATTCACGCGCGGCATCCGCGAGAACCGCGTTCAGGTCGCGCATCAGCTGATCCAGGTGATGCTGGTGGGTTTCGCCATCGGCATGACGCGCACGGTGGTCCCGGCGCTGGCCGAGAGCGAGTTCGGGCTCGAGCGCGGCTCGTTCCTGCTGCTGGCGTCCTTCGTCGTGGCCTTCGGTGCCGTGAAGGCGGTGATGAACTTCGTCGCCGGGCGTTGGTCCGAGCGGATCGGACGCAAGCGCGTGCTGTTCTGGGGCTGGGTCGTGGCGCTGCCGATCCCGGTGATGATCTGGGCAGCACCCGACTGGAACTGGGTCGTCGCGGCGACCGTGCTGTTGGGCGTCAATCAGGGCCTCTGCTGGTCGATGACGCAGACGGCCAAGCTCGACATCACCAAAGCCGAGGAACGCGGCCTCACCATGGGGCTCAACGAGTTCTCCGGCTATGTCGGCGTCGCGATCGCGGGCATCCTCACCGCCTATGCCGCCGAGTGGCTCGGGGCACGTGTTGGCTTGCTGATCTTCGGCATGGCCGTGGTCCTGCTGGCGCTGCTGCTCACCGTGGTTTGGGTGAAGGACACTCTGCCCTGGGCCAAGGCGGAAACCGCCGCGCACAAGGCAGCACCCCCGAAATCCCTGCCGCGTTATCCGCAGGGCGTCTCCGAACACCCGACGACGCGCGAGGTCTTCGCGCTGATGAGCTGGCGTGACCCCCGCCTCTTCGCGATCTCCCAGGCGGGGCTTGTGGAGAAGTTCGTCGATGCGCTGGTCTGGGCGCTGTTCCCGGTCTTGCTCGTGACGCAAGGCGCGACCCTCACCGAGGTCGGCTGGATCGTCGGCACCTACGGTTTTGTCTGGGGCGGCTCGCAGCTCTTCACCGGGCGGCTGTCGGACCATGTCGGCCGGTTCTGGCCCAACGTGCTGGGCATGTGGATCTGCGGCGCGGGCGTGGCGATGGTGGTCATGGGCACGGGCGCGCTCTGGTGGTCGGTCTCGGCCGGGGTGGCGGGCTTCGGTATGGCGCTCCTCTATCCGAACCTCTCGGCGGCCGTCGCGGACATCACCCCGCCCGCCTGGCGCGGCTCGGCCATCGGCATCTACCGCTTCTGGCGTGACCTCGGCTATGCCATCGGCGCGCTTGGCCTCGGGCTGGCGGCCAGCCTGACCGGCGCGGCAGAAGCCGCCTTCTGGTTCGTCGCGATCTCCATGTTCCTCTCCGGCGGCGTACTCTTCTGGCTCGGTGAGGAAACCCATCCACGGCTGAATCCCGCTATTGACGGAACAACCCCATGAAACACCTCATCCTTTTGAACGACCCGCCTTATGGCACCGAGCGCAGCTTCAACGGCCTGCGCATGGCACACGCGCTTGCCAAGAACGACCAGGAAGCCGAGATCACCGTCTTCCTGATGGCCGACGCGGTGCTCTGTGCGAAGGCGGGGCAGAATACGCCCGATGGCTACTACAACCTCGAACGGATGCTCCGCCGTGTCCTGTCCGCCAAGGGGCGCGTCCTGATGTGCGGCACCTGCATGGATGCGCGCGGCCTTACCGAGGGCGACATGATGGAGGGGACGAGCCGCTCCACCATGGACGAACTCGCCCAAGCGACGCTGGCCGCCGACAAGGTCCTAGTGTTCTAATGGCTCAGATGCTCACGCTAGCAGCCCTCGCGGCCGACACGGATTGCTTCCACCTGATCGACGTCCGCGATGCCGAAGATTACGCCGCTGCCCACTTGAGCGGCGCCGTGCATATACCACTGACAGACCTCGCAGCCCGGGCGGGCGAAATCCCTGCCAGGAAGCGGCCCGTGATCGTCTGCGGCAAGGGCGGCGGGCGGTCCGCTGAGGGCGCGGACTTGCTGCAAAAGCTCGGCCATCCGGACGCGCTCTGGCTCGAAGGCGGCACGACTGGGTGGATCGCCTCGCGCAAGCAGGACAACTGAACGACCGGACGGGAAAGGCGACGCGGCCATGCGCGACATCTATCTGGATTTCAACGCCAGCGCCCCGGTCGCACCCGAGGTCGCCGCGATCATGCGCCATGCCCTGGAGACGGGGCACGGCAATCCTTCCAGCAGCCACTGGGCCGGGGTTCCGGCCCGTCAGATGGTCGAGGGCGCCCGAACGCAGGTCGCGGATTTTCTCGGCTGCGCGCCGCAAGAGATCGTGTTCACGAGCGGCGGCAGCGAGGCGAACAACCACGCGCTGAAGGGCGTGTTCTTCGCCAGCGGCAAGGAACGGCCCCATTTCATCACGTCGAGCGCCGAGCATCCGGCCATCGTGGCGCCGCTTCGGTTCCTCGAGCGCCTCGGCGCGCGGGTGACCTGGCTGCCGGTCGATGGCACGGGGCTCGTCGACCCCGACGATCTGCGGCACGCGATTACGACTGACACCGTGCTCGTCACCCTCATGCACGCCAACAACGAGACGGGAACGATCCAGCCCATCGCGGAATGCGCGGCGATTACCCGCGAGCACGGCGTTCGCTTCCACACCGATGCCGCGCAGTCAGTTGGCAAGATCCCGACGCGGGTGGACGACCTCGGCGTCGATCTGCTGACGATGGCCGGGCACAAGTTCCATGCCCCCAAGGGCATCGGCGCGCTCTTCCTCTGTGATGGCCTGCAGCTGGAGCCGTTCATCCACGGCGCCGGGCATGAGAGCGGTCGGCGCGCGGGCACCGAAAGCGCGATGCTCACAGCCGCACTCGGGGTGGCCGCCAGTCTTGCTGCCGACCTGGGGCCGATGACGCAAGTCCAGACGCTGCGGGATCGCTTCTGGGCCGCGCTGAAGGATGCGTTCGGCGACCGCGTCGCTCTCAACGGCCATTCCGCGCGCCGCCTGCCCAACACGCTCAACGTCGCCTTCGTTGGCCGCGTCGGCGCGGAGATCCTCGCGGCGATGCCGGAAGTCGCTGCCTCGACCGGCTCCGCCTGCCATTCGGGACGGGTCGAGTTGTCTCCGATCCTTGAGGCGATGGGGGTTGCACCGCAGGTCGGCATGGGTGCGATCCGGTTCAGCCTCGGCCGCACCACGACCGCGGATGAGATCGACTATGTGGTGACGCGCCTGCGCCGGGTGGTGAGTTGACCTTGCGTTCCCCGCAGGGCACTTCGATTGCGTCGTTTCGGTCGCCACGCTCTGCTTTGTCGACGATCCGGGAACTGGGCCGCGTCCTTAAACTCGGCGGCCGGCTGATCCTCGGTGAACTCGGGCGATGGAACCTTTGGGCCGCGCAGCGGCGCGCAAAGGGCTGGATCGGCTCTGATCTCTGGCGCGCGGCGTATTTTCGGAGCCGGGATGATCTGATTGACCTGGCAGCTCAAGCGGGGCTTCGCGATGCTGCTGTCACAGGTGCCGTTTTCTATCCGCCGCTCGGGATTGCGGCCCGCCTCATGGCACCGGTCGATCACGAGATTGGCAACGTGACAACAATCGGCGGTGCGTTTCTTGTTCTCACAGCTACAAGTTCGGCCGAAGGATCAAAGCAAACATGAATGCGACTGCGAGAGCGCAAGACAGCGAAGCGGAAGCAACAAGGCATTGGATATGAACGAGGGAATTACGTGACTCAGAACAAGGCTAACGATTGGCTTGCCGCAGTGGCGACGACATTTTCGCTCGTCGCCTGTTATGGAACGCTTGCTGCAATTGCCGTTCTGGGAGCTCTCGGCGTCACGATTGCGCTTAATGAAGCTGTCTGGGCCGGTGCAATCGTGCTTTTTGCCGCTCTGGCGTTTGTCGCTTTGTTTTTCCGCTGGCGTAAGCATCGCCATAACCTCCCCATGGTGCTCGCGGGTATTGGGCTACTGCTGATCGCCTTTACCATGATGATCTTTTATGAGCGGATCATCGAACTCGTAGGATTTGCCTTCCTCTGTGCGGGAACGTTTGTTGATTGGCGCATTGGTCGAGGGCGCAGAAATGACACTGTCTGAGAGGCCGCCCATCCTTGCAGACAAGCATCACGACGCCCCGTCGGCCTTCACACCCGAAAGCCTGCTGCGCGAGGCACGTCGCCAGAAGAGTGCAGAAGCTGTTGCGGTGCCTAAGGTCTGCTTGCTCGACCCGGACGGCGACATCGTGCGCCAACTCCGCGCCGAGGGCCGCGCGCGGCGGCACGATGAATGGGTCTGCTATCACACCGATATGTGGGTGTTTGATCTGGACGGTCACGAGATCGGCGTCGTCGGCTGCGCTGTCGGCGCGTCCTTTGCCGTCTTGGTCGCAGAGGAGATGTTCGCCTCGGGATGCGAACTCCTGATCAGCGTCACCTCCTCGGGGCAGATCACGCCACGGGGCGCACCGCCGTATTTCATCCTGATCGACCGTGCGCTGCGCGACGAGGGTACAAGCTATCACTACCTTCCGCCCTCGGACTGGAGCATCGCGCCCGAGCATCTTCTCTCGCGGCTGGATGGCGCCTTCGAGGACGGTCCCCGCGTACTCACCGGCGCGACGTGGACGACCGATGCACCCTTCCGCGAGACGGAGGCCGCCATCGCTGCGGCGCGATCACGAGGCATTCTTGCGGTCGAGATGGAAGCGGCTGGACTCTATGCATTCGCTCGGGCCCGGGATCGGGACGTCATATGCCTCGCCCATGTGACGAACCAGATGGGTACCATCGAGGGCGACTTCGAGAAGGGCGAGGCGAACGGCACGGCCGATGCTTTGGCGGTGGTTTCGCGGATTGCCGGCAGAGTCGGCTGACCGGCTTATCCCACCGGTGCCAAGCCGATCCCGCTGAGTGCCGAAACGATCACAACGCCCCAGGGCTGCATCTTCCAAGCCATCAGCAGCACAAAGCATGCCAAGGCCAACGTGAAATCGCGCATATCGCCGATCGCGCTGGTAAAGACCGGCGAATATCAGCCGCCAATTCAACCAAGGCAGACCCCCATTTCGCCTTTCGTGCCGGTCCCGCGCTTTCAGCGTGCCGCATGACGCAGGGTAGTTGAACGGTTCCATGCGAGAGCTTCAGAACCCCTGGCTGGCGGCTCGGTCGGAAGGGATTGGTGTGGGTTGGGTCAGCATCTTTAAGTCGGGCGCGCTAAGCGAGATCTTGGCCTGCCCGAAAGCGTTGTTCCGGTGGCCTGGCTTTGCCTCGGCTACGTCGAAGAGCTTTACGACCAACCCGAATTGGCGGTGAAGGGTTGGGCAAGCCGCCAGCCGCTGGAGCAGTTGATCTATTGCGACGCTTGGGGTCAGTGCGAGGGGGCACGGGATCTCCCGTCAGACGTGACGCCGCCTGCTTGGTAGTATCGCGGCAGGCCGCATGGTGCCCAGTGAAAGGATTGCCTTCCGTCATGCGCGACTGGCCTTTTCCCTTGCCGCCACGACGCTGATCACCACCCAGATCGCCAGGCGCAGCGCCATCGCACCCATGGTCCGCGCCTCGTATGCAGTCCCGCGCCAGACCTCCAAGAGAAACACCGCAAAGATCGCTCCGGTCGCGAGGGTGATGGCGATGGCAAGGCCGGGTGCCCAGCCAGTCCTATACCAAAGCCCCAGACCCGCGATGATGTAGGCAAACCCTGCTAGGAAGTTGAACCACAGAACGAACGGGACGACGGCCCCCATGTCGGCGCCACCAAAAAGGGCTCGGCCTCCAGAAACGATGGTCAGGAGACCGAAGACGATTGCGACAACGGCGACGGCCGTCAGGGGCTTTCTGCGGGCGGGCATGGCCTTCTCCTTGGTTCAGCTGTCCACGAGACGACCATCGCGCAGGTGGATCAGGCGGTCGAAACGGTCGAAGATCTTTTCATCATGCGTCACGGCGATGATGCAGGCCTTCTGGTCGCTGGCGAGCTTTCGCAGAAGGTCCATCACAAGCTGCGCCCGACCACTGTCCAACGCAGCCGTGGGTTCATCGGCCAGGATGATCCGGGGGCGGTTCGCCAGCGCGCGGGCAATGGCGACGCGTTGCGCTTCGCCACCGGAAAGCAGGGCCGGCTTCACCTTGGCCCGATGCCCGACTTCAAGGTAATCAAGTAGTTCGCGTGCCCGTTCGCGGCCTCTTTCGGCAGGCCAGCCCGCAAGGTCCAGCACGACCGAGACGTTCTCTTCGGCGGTCAGAAAGGGCAACAGGTTGTGCGCCTGAAAGATAAAGCCGATCTTGTCCAGGCGCAGCCGTCGCAGATCGCTGCGGAGCCATTTGCCGTCGAACACCGCATCGCCATCCAGTTCGACCCGGCCCGCAGTCGGGGCAAGAATGCAGCCGATCACGTTCAGCAGCGTCGTCTTGCCCGAACCGGACGGGCCCAGCAGCGCGATGACTTCGCCGACATGCACCCGCAGATCCACGGACCGTAAGGCATCGACACGGGTTTCGCCTTCGCCATAATGCTTGGCGACGCCCCGCACATCGACCAGAATGTCGCCCGACGCCATGGGTCAGCCCCCGAGCGCTGTGGCAGGGTCAACCTTCAGCGCCGCGCGGACGCCAAGACCCGAGGCAACAAGGCAGACCATCAGGATGATGCCGGTCAGCACCAGCGCGTTGAACGGCTCAAGCACAACGCGTCGGGGAAAGCTGTCCTTGACCAGAAAGATCAGGGCTAGCCCGATCGCAAGGCCAGAGATGCCAAGGATCAGCGCCTGTTGCACGATCAGGCCCACGATGGTTCGATCCGGGGCGCCGATCAGCTTCAGGGTAGCGATCTGCTTCAGCTTCTCCATGGTCATAGTGTAGATGATAAGGGCGATCACCACGGCGCTGACAGACAGCAGGATCCCCAGGAACAGCCCGATCTGGCGCCGCGCCCGGTCCACCACCGAGGCAAGCAGAAGCTGCTCCTGTTCACTTTGGCTGAGGGCGGAGAGGTGTTTCCATTGCCGAACCGTCGCGGTCAGAAGCGCCACATCGGCACCGGGCTGCAGCCGGGCAACAACGGCGGCCACCGTCGGTGGGCGCAGGCCGCCATCGCCCCGGGCCGCTTGCACCCCGGCAGCGGCCGGGTCCATCGCCGTCTGCAACGTCAAGGCATCAGCCAAAGTCACATAGACCGCCGGATCGCCGCCTGAGTTCATCGCATCCTCGACCAATCCCACGACGGTAAAGCGGTCGCGTCCCAGCCGGATGGTCTCTCCGGGCACCAGACCGGTCTTGCGGTCTGCCAGCAGTTCAAAGTGGCTTCTGCCCAGCCCCCGCCCTTCGGTAATGCGCTGCGGTCCGCCGGGACGACCGGGTTCAAAGCCGATGACATAGAGCCGCAAGGTCCTGCCGGCATGGCTGGCCTCGATCGTTTGGTAAGTGATGGCCCCGGCCTCGGCCACTCCGGGCATGCGGGCCACGGCGTCCCGGGTCGTGGCCGGGATGCTTGACGCTTCGGCAAAGGGGCCCTGTGTGCCAGCCTCGACCACCCAGACATCAGCGGCAGGGGCCTTCACGACGGCCAGGGCATCTGCGACAAGGCCGTTGTAGATGCCGATCATCGCCAGCACGACCGTCATCAGAAGCCCAAGTCCCAAACAGGTCAGGACAAAGCGGAAGAGGCCGTGGCGGATATCCTTGATGGCAAGGTTCATGGCGCAGTTCCGATGCGGGCAAGCCTGCCTTGATCCACGCCTTGCAGCGGGACGGCCACGACCTGCGCAGCATCGGGCAACCCGCCCGTCACTTCCACCCGGCCCCGGTCGTCACGCGCGCCGAATGTCAGGTCGGCGCGCGAAAGCCTACTGTCCTGGACGATCCAGACCGTGCCGCGATACCCGTCGAAGCCGATAATCGCCACTTCAGGCACCATCAGGGCCGTGGCGCGTGTGGCAGTCAGGATGCGCACCTCGGCTTGTTCGCCCAGAAACATTTGCTGCGGGCAATCCGAGCAGGTCAGCCAGACGCGGCGTTCCTCATTCACCCGGTCGCTTTCCACTCCGATGCGGGTGATCGTGCCCGTGAATTCGCTGGCAGGCTGAGACCGCAGACGGATGGTGCCGGGCTGGCCAAGGGCCAGCTGACCAGCGCGTTCTTCGTCAATGTAGGCCTGAATCCAAATCGTATCGGGGTCGATCAGGGTAAAGATCGGATCGCCTGACCGAACCACGGCCCCGGTTTCGGCCAGGCGTGTCACAACCAGCGCATCAAAGGGCGCGGTCAAGCGGTGACGGTCCAGCAGCGTCTGTTCAAGTTGCAGAGCAGCGACTGCATCCTGCCCTTGAGCGCGAATGACGGCGAGTTCCGCTTCGGCAACTTTCACGTCAGCACGAGCGACGTCTTCATCTCGCTGCGCCTCCTCCGCGCGCTGGATGGATGCGGCTTCCTGTCGGGTCAACTCGGCCTGCCGGCGGTTGGCCGCCTCGCGCTGCGCCAGGATTGCCGTGGCGCGGAGGACAGCCGCTTCGGCCTTGGCCTGATTGGCAGCGTTCGCCGCCACGGCGGCCTGGGCACGCGCGAGCCGCGCCTCCTGCTCATCCTGATTCAGCGCGGCCAGCGCTTGCCCCTGTGCCACGCGGTCACCTGCATCGACCGTAAGCGACATCAGTGTTCCGCTGGACTCAAATCCTACGCGCGCCAGTACCCTCGCCTCGACGGTTCCGAGCCCGTAGATGCGAAGGGCCACATCGGTTTCGGGCTGCACGACCGCCACCGTCAACGGACGCTCGGTCAGGTACATCGCTCCTGCACCGATGCTCAGGGCCGCCACCACCGCAATGATCCAGATGGTCCGCATCGATCAGCCTCCTTCCACCCCAAGCAGGTGCAGCTGGACATCCAGAAGGCGCAGCCCTTCGGCCTGCAGGCCAAAGTCGCGCGCGCCCAGTGACCAGCGGATCGCCACCCCCTGCACCAGGGAAGTCAGCAAGACCGCCACATCCGCCGCTGCAACGTCATCGCGCAGGGTATGGGACTGCTGGCCCAGCTCGACTTCGCGCATAAGATGGCCATGGAAAGCGGTCAGTCGCCCGTGGAATGCCGTGCGCAAGGCCGCGTTCTCGACATTCAGTTCGCGGGAAAACAGCAGCATGGGCATCGCGGGTGTTGCTGCGATCTGGTCCAGTTGGGCCCGGATCAGGGCCCTGATCCTGTCAACCGGCAGCTCACTCAGTGCCACAGCCGCATTCCAGGCATGGGTCAGCGTTTCGGCCACCTGGTCGGCCACGGCACTCCACATTGCAGCCTTTGTTGGAAAATGCCTGAACAGGGCAGCCTGCGTCACGCCGACTTCGTTGGCGACGGCGCCTGTCGTCACCCGGTCCGGGCCGATCTGGTCGGCCAAGGCTAGGATTGTTGCCACGATTTCAGCCTTGCGGAGATGTGACGTCTTGCGCATCGATTCATCCAAGAAAGTAAGTAATTAATCACTTACATAATCGGATGAAGGAGTCAACGTTCCAAGTCAGACGATCGGTCCCCCACCGGAAAGCGAGAACTCGACAGGATCGTTCCTGCCTCGTCGACCGTGAACCGGCAGGCGCGATTGATGTAGCGGAACGTCAGGCGCCAGCGTCCCGCGTCCGTCCCCACCCCGGCCTCGCAGATCGATGTCAGGGCACCGGTACGCATCGACTCGCGAACGTCGGACTCGGTCAGTCCGAATGCTTCGGCGAGCAAGATTGCCGGAACGACAAAGCCTGCACCGTCACGTTCCACCTGCGTCATTGCGACACTACGAGGTTCTTTGGCATCGGGGGCAGGGCGATATCGGCCAGTGTCGATCGGTCGAGATCCGTGAGAAAAGCTGCTTCCGCAGAACGCAGACGCGCCTTGAGCCGACAGCGCGTGTCTATCGAACAGGCACCCCCATCGGCCCCGAAACACTCGACCAAGGGCTGCCCTTCTTCCAACAACCGGATGACCTGGCCAAGCCGGATCTCGGACGCCGGTCGGGCCAGCACGGCGCCACCTCCGCCGCCGCGCCGGGTTTCGATCAGGCCTGCGCGCGCCAGATGCTGGATGATCTTGGCCAGATGATTGCGGGACAGGCCCAAGGCTCCGGCCAGTTCGGCCGTGGAGATGGCGCGCGACGGATCGGCGGCCATCCGCATCAGCATCCGTAGCCCGAAGTCGGTGAAGGAGGTCAGCCGCATGAGATCGGTTTCCTTGAATAGGTATTTACAATACCAATTAGCAGGCCTAAGCCAAAGCGCAAGACGGAGACTCAGATGTCCAGCGCAACTGTCAGCTTGTCCATCCCGACAACCAGGCCGGAAGTGACGGCCGCCCTTATGGTAGAGACGGGTCTTAGCCCCGATGTTCTGCGCGATCTGGTACACCGCTTTTACGGCTGTGTCCGTGCAGATGCCGTTCTGGGGCCGATCTTTGCGGCCCGCATCACCGATTGGGCCGTGCATCTTGAGCGGATGGTGACGTTCTGGTCTTCGGTCGCCTTGATGACCGGGCAGTATCATGGCCGGCCGGTGCCCGCGCATACTCCGTTGCCGATCAACGCGGCACATTTTGACCGCTGGCTTGCGCTGTTCCGCGCGATAGCTGTTGATACCTGCACGCCCGCGGGAGCCTTGCACCTGATCGAGCGCGCCGAGCGGATCGCCCATTCCCTGCACATCGCCGTTCAGTCAGCCCAAAGCGACCCCGTCGCCCCACCCAAACTGTTCTTCTGACAGGAGACCTCACATGACCGAAGCTGCAGCGCCGTCCGAGCCGACCGCCCTGACCCGGCACATCGAGGAGCGCTACCATGCCCGCCACAGGGAGCAGCTTCCGCAACTGGTGGCAATGGCGGAGCGTGTCGAGGACGTGCACTTCGGCGACGTGGGCGTGCCTGACGGACTGTCGGCCCTGCTGCACGAGATGCTCGGCGAATTGGAGGTACATATGAAGAAAGAGGAACTGATCCTGTTTCCCGCGATCCGCAAGGGCGGGATGCCCGGCATCGAGACTCCGATCGCGGTGATGCGCGCCGATCATGCCGGGCATGACCGCGAGCTGGCCGAGATCCTCCGATTGACCGCAAACCTGACCTTGCCCGACGGGGCCCGCGGCACCTGGACCGGGCTTTACCGTGGACTGGATGAGTTCACCCGCGACCTGGCCGAGCACATGCGGCTGGAGAACGACGTGCTGTTCCCGCAGTTCGAGGCCGAGCGGCGCGCCGATGTCTGAGCCGGGCCCATTCGCCTCGTCCCCCTGCATGGCTTGCGAGATCGCCCCGGACTACTTCGATCCGTTGGCTGTGGACCAAGAGCAGGCGCGCGACGTCGCCCGCTGGCGCAAGGCCGAGCGCGCGCGATTGCTCGCAGACCGTCAGGCCCTGTCCGTGTCGCAGCGTCGTGCAGCGGCAGACATGATTGCCGCGCGTGTCGATACCCTCCTTGCTGAACGTTTCCCGAGCGTCGACGGGCTGACGCTCTCGGCTTGGTGGCCGATCAAGGCGGAACTGAACTTGCGGCCCTGGCTGGAAAGCCTGCTCGCACGCGGCGCGCGCGTCACATTGCCCGTGGTCACAGCGCCCTCTGCACCACTGGCGTTCCGCCTATGGACGCCGGATTGCAGGATGGTGCAGGGCTTCTGGAAGATCCCGGTCCCGGCTGACGGGCCAGAGGTGGTGCCTGACCTGACCCTTGCCCCCTTGGTGGGCTGGGACCCGGCAGGGTTTCGGCTGGGCTACGGCGGGGGGTACTTTGACCGCACGCTCGCCGTGCTGTCGCCTCGCCCGATGACAATCGGTATCGGTCTGCAATCTGCCCGGCTTGCCACCATCTTTCCCCAACCCCACGACATCGCACTGGACGTCATCCTGACCGAGGCCGGGGTCCAGTACGAACAGAAGGACGCATGATGACCACCACTGCCGAACAGATGCGCGCCTGGACCGGCCCTGCGATCCTGACCTACGGGTTCCGGCCATTCTTCTTCGGGGCCGCGATCTGGGCTGCGCTGGCCATGACGCTATGGGTGCCGATGCTGTCGGGTCATCTGACGCTGCCCACTGCCTTTGACCCAGTCAGCTGGCACGCGCACGAATTCCTGTTCGGCTACCTCGGCGCGGTGATCGCGGGGTTTCTCTTGACCGCTGTGCCAAACTGGACAGGCCGGTTGCCCATCGTGGGCTGGCGGCTTGGCGGGCTGTTCTTCTTGTGGCTGGCCGGGCGCGTGGCAGTTGCCATGTCGAGTAACCTGCCCGCAGGATTGGCGGCGACGGTCGATCTGTCCTTTCCGCTGGTTCTGGCCGCGGCCATTGGGCGTGAGATCGTGGCGGGCAAGAACTGGCGCAATCTGATCGTGCTGGCGATGCTGGCGGTCTTTGCCCTTGGCAACGGACTGTACCACTGGGAGGCGGCGCGGGGGGATTATGCCGCCCAAGGTTATGGCCTGCGTCTGGGGTTGGCGGCGGGTGTCATGATGATCGCGATCATCGGTGGGCGGATTGTACCGTCCTTTACCCGCAACTGGCTGGTGCGGCGCGGGCCGGGAAAACTGCCCGCCGCGCCGATGCAGGGGTTCGACAAGGTGGCCCTGCTGGCTCTCTTTGCGGCGCTGCTCATGTGGGTCGCGCTGCCGACGTCCTTGGTGACCGCCGTCTTGCTGGGGCTGGCAGGTGCTCTGCATGCTATCCGACTGGCGCGATGGGCGGGCATCCGCACGGCGGCGGAGCCACTCGTCCTGGTGCTGCACGCTGGTTATGCTTTCCTGCCGCTGGGGGCCATCGCGCTCGCGGCAGAGATCTTGATGCCGGATGTCTTCGGCATGGCCGCAGCACAGCATCTCTGGATGGGCGGCGCTGTCGGGTTGATGACACTCGCGGTGATGACGCGTGCAACCCTGGGCCATACTGGGCAAGAGTTGCACGCAGGCCCCGGCACGGTGGCGATCTATCTGGCGCTGGTCACCGCTGTCCTGGCGCGCGTGGCCGCGGGGGTCTGGACCGATGAGGCGATGGCGCTGCACAGCCTGGCCGGAGTGGCTTGGATAGGGGCCTTTGGCGGCTATGCCGTTCTGTACGGGCGGTTTCTGCTGCACCTGCCGCCTGCGAAACGGATCTGACTGGGCATGGGCTGGAACGAATTCGCCTTTGCCTTCGGGACCTTCTTCCTGACCCACTCCATTCCGATCCGCCCGCCGTTGCGGCCCTGGGCGGTGGCAAGGCTGGGGCATGCAGGCTTTGGCATCGCCTATTCGGCTCTCTCACTTGCCGTGCTGGCCTGGTTGATCGCGGCAGCGGGTCGAGCGCCCTATGTGCCGCTTTGGGACTGGGCGCCGTGGCAGAACCATGTCGTGCTGGCCGTGATGCTGCCGGTCTGCGTGATCCTGTCGCTGGCAATTGCACGACCGAACCCCTTTTCCTTCGGCGGCGCGCAAAATGACCGGTTCGACCCGGCGAGCCCCGGAATCGTCCGCCTGACGCGGCATCCCCTGCTTCTGGCGCTCGGGATATGGTCGGCGGCGCATATCCTGCCAAACGGCGACTTGGCGCATGTGATACTGTTCGGCACCTTCGCCGGTTTCGCGATGCTTGGCGGCCGCCTTGTCGACCGGCGGCGACAGCGAGAGATGGGGCAGAGATGGCACGACCTGCGCGCAGCCCTATCGGAATGCCCCGCATCGCTATCCCTGACCGCCGACACCCTTTTGCGCTTGGCTGCCGGGCTCATGCTCTATGCGGGGTTGATCTGGCTGCATCCCCTGGTGATCGGAGTGGACCCTCTGGTCTGACGCCTCAGGTGGACCCGTCGTCGATCAGCGGGTTCGGCTTGGCAAACCGCTCGAACTCTGCCTGGTTGGTGATTGTGATACGTGTTCCGTCCACCTCTAGCCCATAGGGCTGCAACCCCTTGAAGGCGCGGCTCAGGTTTTCGGCGGTCATCCCAAGCACTGAAGCGAGGCGGCGCTTCTCGAAATCAAGGTCGAACGATGCTGCCCCACCGGCGCGCCACTGGTGGCGCAAGAGATAGTTCGCCAGCCGCTCCAACGATGTCCGCAGCTTCAGGTCTTTCTGCGCCTTGATGACCGAGCGGTAACACTGCGCCAGTTCTGTCACGATGGCGCGGGCAAAGTTGCCGTCAATGTCGAAAACGGCGCGCACATCCTGACTGGGGATCAGCGCGATCCGGCTCTTCTCCAATGTGCGGGCTGACATGAGGTAAGGCGCATCCTTGATCGTAGCGGCCAGGATGAAGGTCGAGATGGGCCGAACGGTCGCAAGGCTGGTCTCACGGTCATTCCAGGCCGAGAAGAGGTCAACCGAACCGGAAAGCACAACATGCAGGAAGTCGCTCGGGTCGCCTTCAGTGATCAGTTCGATCTGCGCCGGGAAGTTCTGGACATAAGCACCGCGCATCAAGGCCGAGAAATTCTCGTCCGCCATCTGTGAAAACAGCGCGAGGTCGCGAATCTCCCTGAATGATGAATCGGGCATCCTGTCGTCCTTAGAAGTGCTTTGACAGAGTCCAATCCCACGATTGATAATTGTCAAGCCAACAATTGATCATCGCAGGAGGAGCCTTGACTGACCCTGCAAGCGAACCTGACATTTTTCACTAAGCCATTTATTTCAATAAGAAATCCGCAACAGATGATCTAGATCAACCTCTTTGGCCTGCGTGGATCTCAGGACTGGCATCAACCCCACTGGGGAAACTGCCTCCCTCTTGCCGGAGATCCCGCCATGCAGACCGCAACGACAGCCTCACGCGCCGACCAGACCCGCGCCCTGACGCTGAGCACGATCGCCTTCACCGCCTGTTTCGCCGTCTGGACGATCTTTTCGATCATCGGCGTCGCCATCAAGGGCGAGCTGGGGCTGAACGATACGCAGTTTGGCCTCTTGGTCGCCACCCCGATCCTGACCGGTTCGTTGACACGCATCTTCCTTGGGGTCTGGACCGAGAAGTATGGCGGGCGGCTGGTGTTCTCGACGCAAATGCTGCTGGCGGCCTTGGCGACCTGGGCGCTGACCTTTGCCGACAGCTATCCGATGTATCTGTTGGCCGCATTGGGCGTTGGCCTAGCGGGCGGATCTTTCATCATCGGCGTCGCCTATGTCAGCCGCTGGTATGATGCGGGCCATCAGGGCACCGCGCTTGGCATCTTTGGCGCGGGGAATATCGGGGCAGCGGTGACCAAGTTCGTCGCGCCCTTCGTGATGGTGGGCTTTGGCTGGCAAGGGGTAGCGAATGTCTGGGCCGCAGGCCTGGCACTGATGGCGGTGATCTTCTTTGTTTTTGCCAAGGACGATCCCTCGCTCGTTGAACGTCGCCGGACCGGGGCAAAGCCGCCGAGTTTCGCCCAGCAGTTCGCGCCCCTGAAGAACCTGCAGGTCTGGCGCTTCTCGCTCTACTACTTCTTCGTCTTCGGCGCCTTCGTGGCGCTCGCGCTGTGGCTCCCCCACTACCTGATCGACGTCTACGGCGTCGACGTGCGCACAGCCGGCATGGCGGCCGCCTCGTTCAGCCTGTCGGCCAGCCTTTTCCGGGCCTATGGCGGGCATCTGTCGGACAAGTTCGGCGCGCGGTCGGTCATGTACTGGACCTTCGGCTTTTCGCTGCTGTTCCTGTTCATGCTGTCCTATCCGCCTACCGACTATGTCATCCAGGGCAAGGACGGCGTCATCGCCTTTTCCACCAGCATGGGGCTGTGGCCCTTCATCGCCACGCTCTTCGCGCTTGGCTTCTTCATGAGCCTCGGCAAGGCGGCGGTGTTCAAGCATATCCCGGTCTACTACCCCAACCACGTGGGTGCCGTCGGCGGCCTTGTCGGCATGATCGGCGGGCTTGGCGGGTTCGTCCTGCCCATCGCATTTGGCGCTCTGCTGGACCTCACCGGCATCTACACGTCCTGCTTTGCCCTGCTGTTCGTGCTGGTCGGGATCGCGCTGACCTGGATGCACCTGTCGATCCGCGCCATGGAGCGCGCCGCGCATGGCGAGGTTCTGGACCGACTGCCGCAACTGCCCGAGATGCAGGCGATCCACCACCCCGAGCGCACAACGATGCCGCGCGTGCTGGAGGACTGGCGGCCCGAGGACGCGGCCTTCTGGGCCGACAAGGGCCGGGCCGTTGCACGTCGCAACCTGTGGCTGTCGATCCCCGCGCTGCTTCTGGCCTTCTCGGTCTGGATGGTCTGGTCGATGGTCGTGGCGAAGCTTCCGCTGATCGGATTTGCCTTCACGCCCGAGCAGCTGTTCTGGCTGGCCGCACTGCCTGCGCTGTCGGGGGCAACGCTGCGCATCTTCTACGGCTTCATGGTGCCGATCTTTGGCGGGCGGCTCTGGACGACGCTTTCCACCGCCTCGCTGATGCTGCCGGCCATCGGCATCGGTTACGCCGTGCAGAACCCGGAAACCCCCTACTTCATCTTCCTGGTGCTGGCGCTGCTTTGCGGCCTGGGCGGGGCGAACTTCGCCTCAAGCATGGCCAACATCGGCTACTTCTTCCCCAAGGCCGAAAAGGGCAATGCGCTGGCACTGAATGCTGGCCTCGGCAACCTTGGCGTCAGCGTCATGCAGTTCCTGGTGCCGCTGGTCATCACCGCCGGTGTCTTTGGTGCCGTGGGCGGCGAGGGCGTGGCTCTGCAGGATGGCGGCACGCTGTGGCTGCAAAACGCAGGCTTTATCTGGGTGCCGTTCATCCTAGCCTCGACCATCGCGGCGTGGTTGGGGATGAACGACATAGCCGATGCCAAGGCAAGTTTTGCCCAGCAATCAGTGATCTTTGGCCGCACGCAGAATTGGCTGATGTGCGTCCTCTACATCGGCACCTTCGGCAGCTTCATCGGCTATTCGGCAGGCTTCCCGCTGCTGTCCAAGATCGCTTTCCCGGATGTGAACGCGCTGCAATACGTCTTCCTCGGGCCGCTGGTCGGCGCGCTGAGCCGTGCCGGCACGGGCTGGGTTGCGGATCGGTTCGGCGGCGGCCGCGTCACCTTTTGGGTCTTCGCGGGGATGATCGCATCCGTTCTGGCCGTGATCTTCTCGCTGCAGGCCGGCAGTTTCCCTGGGTTCTTCGCAGGCTTCATCGCGCTGTTCTTCTTCACCGGGGTCGGCAATGCGTCCACCTTCCAGATGATCCCGGTCATCATGGGCAAGGAAGTGCCGCGCCTGATGCCGCAGCTGACCGGCGCCGACCGCGCCCGCCAGATCGCGATGGAGTCGAGCGGCATCGTCGCCTTCACCAGCGCCATCGGCGCCTATGGCGGCTTCTTCATCCCCAAGGCCTATGGCTCTTCCATCGCGATGACCGGCTCACCCGTCGGCGCACTGTGGCTGTTCCTTGCCTTCTACGTGATCTGCCTGGTCCTGACCTGGGTCGTCTACACCCGGCCCGGCGGACTTCTTCATGACATCGAGCGTGGTCGCGCTTTTGCCGCCCCCCACCCTGCCGAATAACGAAAGGACGCCAAGATGAGCCACCTGCTCGACAGACTGAACTTCCTCCAGAAGAAGACGCTGGAAACCTTCTCGGACGGCTGGGGTGAAACCACGCGCGAGGATCGGGGGTGGGAGGACACCTATCGGAACCGCTGGCGGCACGACAAGATCGTGCGGTCAACCCACGGGGTGAACTGCACCGGATCGTGCAGCTGGAAGATCTACGTCAAGTCCGGCATCGTGACTTGGGAGACGCAGCAGACCGACTATCCGCGCACCCGCGCAGGCCTGCCCAACCATGAGCCGCGCGGCTGTGCGCGGGGGGCGTCCTACAGCTGGTATCTCTATTCGGCCAACCGGGTGAAGAACCCGCTGATCCGGGGCAGCCTGATGCGCGCATGGCGCAAGCTGCGGGCGACGATGACGCCCGTGGCTGCCTGGGCCGCGATCCAGAGCGATCCCGCCCTGCGCGCGAGCTATACCAAGACCCGCGGCAAGGGTGGTTTCGTCCGCGCCACCTGGGACGAGGCGACCGAGATCGTCGCCGCCGCCAACGCGCATACCACCAAGGCCTGGGGACCGGACCGAGTGTTCGGCTTCTCGCCCATCCCCGCGATGTCGATGGTCAGCTATGCGGCGGGGTCACGCTACCTGTCGCTTCTGGGCGGCACCTGCATGTCTTTCTACGACTGGTACTGCGACCTGCCGCCCGCCTCGCCGCAAACCTGGGGCGAACAGACCGACGTGCCGGAATCGGCCGACTGGTACAACGCGGGCTTCCTGATGCTCTGGGGGTCGAACGTGCCGCAGACGCGTACGCCGGACGCTCATTTCTACACCGAGGTCCGCTATCGCGGCACCAAGTCCGCCGTGGTCAGCCCCGACTATTCCGAAGCCGCGAAGTTCGGCGACATCTGGCTGAACCCGCAGGCGGGCACCGATGCGGCGCTGGCGATGGCCATGGGCCATGTGATCCTGCGTGAATTCCACCTCGACCGGCAGGCCGAGTATTTCGAGGATTACGCCCGCAAATACACCGACATGCCGATGCTGGTGGTGCTGGACGAACAGGACGGCCGCCTTGTTCCAGGACGGATGCTGCGGGCCGAGGATTTCGACGACAAGCTGGGCGAGGCGAACAACCCCGACTGGAAGACCGTCGCCTTCGATGAGGCGACGGGTCGCTTCGTTGCCCCCAACGGCTCCATCGGCTTCCGCTGGGGTGAGGAGGGCAAGTGGAATCTGGTCGAAGAGGCTGGCAATGCCGAGACGCGGTTGCGCCTGAGCCAGATCCTTGATGAACACCACGACAGTATCGTCGGTGTGGACTTTCCCTATTTCGGCGGTGCCGCGACGGGCGACTTCGTCAAATGCGAAGCGCCGGAGGTGCTGACCCGGAATATCCCCGCACGGAAAGTGAAATTGGCCGATGGGCGTGAGGCGCTGGTTGCCACAGTCTTTGACCTTTTCTGCGCCAACTACGGGCTGGACCGGGGCTTGGGTGGTGAGTGGGTGTCGAAGAACTTTGACGACGATACACCCTACACCCCGGCATGGGCGGAGAAGATCACTGGTGTCGCACGGGAAAAAATCATCGCGGTGGCCCGTGAATTCGCGGGCAACGCAGAAAAGACCCGGGGCAAGTCCATGGTCATCCTCGGGGCCGGTCTGAACCACTGGTACCACATGGACATGAACTACCGCGGCATCATCAACATGCTGGTGATGTGCGGTTGCATCGGCCAGGAAGGCGGCGGCTGGTCGCACTATGTGGGGCAGGAAAAACTGCGGCCACAGACCGGCTGGGCGCCGCTGGCCTTCGCGCTCGACTGGAACCGCCCGCCGCGCCACATGAACTCGACCAGCGCCTGGTACGCCCATACCGACCAGTGGCGATATGAGACGTTGCGCGCGGGTGAAATCCTGTCGCCCACCGCGCCGAAGGGCGACTGGGACATCAGCCTCATTGACTACAACATCCGGGCGGAACGGATGGGCTGGCTGCCATCGGCCCCGCAGCTGAAGACCAACCCGCTGGAGGTGTCGAAGGCCGCCAAGGCAGCGGGCAAGGACATCAAGGAGTTCGTTGCCGCTGAACTGAAATCCGGCAATCTGGAAATGTCCTGCCAGGACCCGGATGCGCCGGAAAACTGGCCGCGCAACCTGTTTGTCTGGCGGTCCAACCTGCTTGGGTCTTCGGGCAAGGGGCATGAGTATTTCCTCAAGCACCTTCTGGGAACCGACCACGGCGTCATGGGCAAGGATCTGGGCGAGGAAGGCCATGCCAAGCCCGTGGAGGCCGTCTGGCATGACGAGGCACCGAAGGGCAAGCTGGACCTGCTGGTCTGCATCGACTTCCGCATGTCGACGACGGCGGTCTATTCCGACATCGTGTTGCCCACCGCGTCCTGGTATGAAAAGGACGACCTGAACACGTCCGACATGCACCCCTTCATCCATCCGCTGCAGGCGGCGGTGGACCCGGCCTATGAATCGAAGTCGGACTGGGAAATCTTCAAATCCATCGCGAAGAAGTTCAGCGAAGTGGCCCCTGAAGTGTTGGGGGTCGAAACCGACATCGTTCAGTTGCCGCTCCTCCACGACACCGCCGCCGAACTGGCTCAGGCGCATGTGAAGGACTGGAAAAAGGGCGAATGCGACCTGATCCCCGGCAAGACCGCGCCGAACTACATCGCGGTCGAGCGGGACTATCCCAACCTCTACAAGAAGTTCACCTCGGTCGGTCCACTGCTGGAAAAGCTCGGCAACGGTGGCAAGGGGATCAACTGGGACACCAAGGTCGAGGTCGGGCATCTGCGCGACCTGAACGGGGTGGTGCAGGACGAGGGCGTGTCGAAGGGCCTTGCCAGACTGAACACCGCCATCGACGCGGCAGAAATGATCCTGATGCTGGCGCCTGAGACCAATGGTGAGGTCGCGGTCAAGGCCTGGGAGGAACTGGAGAAGCCCACAGGCCAGCACCACACCCATCTCGCCGAGGGTGCGCATCACACCAAGATCCGCTTCCGCGACATCGCGGCGCAACCGCGCAAGATCATCTCTTCGCCCACCTGGTCCGGGATTGAGTCGGAAACGGTCTGCTACAATGCGGGCTACACCAACGTCCACGAGCTGATCCCGTGGCGGACGCTGACGGGACGGCAGCAGCTCTATCAGGATCACCTCTGGATGCGGGCCTTCGGTGAAGGTTTCGTCAGCTATCGCCCGCCGGTGGACCTGAAGACCATTACCAAGGCCGTCAACAACGACGCGGCCGAGGGCAACCCGCATGTCGTGCTGAACTTCATCACGCCGCACCAGAAATGGGGCATCCACTCCACCTACACCGACAACCTCCTGATGCTTACGCTGAACCGCGGCGGGCCTGTCGTTTGGATGTCCGAGGTGGACGCGAAGAAGGCCGGCCTTGTCGATAACGACTGGGTCGAGGCCTACAACGTGAACGGTGCACTGACCGCGCGGGTGGTGGTGTCCCAGCGGATCAAGCAGGGCACGCTGTTCATGTATCACGCGCAGGAAAAGATCGTGAACACGCCCGGGTCGGAAAAGACTGGCAACCGGGGCGGCATCCACAACTCGGTCACCCGCGCTACGCTGAAGCCGACCCACATGATCGGCGGCTACGCGCAGCTTTCCTACGGGTTCAACTACTACGGCACCGTCGGCTCGAACCGGGACGAATTCGTGATCGTCCGCAAGATGAAGAAGGTCGATTGGCTCGACCGTCCCGCAACCAAAGGTCTGGAGGCAGTGGAATGAAAGTTCGTGCGCAAATCGGCAAGGTCCTGAACCTGGACAAGTGCATCGGCTGTCATACCTGCTCGGTCACCTGCAAGAACGTCTGGACGACGCGGGAAGGCGTTGAATACGCCTGGTTCAACAACGTCGAAACCAAGCCCGGCACGGGCTATCCCACCGACTGGGAAAACCAGAAGCGCTGGAATGGCGGATGGGTCCGCAGCGCCTCGGGCAAGCTTCAGCCGAAGCAGGGGGCCAAATGGCGGATTCTGGCGAATATCTTCGCGAACCCCTCGATGCCGGAAATCGACGACTACTACGAGCCGTTCGATTTCGACTATGACCACCTGAAATCCGCCCCCGACATGCAGGCCTTCCCCACTGCGCGCCCCCGGTCGAAAATCACCGGCGAGCGGATGGAGAAGATCGAGAAGGGCCCGAACTGGGAGGAGATCCTGGGTGGCGAATTCGCCAAGCGGTCGGCGGATTACAACTTCGACAAGGTGCAGAAGGACATCTACGGCGAATATGAAAGCACCTTCATGATGTATCTGCCGCGGCTGTGCGAGCACTGCCTCAACCCGACCTGCTCGGCCTCCTGCCCCTCGGGCGCGATCTACAAGCGGGAAGAGGATGGCATCGTCCTGATCGACCAGGAAAAATGCCGGGGCTGGCGGATGTGCATTTCCGGCTGCCCCTACAAGAAGGTCTATTACAACTGGGACACCGGCAAGTCCGAGAAATGCACCTTCTGTTATCCGCGCATCGAAAGCGGCCAGCCGACGGTCTGTTCGGAAACCTGCGTGGGCCGCATCCGCTATCTGGGCGTCATCCTCTATGACGCCGACAAGATCGAGGCGGCCGCGAGCGCCGAGCGCGAGACCGACCTTTACGGCGCGCAGCTGGACGTGTTCCTCGACCCGAACGACCCCGAGGTGATCGCCGCCGCCCGCCGCGATGGCGTACCGGAGGATTGGATCGAGGCCGCCAAGATCAGCCCGGTCTGGAAGATGGCGATGGACTGGAAGGTGGCCTTCCCGCTGCACCCGGAATACCGGACCCTGCCGATGGTCTGGTACATCCCGCCGCTGTCACCGATCCAGAACGCCGCACAGGCGGGGCAGATCGCGATGAGCGACCAGATGCCCGACGTGCGGTCCCTGCGCATTCCGGTGAAATACCTCGCCAACATGCTGACGGCGGGGGATGAGGAACCGATCGTTTCGGCGCTGGAACGCATGTCGGCGATGCGCCTCTACATGCGCGCACTGACGGTGGATGGCGTGCGCGACGAGGGCATCGCCGCCCGCGTGGGAATGTCGGGCCGGATGATCGAGGACATGTACAAGATCATGGCGATTGCGGATTACGAGGACCGTTTCGCAATCCCCACCGCGCACCGCGAACAGAACGAGGCCGGCGCAGACATTCGTGGCGGCTGCGGCTTCACCGACGGCAACGGCTGTTCTGACGGCGAGAGCGGCAAGACCAGCCTGTTCGGCGGCAAGAAAAAGTCCTTTGCCCTTCCGCTGGAGTCGTTCTGATGGACCGCACCCTCAAATCCTTGTCGCTGATCCTGAGCTATCCCTCGGCTGAGCTGCAGGAGGCCATGCCGGATATCGGCGCCGTCCTGGCTGCTGATCCGCGCATTGCGCCTGCTACCCAGACCGCGCTGTGGAAGCTGACCGCAGATCTGGCGCAAGGCGACCTCTATGACCTGCAAGAGCGGTATGTGATGCTGTTCGACCGGTCGCGGACACTGTCGCTCAACCTTTTTGAACACGTCCACGGCGAAAGCCGCGAGCGGGGCGGCGCGATGGTCAGTCTGATCGAGACCTACCGCGATGGCGGGTTTGAACCCGCCACCTCGGAACTGCCCGACCACCTTCCGGTGCTTCTGGAATTCCTGGCGACGCGCCCCACACGCGAAGCGCAGGAAACCTTGGCGGACGCGGCGCATATCCTCGACGCCCTCTCGGGTCGCCTCGAGCGGCGCGAGAGCGGGTATGCCGCTGCGTTCGCCGCCCTTTCCGCACTGGCCGGGGGCAATGCAGATGCCGATGCCGTGGCCGGAATGCTGGGCCAGCCCGACGATGACCCGACCGATCTGACGGCGCTGGATGCGGTCTGGGAGGAAACCGAAGTTACCTTCGGCCCCGACCCCAATGCAGGCTGTCCACAGGTCCGCGACATGCTGGCCCTGATGGACCAACCCGCCCCGCAGCACAGGAGTGCATGACATGTTCGAGAGCTTCGACATCAACTTCGTCATCTTCGGGGTCATGCCCTATGTCGCGCTGACCGTGTTTCTGGTGGGCTCCATCGCCCGCTATGAGCGCGATCCCTTCACCTGGAAATCCTCGTCCAGCCAACTCTTGCGGCGCAAGCAGCTGATCTGGGGATCGATCCTGTTCCATGTCGGCATCCTGACGGTGTTCTTCGGCCACCTTGTCGGCTTGTTCACACCTGTCTGGGTGCTCGATGCCCTGGGTGTGCCTTATGGTCTGAAGCAGTGGATGGCAGTTCTGATCGGCGGGCCTGCGGGTCTTGCGGCGCTGATCGGTGGCACCATGCTGATACATCGACGACTGACCGATCCGCGCATCCGCGCCACGTCAACCACCCTCGACATCCTGATCATGATCCTGATCTGGCTTCAGCTTGCCATTGGCCTGCTGACCATCACGCAGTCCCTTCAGCACATGGACGGGGCAGAGATGATCCGCTTCATGGAATGGTCGCAAAGCGTGGTGACATGGAACATCAACGCCTGGGTCACAGTGGTGGACGTGCACTGGCTGTTCAAGCTGCACATCTTCCTCGGCCTGATCATCACCATGCTGTTTCCGTTCACGCGGCTGGTGCACATCTGGTCGGGCTTCGCGGCGCCCTTCCGCTATCTTGTGGCCCGCTCCGGCTATCAGATTGTGCGGTCCCGTCGCCGCCGCCCGCTGGAAGAACGCCGCCGCGCCTTTGACAGGCGGCAGGGCGTTGATGGTCCCAAAGCCCATACCCCGGCGGAGTGAGTGCGATGAACATGTCCCTTTTCCCCGATGTCGTGGTGAACGGCGAAACCATCCCCTCGGCGGCAATCGCCGCCGAGGCCCAGAACCACAGCGCACCAAAGGACAAGCCGGGCATCGCCTGGCGCAAGGCGGCGCAGGCCATGGCGATCCGGGCGCTGCTGCTGCAAGAGGCCCGGGCGCGCGGGCTGGCTGCTGAACCGCTCGCACTTGCCCCCGGGCGGTGGGAAACGGAAGACGAAGCCCTGATCCGCGTCTTGCTGGAAGAGGCGGTCCTGCCCGATCCGGTGACCGATGACGCGATCCGTGCCGAATGGGCGCGAGACCCCTCGCGTTATCGCTCGGCCCCTCTTTGGGACGTCTCGCATATCCTGTGCGCATGCGACCCCCGCGATCAGACTGAGGCGGCCGCCGCGGATGCGCGTGCACAGTCAATTCTGGCCCGACTCGGAGAGGGGCCTACGGACTTCGCCCACGCCGCCCGCGAAAGCGACTGCGGGTCAAAGGCACAAGGGGGCCATCTGGGCCAGATCGGCCCCGGCGATACGGTGCCCGAGTTTGAATCCGCCTTGCGCGGCCTGTCCGAAGGCCAGACGACCCCGGCCCCGGTCCTGTCGCGGCATGGCTGGCACATCATCCGCTTGAATGCACTCGCCCCAGGGCAGGTACTGCCGTTCGAAACGGTGCGGCCAAGGATCACCGAGGCGCTGGAAAAGGCCGCCTGGGCCCGCGCCTCGCGCGACTTCGTGAACAGGCTTGGCCAGAAGGCTACGATCACCGGCGCAAGCCTAGCCCCGATCTGATCCACGGTCAGGAGCGTCCCATGAAGCGGTCAGAACCAGCGCGACGTGGCAGCGGCCAAGGCCCCACCGATCCGGGCCTTTTGGCCCGGCCGCTGGACTTCATCAGCGAGGACCATCTGCGCGAACGCCAGATCTGCACTGAGATAGACCGCCTCGTCGCCGCCGAGACCTTCGACCGCCCGGCAGGCGTCACCATCCTGCGTTTTCTGAACGAAGAGCTTGGCGTGCATCTGCGGGATGAGGTGGAAGACCTGTTCCCCACCCTTGCGCGGCGCTGCACCGATGAAGATTCCATCGCCTCCGTCTTGGGCCGCATCCGCCACGATCAGGATCAGGCCCTGTCCCTGCTGCCTTCAGTCCGTGGGGCCATCGCCAACTGCCTCGACGCTGGGGCCGACCTTTCCAGCGAAGACCGCGAGGTTCTTGCGCGTTTCGCCGCTCATGTCCGCCGCCATCTGGTGGCGGAGAACGCTATCCTCCTGCCCATAGCCCGCGCCCGGTTGACGCGGGGCGACTTGCGCCGTCTGGCCAATCACATGCGGTTGCGGCGCGGGCTTCCCACCAGCCAGGGGGTGACCAGTGCTGAGTGATATCCTTGCCCGCAACCGCGACTGGTCGGCCAAAAGACAGGCGCAGGAACCTGGATATTTTACCCGTCTCGCGGCCCTGCAAGCCCCGGAATTCTTCTGGATCGGATGTTCGGACAGCCGAGTTCCGGCCAACGTGGTGGCGGGGCTCGACCCAGGCGAGGTCTTTGTCCATCGCAACGTGGCGAACATCATTCATTCCTCTGATATGAACCTGCTGTCCGCGCTGGAATTCGCGGTCGAGGCGTTGAAGGTGCGCGAGATCATCGTCTGCGGCCACTACGGCTGCGGCGGGGTCAAGGCAGCAACCGAGGATCTTCCTCACGGTCTTGCCGACCACTGGCTGGAGCCGATCCGACGCCTTTCCCGCGCCTATGCGGTCGATCTGAGCCGCCAGCCGGACCTTGAGGCGCAGCGCGACCGTCTGGCCGAGTTCAACGTGGTCGAAGGCGTCCGCCGGGTCTGCGAGACGCCTATCCTGCAGCGAGCCTGGACGCGCGGCGCGAAAGTCCGGGTGCATGGGCTGATCTACGGTTTGAAGGACGGCCTGTTGCGCGACCTCGACTGCAGCGTGGGTCCAGGACATTTCAAGGAAGGAGCAGCACTATGAGTATCCTTCAGCCAGTGACACGGACCGGCTGTGGCTGTGAGGGTCACGATACAAGCAAGAAGCTGATGACGATCGATGCCGCTCACGACCTGATTGGGCATTGCGTGACCATCGTCGACGGAACGGAAGACATCTGTCTGGACAAGGCTTTGGGCCGCGTGCTTGCCGACCCTGTCAGTTCACGCAGCATGTCTCCTCCGTTCGACAACGCTGCAATGGACGGATTTGCCTTTTCCTCGGCGGCGCTGCGGGGTGATGGACCGTGGGTACTGGACGTAGCAGCGCGTATCCAGGCGGGGCAGTGCTCAGCCATGTCTTTGGTCGACCTGCAAGCCGCGCAAATATTCACTGGAGCAAAAGTTCCTGAAGGCGCGGACGTGGTCATGATGCAAGAAGAAGTCAAGCGGACGGGAAAGACGATCCGGGTAGCCACGCGACCAACGCCCGGGCTCAACATCCGCCGAGCCGGTAGTGAAATGGAGGCAGGGGTCACGGTGCTAGAGACGGGACGCCGGCTTGACGCGCGCGCGATTGCCGCCTGTGCTGCAGCCGGGGCGGGCTCTGTAACGGTGCGCAGGCGATTGCGCGTGGCGCTTCTGGTGACCGGCAACGAAATTCGCACGGCCGGTGCTCTGCGTGCCGAGGCTCAGATCTGGGACGTGAACACTCCCATGCTGACCGGCATTCTGACGCAGCCCCAGATCGATATTGTTGCTGTGGAACAGGGCATTGACAGTCGCGACGGGTTGTTCCTGCAGATTGCGGAACTGGCTGCCAATGCCGATCTTGTCATCACCACCGGCGGAATTTCGGTCGGTGAGGAAGACCACATCAAACCTGCGCTGTTAGCTCTTGGCGGGGACATTCAATTTAGTGGCGTTGCGATCAAGCCGGGCAAGCCGGTGTCCTTCGGTCGTATTCGGGGCGCATGGTGGCTGGGTTTGCCAGGCAATCCCTTGTCAGCCTTCGTCACCTGGCAGCTTTTCGGAACGCCGATTGTCGCCCGACTGACCGGTGAAACGGAGCGAGTTACCCGGCGCCATGTCGTTACGGGAGCGGCGATTTCCAGGAAGCCCGGTCGTTGCGAGTTACGACCCGCGAGATGCGTAGGCTTTGACGGCCAAGGCCGTGAGGTCGTGACATTTGATGCCGAAACTCATTCCGGCCATATCCGCGGGTTACCCGAAGCAGACGGGTTGATCTTTTTGCCAGCCGACTGTGATTTCCTGCCCGAAGGCGCACTCGTCGAATTCCAACCGTTTTTTCGAAACTGAGAAGGCCGAAGATGAACCTCACTTACACAATGGCGCCAGGCCGCGGCGATACCGATCTCATCCTCTTCAATCTTTCAAGAGCAATGGCCTCGCGTGGGTTTCGCTGCTGCGGTACGGTCCAGATAAACTCCGAGCGCTCCGATGCAGGGCCGTGTGATATGGATGTGCAAGTCTTACCCAACGGTCCAATTCTGCGGATCAGCCAGGACCTCGGCCGTGCATCGCGCGGTTGCAGGCTTGACCCGGCGGCTTTGGAGAAAGCCGTTGGCCTTGTATCAGCCAGCTTGGTGCAAGGTGCAGACCTGCTGATCATAAACAAGTTTGGCAAACACGAAGCCGAAGGGCGCGGATTCCGGATGGTTGTCGCAGAAGCGCTATCCAACGGGATACCAGTTTTGGTAGGTGTCAACTCGCTCAACCTGTCTGCTTTCGAAGAGTTCGCAGGTGGCCTCGCAGTACCTTTGGCGCCTGAACCGAATGCCTTGGAGAGTTGGGCCATTCAGATGACCGGATCGAACCTTGCCACGGCCTGAGCCGCCGTGGATGCAACGTCCGCGATGCTGCCTTCACTCTCTGGGAGGGTCCTATCTGATATCGCCGCAGATTAAGCACGACAGTTGACCGTCAAAAATCTTTCACGAAATCACCGATAGACGTTGGGGTGCGCTCCATCATCAGTTCCGATTGAGCGTACGGATCTGGGTGAGGCACGTAGAATGATGGGCGATACGCAACTGTCTAGGGACAGTAAGACACTGGGCACGCCGGGCGAGGTGTTCACCACCTTCCTGAAACTTGGTTTGACGTCCTTTGGCGGCCCGATTGCGCATCTGGGCTACTTCCGCGAGGAACTGGTCAACCGGCGCAAGTGGCTGTCCGACTCTGCCTATGCGGACCTTGTGGCGCTTTGTCAGTTCCTGCCCGGGCCGGCCTCCAGCCAGGTGGGCTTTGCCCTTGGCATGATGCGTGCCGGTTGGCTGGGGGCTCTTGCGGCCTTCACCGCCTTCACGCTCCCCTCGGCACTGGCCCTTCTCGTCTTCGCTATGACGTCGGCCAGCATTGCGGGGCCGATCGGCACCGGCGCGCTGCATGGGTTGAAAATCGTCGCAGTGGCGATTGTCGCGCAGGCGGTCTGGGGCATGGCGAAGAACCTCTGCCCCGACAAGGAGCGCGCCGCGATAGCAGTCATCGCGGTCGGGATGCTCGCCTTCCTGCCCGGGGCCATCGGAATGGTTGGCGCGATCATCGTCGGCGCGGCGCTTGGCCTTGCCCTCGGCCGCGGCACGGGCGCACCCATCGGCGGGCATATCACCATGCCGGTGACGCGGGGTGTCGCGGGCGTGGCGCTGTTGGTCTTTGTCGGGCTGCTCGTCCTTCTGCCGCTGCTGGCGGGGCAAGGTCAGGCTCTGGCGGTGTTCGACAGCTTCTACCGCGCGGGCGCGCTGGTCTTTGGCGGCGGCCATGTCGTGCTGCCGCTTCTGGAGGCCGAGGTGGTACAGCCCGGCTGGGTGACCCAGGATGCCTTCCTTGCCGGTTACGGTGCGGCGCAGGCGGTGCCTGGGCCGCTCTTCACCTTCGCGGCCTATCTGGGCACCGTCCTCGGCCCTGAACCGAATGGTGTGGTGGGTTCGGTGATCGCCCTTCTCGCGGTTTTCCTGCCCGGCTTCCTGATCCTGATCGGCGTCCTGCCCTTCTGGGACAGGTTCCGGTCGATGGCGCGGGCGCAGTCGCTGATGCAGGGCGCAAACGCCGCTGTCGTCGGTATCCTGGGCGCAGCGCTCTACTCGCCGGTTTTCACCAGCGCCATTGGCGACACGCGGGACTTCACCTTGGCCTTGGCCTGCTTCGTCCTGCTGATGGCCTGGAAGATGCCGCCTTGGGGTGTGGTAATCGTTGCTGCTCTCGGAGGTGTCGGTATTGAGCTTCTTACCTGAAGACGACACCGAGTTCGAAGCAAAGCGAAAGTACCACGCGGCTTCCTGAAAATGCGAATGGCTTCGCGCACCACTCGGCCTTGATACGACTCACCGGGAACTTGGCGAACTACCACGCCTGGGGGCACGATTTGCAGCCTTTACGAATTCTTTACGCGGATCACTTGTTTTCCTCATAGCCCCCTTACGCAGTCTTCGCCGGCCTGTTCCTGACACACTTGAAGGAGCTGTCGATGCTTGACTTTATCTACATTTTCCTCGGCCTCGAAGTTTTTGCAGCCTGCGCCGCCGGCATCCGCGCCTTCGATCGGCTGTGAGGGCGGCGCCATGTTCGATCTGATTCTTGGGCTCGCAGTGGAAGCTGGCCTGTTCGTCTATCTCGGCGCGGCGCTGCTACGGCCCGACCGGTGCTAGGGGTGCCGCATCACGCTTGAACTCATCGCTGTAGTTGCTTGTCCCCATCTCGGCCCCATTGCCCAAAAGTTAGAGCCTGTCGCGTTCAAACTGAGCCATAGCCGGCGGCGATGAAGTAATTTC
>CAZLIC010000048.1:0-32145 GCA_964559535.1 uncultured Rhodobacterales bacterium
GCCCGAGGGCGGGGTGCATGGTCGCCGCCGGGGCGATGCCGTCAGGTCAGCGCGCGGCCCAGGCGCGGGCGATCCAGTCGGCCGTCATCAGGTCCAGGTGTGCGCCGCCGCCGTTCTTGGCGATGGTGATCTCCTCCGCCGATTGCCGGGCAAAGCTGCCCGCCGCGATGTCGTAGTAGTCGGCAATCACATCAGTCTCGCGGATCGCGCCCGACTTGATGGGTTCGATCAGCTCGCCGATGTGGTGCAGTGTGGTGGACCGCGAATCCACGAACAGCCGGGCGCGGGCCATCGCGGTGTCGTCCACCTCGCGCATCAAGGGGTTGTAGGCGCCGATCAGGTCCAGATGCTGGCCGGGGCGCAGCCAGTCGCCGCGGATCACCGGTTCCTTCGACATGGTCGCGGTGCAGATGATGTCGGCCGCCGCCACCGCCGCGGGCAGGTCGTCGGCCACCCCGGCCCCCACCTCGGCTGCCAGTGCCTCGGCCCTTTCGCGCCCGCGGTTCCAGATCGTGAAGGCGGCATCCGGGAAGGACGACCGGTAGGCATCCACCATCGACCGCGCCACCGTGCCCGCCCCCACGATCAGCACCTTCCGGCTGTCGGGCCGCGCCAGCCGCCGCGCGGCCAGAAGGCTGTCTCCGGCGGTCTTCCACTTCGTCACCATGTGGAAGTCCAGAAAGGCGCGCGGCAGCCCGTCGGTATCGGAAAACACTGCGACCACGCCGTTCACCGTGGGCTTGCCCGCCACGGCGTTGCCCGGAAAGATGGTGCAGAACTTCACCAGCTGGCCCAGCCCGTCGATCCAGGCCGCGCGGTCCAGCACCGTGTCGGCGCGCCGGTACAGGAACAGGTCGGCCACCTCGGCGCACGGCAGACGGTGACCCGCCTCCAGCGCCGCCACGATGCCGTCCCACGTCAGAAGCCGCTCTGCCTCGCGCCCGATCACCTGAATGGTCATGCCGCCTCTCCTTCTGTCAGCAGTCCCATGGCCACCAGCCGGTCAGCCAGCCCCTGCGGACCCTCGAACAGGTGCACCTGCCAGCCGCGCACCGCCGCCGCCGCGATGTTCTCGGCCTTGTCGTCGGTGAAGAACAGCCTTTCGGGCGGCACTCTGCAATCCGCCTCGACCGCGGCATAGATTGCCGGGTCGGGCTTCAGCAGACGCAGCCGGGCCGAGACATAGGCGCGGTCGAATTCGGCGAAGAAAGGGTAGTGCGCGGCCGCCCCGGCAAAGCTGTCGTCACCGAAGTTGGTCAGCGCGAACACCGGCACGCCGCGCGCCCGCAGCGCCCGCAGCAGCCGCACCGAATGCGGGATCTCGGGCTGCGCCAGTTCGATCCAGCGGTCATGCCACCAGCGGATTTCGCGCGCCCAGTCCGGGTGCCGGTCGGCCAGCGCGTAGATGCTGGCGCGGAACGGCGCGCCGCCGTCGATGGCCAGGTTGGTGCCGTGCAGGTCCACCTCGGCAAACAGCCGTTCGCGTGCCTCGCGGCCGATCTGCCGGTCATAGAACCCTTCGGGATCCCAGTGGATCAGCACCCGCCCGATGTCGAACACCACCGCATCCACGCTCATCCGCCCCGCCTCCGTGCCACCACCGTTTCCCGCCAGCCGATGTAAAGCCCGGCGCCGCAGATCAGCGCAATCCCCCACCAGTCACGCGTGCCCGGCCATTCGTGAAACACCACCAGCCCCCAGAAAATCGCCAACGGCACCGCCACATATTCGAACGGCGCGATCAGCCCCGCCTCGCCCAGCCGGTAGGCCTGCGAGATCAGAAGCCCGCCGATGGCCGACCCCACGCCGGTGGCCAGAAACACCGGCCAGTCGGCCACCGGCGGCCAGATCCAGCCGCGGAACAGGAAGGCCAGCGAGGCGTCGGTCTGCGCCGCATGCTGGCCGTCGCCGAAGCCCAGGCCCATCGACGCCGAGATCACCACAAAGCAGGCCTGCGTGTAGAAGGTCAGCGACACGGCGTTTTCGGTGGCCTTCATGTGCCGCGTCATCATGTGCATCAGCGCATAGGCCAGGGCCGACACCAGCGGCAGCACCGCCGCCCAGCCAAGGCCGCCTTCTGGGCGCAGCATCACCAGCACGCCCGCGAACCCCACCCCCACCGCCAGCCAGCGCCGCGGCCCCACCTTCTCGCCCAGCAGCGGGACGGACAGCGCGGTAATCATCAGCGGCGCCACAAAGAACACGGCCGAGGTATAGGCCAAGGGCAGCGCCGCCAGCCCGACGAAGTAGAACAGGTTCGAGGTGACCACGCACAACCCGCGCAGCAGTTGCGCGACGGGGCGGCGGGTGCGCAGCGCGGATACTCCGCCGCTCAGCGGCAAAGCCACCGCCAGCACAACGCTCATTCCCACCAGCGACCGGATCAGGATCACCTGGTGCAGCGCATAGTCGCCCGACAGGAACTTGATCGCCATGTCGTTCACGGAAAAGGCGGCACTGGCGCCCAGCGCGCACAGGATGCCGGTCAGGGTCTGGCGGCGGGCGCCGGGCAGGGCGGTCATGCCCCTTTGGTTTCACGCCCCGCCGGGCGATTCTGTCCTGCCCGCGACATCTAACTTTGCTTTCGCGCAGTCAACCAGACGATGCGCCGTTAGGTTCAGCTACGACAGTAGGCTGCTGAACGAGATGGACATGTGTCTGTTGAACCCTAACGATCGCGCGTCCGAGATGGTTCTCAATAACCTTGAACGCGCCAGTATTCGATAAAGTATGCATGTAGCAATGGTGGACCGTGAGCACAAGGTCTTGAAATGTTTGGTCGTCTTCTAGCCGAACCACATTGAGACCGGCATCGAAGCACTTCTGGTACTGAATATGGGTGTTGTGTGCCCGGCCTTCGTTATTTGCGAAAACTGAACGAACTGCCTCTATCTTTGCAAGCCTATCACTTTCATTCAAGTCAAGAAACATATTTTGAGCAAGTGTCGAATCCAGGAACTCATTTTGATCCTGCAACGCCCACTCGCAGCGCTCCAAGAAGGACGGCGTTATCTTTGAAAGAATGGGATTCCAAAACAGGGCGAGATTTGGGTTGGAAGAAATCTCAGCCTTTGCCTTTCGAACTTCCGAAAGAAGGTTGGCAGCGGAGATAACTCCATACTGAGGGTCTATTGGCCCCAAGCTTGACTGCCGCCCCATCACAATTTCTTTGCACGAACAAGCAATCATCGTGCCTGCTGACATTGCAATCTGCGGAACGACTGCACGAATATCGCGACCAAACTTGCTTCGGAGGTACTCCACCAGAGAAACAGTTGCTGCGCCATCCCCGCCAGGCGTATGCAGGATCAGATCAAGACCCCTTCCAGGCACCAAGCCATGTATGCAAAGCATAAACCCGTTCTTGTCTTCATCATTTATTTCAGCGCCATCGATTCGAGGTTTCGAAAGAAATCCTGAATAATACGCGATAACATTCCGACCAGTGTGAGAGAATACCTTCTTGAGATACTTTCTGCGAACTCTGTCAAAGGCGGACTGATTGTTTGTCGTCTGCTGAAGGGCAATTTCCTTAAGTACAGTATCCCAGTTTGGCATCTTCCCTCGCGAGCGAAACAGGTTTTACGTCAGGCGTTCCGTAGCTAATGTAGCTCGGAACATGCGGCAATTCGCCGGGGAGCCGCAGTTCTTCCATTGCAACAACGGGGTTTATGTGCCCGCCTTCTACCAGCTCCAAGAAGATTGAAGCGATTGGGCCAGTTTCTCGCATCTTTGTCCTCCTTGTGCTTGCACTATGCTTCCACACTCTCATCATGTAAAGTTCAGAATTTCTTTATGGGCAGCGCATCGCTGAGTCACTTAGTCGCGCTTCGCAGCACCCGGTCCAGCGTGTTCAGGAACCGCGACCGGTCGGCCTGGCTGAACACCCGCCCCTTTCCCTGGCGGAACGGATCGGCCGAGCGCAGGTCGGCCATCAGGTCGCGCGCCGCCAGCCGTTCACCGGCGTTGCGCGCGGTGATCTCCTCGCCGCCATGCGTCACCACCCGTGCGCCCTTGGCCACGCAGGCGGCGGCCAGCGGAATGTCGGCCGTTACCACCACGTCGCCCGCGCCTGCATGATCGGTGATCCAGCGGTCGGCGGCATCCAGCCCCTGCGCCACATACACTGCCTGCACCAGAGGGTTGGACGGCGGCCGGATGCCGCCGTCACTGACCAGCAGCATCCGCACGCCCAGCCGCGTGGCCACCCGCTCGGCCTCGGCCTTCACCGGGCAGGCATCGGCGTCGATGAACAGCCGCCCCTCAGCCACCGGTCACCCATGCCACAACCGCCGTCACCGTCAGGATGCTGGCTGTGGTGGACAGCAGGATGGCCGCCGACACCCGCTGCGGCGCTACGCCATAGTGCTGCGCCAGGATGAAGATGTTGCCCGCCACCGGGAGGGCTGCCGCGGCCACCGCCACGCCCGCGCGGTAGGGGTCCACCGGGAACACCAGATACACAGCCACACCCACGGCCACGGGGTGCAGCACCAGCTTGCACAGCGTCAGCCAGCCGGCCACCGCCAGCCGCTCGGCGCTGCGTTCGGCCAGCGAGGCGCCGATGGCGAACAGCGCGCCCGGCGTGGCCGCCGCGCCAAGGATCATGAGGAAGTCGTTCACCGGCCCCGGTACCGGCAAGGCGGTGGACGACCACGCCAGCCCCAGCACCATCGACACGATCATCGGGTTCTTCAGCAGCCCCACCGCCAGCACGCGGAACAGCCCCGGCGAAATCCGCCCCTCGCGCCGCCCGGTGATGACCAGCGTGATGACCGAGGAGAACACGATCAGGTCAATGGCCAGCAGCAGCAGGATGGTCGGCGCCGCCGCTGCCCCCAGCAGCACCGTCAGCATCGGAATGCCCAGAAACCCGGTATTGCCGATGATGGCGCATTGCGCCTCGACCGCCGCCTCCTCGACGCTGACCCGCCGCCACAGCGCCACTGCCACCGCCAGCAGATACACCGCCACGCAGGCCGACAGATAGGCGGCCGCCAGGGGCGCATCCCAGATGTCGGCCAGGCTCAGGTTCGCGGCAAAGCGGAACAGCATGGCCGACAGCGCGAAGTAGAAGACGAACTTGGTCAGATAGGCGGTGGCTTCGGGGGTGAAGAACTTCACCCGCCCGGCCCACCAGCCAAGGCCGATCAGCAGGAAGAAGGGCAGGGTCTTGAGCAGGATCGGCAGCATTCCGCCCCCGTGGCACGCGCGCCACGGTTTGGCAACGGGGTCGAGCCAAGGTGGTCTCCCGCGGACTTCGCCCTTGGGCCCGGCAAGGGGGGCAGGGGCCCCCCTTGCACCCCCGCGCCCGGCCCGACCGACCCGCGGGGCGCTGGCGCGCAACAGGTTGCCCTGTGCCACCGTCCGCCAAGAGGCCGCCTTCTGCCGCCCAGGACACCATAACAAACAAGGCGCATGCAAAGGCGGGGCGAAACTCCGCATGCCCTCACCTTTGCCCAAAAACCCCACGGGGGGCGGCCATCGGTTTGCAACGGTTCAAGAACCGAAGGCGGCGGGTGTGAAACCCCCGGCGTTCGCCGCCTGGTTGGCGGCGGGAAGGTGGGCGCAGGCCCGGGGGGCGGCGGGGGTCCGGGGGCGGCAGCCCCCCCCCCGGGCCGATCCGCAGGGCTTCAAGGCGGCGCCAGCCGCCGCGAAGGCCGAGGGCGGGGTCTTTCCTGTCCAGGGTCGTCGGCACCGGTCAGCCGCGCCCGGGCGGATCCATCAGCCTGGCCTCGCTCCAGCCCAGCCTGCCCATGTCTGCCGCCCGCGCCGCGGCGTCGTCGCCCACGATGAACTCGTCCAGCTGCGGCGGGGCCACGGCGGTGGCCGACAGCAGGCCGTGCACCTGCCCGCGGTGGTGCGTCTGGTGCTGGAACAGGTGGCTCAGAAGGTCATCGCGGCGGTCGTGCTGCACGCTTGTCACCCGGTCCACCGCAACCACCCCGGCCAGCGCCGCGGCGTCGAGACCGGCCACATGGGCCATCAGCGCGTCGTCGCTGGCCGCCTGCCATTCGGCCAGCGTCGCCAGGTCGGGGCAGTCGCGGGCCTCGTCCAGCGCCGTGCGGTCAAACGCCCGGCCCATCAGTGCGCCCAGATAAAACCGGTCGACCAGCAATACATGGTTCAGCGTGCCGCGGATCGAGCCGAAGAAGGCCGCCCGCGGCGCCGCGTATTCCCCCGGCGGCAGCCGCGCGCAGGCCGCATGCAGCCGCGCGTTGGCCAGCCGGTTGGCCATCGCCAGCTTGCTCAGCAGGCGCAGCGCCACGTCGGTCACAGCGTGACCGCCAGCGCGTCCAGTTGCGCCGTGGCCGCCCCCCAGCCGTCGTGGAACCCCATCGCCTCGTGGCGCGCCTTGCCGGTGGCATCGGCATGCAGCACCCGCGCGCGGTAGACCGTGCCCCCTGCGCCATCGTCGGCGAATGTCAGCACCGCGGTCATCGCAAACCCCTCTGTTGGGGTGATCACCGGCCGGAATCCCGGCCCCAGTGCGCTGGTCCACACCAGCCGCTCTTGCGGCACCACCTCCAGGAAGCATCCCGGATCGTTGTCGAACACCTCGCCTTCGGGTCCGCGGATGATGCTGGCGAAGATCCCCCCTGGCCGCAGGTCCACGCGAAAGTCGGTGGCCCGCCAGGGCCGCGGGCAGAACCACAGCTCCAGCAGGGCAGGCTCGGTCCAGCACCGCCACAGCGCTGCCCGCGGCGCCGCCAGCCGCCGCACCAGTTCCAGATCGTTGGGTCCAAGGTCCGCCATGCGCCGCCTGCCTTCCGTTGCTGCCCGCCCGCGCGCCAGGCCTTCCCCTGCCGGGCGGACCGGCGAATCGATCATCCGGCGCGCGGTAACAGTTGTTCATCTGGCTAAGTATTCAGCCGGACGCGCGCCGCGTCAACCCGCTGCGTCAGTCGAACGACCCGGTGATCCGCCCGAACAGCATGAAGGCCCGCGCCGTGCGGGTGTCGCCCAGTTCGGCCAGTTCGGTGTCGGTCGCGTTCTTCTCGAATTCCTGGAAGGTGTGGTCGAAGCTGCGCAGGAAATGGTGCGCGGCATCGCGGAACACCGGGTCCTCGCGCATCCGCGAGGTGGTCAGCGCCAGCGCCGCCCGGTCACGGATGCCGCCCAGCGCCGCCACCGCGCCGCCGCGTTCGCCCGCGGCAAAGCGCCGCCACACCTCGGGGCGGGTCCGGTCGGGGCGCAGGTCGTCCATGTAGATGCCTTCCTGCGCCAAGAGCGTCAGCACGTCCTGCGCCGCCCGGATCAGCCGCGAAGCGTGCCGGTCCTCCAGCGCCAGGCGCAGCGCGCGGAACCCCGCCCGGTCCTCGGCATTCTCGGGGAAATGCAGCGCACGCACGAAATCGGCCACCGACAGCGGCTCGCGCAGGTCATCGGCCGGGGTGCCCAGCGCCAGCGTGGGCTGTTCCACGGCCGCGGCCGACGGCTGCGGCGTGGCCAGCGCCGCCTTGCGGTCGGCCGAGGGCTGCACCAGCGCGCTGTCGCGGCGTGACACGAACATCGCCAGCCGCTCTTCCGTGGCGCGCTGCGCGGCGACCAGTTCTTCCAGCCGCTTGTCCAGGCTGGGCCGCGCCACCTGCCCGGCCTGTTGCGACAGCACATAGGCATGGCGCAGCGCATCCACCGCCACCTGAAGCCGCGCTGCCTCGTCGCGCAGCGCCCGTACCGACCGCGCGGTTGTCACCGCCATCCAGATCAGCGCCAGGGGCAGGAATACCAAGAGCGCCGACAGGATCACCCCTGCCGCGCCGCCCTCGGTCACCGGCGAGGCCCAGAGATACGCCCCCACCCCGGCCACCCACACCAGCGAAAGCGCCGCCGCAAAGGCCTCGGTCACGGTGCGGCCCCGCGGCGGCCCGGCGGCATAGACGCCCAGGTCCAGCGGTTTGTCGGTCGGGTCGGCCATGCTGCCCCCCACTGTCGCCCCAGTCGTCGCCCCAGTCGTCGTCCTGACCGCCGCCTCAGACAAAGCGGACGCTGACCACTTCATAGGACCGCGTGCCGCCGGGCGTGCGCACTTCCACGCTGTCACCCTCTTCCTTGCCGATCAGCGCGCGTGCCAGCGGCGAGCGGACATTCAGCCGCCCGCGCTCCAGGTCGGCCTCGGGCTCGCCGACGATCTGGTAGGTCTTCTCCTCCCCCGAATCGTCATCCGACAGCGTGACCGTCGCGCCGAACTTGATGGACCCCGACAGTTTCGTCGGGTCAATCACCTCGGCCAGCGACAGCATCGCCTCCAGTTCCTTGATGCGGCCCTCGATGAAGGACTGCTTCTCGCGCGCAGCGTGATACTCGGCGTTCTCCGACAGGTCGCCATGCTCGCGCGCCTCGGCGATGGCGCGGATGACGGCAGGGCGCTCCACCGACTTCAGCACCTTCAGTTCCTCGTCCAGCGCATCGAACCCCGCGCGTGTCATCGGAATCTTGTCCATCGCCGTCTGCCTTCTGTGGGAAAACGCAAAGGCCATGGCCCTGTCAGGCCATGACCCGCCGTGTCGTTGCCCCACATGAGGCCTAGGCCCCAAGGATTGCAAGAGGGCACGGGCACAACGGGCGACGCTTCGCCGCCCCCCTGTGACCGCCATGTGATGCCGCGTCACAATTGACGAGGGCCTGCCGTTGCGGCATCCCGCATCGGCAGACCTGCCGCAGATGCCAGCCCGAAGGACGCCCGCATGACCGACGACATCGCCCGCGAGGAAATGGACTACGACGTGGTGATCGTGGGCGCCGGTCCGGCCGGGCTGTCGGCGGCGATCAAGCTGAAACAGCTCGACCCCGACCTGACGGTTGTGGTGATCGAGAAGGGGTCCGAGGTTGGCGCGCATATCCTGTCGGGCGCGGTGCTTGACCCGGTGGGGCTGGACGCGCTGATCCCCGACTGGCGCAAGAAGGGCGCGCCGGTGAAGACCGAGGTGACGGAAGACAACTTCTACATCCTGGGGCCGGCCGGCCAGATCCGCATTCCGAACTGGCCGATGCCGGGGCTGATGAGCAACCACGGCAACTACATCGTCAGCATGGCGAACGTCTGCCGCTGGCTGGCGCTGCAGGCCGAGGCGCTGGGCGTGGAAATTTTCCCCGGCATGGCGGCGTCAGAGCTGGTCTATGGCGACAAGGGCCAGGTGCGCGGCGTGGTTGCGGGCGAGTTCGGCATCAACCCCGACGGCACCAAGGGGCCGAACTATGAGCCCGGAATGGTGCTGGCGGGCAAGTATGTGTTCCTGGGCGAGGGCGTGCGCGGGTCGCTGGCGAAACAGGTGATCCAGAAGTACGACCTGCAGGCCGGGCACGAGCCGCAGAAGTACGGCCTGGGCATGAAGGAAATCTGGGAGATCGACCCGGCCAAGCACCGCGAAGGCACGGTCACGCACACGATGGGCTGGCCGCTGGGCAGCAACGCAGGCGGTGGCAGCTTCATCTATCACCTTGAGAACAATCAGGTCTATGTGGGTTTCGTGGTGCATCTGAACTACCGCAACCCGCACCTGTTTCCGTACATGGAGTTCCAGCAGTTCAAGCATCACCCGATGGTGGCCGAACTGCTGAAGGGCGGCAAGCGCGTGGCCTACGGCGCGCGGGCCATTTCCGAGGGTGGCTGGCAGTCGCTGCCGAAACTGGTGGCGCCGGGTGTGGCGCTGCTGGGCTGTTCCGCGGGCATGGTCAACGTGCCGCGCATCAAGGGCAACCACAACGCCATGCTGTCGGGCATCGCCGCGGCCGAGGCGGCCTTTGTCGCCATCAAGGCAGGCCGGTCGGGCGACGAACTGGACGGCTACGAGGCGCTGGTGCGCACCGGCCCCATCGCCGCCGACCTGAAGCCCGTGCGCAACGTGAAACCGCTGTGGTCGCAGCGCGGGCTGATTGCCAGCCTGGTGGGCGGCGGGCTGGACATGTGGACCAACAGCCTGTTCGGCCTGTCGGTCTTCGGCACGCTGAAGCATGGCAAGACCGACGCCGAGGCCACCGGCAAGGCGGCCGACTTCAAGCCGATCGACTATCCCAAACCCGACAGCAAACTGTCGTTCGACCGGCTGACCAACGTCGCCTTCAGCTTTACCAATCACGACGAGGACCAGCCCGCCCACCTGCGGCTGAACGACCCTGCCATCCCGATCAGCGTGAACCTGCCCGAATACGCCGAACCCGCGCAGCGCTACTGCCCCGCGGGGGTCTACGAGGTGCTGGGCCAGGGCAAGGACGCAACGTTCCGGATCAACTTCCAGAACTGCGTCCACTGCAAGACCTGCGACATCAAGGATCCCTCGCAGAACATCGTCTGGACCACGCCCGTGGGCGGCGGCGGCCCGAACTACCCCAACATGTAACGACCCCAACATGTGACATCTGCGCGAGCCGCCGCTAACCGGCGGCTTCGCGCGATTGCCCTTCGCCACCCGCCCCGCTACCTTCGCGCAATTGTATTGCGAAAGGTCGCCCCCCATGGCCCCCATGCCCCTGCGCCGCCTCTCTGCCGCCCTGCTGGCCCTCACTTTGGCGCTGCCGGCCCTGGCCGACCCCGACCCCGGTGCCTATCTTGCCGCCCGCGTCGCCGCCGCGCACACCGAGTACCGCGAGGCCGCCGCCTGGTACACCCGCGCGCTTCTGGCCGACCCGTCCAACCCCGCGCTGATGGAAGGCGCCATTACCGCGCACCTGTCGCTGGGCAATCTTGACGCCGCCGCGGCCGTGGCCAGCCGCATGAAGGCGGCAGGCAAGCCCAGCCAGATCGCGCTTCTGGCGCTGATGGCCGGTCAGGCCGCACGCGGCGACTGGGCCGCGCTTGATGCCGACGCCGCGGCGGGCCGCCAGATCGGCAAGCTGATGGACGGTCTTGCGGGCGCCTGGACGCTGCTTGGCCTTGGCCGGGCCGCCGATGCCGCGGCCGCCTTCGACGAGTTGGCCAAGGCCAACGGGTTGCAGCCCTTCGCACTGTACCACAAGGCGCTGGCGCTGGCTGCGGTGGGCGATTTCGAGGGGGCCGAGGGCATTCTCTCGGGCCGTGATGCCGGGCCCTTCCGGATAACCCGCCGCGGCGTGATCGCGCATGTGCAAATCCTCAGTCAGCTCGAGAAGTTCGACGAGGCGATCAAGGCGCTGGACACGGCCTTTCCCGGCGCCGAAGACCCGGGCACGCAGGCGATGATGGCGCAGTTGAAGGCAAAGACAGCCATTCCCTACGACATCGCGCGCACCCCCGCCGAAGGCATGGCCGAAACCTTCTTCACCATCGCCGCCACCCTGTCGTCCAGCGGCGAGGCCGACGATACCTACACCCTGCTGTATGCCCGCACCGCCATGGCGCTGCGCCCCGACCACGGCGACGCCATCCTGCTGGCGGGTGACCTGTACGACGCGCTTGGCCAGTTCGACCTGGCGGTGGACACCTATGCGCAGGTTCCTTCCGCCAATCTGGCCTCCTTCGCCGCCGAGATCGGCCGCGCCGGTTCGCTGCAGTCCGGCGGCAAGACCGAGGCGGCGCTTGAGGTGCTGCGCAACCTTGCCCGCGCGCATGACTGGATGACGGCGGTGCACCTGGCGCTGGGCGACGCCCTGCGCCGCGAGGAACGCTGGGCCGAGGCGGTGGCGGCCTACGACACGGCTGTTGCCCGTTCGGGCGCCCCGCAATCCGGGCTGTGGACGCTGTATTACAGCCGCGCCATCGCGCATGAGCGGCTGAAGCAGTGGGACCGCGCCGAACCCGATTTCCGTCAGGCGCTGGCCCTGAACCCCGACCAGCCGCAGGTGCTGAACTACCTTGGCTACAGCCTGATCGAGCGGGGCGAAAAGCTGGACGAAGCGCTGGCGATGATCGAGAAGGCCGTCGCCACCGAACCCGAGTCGGGCTACATCGTGGACAGCCTGGCCTGGGGCCTGTTCAAGCTCGGCCGCTATGCCGAGGCGGTGGACCCTATGGAACGCGCCTCGCTGCTGGAACCCGTGGATCCGGTGGTGACCGACCATCTGGGCGATGTGTACTGGGCCGTCGGCCGCAGGATGGAGGCGCGTTTCCAGTGGCGGCGCGCACTGTCGTTCAACCCCGAAGAGAAGGAAGCCGACCGCATCCGGCAGAAGCTCGACCAGGGGCTTGATGCCGTGCTGGCCGCCGAGGGTGGCCCGCCGCTGGCTCCGGTGGAAAAGGCCGAAGCCGCCGCGAACTGATGCGCTGCCCCTGTCGGCACACCTTGCCCGCCGGCGCACCGCCACGGGACATGCGCCTCCCTCCCCGCTGGTGGGGGAGGGATGGGGAGGGGGGGCGCCCGCCGGCGCGCGCCCTTCGGCCCTGACCCATGCACGCCTTCGCCCCCGCCAAGGTGAACCTGGCGCTGCACGTCACCGGACGACGCGACGACGGATATCACCTGCTTGACAGCTTCGTGGTCTTCGCCGGTGTCGGGGATGTCCTCGCCTTCACCCCTGCCGCCGAAACCACGCTGTCCATCGACGGGCCGCGGGCGGCGGGCGTGCCCGCCGATGCCACCAACCTTGTCCTGCGGGCCGCCGCCCTGATGCAGGGTCCCCCGGTGGAAATCCGGCTGACCAAGCGGCTTCCGGCCGCGGCCGGCATCGGCGGCGGGTCGTCCGACGCCGCGGCGGCCTTGCGCGGGCTGCTGGCCATGGGCCACCAGCCAAAAGGCGACCTTGCGGCGCTGGCGCTTTCCCTCGGCGCCGATGTGCCGGTGTGCCTTGCCGGGCGCCCGGCGCGCATGTCGGGCGTGGGCGAAGGGCTCGCGCCCCTGCCGCCCCTGCCGCCCCTGTGGCTGGTGCTGGTGAACCCCGGTGTCCCTGTCTCGACCGGCGCCTGCTTTGCCGTGCTGGCGGGCCGCTTCGGCCCAGCCATGGACGACCTGCCCCCTGCAGGCTGGCCCGATGCCGCAGCGCTGGCCCGCTGGCTGGCGGCGCAGCGCAACGATCTTGAACCGCCTGCCCGGATGCTGGCACCCCCCGTTGCCGATGCATTGGCCGGTTTGGCGGCCACGCCGGGTTGCCTGCTTGCCCGCATGTCCGGCTCGGGCGCCACCTGCATCGGCCTTTATGCCGAAGCGGGCAACGCGCAGGCCGCGTCGGCGCAGATTGCTGCGGCACAACCGGGCTGGTGGGCGGTGGCCGCCGCCGTCATGCGCGACGGCTGACCTTCTCGCCGGGCGTTTCAGGCCACGCAGATGCCGGGCACCGCAACCTTCTCAAAAAGGTGCGGGGTTGCCACGGCAGATGACGGATAGTGCGACAGCTTGGCCTGGAATTCCGGGTTCGCAAAGGCGGCACGAAACGCCGCCATCGATTCCGACACGGCATAGTTCAGCCAGGCACAGCCGTCCCCGACGGCGCGGTGCAACTGCGTGGAAATGTAGCCCGGCTGCCGCTGCATCACCTGTGCATCCTCGGTCCAGGCCCGCAGCATGGCCGCCTCGTCGGCCTTGTCCAGCGTGAACAGATTCACCAGAACAACCGGGCCGGTTCAGGTGCAACAGCCTGATCCTGGCGGCCGGCGACCGCCTGGTGGCCGGCCTGGGCCTGACCAGCGCGCGCTGGCAGATTCTGGGCGCGGTGGCGGCCGCCGGGCAGCCACAGCCGGTGGCCTGGATCGCCCGCGATCTGGGCGCCAACCGCCAGAACGTGCAGCGCATCGTGAACGACCTGCAGCGCGACGGGCTGGTGATCTTTCAGCCGAACCCGCACCACCGCCGCGCGCAGCTGGTGGTTCTGACCGACAAAGGGCGGCAGCGCTTCGATGCGGCGATGGATCTGCAGGCGCCCTGGGTCAACCATCTGGCCGACGGCGTGGCGGCAGAGGACCTTGCGGTGGTCCATCGGGTTGTCGTGGCCTTGCGGGCAAAGCTGGAACAGGGGGCATCGCCGGACACCGCGGACTGACGGCCCGGCGGCCAAGAAGTCTGGGCAACGAAAAACCCCCGGCCAACGGCGCGGGGGTTGATCGGCGGGCAGCCTTGCGGCCACCCCGAGGTGCGGAACCGCGTCTAGAGCGCGCCTTCGCGTTGAGCCTTCTTCCGGGCGAGCTTGCGCGCGCGGCGGATGGCCTCGGCCTGTTCCCTTGCCCGCTTGACGCTGGGCTTTTCGAAATGCTGCTTGAGCTTCATCTCGCGGAACACGCCTTCCCGCTGAAGTTTCTTCTTCAGGGCGCGAAGGGCCTGTTCGACGTTGTTGTCCCGAACACTGACCTGCATACGGTTTCACCACCTTCCTGGTTAGAGTTGCACTGTTCCGTGCAGGCGGGCGGGCTATAACAGAGGGGATATCGCCTGTCCACCAGAAGGGCCCCCGCCATGACTGACGAAACACACGATCCGTCAAAGGCTTCGCGCGACGCGGTGCTGGATGCGGCACTTCCCCATGTGGCCTTCGACGGCTGGTCTGCCACCACCCTGCGCCGCGCCGCCGCCGATTCGGGCGTGCCCGAGGCGCTGGCGCGCGCGCTGTTCCCTCGCGGCGGGGTCGATCTGGCGCTGGCCTTCCACCGCCGCGGCGACGAGGAGCTGGCACGGCGTCTGGCTGCCGAGGACCTTGCGGCCCTGCGCTTTCGCGACCGCATCGCGCGCGGCATTCGCCTGCGTCTGGAGATCGCGGGCGACAAGGAACTGGTGCGCCGCGGCGCCACCCTTTTTGCCCTGCCGATGCACGCCGCCGACGGCGCCCGCGCCCTGTGGAGCACCGCCGACACGATCTGGACTGCGCTGGGCGACACCCAGCGCGACTTCAGCTGGTGGACCAAGCGTGCCACACTGTCGGGCGTGCACGCGGCCACCGTGCTGTACTGGCTGGGCGATGACAGCCCGGGCAATGCCTCGACATGGGAGTTCCTGGATCGCCGGATCGAGGATGTGATGCGGTTCGAGAAGGTGAAGGCGGGCTTCCGCGACAACCCGCTGGCCAAGGCCATGGGCGAAGGGCCGATGAAGGGCTTCCACAGCATGCGCATGCCGAAATGGCCCGAGGTGCCGCCCGACCTGCCGGGGCGTTTCGGCCGCTAGGCCTACGCTGCGACCCTTGCCGGGGCGCTGTGGCTCTGGCAGCAAGGGCCTGTTCCGGAAAAGGAAACATCATGCCCGCCAGCCTGCCCCACACGATGACTGCCGTCGCCATCACCACCCCCGGCGGCCCCGAGGTGCTGGAACCCGTGGTGGCCCCGGTTCCGGTGCCCGGCCATGGCCAGATCGTGATCCGCGTGGCCTTTGCCGGGGTGAACCGCCCCGATGCACTGCAGCGCGCGGGCAACTATGCCCCGCCGCCCGGCGCCTCGCCCCTGCCGGGGCTGGAGGTGTCGGGGCATGTGGCGGCGGTGGGGGCGGGCGTCACCCGGTGGCAGGAAGGCGACGCCGTCTGCGCGCTGACCCCGGGTGGGGGCTATGCCGAATACGCCGTGACGAACGCCGACCACGCGCTGCCCGTGCCGCGCGGCCTGACGCTGCGCAACGCCGCCTGCCTGCCGGAAACCTGCTTTACCGTCTGGTCCAACGTGGTGATGCGCGGCGGCCTGCGGGGGGGCGAAAGGTTTCTGGTGCACGGCGGGTCGTCCGGCATCGGCACCACCGCCATCCAGATTGCCGCAGCCTTGGGCGCAAGGGTGTTCACCACCGCCGGGTCGCCGGAAAAATGCAAGGCCTGCAAGGAACTTGGCGCCGAACAGGCAATGGACTACCGCACCGAGGACTGGGTGAAGGCGCTGCGCGACGAAGGCGGGGCGAACCTGGTCCTCGACATGGTGGGGGGCAGCTATCTGCCGCGCAACGTGCGCGCACTGGCCGATGACGGGCGGCTGGTGCAGATCGCCTTCCTGCAGGGGCCGAAGGTGGAACTGAACTTTGCCGAGGTGATGATGCGGCGGCTGACCATCACCGGCAGCACGCTGCGCCCGCAGTCCGACCTGGCCAAGGCCCGCATCGCCGCCGAGGTGGAGCGCCATGTCTGGCCGATGGTCGAGGGCGGGCAATTGCGCGTGGTGCACGACAGCGAATTCCCGCTGGCCCGCGCTTCGGCGGCCCATGCCCGGATGGAATCCTCAGGCCATATCGGCAAGATCGTGCTGAAGGTTGCCTGACGCCCTAGGAAAAAGACCCCGCCCTCGGCCTTCGCGGCGGCTGCGCCGCCTTGAAGTCCTGCGGATCGGCCCGGGCCGGGGGGCAAGCCCCCCGGACCCCCCGGTCGCGCGGTTCCAGCGGACGCCGTCTGGCGGAAGGCGCCGGGGGTTTCACACCCCCGGACCCCCGTGGGATATTTGGGAAAGGAAGAAAGAGGGGCGGGTTCCCTGCTTTCCTGCCTGACCTGGGGTCAGAGGACGTTGCGCAGGTTTGCGCGCACCCTGTCCAGCGGCGTGGCCCCCGACATGTCGGGCACGAAGGCCTGGCCGGTGATCGCCTCGAAGGCGGCGATGTAGGCGCGGGCGGTCTGTTCGATCATTTCGGGCGGAATGGCGGGGATCGGGTCGCGGTAGGGGTCGCAGCGCGCGGCCACCCAGGCGCGGATCACGTCCTTGTCCCAGCTTGGCGGGCGGGTGCCCGCCTCGAAAGCGGCTGCATACCCCCCGTCCAGCCAGTAACGGCTGGAATCGGGCGTGTGGATTTCGTCGGCCAGCATCACCGCGCCGTCCGGGGCCAGCCCGAATTCGTACTTGGTGTCCACCAGGATCAGGCCCCGTTCCGCGGCCATCGCCTGACCGCGGGCAAACAGTGCCAGGGCGGCGGTGCGCACCGTGTCCCATACGTCCGCTGCGACCAAGCCATTGGAAACGATCTCGGATTCCGTCAGCGGCGCGTCATGGCCGCCGTCGAAGGCCTTGGAGGTGGGGGTCAGCATGGGCGCGGGCAGCGCCTGGTTGTCGCGCAGGCCCTCGGGCAGGGTGTGGCCGTACATGTGGCGCTGCCCCTGCCGGTACAGCGTCAGCACCGAGGTGCCGGTGGTGCCTGCCAGATACCCCCGCACGATCACCTCGACCGGCAGGATGTCCAGCCTGCGGCCGATCACCACGTTCGGGTCGGGGTAGGACAGCGCGTGGTTGGGGCAGATGTCGGCGGTGCGTTCGAACCACCAGCGCGCCATCTGCGTCAGCACCTGCCCCTTCCACGGGATCGCGGCAAGGATCCGGTCGAAAGCGCTGATGCGGTCGGTGGTGATCAGGATGCGGCGTCCGTCCGGCAGGTCGTAGCAGTCGCGTACCTTGCCGAAATAGGGGTTGGGCAGTTCGGCAATCCGGGCGTGGTCCAGCACGCGCGAAAGGTCCATCACGCCCCCCCAAGGATGCGCTTGGCCACCGCGTCCAGCGCCTTCAGGTCCCTCAGCAGCCGCGGCAGGGCAGCCAGCGGCACCATGTTCGGCCCGTCGCTGGGTGCATGGTCGGGGTTGTCATGCGTCTCGATGAACACCCCCGCCACGCCCACCGCCACCGCCGCCCGCGCCAGCACGGGGACGTATTCGCGCTTGCCGCCCGAGGAACCACCAAGGCCCCCCGGTTCCTGCACCGAATGCGTGGCGTCGAACACCACCGGCGCGCCGGTGGCGGCCATGATGGGAAGCGCGCGGAAATCGTTGACAAGGGTGTTGTAGCCGAAACTGCTGCCGCGTTCGGTCAAGAGCACATTGGGGTTGCCCGACCCGGTGATCTTGGCCGCCACGTTCGCCATGTCCCATGGGGCCAGGAACTGCCCCTTCTTCACGTTCACCACCCGGCCGGTCTGCGCCGCGGCCACCAGAAGGTCGGTCTGGCGGCACAGGAAGGCGGGGATCTGCAGCACATCCACGGCTTCGGCCACCACCGCGCATTGTGCGGGCTCGTGCACGTCGGTCAGCACCGGCATCCCGAACCGGTCGCGGATTTCCGCGAACACCGCCAGCGCCGCCTCAAGCCCCAGCCCCCGCCTGCCGCCCAGCGAGGTGCGGTTGGCCTTGTCGAAGCTGGTCTTGAACACCACCGCCACGCCGGCCGCCCGTGCAGCCTCTTGCACGCCCGCCGCCATTTCCAGCGCATGGGCGCGGCTTTCCATCTGGCAGGGGCCAAGGATGAAGGCCACCGGGGCGCTGTTGGAAAAGGTCACGCTGCCGACGGTGACGACAGGGTTCGGGGTCATGGCGCGGGCTCCCTGGCCAGAAGGTAGATGTCCATCACCCAACCATGCGCCGCGCGCAAGGCCGCGCGGGTTTGCAGGATGCGCGGCCCGGCTTCGGCCAGCCGGCCGCGGTCCAGCGCCTGCGACGGCAGGCCAAGGTTCGCGCCCCACCAGATCGTCACGCCCGCCGGGTCCAGCGCATGAAACGCACCCCCTGCATCCAGCATTACCGCCACCCTGTCGGCACCCGCGGGCCAGCCATGGTCTCGCAACTGCCGCCCCGTGGTGATGACCACCGGCTCGCCCACCCCGTTCAGCGGCACCGCATGGGCGGCGGTCAGCGCCTGCAGCGCGGTGATGCCGGGAATGACCTCGATCTGCGGCACCGGCGAATGCCGCCCCGCGATGCGCAGCGTGGAATCGTACAGCGACGGGTCGCCCCAGACGAGCATCGCCACCCGGTCGGCCCCCTGCGCCGCCTGTCGCCACACCGCGGCGATGGCGTCATGCCAGCGGTCCACCCGCTCGCGGTAATCCGCGATGCTTTCGTCCCGCACCGGCAGGTCGAACTCCACCACCCGCACCGGTCCGTCCACTACACTGTCCACCAGGGCGCGGCGCAGTTCGGCCAGATCCTCCTTCGACGCGCCCTTGCGCGGGATCAGGATCGTGCCCGCCGCCTGCATCGCCCGCACCGCGCCGCGGGTCAGGTGGTCGGGGTGGCCGGTGCCGATTCCGATCAGGGTCAGGTGGCGCATAGGGAAAGGGTCCGGGGATCGCTCATCGGACCCTTGTCGCAATCCAAAGCCAAGGGAAAGGGGGTCACGCCGCCTGTGACCAAAGCCGCCCGGCCACCCAGCCCAGCACCGCCCAGACCGCCAGCCCCACGCCCAGAACGCGGGCGGCAAAGGCGGCGGCCAGTTCGGGCGGGGCGGTGCCCTGGAACCCTTCGGGCTGCGGTGCGCCCCACAGGTGGGGAAGGGCGATCAGCACCGCCCCCGCCCCGATGGCCAGGGCGTTGCGGCCATAGCCGATGCAGACCAGCCCGCCCGCCGTGACCAGCACCGTGCCCCACCACCACAGTTGCCGCGCCGACATGTCGGCGGCGACGGACCCCGGCAGTTCCGGCTGCAGCCCCATGGCCGGGGCCAGTTGCACCGCGGCGAAACCGGCGATGCCCCACATCAGCCCCTCGCGCGCGGTCACCACGTGCCCGAACAGGCGGGCCACCGCGAACCCGGCCACCAGCAACAGGGCATAGGCCACCTGCAGCAGCATGTAGAAGGCGACGGTCAGCAGGTCGCGCTGCGTGCCGCCATCCACGGCGTCGTCGTGGGTCGGCGTGGCGTTGTCGTGCCCGGCCTGATCGGTGGTGCCGTCTTCATATGTGGCGTGGTCATGGACCGCGCCCTCGGCCACCTCGCCGAAATGCACGGCGGCGCCGGATTCATAGGCCTCGCCGGTCAGGATCAGGTCCTGGATGAAAAAGAAATGCAGGCCCGCGGCCAGAATGCCCGCGGCCAGCCCGGCGCCCGCGGCGCCGGTCAGCATGTGCCGGATCATGGGGTCAGCCCGGCCCTAGTGGCAGGGAAAGCCGGTGGCGTGGCGCACGTCATGCGCCGCGTCGTGCAGCGTGGCCGACTGCGCGTGCCCTGCTACAAACATCAGGAACAGGCCCAGCGCGGCCAGGGTCACCACGGCTGTCAGCGTGGGAACGGCCGTGTCGCGGCGGATCGCGGTAGTGGTCAGCGTCGTCATCATCGGTCCTTCTGCCGCCCGCCCGGCGGCCATTCGGGTTACGTCCACACAAGGCCGGTCTCCTGGCTATGCGGGTCAGTGCGTGCCTTCCGCCTTCCCGGGTACCGATTTTACGGGCGCCCCAGTGGCTGATGGAAGGCCGCTCGCCGCAGACAGTCGCGGGGGCGGCCGGGGCTTCGGGCGCCGCGATTGGGTCCACCCTTCCCCGTTCCCGATGAAGTCCTGCGGGTCTTGGCCCCGCGCGGACACCTTGCCTGACCATGTGGCAGGGCAGGCAGGGTGCGGTCAAGCGCGATTCCGCCACGTCAGGTGCCGGGGGCGACGCCGTGGCCGGGAATGCGCGCGATGGCCTTCAGGCGCAAAAGCCCGATGGGGCGGGCGTCGGACAGGTTGCCGCCGGGCGCATCGCGATACAGGCGCAGGAAGGTCAGCAGGTGCGGAAGGTCATCGGCGGTGACATCGCCGAACAGATAGGCGGTCTTGCCCGCCGCCCGCACCGCCAGTGCCGAAGGCCGCGTGCAGCCCGACATGCAGTCGACTGTCGCCACCGCGCCCAGCCCCTCGGCCGCCAGCGCCGCCGCCAGGTCGGCGGCAAACCCGCCCCTGCCCAGCGGGCAGGTCGTGCAGACCGTGACAACCGTCATGGCATGTCGGCCAAGGGGCCGTACAGGATCAGCGCCGGGCGGGTGGCCGCGGCCAGCGCCGGGTGGTCGGCCAGCGTGGCAACGGTCGCACGCGCCAGCACGGCGCCGGGGTGGCTCACCGCCTCGGCCAGAAGGGCAGGGGTGTCGGCCGCCAGCCCCTCGGCCAACAGACGCGCCGCCAGCAGGGGCCAGGTCTTCTTGCCCATGTAGACCACCGTTGTCGCCTCGGGGTCCGCCAGTGCCGCCCAGTTCAGCCCCTCGGGCAGACCACCCGTCACATCCGCCGCGGTGACGAACTGCACCCGCCGCGCAGTCAGCCGCCGCGTCAGCGGAATTTCCGCCGCTGCTGCCGCGGCGCTGGCCGAGGTGACGCCGGGCACGATCTCGAACGGCACGCCCGCCGCCCGCAGCGCCACGACCTCTTCCTCCAGCCGCCCGAACAGCCCCGCATCGCCCGACTTCAGCCGCACCACACGGCCCCCGGCACGGGCATAATCCACCAGCAGGCGGCTTACATGATCCTGTTTCGGTGAAGGCCGCCCCGCCCGCTTGCCCACCGCCACAAGGTCGGCGCCGGGGCGGGCATGGGCCAGGATCGGGCCCGACGACAGGTCGTCAAACAACACCGCATCGGCCCGTTGCAGCCGGTCCACCGCCTTCAACGTCAGCAGGTCCGGGTCGCCGGGGCCGGAGGAAACGAAAGAGACGTACCCGGTCATGCCGCCGGCCCGATCAGATGGAAGAAGGTGCCGGTCACATGCCCTCGGCGGCTGCCGGTTTCCGCCACGGCAGCGCAGGTGGCGTCATAGACATTGGCCAGGGGCGCGTCCGGTTGGTCCACGATCGTCGCATAGTGAAACTCGTGCCCCACCAGCCGCGCCCCCTGGGGCTGTCCCGCCGCGGGTGCCGCCAGCAACGCCTGCCGGTAGCCCAGATGCATCTTCCGGTCGGCAAAGCTGGTCACCAGGCCCAGCAGCCCCGCCATCGGATAGCTGATCCCGTCCTTGCCGTTGATCGCCTGACCCAGCGCCATGTATCCCCCGCACTCGCCATGGACGGGGCGCGTTTCGGCGAACCTGCGCAGCCCGTCGCGGAACGTCGCGGCCCCGGCAAGGGTCGGCCCGTGCAGTTCCGGGTATCCGCCGGGCAGCCAGCAGGTATCGGCACGGTCATCGGGCGCCTGATCGGCAAGGGGGGAGAAGGGCAACACCTCGGCCCCCTGCGCATGCCAGTCGTCCAGCATGTGCGGATACATGAACGAAAACGCCGCATCCCGCGCCAACGCCACCCGCTGCCCCGGTGGCGGCAGGCGGCGCGGCACGCCGGATGCCGCAAACGGCACCGCTGCCGCGTGGATCGCCGCAAGGTCGCAATGCGCGGCCACCATCGCCCCGGCGCGGTCCAGCCACGCCGGAAGGTCCGCCTGTTCGGCCGCCTGCACCAGCCCCAGATGCCGCTCGGGCAGGGCCAGCCCTGCGTCGCGCGGAAGCGCGCCGAAACACGCCACCCCCGCCTCGGCCAGCCCCTGCCGCAGCATCGCCTCGTGCCGGGGGGAACCCACACGGTTCAGCACCACCCCCGCCACCCGCACCCCCGCACGGAACCGCGCGAACCCCGCCGCCACGGCCCCAGCCGACTGCGCCTGCCCGCCCGCGTCAATCACCAGCACCACCGGCCAGCCCGTCAGCGCGGCAATGTCCGCTGCAGCCCCTGTGCCGCAGGCGCCCGGCACGGTGACACCGTCGAACATCCCCATCGCCCCCTCGGCCACCGCCATGTCGGCCGCAGGCACCCCGGCGATCCGCCCTGCGATGTCCGCCCCCGTCATCGCCCAGGCATCCAGGTTCAGGCTGGGCCGCCCTGCTGCCGCCGCGTGGAACGCCGGGTCGATGTAGTCCGGGCCGCACTTGTACGGCTGCACGCGCACGCCTTCCGCCCGCAGCGCCGCAATCAGCCCCAGCGTGACCACGGTCTTGCCGCTGCCCGACGACGGCGCAGAGATCAGCACACCGGGCGTCATGCGGGAAACCGCGGGTCGGGGCCGACGGGCCGCCAGCGGCGGTCATAGTCGGCGGCATACAGGCGGCTGTCGTCAAACCCCTCGGCGCCCAATGCACGGCCCACAAGGATCAGCGCCGTGCGTTCCATCTCTCCGGCCACCTCGACGGGAAAGGCGCCCAGCGTGCCCCGCACCACCCGCTGATCCGGCCACGATGCCCGCCACACCACGGCCACCGGGCAGTCGGCCCCGTAGAACGGCAGCAGTTCCGCCAGCGTCTTGGCCAGCCGGTGCACCGACAGATGCACCGCCAGCGTCGCCCCCGTGGCGGCAAAGGCGGCAAGCGTCTCGCCCGAAGGCATGGGCGAGGCCCGCCCCGGTGTCCGCGTCAGCACGACCGACTGCGCCAGCCCCGGCAGTGTCAACTCCACCTCCAGCGCGGCGGCAGCCGCGGCAAAGGACGGCACGCCCGGCGTGACGGTGAAGGGAATCCCCATGGCCCGCAGCCGACGCAGCTGTTCTCCCATCGCCGACCACACCGACAGGTCGCCCGAATGCAACCGCGCCACGTCCAGGCCCCCGGCATGGGCCGCGGCGATCTGGCCCATGATGTCGTCCAGCGACAGCGGCGCCGTGTTCACGATCCGCGCGCCGGGCGGGCAGTGGGCCAGCACGGCGGGCGGCACCAGCGAGCCCGCGTACAGGCACACCGGGCAGGCCGCGATCAGGTCGCGCCCGCGGAGTGTGAGCAGATCCGCCGCCCCCGGCCCGGCCCCGATGAAATGGACGGCCAACCCTGCCTCCCGCCTTTGCCCCGCTGTCCCCCAAGCCCGCGCCGATTGCAAGCCGCGAACCGACGGCCCGCACACCCGGTGCGACGCGAACGGCCCCGCGGCCCGTAGCGGCAGGGGTTAAACCCGTTGACCCCGGGAGTCCGGCACCTTCCCTTTTCCCCCTTGGAGAGCGCCGGGGCTCTGCCCCGGACTGCGGGGTGTTTTCGCAAAGGTGAGCGGGCAGGGAAGAGGAGGACCCGCCGCATTGCGTGCGCCGACATTCCTGGGCCTGCGCGGCGCGGCCGGGGGTGCCAGCCGGGCCGGACGGCACAGGGGCGGGTCGTGGCCTCGTTGATGCTGCAGGGCGCCCGGTCGCGTGCGGCAGCGCCCCGCGCGCGGGTTGGGCCAGGTGCGGGGGTGCAAGGGGGCCACCGGCCCCCTTGCCGGGCCGCGCCGCACGCCATCAAGGGGGCGCCAGCCCCCGCGAAGGCCGAGGGCGGGGGGCCCGGTTGCCGCCGGGTGCGGCGCAAGAGTGCTGCTTGGCCCGGAGCGGCCCGCGAAACAGCCGGTCGTGAAGGGAGACGCGCCGGCTGCGGTGGCCTTCCGGCGGGATGCTGCGCGGAAGGGTACATGGGTTCGGGCGAAGCTGCTGCTGCGCCCTCCTGTCGCCAGGCCCGTGCCCTTCCCGCCATCCCCTCGCCGGGCAAAAGCTGCCGCGCAGCGCGCCCCCGTGCTGACGTCCGCTCATGTCGGACGCGCCCCGCGGACCCGCGCGCACCCCGGTTCGTCGCGGCGCCGGGCGCGCATCGCCGGGCGGCTGGCAGGTCAGGCGCCCAGCACGCCGTCAAGCCGCGCGTAGCTGGCCTCCATACCCTCTTCCATCCCGGTGGCCAGCATCATCTCGCGTGCCGACGCATCGGGCAGGGACATCGTCATCACCAGCCGCGTGCCCGTTCCATCGGGAAGGAACCGCGTCTCGACCCGGTTGTCGGGCGTGGGATCGGGCAGGTGCATGCGTTCCACATGCACCATGCGCCTGTCCGGTTCGACCTCTTGGTATTCGCCCGTCAGGTGGAACCTGCCGCCTGCGCCGTCGGTCCATTCGCAGCGCAGCCGCCCGCCCGGCCAGGCTTCCGAGATGCAGACGGGCATCGACCAGCCGTCGGGGCCGGTCATCCAGCGTGGCAGGATCAGCGGGTCGGTATGGGCGCGGAACACCGCCGCGGGCGGGGCGGCAAAGCGCCGGGTCACGATCACCTGCGTTTCGCCCTCAAGGCGCAGTTCCATCCGTGTCATCCTTGCCCTCCATCCCGGCCAGCACGGCATCAAGCCGCGCGTAATTCGCTTCCCACAGTGCGCGGTACTGGCCCAGCCAGTCCCACAGTGCCGCCACGGCCTGCGGGTTCAGCCGCCGCGGGCGCGAGGTCCCCGCCACCCGCGTCTCGATCAGCCCGGCCTCTTCCAGCACCTTCAGGTGCCGGCTGACCGCAGGCTGGCTGATCGGGAAGGCCCCCGCAATCTGTTGTACCGTCGCTTCGCCCAGCGCCAGCCGTGCCACGATGGCCCGCCGCGTAGGGTCGGCCAGCGCGGCAAAGGCGGTGTCGAATCGGCCCGGACTCTTTTCTGCTTCCATTATATAATCCATGCGTTATGAAACGCACTTCGTCAACACGCCCGGACGCATCTGCCATTTGCGCTAGCCATGCGGGCGTGAACGGGTTACTCTTTCCCTGCTGACCTGGGGCCAACCCGGGCAGGACGGCAGAGCAGGCAAGGGCGCGGCGTACGGCAATCCGGCGCGCCGACAGGACAGGCGGACAGCATGACCGAGATGGTCTATGGCTCCATGCCCGGCAGGGTGACGGAGCCCGTACTTCCCAGATGGTGGCGCACCATCGACCGCTGGTCGCTGGCCGCGGTCTTTGCGCTGTTTGCGGTGGGGCTGCTTCTGGGCCTGGCGGCCTCGGTGCCGCTGGCGCAGCGCAATGGGCTCGACCCGTTCTACTATGTGCAGCGGCAGGCGTTTTTCGGCGGCGTGGCCCTGGCGGTGATGCTGATCCTGTCGATGTCGCCGCCGGCCATGGTACGGCGGCTGGGCGTTTTGCTGGCCGTCGCGGCCTTCGCGGCCCTGGCGGCGCTGCCCTTCCTGGGTACCGACTTCGGCAAGGGCGCGATCCGCTGGTACTCGCTGGGTTTCGCCTCGTTCCAGCCGTCCGAGTTCCTCAAGCCCGGCTTCGTCGTGCTGTGCGCCTGGGCCATGGCGGCGGCGCAAGAGCCGAACGGGCCGCCGGGGCGCATGATGTCCTTCGCCTTCACGCTGGCGGTCGTGGGCCTCTTGGCGATCCAGCCCGACTTCGGGCAGTCCGCGCTGGTCCTGTTCGCCTGGTGCACGGTGTACTTCGTGGCCGGTGCGCCGTTCCTGCTGATCGCCATCGTCATCGGTCTTGTGGTGACCGGGGGCATGTTCGCCTACGGCGCCTCCGAGCATTTCGCCCGGCGCATCGACGGCTTCCTGACCCCCGATGTCGATCCGCGCACGCAGCTGGGCTATGCCACCAATGCCATCCAGGAAGGCGGCTTCTTTGGCGTGGGCGTGGGCGAGGGGCAGGTGAAGTGGTCGCTGCCCGACGCGCACACCGACTTCATCATCGCCGTGGCGGCCGAGGAATACGGGCTGATCCTCGTCCTGCTCATCCTCTTCCTCTATGCCGTGATCGTGGTGCGCTCGCTGATGCGGCTGGTGCGCGAACGCGATCCCTTTGCGCGGCTGGGGGGCACGGGGTTGGCCTGCATCTTTGGCGTGCAGGCGATGATCAACATGGGTGTCGCGGTGCGGCTGTTGCCCGCCAAGGGCATGACGCTGCCCTTCGTCAGCTATGGCGGGTCGTCGGTGATTGCTGCGGGCATCACGCTGGGCTTCCTCTTGGCGCTGACGCGCACGCGGCCGCAGGGCATTATCGGCGACGTGTTCCGGCGGGGCAGGGCATGAAGCAACCGCTTCTGCTCATCGCGGCGGGCGGTACCGGCGGGCACATGTTCCCCGCACAGGCGCTGGCCGAGGCGATGGTGCGCAAGGGCTGGCGGGTGAAGCTTTCGACCGACGCGCGCGGGGCCCGTTATGCGGGCGGATTTCCGCATGTGGTGCAAGTGGAACAGGTGGCCTCGGCCACCTTTGCCCGTGGTGGCGTGCTGGCGAAGCTGGCCGTCCCCTTCCGCATCGCGGGCGGCGTTGTATCCGCCTATGCCCGCATGATGCGGGACAGGCCGGCCTGCGTGGTGGGCTTCGGCGGCTACCCCACCATTCCGGCGCTGGCCGCCGCCATGGCACTGCGCCTGCCGCGCGCCATTCATGAACAGAACGGCGTCCTCGGCCGGGTGAACGCGCGGTTTGCCACGCGGGTTGACCGTATTGCCTGCGGCACCTGGCCCACTGCGCTGCCTGCGGGCGTGCAGGGCATCCACACCGGCAACCCGGTGCGCCAGGCCGTGCGCGACCGCGCCGCGGCGCCCTATATCCCGCCCGGCGACTACCCGATGTCGCTGGTGGTGATCGGCGGCAGCCAGGGCGCGCGCATCCTGTCCGACGTGGTGCCCGAAGCCGTAGCCCGCCTGCCCGAAGCGATCCGCCAGAACCTGCGTGTCGCCCACCAGGCCCGCCCCGAAGACGCCGCCCGCGCCGCCGACGGCTATGCCAATGCCGGTGTGAACGCCGAGGTCGAAAGCTTCTTTGCCGACATCCCGCGCCGCCTGTCGGAAGCGCAACTGGTCATCAGCCGCGCCGGGGCCTCGTCGATTGCCGACATCACCGTGATCGGCCGCCCGTCGATCCTGATCCCCTTTGCCGCCGCCACCGCCGACCACCAGACCGCCAATGCCCGCGGCGTGGTGGCGGGCGGCGCCGCGATCATGATCCCTGAATCCGCACTTGACCCGGCCACTCTGTCGGCGCAGATGGCCGCGGTTCTGTCAGACCCCGCCACCGCCAGCCGGATGGCCCAGAATGCCCTGACCCTCGCCCGACCCGACGCCGCACAGGCGCTGGTCGATCTTGTCCTCTCGCTGTCCGGAACCCGCCCATGAATGCCGCCGCCGCCACCAAGCTTCCCCTCGAACTCGGACCCATCCACTTCGTCGGCATCGGCGGCATCGGCATGTCGGGCATCGCCGAAGTGCTGATCACGCTGGGCTACACTGTGCAGGGGTCTGACGCCAAGGCCTCGAAGATCACCGACCGGCTGGTGAAACTGGGCGCCACCTTCTTTGAAGGACAGGCAGCCAAGAACATCGGCGACGCCGCCGTGGTGGTGATCTCGTCCGCCATCAAGAAGGGCAACCCCGAACTGGAAGAGGCGCGCCGCCGCAAGCTGCCCGTCGTCCGCCGGGCCGAGATGCTGGCCGAACTGATGCGCCTGAAATCGAACGTCGCCATCGCGGGCACCCACGGCAAGACCACCACCACCACCATGGTCGCCACCCTGCTGGACAAGGGCGGGTTCGACCCCACCGTCATCAACGGCGGCGTCATCCACGCCTACGGCTCGAACGCCCGTGCGGGTGCCGGGGAGTGGATGGTGGTCGAGGCCGACGAGAGCGACGGCAGTTTCAACCGCCTGCCCGCCACCATCGCCATCGTCACCAACATCGACCCCGAGCACATGGAGCACTGGGGCACCATCGAGAACCTGCGCAAAGGGTTCTACGACTTTGTGTCCAACATCCCGTTCTACGGCGTGGCCGTCTGCTGCACCGACCACCCCGAGGTGCAGGCCCTGGTCGGCCGCGTCACCGACCGCCGCGTGGTGACCTTTGGTTTCAACACCCAGGCCGACGTGCGCGCGGTGAACCTGCGCTACGAAGGCGGCAAGCCGCATTTCGACGTGGTGCTGCAGAACGAGGAAGGCGGGCTGATCGAGAACTGTTCGCTGCCCATGCCGGGTGACCACAACGTGTCAAACGCGCTGGCCGCCATCGCGGTGGCCCGCCACCTGGGGATGAAGCGGGCCGAAATCCGCGAGGCGCTGGCGTCGTTCGGCGGGGTGAACCGCCGCTTCACCAAGGTTGGCGAATGGCGCGGCGTGCCGATCATCGACGACTATGGCCACCATCCGGTGGAAATCGCCGCGGTGCTGAAGGCCGCGCGCAAGACGCTGACCGCGCCCACCGGCCGTGTCATCGCCATCCACCAGCCGCACCGGTTTACCCGCCTGTCCAACCTGTTCGACGACTTCTGCACCTGCTTCAACGAGGCCGACGTGGTGGCGATTGCCGAGGTCTATGCGGCCGGCGAAGACCCCATTCCCGGCGCCACCCGCGACGATCTGGTGGCGGGCCTGATCGCCCACGGCCACCGCCACGCCCGCGCGTTGCTGGACGAGGCCGACCTGGAACGCCTGGTGCGCGAACAGGCACGGCCCGGCGACATCGTGGTGTGCCTGGGGGCAGGCACGATCAGCGCCTGGGCCAACGCCCTGCCCGCGCGGCTGATGGGACAGGCGGCATGAGGTCGGCGGCGCACCCCAAATCTCTTGAAGAAAGAGATTTGCAAATTCCTTGCTTCAAGGAATTTGGGGTCCAGACCCGGGGGATTGGATGACCCCCTCGCTGACCGCCGCCATTGTCTGGGTCTTTGCGGGCACGATCTGCGCCCTCTTGCCCATGCGGCTGCAGATGGTCCCCGGCCTTGCCCTGCTGATTGCCGCCCCCCTGCTGATCGGCTGGATCGGCTGGGAACACGGCTGGCTGGCGGGTGGCCTTGCCGCCTGCGCTTTCGTATCGATGTTCCGCAACCCCCTGCGCTACTTCGCCAACAAGGCGCTTGGCCGCCCCACTGCGCTGCCCCGCGACCTGCGCCGGGACGAAAGCCCGCCACGATGATCCCCCTCGCGCTCGCCTGCCTCTGGCTGATCGCCGCGAACGTGATCGCCATGTTCCCAAGCCGCGACCACCACTGGCGCGCCGCCTACGCCCTCATCGCCGTGGGCATCCCCATCATCGGCTGGGTCACCTGGGCCAACGGGCCGTGGGTCGGCCTTCTGGTGCTGGCCTGCGGCGCAAGCGTGCTGCGCTGGCCGGTGATCTATCTGTGGCGGTGGGTGCGGGGGAAAGTGGCGGGACCGGCGGAGTAGCGTCAGGTGTATGCCGGGGTGTACGAAGCTGGCTAGGATCCCAATATTGAAAGAAAAAGAGGCAACAGAAAGAGAAAAACTGGAGAAATTCTTCTCCAATGAGCCTTCAAGCTTTGCAAGAATCGTAGTGCTGCGCTCTGCGATGCGGGCGCTACCGGTTTTCCTGAACTTTGCCCACCTTTCAAGGAAATTTGGAAAGTCTACTGAAGGCTTCTCTTTTATTGGAAATAGGGCGCTATTGTCTTCATTCGTTCTTTTTGAGCGCCCGGGCGAGGCAGTGTTTGCGGCTGTTTCGAGCGCCTATCGAGCAGGTCGCGAATTACGCATCGGTGGAACTAGCTTTGAAGCAGCAGGGCTCGCCCACACAGCTATTCTGGCTTCCTGTCACCCAACTTTCAATTCGGATGAAGTATTGATTGCACTCTATGATAGACCGTTCGACCGTGCGGTGCATGCAATTGAGTGTGCCTCATTGGCTGCTGAGGGAGGCGAAATTTCAAGTAGCCGCGCGTTCTGGGCAGAGATAGCGACGGATACAACGTCGCTCCGTCTCGGGCGGGTTTCACTAGGTCCTTTGTGGTCAAAAAAAGGCAAACAGCTTGAGACTGAAATAAATCATCTATTCACCGTCTGGGCCCCCTCTACCCCCGGCGGCGAGTTCTGGATGCGCTGGTACCAGGGCTTCCTCGACGGCACCCCCCTCCCCTGGGACCTTCAGCGCGACATCGCCCTGATCCCCGACGAGGACTGGCAACGGGGCGAGGCCCACATCGCCCGGCTGATCGAGATCATCGAAGAACGCCACCGCCTCCTGTCCCTCGTGGCCGACCTGAAGAAATCCTTCGCCGACGCCACTGCCGCCCAATCCGCCGTCGCCACCCCGGAACACCGCAGCCACAACCAGCCCCCCGAACTCATCGACGCCCCCGCGCAACTGCGCGAGGCCGTCAACGTCATCCGCCTTGCATTGGACGAAGCCGAAACCGAACTGGCAAAGCCCGCCCCCGCGCCTTCAACGTTGCGCCGGATTGCAGCAACACTGGCCGATGCCGTGAAGGCGGCGGCATATTGGTGTGGCGACAAACTTGACGTGTTCGTCACCGAAGCTGCGAAAGAAGCAGGCAAGGCTTTCGGGGGCTGGGGTGTGAAGGCGCTGATTGCCACGATGACCGTGGCTGCCGCGACCGGTCCGATGCAATCGCTCATCAAGGGTCTTACTGACCTCGCATCAAAACTGGCCCCCTGACCCCCCCCTCATCTTTGCCCAAATACCCCAGGGGGGGCTGCCACCGGTTTGCCGCCGGTTCAAGAACCGGTGGCGGCGGGTGTGAAACCCCCGGCGCTGTCCACAGGCGCGCTGCCTGCAAGCAAAGGTGCAAAGAAAACCCCGCCCGCTACCCGCTGCCCCGCAGCAGCGGCAGCATCAGCGCAAACAGCTCGGCCTGCGAGCTGATGGCGCAGCGGGCGTAGAGCTGTCGGCGGAACACCTTCACCGTCTGCGCCGAGACCTGCAGGCGCAGGGCAATGGACGCCGTCGAATGCCCCCGCAGGATCAGCAGCGCCACCTCGGCCTGCCGCGGCGACAGGCGGATGCCGTGGCCGGCCTGCAGCGCGGCGGCGGCCTGGGCCGGCACGTCGGGCGCGGCCGCCGCGTCGGCGGCCAGCGTTGCCCAGTGCCGCTCGGCCAGTGCCACCACCGGCGCGGCAATGCGGCGGCAGGTGTCGATGGCGCGCGGCGGAAAGACGCTGCCCGAGGTGGCATCGCGGCCCAGGCACAGGGTCAGCGTGACGCCGGGGCGGGGGTAGGCCAGGAAGGTCATCTCGTCCAGAAGCGTGGTCTCGCGGTAGTATTCCTCGAAATAGCGCGACCGGTGAAAGGCGTCGGGGGCCACGTCGATCAGGCGATAAACCCCCTGCGGCGCCCGCGACAGGTGCAGTTCGTGGAACGGATCCAGCAGATAGGCGCCGCCCAGATAGGTGGTGGGCAGTTTCCCGAACACCCGCGGGTCGTCGGCCACCAGGTACAGCGGCAGCGGCGCCCCGCGGGCACGGAAGGCCAGCACCGCCAGATTGTCGGCCCCTGTCGCCCGCCGCAGGAAGGAAAACAGCGCCGCCTCGAATCCCGGTGCCCCGCACAGGCGGATCGCCTCGGCCAGCGCGGCCTCGGCAGCGTTGGGCAAGGGGGTCAAGCGGGCATACCTCTGCGGGGGTATATACCTCTCACTGTCACGCCGCTTACCCTTCCGTGATCTCGCTGGGGGTATGGCAACGATGCAGGCGGCGGTCAGCGTGCGTCAAGCGGTCAAACGCTATGGCCAGGTGACGGCGCTGCACGGTGTGTCGCTGGACATTGCCGACAACGAGTTCTTCACGCTTCTGGGCCCGTCGGGCTGCGGCAAGACCACCCTGTTGCGGATGATCGCCGGGTTCGAGGACATCACCGCAGGCGAAATCCTGCTGTTCGGGCAAAACATCGCGCAGCTGCCGCCGAACCACCGCCCGGTCAACACGGTGTTCCAGCAATACGCCCTGTTCCCGCACCTCAGCGTGCTGGACAACGTGGCCTTCGGGCTGAAGATGAAGGGGCTGGGTCTGGCCGAGCGCACGGCGCGGGCGGGCAAGATGCTGGAACTGGTGCACCTGTCGGCCTTTGCCGACCGGCGGCCCGCGCAGCTGTCGGGCGGCCAGCAGCAGCGCGTGGCGCTGGCGCGCGCGCTGGCACCGCAGCCCAAGGTGCTGCTGCTGGACGAGCATTTTACGCGCGTTCTTTTGCCG
>CAZLIC010000049.1:0-32057 GCA_964559535.1 uncultured Rhodobacterales bacterium
CATCAACGACATGAAGCGCCGCGCTCTCCATAACGCGGACGCGGCATATTACGTCCTGGACTATCTCGCCCATTCCTTCCCGGTGCAGCTCTACGAGCCCTTCACCGACAGCGAGGGCAGCCTGTCGTCCCAACCCGTCGTGCGCGATGGCCAGCCGGTCGAATGCCGCGAGGCCGCCCGCAGGCGCGACGCGCTGATCGAAAGGCTGGCCGGCCTGCCGCCCGTCCCGGGCGCGCTGGACCAGATCGTCCAGCGATTCGGCACTGATCTGGTGGCGGAAGTGACGGGCCGCTCGCGCCGCATCGTGCGCAAGGGCGAGGGGCACGCCGCGCGCCTCGTCGTCGAAAGCCGTGCCGGCTCGGCCAACCTCGCGGAAACCGCCGCCTTCATGGATGACCAGAAGCGCATCCTAATCTTCTCGGATGCCGGTGGCACGGGTCGCAGCTATCACGCAGATCTCGGCGCCAAGAACCAGCGCCTGCGGGTGCATTATCTTCTGGAACCCGGCTGGAAGGCCGATGCGGCGATCCAGGGCCTTGGGCGCACCAACCGCACCAATCAGGCGCAGCCGCCGCTCTTTCGGCCCGTGGCCACAGATGTGAAGGCGGAGAAGCGGTTCCTGTCGACCATCGCGCGCCGCCTCGACACGCTCGGGGCGATCACGCGCGGCCAGCGCCAGACCGGCGGGCAGGGGCTGTTCCGGCCCGAGGACAACCTCGAGTCCCCCTACGCCCGCGACGCGCTGCGCCAGCTCTACCGCCGCATCTATCGCGGTGATGTCACGGGCTGCTCGCTCGGGGCCTTCGAGGATGCCACCGGTCTCAGCCTGACCGATGACAACGGTCTGAAGGACGACCTGCCGCCGATCACGACCTTCCTCAATCGCCTACTGGCGCTGACGATCGACATGCAGGCCGTGCTGTTCTCGGCTTTCGAGGACCTCCTCGATCAGCGGATCGAAGGGGCCATCGCCGCTGGGGTCTATGACCTTGGTCTCGAGACGCTCCGGGCAGAAAGCTTCCGCGTCACGGATGCGCGGGTGATCTACACGCATCCCGGCTCCGGCGCGGAAACCCAGCTCCTCACCATCGCAGAGAAGCGGCGCAACACGCCGACCTCGCTCGTGGATGCGCTCGACTGGCTCGATGACCCAAAGGCGCGGCTACTGGTCAACAGCCGCTCGGGCCGGGCTGCCGTGCAGGTGCCAGCCACCAGCCTTATGCTGGATGACGGCACCATCGAGCCCCGCCTTCGTCTGATCCGGCCAACGGAGGCCAGCACGGTGCCGGCCAAGATCATGGAGGACACCCACTGGCTGGAAGCCGACCGCGCGGCCTTCGCTGCCGCCTGGACTGCGGAACTGGTTGAGGTGCCGGAGTTCAGCGAGTCCACGCTGCACATCGTGGCGGGGCTGCTGCTGCCGATCTGGAAGCAGCTTCCCCAGGACGAAACCCGCGTTTATCGCCTGCAGACCGATGACGGCCAGCGCATCATCGGGCGCAGGGTTTCGCCCGCTTGGGTCGCGACCACGCTTGTGAGTGACGCCCCAAAGCTCTCGGCGGCGCAGGTCCATGCCCTCGTTCTGGAGGGCAAGACGGTCGTGCGGCTCGCCGAGGGGATGGAGCTCCACCGCTCCCGCGTCATGGGCGTGAACCGGATCGAACTGTCCGGCTTCACGGAAGCGGCCAAGGACCGGCTCAAGGCTGACGGTTTCTTCTCGGAGATCATCAGCTGGAAGTTGCGCCTCTTCTGCCCGACCGATCCTACCGGCATCGCCGTGCTGGAGCGTCTGCTCGCGCGTTGTCCGGTGACGGGACTACATGCACGCGGAGGTTGTTGAGTCATGTATTCCGAGACCGAAGGTGTGATCCGCGCTCTTGCGGAAAACGCAGAGAGCGTGTGTCGCGCTTACCTTCCCGCCGGACGGCGGGAAGGGTCCTACTGGATCGTCGGAGACCTGCAGAACAACCCTGGTCGGTCGCTCTTCGTGCGGCTGACGGGACCTTCGTCTGGGCCGGGCGCGGCCGGCAAGTTCACCGATGGCGCCACGGGTGAGCATGGCGATCTTCTCGACATCATCCGCGAGAGGACCGGGATCTCTCGCTTTCCCGATCTTCTGGCCGAGGCCCGGGCGCATCTGGGCCGTCCGCAGCCGGTTCTCCCGGATGCACCAGTGCCGAAGAAGGCCAAAGCCCCCGGTGGCACGCCAGCGGCGGCGGCGCGTCTCTTTGCAGCCTCGGTGCCGGTCGCAGGCACGCTTGCCGACACCTACCTCCGCTCTCGGTGCATCCCATGTGGGACGAACAGCAACGCGCTGCGCTTCCACCCGAAATGCTGGCATCGGGAGGAGGGTCAGACCCGGAGCATCCCCAGACCGGCGATGATCGCCGCGGTCACCGATGGGGCTGGCGCCCTTCAGGGTGTGCATCGGACTTGGCTCGCGCCTGACGGACAGGGAAAGGCGCGGGTCGAGACGCAGCGGCGTGCCATGGGTCACCTCCTCGGCAATGCCGTCAGGCTGACTCCGCATGACGACATCCTCGTGGTCGGTGAAGGCATCGAGACCATGCTGTCCCTTGTCGAGGCAGTGCCCGGCCTTCCCGTCTGGGCGGCGCTATCGTCGGGTCACCTTGGGGCGGTCCTGCTGCCGGAGGGGCTTCAGCGCCTCTACATCGCCATCGACCGCGATCCGGCGGGGCGAGGCGCGGCAGAGAGGTTGCGCGCCAGAGCAACCGAGATCGGGATTGCCGTCCGGGTGCTGGAGCCGCGTCTCGGGGATTTCAACGATGATCTTCGAGCAAACGGCGCGGAGGCGCTGCGCCAGAATCTGGCAGGTCAGATAGGGCCCGAGGATCGGCAGCGCCTGTTGGCGTGAGCTGCATCGCGCAGGGGGCTTTCTGGGGGAGTGCGGGGCAGGGGTCACGGGTCCCTGTCGTGGCTGTGGATCGTCGCTTTGCCTCTTCCCGGGCATTCTCATCCACCCGTCACCCGCACGGCCTTCAAGAGATGGGCAGGCGGCCGTCAAAGGGGCCGCCCCTTCAAGGACGGGGAGCGACTGATTTCCGCCGGCGGCAGAGCCGCCTTTGCATCGCGAGACATATGTGGACACCCCCTTCGTCAAGTCTTTCCTCAATGCGTGTCGAATCCGGTTGGGTGCTTGCATATGTCCGGCCTCGTAGTGCGGCCGGATGGCCGCGGGCCCTGATGATATCCGCGGGTCATGGTCCCTATCAAAACAACGCGCTTTTCAGCGCAGTCTCGCGAACGGGTTTTCCTGATCCCCGGCAAAACCGGTAGTCATCACGCTTCTTGGGCAGACCCTCCGAACTGTTGTGACGCCAGTGCGTCGTAATTTATGCGGCTGCTTCTCCGTAGACGGCTTTGCGCGCCATCACGGCCCAGCAGATCCGTGCTATCTTGTTGGCCAAGGCCACCGTTGTCAGGCGTGCCGATTTCGCTTGCAGGAGCTTTCTGACCCAGCTCATCAATGGCCCCTCGGTTGTGCGCCTCGAGAAGCCGACGACAGCTGTCGCCCCGATCACAAGCAAGGTTCTCAGGTATCGGTTTCCGGCCTTTGTGATCCGTCCCAGCCTTTCCTTGCCACCAGATGAGTTGGATCGGGGCGTCAGGCCGAGCCATGCGGCAAGGTCTCGTCCCGATCTGAAGGCAGCAGGGTCCACCACCGTGGCCGCCATTGCGGATGCGGTGATCACGCCGACACCGGGGATCGTCGCCAGCCGTTGGCTGGCTTCGCTCGTGCGGTGCCATTCCAGGATTTTCCTCTCGAGCTCCTTTATCTCGGCATTCAAGGAGCCGATCTGTCGGGCAGAGGACAATACAATGTCACGCACAAGCGGCGGCACATCGATCTCGTCTGCGCCGTGTGCAAGCACCCGCTCGACGAGATCGGCATGCCGTCTGATCCCCTTTGGCGCTACGACGCCAATCTCGGTGAGATGGCCTCGCAGGGCGTTCACAAGCATGGTTCTTTGGCGGACCAACAGGGCGCGGGTCTTGTGGACCATGAGAATGGCCTGCTGCGATTCAGATTTGATCGGGACGAACCGCATGGTCGGCCTGGTCACCGCTTCGCAGATGGCTTCCGCATCGACCATGTCGTTCTTTTGGCGCTTGACGTAGGGCTTAACGTAGGACGCGACCATCAACCGGACTTCGTGGCCCAAGGCAGAAAGCTCGCGCGCCCAATGGTGCGCGGAGGGACACGCCTCCATGCCGACCAAGCACGGATTGAGTCTGCCAAAGAATTCAAGCATCTGTGAGCGTCGCACCTTTCGGGTGATGACGACTTTTCCGTCTGCATCGACAGCGTGAACCTGGAAAACGCTCTTCGCGAGGTCGAGACCAATGATCATTCCAGACATATCCAACCACTCCTTCTTCCCGGGGAACCGTTGAAACCAGATTCGACGGTTGGGGTGGGGGTGTCCACATCATCAAATCAGCCGCCCCCCGTCCTCCTACACATGCGTTCCGGCCCCGAAGAGGGGGTGAAGGGGCGTCCCCAGTGACGGCTTTCGCAGCCCATGAAGGCCGCGCGGGATGACGCGCGGACGAGACAGGCCCGGAGGCAAGAAACCGATGACGATCCACACCCACGACGACGCCTATGAACCCGCCCATACCGCATCCCAGACCGCCCACGCGCTCGACGAGCTGCAGCTCTATGGCTACCGCCCCTTCGACGAGCCCGATCCGCGCCCAATGCCGGATGCCGACCGCCTCCGGGGTGCCGTCGCGGATATCTTCGACGCCCTCGTCGCGAGCCTCGCCGACACCCGCATGGAACCCGATCTCGAAGAAGTGCTCTGGGGCCAGGTCAACCTCTTCCACCGCGCGACCGCCCGGATCGAGCGCAACCTCGATGACAACGAGCAGGGCCAGCGCCGCCTCCAGCGCGAGCAGGACGGCTCCGAGGTGAAATCCACCGAGCTTGAGCGCCTGGTGGCCGAGGGCCTGACCCTGACCGAACGGCGGAACTGCATGGACATGATGCGCGACCATGCCGCGACCGAGTTCTGGCATCACACGGGCTCGACCTGGCGGCCCCGCACCGGCTCGATGGTGAACCATCAGCATCTGACCGCCGCGCTGATCGACAGCCGCGATTACCTCGCCGCCAAGCGCCGCGCCGAGACCGAGGTGATGCTGCCCGCAGGCCCCAAAGTGGCCCTCACCGGCGGGACCGACTTCAACGATCACCGCCTGATCTGGGGCAAGCTCGACCAGGTCCGGACCAAGTATCCCGACATGGTGCTCCTGCATGGGGGGAGCCCCAAGGGCGCCGAGCTCATCGCCGCCAAATGGGCCGAGGCCCGCGGCGTGACGCAGGTTGCCTTCAAACCCGACTGGACCAAGCACGCCAAGGCCGCGCCCTTCAAGCGCAACGACGCCATGCTGGATGTACTGCCCGTGGGCGTCCTCGTCTTCCCGGGCAACGGCATCCAGGAAAACCTCGCCGACAAGGCCAGAAAGCTCGGCATCCCAGTCGTGAAGTTCGAGAGGGGGGCGTGAGCCCCTCTCTAACTTACTCGGGGCGATAGGCCACTCAGATCGAAGCTGGCAGTTCTCGCGCGGCCGCCGACTGCATGTCAGCCAAGCTGGCATTTCGGCGGGCCAAGGTTTCGTGCCATTCCTGTGCCTCCCGATCCTTGAAGAAGCCGGCCGTAGGCGCCAGGCGCCCGACCGCCGCTTCGACTTCGTCCAGGGAAACCCGGAAGAATTCCTTGCGGAAGTTCGATGTGTTGATCCGCTTCTCAGCGAACTCCCTGTGAAGAGCTAGTTCCAGTGCCGGTGCTGCGTCGCTGTAGATCATGGCGTGGGTGTCGAAGCTGAAAGGAACGCTCGCGTCTCCAAGTTCGCGGACCCGGTCATCGGGATCAAGCCGACGGGTCAGCCCGATTTTCACGACGTCATCGCCAAACGAGCCCACGTTCGAGATGATGTAGACATAGCCAGACTTGGTCATTTCGGCCATGGCGCGGGCACGTTCGCTGGCGAGATGCGCCGCGGCCAAGGCCGCCTCCAACTCGGCAATCCGTTGCGCGTTGCCGTCGCCGTTCGCCTCTTTCCGCGCCTTCTCCAGAAGGGCCTGATACTTGGCCTCCTCCCGCTCGGCGGCCTCGGCCTCCGCCAGCAGCTTCTTCTCTTCCTTCTCGGCGCGGGCCATTTCCGCGCGCTCTTCCTTCTCGCGCTTGAGTTGTTCGCGGTACTCGTGGGTCAGACGCAGTTCTTCTATCATGAGGGTGCCGATGCACGCGTGCGTTCGGTCCTCTACAACCCGGTCGATGTGACCCGTCTCGACACGCAGCTCCGCGTCAATACGGCCATCGAGCTTGGGGAGAGGATCGACTCCGTGCTTCTGGGCGACAGCGAAGCCTTCGAGGTCGAGGTCCTGTCGAACCGCACCACCGTCTCGGTGAAGCCCGTGATTGCCGGGGCCGAGACCAATATGACGATATACACCGGGCGGCGGACGATCACGCTGGCGATCAGCGAGGGTCGTTCGCGGAACCCGATTTACCGGCTCTGATGATGTGACCGCCCCCCGACGGCATCAATGTGCCAAGGTGGGTCTGCGACGATCCACAAGAGGGGAACGGTCATGTCGGAGATTACCACGGTCGGGCTCGATCTGGCGAAGAATGTGTTTCAGGTGGAGAGGCCAAGGCATCCGCTTCGACTTCCGGCGTCAACACGGTGGGCCGCAACGCATCTTCGACAGCATCCATCATCGCCTCGGCGATGGTGGCCTCGTGGATCGGTCGCGACGCCGGATTGTCACCATAGTGGTTTGCCGCCACCTCGGTGTTTGATCCCACGGTTTGATGGTGCGATCCTTTCGCGGGATTGGAAGGAAGCACTATGGGACAGGTTCGTCACGGCAGCGCCACGACCACGTTCGCCGTCAGAGCAGCAATACAGCGATCGCAAGCTTCGCTCGCGCAGCTGAGCCGGGAGTTCGGCATCAACCCGAAGACCTTGGCGAAGTGGCGGAAGCGGGCGACGGTCGAGGACATGAAGACCGGGCCGTCGGAACCGCGATCCACCGTCCTGACCGAGGAAGAGGAAGCGGCGGTCGTCGCCTTCCGGCGGCACACGCTTCTGCCGCTCGACGATTGCCTCTATGCCCTTCAGCCGTCGATCCCCCACCTTACACGATCAGCGCTGCATCGGTGCCTTCAGCGTCATGGCATCTCGCGCCTGCCGGATGTCGAGGGCGAGAAGCCCCAGCGGCAGAAGTTCAAACGCTACCCTATTGGCTTCTTCCACATCGACATTGCCGAGGTGCAGACCGCCGAGGGCAAGCTCTTCCTGTTCGTGGCCATCGACCGCACCAGCAAGTTCGCTGTCGCCCAGCTTGTTGAGACGGCCGACAGACGCACAGCCTGGGAGTTTCTGGAGCACCTGCTGGAGGCGGTGCCCTACCAGGTCCACACGGTTCTCACCGACAACGGCATCCAGTTCGCGGAGCAGCCACGTAACCGGAACACCATCTACTCCCGGCCAATGCGCTTCGACATGATCTGCGAGGCGAACGGGATCGAGCACCGCCTGACCAAGCCCAACCATCCCTGGACCAACGGCCAGGTCGAGCGGAGGAACCGCACGATCAAGGACGCCACTGTGAAGCGCTTCCATTACGACAGCCACAATCAGCTTCGCAGCCACCTCGCCGCCTACAACTTCGCCCGCCGACTGAAGACGCTCAGCGGGCTCACGCCCTACGAATACATCTGCAAGGTCTGGACCTCAGAACCGGATCGATTCATCCTCGACCCGATCCACCAGATGCCGGGACTGAACACCTAGACGTTGCTACATCAATCCTTCTATTTGCACGCGTTTTGTGCGGTGTTTGTCTCTGTGTTAGCGGGAATGTGGCTACAATTCGCGCCCGGCAGCGCGGCAGCGGCAGCCCCAAGCGGCAGTAGGGCTGCGAGGTCCATGCCGGTTTCCACGCCACAGTTCTGGAACAGACGCACGATATCCTCGGTGGCAACGTTGCCGCTGGCGCCCGGCGCATAGGGACAGCCGCCGAGTCCTCCGATCGCCGAGTCGAAGATGCGCACGCCGCGTTCGTAGGCCGCCCGCACATTCACCCGGCCGTGGCCGTAGGTGTCATGTGCATGCATCGCCCAGGTCGAGACCTCGGGAAAGGCTGTCATTACAGAATCGAACAGCGCCGCAACCTGATCCGGCGTGCCGCGGCCGGTGGTGTCGCAGAGGCAAACCTCGGCATCTGGGCGCACCTCGAGCGCGCGGCCCAGAAGATCGAGCACCGCCGTGGCAGGGGTCATGCCCTCGAACGGGCAATGGAAAGCGGTGGCAAGGTTGAGCCGCATGCGGATCCCCGCCGGCGCCTCGGCCACAAGCCGGGCGTAGTCGGCCAAGGCCTCGTTCGGTCCGACGCGCACGTTCGACCGGCTGTGGCTTTCCGAAACCGAGATGACATAGGACAGGAAACGCGCCCCGGCCTCGATCGCCTTGTGGCCGTAGCGGGCATTGGGGACCAGGACCTGCGGCAGAACGGCGCCCTGCGCCAGAACATTGGCCAGCACCTCGGCCGCATCGGCGAGCTGCGGAATGGCGCGCGGACTGACGAACGAGGTGATCTCCATTCGCCGCACCCCTGCGGCCGCAAGGCCGCGGATCATGGCGATCTTGGTTTCGGTCGGTATGAATGGACCAATGTTCTGGAACCCGTCGCGCGGACCGACCTCGACGATCTGGACAGAAGTCATGCAATCACTCCCTTCTTCCGAAGCTGCTCGATCTCGGCCTCGGTATAGCCGACGATGTCGGCGAGAACCGCTTCGGTATCCTGTCCGACCTCCGGGCCGGTGCTGCGGATCGTGCCGGGAGAGTCGGGAAAATGCGGCACGATGCCGGGGTGAAGCAGTGTGCCATGGCGCGGATCGCTGACTTCGCGGACCATGCCGCGCGCACGGAACTGTGCATCCCCGGCGATGTCGGCGGCCGAGTAGATCAGGGTCGAGGGGATGTCGGCCCCGGCCAGGACCTCTGCCAGACGCTTGGCGTCGAAGGTGCGGGACCAGGCAGAAATCGCCGCGTCGATCGCTTCGACATTCTGCAAGCGGCCGGCATTGCTTTTCAGCGCGGGATCTGCACCCAGGTCGCCGCGTCCGATCAGCACCATCAATCGCTGGAACAGGAGATCGGAGTTCGCGGCAATGATGACCCAGCGGCCATCCTTCGACGGATAGGCATTGGTCGGCGCCGCCGAAGCGATGCGGGCGCCGACGGGCTGGCGGACCAGACCGAGCGCGGCGTATTCCGTGACCACCCCTTCCATGAGCGACAGCACGGCTTCGGTCAGGGCGATGTCGACGGTGCAGATCGGGTCATCCGGCTGGCCCTGCGACGCAAGAGAACCGCGGCGCACTAGCCCGGCAAGAACACCGATCACCGCATAGAGACCGGCAACGGAATCGCCGATGCTGATGCCGACACGCGGCGGCGGCAGGTCGGTGGTGCCCGGAGGATGGTCGGTAAGGTGGCGCAGCCCGCCGATGGCCTCGCCGATGACGCCGAAGGCCGCGCGGTCACGGGCCGGTCCGGTCTGTCCGTAACCCGAGACATGGGCGACGACCAGTCCCGGCCGCAGGTCGTGCAACCGGTCGCGGTCGAAACCGAGCCGCGCCAGACCGCCGGGACGCTGGTTCTCGATCAGCGCGTCGGACCGGGCGATGATGCGCGCCACGGCCTCGATCCCTTCGGGTTGCTTCAGGTCCACCACCACCGACCGCTTGTTGCGGCCATGGACGCTCCACCACAGCGAGGCACCGCCCGATTGCGCGCCCCAGCCGCGGACGGGATCACCCCCTGGCGGCTCGATCTTGATGATCTCGGCGCCGAGATCGCCGAGAATCCGGCTGGCAAACGGGGCGGCGATGAAATGGCCGATCTCGACAATGCGGATGCCGGAAAGTGGCGGTTGGGCTTCGGGTCTTGTGGACATCTGTCTTCCTCGAGATTTTCCGGTGGCATGGCTGCCGCCGGAAAAAGGGTTCCTGTCTTGCATGGCGAAGCCGACGCAGGCCGACCTCAGGTCAGCCGAGCGGGCGTCCGGCGCTGTGGCGCCCCGCCGCCGCAACGATGCCGTCCGCGTCGATGCCGAAGTGCCGGTAGAGATCGGCGATCCGGCCCGTCTGGCCGAAATGCTCGACCCCGAGGGGAACGGTCCGGTGCCCGCGGACGGCGCCAAGCCAGCCCAGGGTCATCGGATGGGCGTCGATCACCGTGACGATCAGGCAGTGCGGCGGCAGACCGGCCAGCAGTCGATCGGCGTGCGACACGCCATCCGGGGCATGCCGCGCGGCCGTCCAGCCGGCATGAAGCCGGTCGGCGGAAGTGACCGCCAGCACGCCCACGTCGCGCCGCGCGCCGGCGATGCGCCCCGCCGCCTCGATCGCCTCGGGCGCGACCACACCCTGATAGGCGATCACCACCTCGGCATTCGGGCCAGGCTCGCGAAGCCAGTAGGCCCCGTCGATCACGCCCCGCGCGAACCCCGGATCGGGGCGGCGCAGGGACTGCTCGACCGGCCGGGTCGAGAGCCGAAGATAGACCGACCCGCCAGCTGCATCGGCTAGCCCGGTCTGCGGATCGGGATCCTGCCCGCCGTCACGCTGGAGATAGTCGAAGGACCAGCCCGTGATGATGGCAAGCTCGTCCAGGAAGGCCGGCTCGAAGGCGGCAAGACCGTCCTGCGACATGCCGATCAGCGGCGTGCCGATGGACTGATGCGCGCCGCCCTCGGGGGCAAGCGTGATGCCCGAAGGGGTTCCGACCAGCAGGAAGCGCGAATCCTGGTAGCAGGCGTAGTTCAGCGCATCGAGGCCGCGCGCGACGAACGGGTCATAGACCGTGCCGATCGGGATCAGCCGTTCGCCGAAAAGGCTGTGCGACAGGCCTGCGGCGCCAAGCATGAGCATCAGGTTCATCTCGGCGATGCCAAGCTCGATGTGCTGACCCTCGGGCTTGAAGTCCCATTTCTGTGTCGAGGGTATGCGCTCGTCGCGGAAGGTGTCGGCCTCGGCCGCCCGCGCGAAAAGTCCGCGCCGGTTGACCCAGCCGCCGAGATTGGTCGAGACCGTCACATCGGGCGATGTGGTGACGATCCTGTCCGCCAGCGGCCCGCCCAGGCGTGCGATCTCATCCAGGATCTTGCCGAAGCCGGCCTGGGTCGACAGGACCCGGTCTGCGGGCGCGGCCATTGCCGGAACCGGCAGGGCCGGCGCGGTCAGGCGGCGTCGCCCCTGGCTGAAGAAGGGCACGCGCGACAGGAAGGCACGCAATCCGGCCGTATCTGGGACGGCCGCAAAGGGCTCCCACTCGGAACCTTCGGGTATCGTCATCGCCTGCTGGAACTGGGCCATCTGGCCGACCGTCATCAGCCCGGCGTGATTGTCCTTGTGGCCAGCAAGCGGCGTGCCCCAGCCCTTGACGGTATAGGCCAGGAAGACAGTCGGCTGTTCGCCGGTCGCGGCATCGAAGGCCTCGCAAAGGCTGGCAAGGCAGTGGCCGCCGAGGTTCTCCATCAGCGCCGCAAGATCTGCGTCACTGCGCGCCTCGATCAGCGCAGAGGCCGCGCCCTGATCGCCCAGATCCTCCATCAGCCGTCGGCGCCATGCCGCCCCGCCCTGGAAGGTCAGCGCCGAATAAAGCGCGTTCGGGCAGGCGTCGATCCAGTCGCGAAGCTTCGCGCCGCCGGGTTCGGCGAAGGCAGCCCGTTGCAGCGCCCCGTATTTCAGCCGCACCACCCGCCAGCCGAAGGCCGCGAAACTTGCCTCGATGCGTCCGAAAAGCCCCTCGCGCACCACGCCGTCAAGGCTCTGCCGGTTGTAGTCGATCACCCACCAGACGTTGCGCAGATCGTGCTTCCAGCCCTCCTGAAGGGCCTCGTAGATGTTGCCCTCGTCCAGTTCCGCATCACCGATCAGCGCCACCATGCGGCCCAGTTGTGCAGTCCGGCCATGGCCCTGAAGATAGTCCTGCACCAGGCTGGAGAAGATCGGGATCGCCGCGCCAAGCCCGACCGAGCCGGTCGAGAAATCCACGTCGTCCACGTCCTTGGTGCGCGAGGGATAGCTTTGCACCCCGCCATAGCCGCGGAAATTCTCCAGCCGGTCTCGGGTCTGGTTGCCCATCAGATACTGGATTGCATGGAAGACCGGGCCGGCATGCGGCTTTACCGCCACGCGGTCCTCGGGGCGCAGGGCATGGAAATAGAGCGCGGTGAGGATCGCGGCCATCGAGGCCGAGGACGCCTGGTGCCCCCCGACCTTCACGTCGCGCTCGTCCTTGTCGCGCAGGTGATTGGCGTTGTGGATCGTCCAGCAGGACAGCCACAGGAGCCGCCGGTGCAATGTCTCCAGATGCGAAAGATCCCCGGCGCGCTGCAACAGGCCGACGGCAGGAGAGGGCGAGATCGCTTCGGGTGCTACGGACATGGGGTCACACTGCATCGGGCTGGTTCATCGGCGCGGCATCGCGGAAGGCGGGCAGCGCATCGAGCGCGTCGAAGATTCGCGCGATCGTGGGCCAGCGGCTGGTGTCGATCGCAAAACGGCGGTTGTTCCAGACCTGGGCGTAGAGGCAGCAGTCGGCAAGGCCGGGGGTGTCGCCGTGGCAATATGCGCCGGTGCGACTGTCCTCGGCCAGCATGATTTCAAGCGGATCGAACGTGGTCTCGACCCAGTGGACGAACCAGAGCTTCTGCGCGTCCTCGTCGGCGCCGAACTGCTCTGTCAGGCGATTGAGCACTCGCAGGTTGTTCAGCGGATGGATTTCGCAGGCGATCATGCAGGAAAGCGCCCGCACTCGGGCGCGACCCTCGGCATCCTTCGGCAGCAGCGGCGGCCCGGCCTGGGTTTCGTCGAGCCATTCCATGATCGCCAGGGATTGCACGAGCGCCGTTCCGTCATCGAGTTCCAGCACCGGCACAAGCCCGGCCGGGTTCATCGCCAGAAAGCCGGGTGCCCGGGTCTCGCCCTTGCGGAGCGCATAGGAGACATAGTCGGTCGCAAGCCCCTTGAGGTTCAGCGCGGCCCTGAGGCGCGTCGAGGTTGAGGACCGGAAGAAGTTGTGCAGGCGCATGGTCATCTCAGTTGCTCCTCATGCCCGTGGCCCGATCGTCGTGACAATCTGGCCGAGACCGTCGATCGAGACCACGCAGACATCGCCGACCTGCATTGCCCCCACGCCCGCGGGCGTGCCGGTCATCACCAGGTCGCCTGGGCGGATTTCCATCGAGCGCGACAGGATCGAGACGATCTCCGGCACCGACCAGATCAGGTCGGCAAGGTCGGCGCGCTGCCGGACGGTGCCGTTGACGCTAAGGCTGATCGCGCCGTGGCCGGGATGGCCGACCTCCGCGACCGGGTGGATCGGGCCGATCACGGCAGAACGGTCGAAGGCCTTGCCCCAGTCCCAGGGACGGCCTGCCTCGCGCGCGGCAAGTTGCAGGTCGCGCCGCGTCAGGTCGTTGCCGACCGCATAACCGAAGATGTGCTCCTGCGCCCGATCCTCCGGGATCTCCGTGCCGGCCTTGTCGATGGCGACCACCAGTTCCGCCTCATAGTGGAAGTTCCGCGTCTCGGGGGGATAGGCAACCGTCTGACCGTCCTCGACCACGGCATCGGCGGGTTTGGTGAAGAAGAACGGCGGGTCGCGATCCGGGTCCTTGCCCATCTCGCGCGCGTGTTCGGCATAGTTGCGTCCGACGCAGAAGATGCGCCGCACGGGAAAGCGCGCTTCGGTGCCGGCGACCGGCAGGCTGGGAACGGGCGGCGGCGGAAAGCAGTAGTCCATCGGTTGGCTGACCTTTTCACAGGGTATCATATCAGGGTTCTTGCTCGGGCTGGACGGGCTGGACGGGCTGCGGCATTGCGGGCGGCATCCTGCGCAGGAACCAGAGCAGTGCCAGCATCCCCAGTCCCAGCCCGTGGGCCGCGGCAAGGGGAAGTCCGCCCAGGGGCAGCGGCAGAAGCAGCGCACCGCTCACGGCAAGAAGCACGCGCCGGATGCCGTCGATGCGACCGCCGAACCAGCCCGCCAGGGCCGCCGATACCGCGTAGACCCCGCCGGTCGCCGCACCTGCGGCCATGAGGATCTCTGTCGCGTTGCCTTGCATCAGCAGCGGCGGCGAGACCACGAAAAGGAACGGCACGATATAGGCCGTCCAGCCCAGCCGCATCGCGACGAGCGAGGTCTGCATCGGCGGCGCCTTGGCAAGGGCGGCCGCGAAGAAGGCGCCGATGGCGATCGGGGGCGTGACCATCGACATCATGCCGAGGTAGAAGATGAAGAAATGGGCGGCGATCGGCGAGACGCCGGCCTCGACAAGCGGCGGGGCGAGAAGAACCGCCAGCAGCAGGTAGACCGCGACCGTCGGCATGCCCATGCCCAGCACCAGGCTGGCGACCGCGGTCAGGACCAGAAGCAGCAGCAGGTTGCCCTGGCCGATCTCTGCCAGCGCGAAAGTGCCGGCAAAGCCCAGGCCAGTGACGTTGAGAACGCCGATGATGAACCCGGCGGCCGCCGAAATCATCAGGATGTCGGTCATCGCGAATCCCGTTTCCACCAGCGATTGCCAGATCGCGCGAAGGGCGATCCGCTGGCCACCATAGCCGAAGACGACGCCGCAGATCAGGGCCGCGCCGGTTGCCCAGAGCGCGGCCGTTTCCGGCCGCTGGCCGAGCCAGAACAATGCGCCGACCATGACCACGAAGGGCAGGATGAAGATGCCGCCGCGGCGCAGCGTTCGGCCGGCAGAGGGAATCTCGTCATCGGGCAGGGGGGCGATACCGGATGCGGCGGCCTCGAGATCGACCTGGAAGTAGAGCGCCAGATAGTAAAGCGCGGCCGGGATGACGGCGGCAAGCGCGATCTCCGCATAGGGCACCTGAAGGAAATCGGCCATCAGGAAGGCAACGGCGCCCATGACCGGCGGCGCGATCTGGCCTCCGGTCGAGGCAACGGCTTCCACCGCCGCGGCCATGGCCGGCCGATACCCCGACCGGGTCATGAGCCGGATGGTGACGACGCCGGTCGCCACGATGTTGGAAACCACCACACCGGAAATCGTTCCGAACAGGGCCGAGGCGAGAATCGAGATCTTGGCCGCCCCGCCCCGGCGACGCCCCAGCGCGGCGAGGGAGATGTCGTTGAAGAACTCGGCGCCGCCCGCGCGCATGAGGATCTGCCCGAACAGCACGAAGGCGACCACGACGGTCACGGCCACGTTGAGCGTGAGGCCCAGCATGCCATTGGCATCGAAGGCGACGTAGGTCAGCAGCTGCTCGGGCGCAACATGCCGAGTTTGCAGCGAACCCGGCACCAGATGGCCGACCAGCCCGTAGCCGGCAATGCCCATCACCACCAGCACCAGCGCCCAGCCCACGACCCGCCGCAGGCCCTCGAGCACCAGAAGGAACAGGATGGCGGCAATGGCCACCACATCCGCCGAGGCCGACATCGCGCGGCCGATCAGATCGACGTAGCGGAACGAAACGTATAGCGAGATCCCCAGCCCGAGGGCGGCAAGCACCCAGTCGGCCAGTTGTCCCTGAACCGCGCGCTCGGTCCCGTCGCTGCCGCGGCGTTCGATCGGGAAGACCAGGCCCAGGCCGACGCCTAGAGCCGCGGCGAGCACCTGCTCGGTGTAGATGTAGAGGCCAAGGCGACTGGGCATGTCCAGCGCGAAGGCGATGGCGATAAGGGTCAGGGCGACCGCCAGCCCCTGTACGATGACAGGGCGGACAGCCATCGGCCGGACGCTGTTTGTCTGTGTCACCTCGAAGTCCCCACTGGACGAGTTGTCGTGATGCAGAAGCGCGGCGGGGCACTGGCCTCTGTCTGGCCCGCCCGGCCGCAACAGTCCCGTCAGTTTGTGGGCGTCCTTGCCACGCCACGCTCGGCGAAGAATGCCTCGGCCCCCGGATGGTATTCCACACCGGGGTAATCCACATAGGCGGTCTCGACGTTCAGCGCGGCGAGGGGCGGATAGGCCGCCATGATCGCGTCACGGTTGTCGAAGATCGCTGCCAGCAGCGCCTTGACCTGCTCGTCGGGAACATGCGCGCCGACCACCAGCACGTTGTCCCAGGTCAGCATCATGATCGGCTTCTCGATGCCTACCCGAACCGGTGCCGGCGTGACTTCCGAGAAGTAGTAGGTTGGCCGATGCCTGCGCACAGCCGCCAGCGCCGCCTCGTCCGAGGCGACCTCCAGGAAGCGGACCCCGCCAACCGAGGCGCTGACTTCGGCCACCTTCGGCCCGCCCACCGCGAAGAAGGCCGCATCCGTCTGGCCGGACACCAGCGCGTCCGCGCCGCGGATCAGTTCGGGCATCGGCACGCCGATCACCTCGTCATAGCTGATACCGTCGGCCTCAAGCAGCGCGCCGACCAGTGGGCGGTTCAGGGGAAACGCCTCCCAGCCGGAAGGAACGCGCATGCCCTTGAGATCGGACACGCGGGTCATTCCCGAATCGGCACGCACGAAAAGCCCGACCGGGAAGGGATTGATCCTGGCCACGACCCGCAGGTTCGGCATCGGTGCCGAATATTCGCCGGTTCCACTGACGGCGGTAATCACATCGTTGATATCGTTCAGAGAATATTCGGCCAGCGCGTCGTTGACGGCCTGCATCATCTGGCCGTTGCCGCCATAGGGCTGAACGACCAGCCGCCCGCCGTCCGCCTTGCGGGCCTCGGCGGCGATGACTGAGGCCATCGTGTTCCAAACGGATCCCGCAGGCGGGGTCGCAATCGCCTCGACCTGCGCCGAAGCATTGCCCGATGCCAGACAGCCCGCCAGCGCGGCGGCCGCGAATCGCGCCGAAAACAGTCTTCCCATGCTCGTCCTCCCCCTTCGATTCCTGCGTCAACCCGGCACTTGCCTCCCGCAGAGCCGGCCCCTGGATCATAGCCAACCCCCGAAAAATTGGAAGCATGCTTTTTTTCTTGTCGGAATTTCCGGATTGCGCTAATGACACCCTCAAGGCTTGCGGCTCGCGGAGGGGTCGCTCGGGGGGCCACAGCCAATCTTTGTTTCAACGGGAGGAAGTCCAAATGAATGCCAGCGTGCACAGCGCCTCAGGCGCGTATTCCGACGCGGAAATTCTCGGGATGATCGACGAGAAATCCGGGGTCTACAATCCGAAGATCTACACGGACGAATCGCTTTACAAGCTTGAGCTGGAACGCATCTTCGCCCGCACCTGGATCTGCATGGGCCACGAGTCGCAGATTGCCAAGCCGGGTGACTTCATCACGTCCTACATTGGCGAGGATCCTGTCGTCGTGTCGCGGCAGAAGGATGGAAGCATCCGCGTCTTCCTGAACCAGTGCCGGCATCGCGGCATGCGCATCTGCCGCGCCGACTCGGGCAATGCGAAGGCGTTCACCTGCACCTACCATGGCTGGGCCTACAACCAGGGCGGCGATCTGGTCAGCGTCCCGATGGAGCAGGAGGCCTTCGGTGGCTGCCTGAACAAGAAGGAATGGGGTCCGAAGCAGGCGCGGGTCGAGACCTACAAGGGTCTGATCTTCGCGAACTGGGATGCCGAAGCCCCGTCGCTTGACGAGTATCTCGGCGAAGCCAAGTTCTACATGGACATCATGCTGGACCGCTGCGAAGGCGGCACCGAGGCGGTGCCGGGTATCCAGAAATGGGTCATTCCCTGCAACTGGAAGTTCGCGGCCGAGCAGTTCGCTTCTGACGCCTATCACGCCGGCACGACCTCGCACCTGTCCGGCATCATGGCCGGCGTTCCGGACGACGTGGATCTGTCGCAGGTCGCGCCGCCGACCGAGGGCCTGAACGTGCACATGTCGAACGGCCACGGCTGCGGCCTGTTCCTGCGCAACCCGATGTTCTTCATGACGATCCTCGGGCCGAAAGTGACAGAATACCTGACCTCGGGACCGGCTTACGAGGAAGCGACGCGCCGCCTGGGCAAGTCGCGGACGGATGTGCATCTCTGTCACACCAACATCTTCCCGAACCTGTCGTTCCTGACGGGGATCAACACGGTCCGCATGTGGCAGCCGCGCGGCCCGAACGAGATCGAGGTCTGGACGTTTGCCCTGGTGGACAAGACCGCCCCGGACGAGATCAAGGAGGAATGGAGCCGCAACATTTCGCGCACCTTCACGGCGGGCGGCGTCTTCGAGCAGGACGATGGCGAGAACTGGTGCGACATCCAGCAGGTTCTTAGGGGCCATGTCGCCCAGCAGCAGAAGTTCAACATCGAGATGGCCACCCACACGATCACGACCGAGAACCCCGAGGGCTTCCCGGGGGTCAGCTTCGCCTACACCTATGGCGAGGAATCGGCGCGCGGCCTGTATCGCTACTGGACCCAGATCATGACCGCCCCGGACTGGCCCGCGATCAACAAGATCAAGCCGCTGGCGGTTGCGGCGGAATAACGCTCCACTGGCGGCGACAGTCCGCTGACTAGTCAGATCGTCTGCCGGCAAGACCGGCAGACACCCTAATGCAGTGGGAGGAAACCATGCTCGATACTACCTTCAAGACCGCCTTCGAGCGCAAGCCGAAGCCCGTTTCCCTTGAACTTCAGCACGAGGTCGAACAGTTCCTGTACTGGGAGACCAAGCTGCTGACGGATCGCCGTTACCAGGAATGGTTCGGCCTTCTCGCCTCGGATCTGCGCTACTGGATGCCGATCCGCTCGACCAAGATCATGCGGGAAGTCGCCTTTGAATACACCAACGAAAACGGCTTCGCGCATTTTGACGACAACTGGTTCACGATGAAGGGCCGGATCAAGAAGATCATGTCGGATGTGGGCTGGTCCGAGAACCCGGCATCGCGGCTCCGCTACCTGGTCGGCAACGTGATGATCGTCCCCGAGAGCGAAAACACCCTGAATGTCGTGTCGGCGATGATTGTCTACCGCACGCGGCAAGAACGCCAGGAAGACGTGTTTGCCTGCGAGCGTCAGGATGTTCTGCGACGCGTTGACAGCGAAGCCGGTTTCGAGATCGCGAGCCGCAAGATCCTGGTGGATCAGAGCACGATCCTCTCGAACAACCTCAGCTTCTTCTTCTGATAGGGGCGCAAATGGCGTGGACAAAGGCTTTCCCTTCGGCAGATTTGCCGGAGGGAGAAATGAAGCAGTTTTCTGGGGCTAGCGAACCGATCCTGGTCTGCAAGGTGGATGGCAAGGTGCACGCCGTCCAGGACACCTGCACCCACGACACCTGGTCGCTGGCGGACGGCTTTCTCGAGGACGGGATCGTCGAGTGCAGCCTGCACTTCGCGAAGTTCTGTGTAAGGACGGGTCAGGTCAAGGCTCTTCCCGCCTGTGAGGCTCTCAAGGTCTTCCCGGCGAAGATCGAGAACGACATCATCTACATAGACTGCTGACACACGGCGGAAGCCAAAGGAGGGAACGCAATGCAGCTCAAGGATCAGGTCGCGCTCGTGACCGGAGGCGGATCGGGTCTCGGTCGGGCAATCGTCGAGCGTTATGTCGAGGAGGGCGCGCGTGTCGCGATCTTCGACCGCTCGCAGGAACGCATCGAGGAAGTGACCAAGGCACTCGGCGGTGCGGTCATCGGCATTGCCGGTGATGTGCGCGAAATCGCTGACAACAAGCGGGCCGTCGCCGAATGTGTCAAGGCATTTGGCAAGCTGGATACCCTGGTCGGCAATGCCGGTGTCTGGGACTGGTCGAAATCGCTGGTCTCGACCGAAGATGACGCGCTTGTCACCGCTTTCGACGAGATGTTCGCTATCAACGTCAAGGGTTACGTCCTTGCAGCGAAGGCGGCGCTGCCCGAACTGTACAAATCCAAGGGGCAGATGATCTTCACCGCCTCGAACGCATCGTTCTACCCTGGCGGCGGCGGTGTTCTCTATACCGCGACGAAACATGCGGTGGTCGGCATGATCAAGCAGATGGCGCACGAATTCGCACCGCATGTGCGGGTGAACGGCGTCGCCCCCGGCGGCATCGGGGGCAGCAACCTGGCCGGCATCGGCGCCCTTGGCCAGGCGGGGCACAAGTTCTCGGAACTGCCGCTGAACGACCTGATGAAACAGATGCTGCCGCTCGAGCGGGCGTTTCACGCCCGGGAATATGCCGGCGCCTATGTTTTCTTCGCAAACCGCAAGGACAACCAGCCCGGAACCGGTGGCGTGCTGAACTTCGATGGCGGTATCGGCATGCGTGGCTTTGCGTCCGCAAACATGGGCGCCGAACTGGTCGAAGCCTTCGGTAACGCCTGAATCGGTCGGGGCAGGTTCGAGCCCGGTTATCGGATCGAACCTGCCCCGGAACAGAGATGATCGACTTTCCTAGACCGGCCCGCGCCGGACGATGGCTGTTGCGCCCGGCTTGACTGCCAGGCCCAGGCACCAGGAAACCAACAGGAGGAAACGCAATGGATACCCTGCTCTATATCGACAACGAGGCGCGCGGCGCGACCGACAACGCCACCTTCGCCCGCCGCTCGCCGGTGACCGGTGAGGTCGTGACCCAGGGCGCCGCGGCGAAGCCGGAGGATGCACTGGCGGCGATCGATTCGGCGCAACGCGCCTTTGCGACCTGGTCCCAGACCGGTCCGGGCCAGCGTCGCGTGCTGCTGATGCGCGCCGCCGATGAAATCGAGAAGCGCACCGAAGACTTCGTCGTCGCGATGAAGGGCGAGGTTGGCGCCGGCGAACTCTGGGCGCGCTTCAACGTGATGCTTGCGGCGAATGTGTTCCGCGAAGCCGCAGCGATGACCACGCAGATCCAGGGGCGCACCATTCCCTCGGACAAGCCGGGCACGCTGTCGATGACCGTGCGCCAGCCGGTCGGCGTCATCCTGTCGATCGTGCCGTGGAACGGGCCGATCGTGCTGGCGGCGCGCGCCATCGCCTATCCGCTGATGTGCGGCAACACGGTCGTGTTCCGCGCCTCGGAAACCTCGCCCAAGACGCATGCCCTGGTGGCAGAGGCAGTCTATGCCGCAGGCTTTCCGGCCGGAACGCTGAACTTCGTGACCAACGATCCGAAGGACGCCCCCGAAGTCATCGAGAGCATGATCGCCCACCCGGCGGTGCGCCGCGTCAACTTCACCGGCTCGACCAACGTCGGCCGGATCATCGGCGAGAAATGCGGTCGCCATCTCAAGCGGTGCATCCTGGAGCTTGGCGACAAGTCGCCGATGGTCGTGCTGCGCGATGCCGACATCGACGGCGCAGTGAACGCGACGATCTTCGGGGCCTTCCTCTACCAGGGCCAGATCTGCATGTCGACCGAGCGGGTCATCGTCGAAGATCCGATCGCCGACGCCTTCGTCGAGAAGCTTGCGGCACGCGCTGCCCAGCTTCAGGCCGGCGACCCGCGCACCCAGGCCGCCTGCGCGCTTGGCCCCGTGGTGAGCCAGGGTGCCGCCGACCGGTTGAACGCGCTGCTTGACGACGCGGTGGCGAAGGGGGCGAAGCTCAGGTCCGGCGGTCACGCAGACCGCACGCTGATGTCGGCGACTGTGCTGGATGGCGTCACCTCGAAGATGCGCATCTACTCCGAGGAAGCCTTCGGCCCCATCCTGCAGGTGATCCGGGTCAAGGACGCAGACGAGGCGGTGCACGTTGCCAACGACACGGAATACGGTCTCTCGGCCGCCGTGTTCGGCAACGACATTACCCGAGCAATGGACGTGGCGATGCGCATCCAGACCGGTTCGGTGCACATCAACGGCGCGACCGTCGCCAACGAGGCGCAAGCCCCCTATGGCGGGACCAAGGCAAGCGGATGGGGTCGTTTCGACAGCCAGGCGGTAATCGAGGAATTCACCGAGCTGAAGTGGCTCACGATCGAGCAGCCGACCCAGCAGTATCCTCTGTAACCGGCGGCCAGAGGGAATGATCAGGTCCGGCCCGTGGCTTCAGCCATGGGCCGGACCACAGAAGAAGCGGGCACTGCTTGAACGCGCCATGTATGCTAGGACATCATCAGCCCGAATGCGACAGTGGCGGAAATGATGTCGAGCCCACAATCTCAACCGTTGTCCAAGCGCAACATCAGGATGAACAGATGACCGTGAACACCGCAGTTGACGAAGCCCTGTCCGACAAGGCCCGCGCCTTCAACCTCTTCAACCCTCCTGAAGACTATTTCGACAATCCGAGCCGCTATTTCCGCCTGCTTCGCGACGGCGATCCGGTCCACACCCAGGAAGACGGCAGCGTGCTGCTGACCCGCTATGACGACGTGCGCCAGATCTGGCGTGACCTGAGCGGCCTCGTCTACAAGGGCGACCAGTTCCGCAAGCGTTTCGGCGAAGGTCCGCTTCTTGAGCACCACACCTCGACGATGCTGTTCCGCGACAATCCGGATCACGACCGTCTGCGCAACATCGTCAACCCGTTCTTCGCGCAGAGCTCGATCCAGATGCTTTCCAGGTTCACCCAGGAAGTTGTGGATCGCGAGATCGAGAAGGTGAAGAAGATGGGCGAGTTCGACTTCGTCCGCGACTTCGCCTTCCGGATTCCGGTGGCGCTGATCTGCAAGATCATCGGCGTGCCGGTCGAGGACGCGGATTATATCCAGGCCGTCGGCCGCAAGGTCTTGTTCCCGCTGAACCCGAAGGTGCCGCAAACCGCGATCGCCGAAGGGCACGACGCCGTCACCGAATTCAAGAACTACCTGCGCCCGTTCCTGGACGAGATCAAGTCGCGGCCGGCGATCGACCCGACCGAAAGCATCCTCTGCGCGATGGCCGCAGCCCAGCGCGAGGGTGTCGAAGTCAGCGACGACGAGATCCTGCACATGTGCATCGTGACGCTGAACGGCGGCCACGAGACCACGACGAACCTCATCTCGCAGTCGATCCACTTCCTGATGGACGATCCCGAAAGCCTGGCGCAACTGCGCGACGGCGCGGCGCCGATCGCGCCCGCGCTGGAGGAATTGATCCGGTTCATCACGCCCTTGCAGCTTCAGGGTCGCCGCACGACTCAGGAGGTGGTTCTTGAAAGCGGCAACGGGACGCTACCCGCCGGCACCGAAGTCGTCCTGTGCCAGGCTTCGGCAAACCGCGACGAACGGATCTTCGACAACCCCGACAGGCTGAACCTTTCGCGCCGGCCGAACAACCATGTCGGCTTCGGTGCCGGGATCCACGTCTGTCTGGGGCGGCCGCTGGCGCGGCTCGAAGCCTCGATCGCGGTTCCCACCGTGCTGCGGGAGCTGCCGACGCTGACGCGCAACGGCAAGGTGCGCTTCCAGCACAACACGCGGTTCCGGGGTCTGGAACTGTTCCCTGTAAGGCTCGCCTGAGCCTGCGGGCAAAGAGACGGAACAAGGATAAAGGCTCCGGCCCTGCCCATGGGGCGGCCGGAGCATTCGAAGCCATGGCAAGTGGTGACGGGATCACGGATTGGGGAAACCAGGATGAAGATTTGCCGTTTCAACAAGACTCGCGTCGGGCTTGTCGAAGGCGACGAGGTCGTTGATGTGACCGCCGCGCTGGATCTGCTGCCGGAAGTGCGCTACCCGCTGCCGCGGCACGACCCGATGATTGCGCATCTCGACCGGCTGCTGCCTGCCTTCGCGGAGGCGTCGCGCAGCGGCAAGCGCAGGAAGATCGCCGAGGTCTCCCTCGAGTCTCCCGTGGCGAACCCCGGCAAGCTGGTGGCGGCGCCGGTCAATTACGTCAAGCACCTCGAGGAAGCGCGCGAGCAGAAGGAACTGCACCAGAACAATGCCGCGCAGATCCGCGTCATCCAAGAGACGGGCCTTTTCCTCAAGGCCACGAGCAGTCTGATCGGGCCGTGCGACCCTGTTACGCTGCGCTTCCCCGACCGTCGCTCTGACCACGAGATCGAACTCGCGGTGATCATCGGCCGCCGGGCTGATCGCGTGGCGGCAAAGGACGCGCTTGAACACGTCGCGGGCTACGCGATCGGGCTGGACATGACGGTGCGCGGTGCCGAGGAGCGCAGCATGCGCAAATCGGTGGATACCTACTCGGTGCTCGGCCCCTGGCTGGTCACGGCCGACGAGATCCCCGATCCGTCCCAGTTGGACTTCGAGCTTAAGGTTGATGGGGCGACCCGGCAGAAAGCCAATACCCGCGATCTGGTGCTTGGCGTGCCGGAACTGATCGAGATGGCCAGTCGCTTCTACACGCTCGAAGTCGGCGATGTGATTTTCACCGGAACACCCGAGGGCGTGGGTCAGGTTCTGCCTGGAAACCGGATGCACGCCTGGATCGACCGGATCGGCGCCATGGACATTCAGATCAACTGATCTCCAGACCGGCTGACCGGGAAACCTCCGGTCAGCCCCTGACGCCAATCAATCGCTGTCAGGGCCCGGAAATTCGGGAATCGACGATCGCGTGAATTTCCCGGATTTCTGGACGTAGCTGGCCAACTGCCCGACGAACCGGTCCTTCTCATCCTTATCCAGTTGATCCAGCAGCAGCGACCGCAAGCGCTCGACCCGGCCTTCCCCCTTGATGGCCAGTGCCACACCGGCCGGGGTCAGTTCCAGAACCTTCTGGCGGCCATCGGTGTCACTTTTCCGGATCAGCAGCAGCCCGCGCTTTTCAAGCATCGTGGCTGTCCTGCCGCAGCTTGCCTTGTCCACCACCGCGCTCCGGGCAAGTTCCGTGACCGACAGGCCGGGATAGTTCCGGGCCGTCGCGATCATGATCCACATCACCGGCGAAAGGTTGAGGCCGGCCATGGCCTCGTCGAAGCAATACAGGAATATCTGGTAGGTTCGCCGAATCAGGTGTGCGGGATGTTGGGTCAAGACCTTCTGGCGCTCGCCTGAATCCAGGATTCCGAGTGGGTTCAGCACAGTAAGATCGTTCATCCCGCAGGGCCCTTTGTCACGTCGGTGGGTCAATCACTGGCACAGCCCGGCGCCGACGATGATGGTCATACCGAATGTAAGTATGCTTGCGAGCGACCGCAAGCGCAATCACCGATAGCATGCGATCTTGCCGCAGACTGGTTCCGGAATGGGCCGGGAAAGCCAGGCCGCAATCGGCTTGACGCGCCCCGAGAAGCGCGCTAGGAGATAGTATGCATGCTTGATAAGTTGTCCGTCCCATCTACAGGGCGGAGAACCGCAAAGCAGACGTGGCCTGGACGGGGGGGGGAGCCTCAGCGCCAGGTCTACTGGTCTTGAGTTGCTTCACGCGAAGCGGCTTCGGTTTGGGGGGGACTTCCTGATGGCTATCAATCTGGTCTTTGTGGACGCGTCCGGCGAGCGGCGCGCGGTTGCGGCGCCTGAGGGGCGGTCCCTGATGGAGGCGGCGTCCCTGTCCGGCGTTCCGGGCATCGACGCTGATTGTGGCGGGGCATGTGCCTGCGCCACTTGCCAGGTCTATGTGGATGCCGCCTGGCTGCCCCGTATTCCGCCCATGGGCGATTCGGAGGCGAACATGCTGGAATTTGCCGCCAACCGTCAGGAGAACAGCCGCCTGGCATGTCAGATCAAGCTGACGCCGGAACTGGATGGTCTGACCGTGACCACTCCGGAATTCCAGTTCTAGGAAAAACGGAATGCATGCCCGCCTCGGGGCGGGTCCATAGTGGAGGAACCCAATGACGCTAACCGAGAAACCGGCAGAATCGCCAGAACGGCGGAAATTCTACGACAAGATCGACAATTCTTCTTACACCGCACTCTGGACGGTTCTGTCGGACATAATCACCCCGGAACCGCACAGCGCATGTGTGTCCCACCTGTGGCATTTCGACGAGGCGAAGTCCTACCTGCTGGAAGCCGGCGGCCTCATCACCGCCAAGGAAGCGGAACGGCGCGTTCTCGTGCTGGAAAACCCCGGCCTGCGGGGTCAATCCCGCATCACCACCTCTCTCTATGCGGGCCTCCAGATCGTCATGCCGGGCGAGGTCGCCCCGGCGCACCGACACAGCCAGTCGGCACTGCGCTTCGTGATGGAGGGCTCGGGTGCCCAGACCTCGGTCGATGGCGAGCGCACGGTCATGCAGTTCGGTGATTTCGTGATCACTCCCCCCGGCGCATGGCATGACCACGGCAACGAATCCGGCGCGCCGATGATCTGGCTGGACGGCCTCGACATCCCGATCGTTTCCGTCTTCGACGCATCGTTCGCCGAGGAGCATCACGAGGACCAGCAGCCGATCACCCGCCAGACCGAGGACAGCACCTGGCGTTTCGGCGCAAACATGCTGCCGGTCGATTATGAACGGACGCGGCTTGCCTCGCCGATCTTCAATTATCCGTATGAGCGTTCGCGCGAGGCGCTGGCTCATCTGGAAAAGCAGGGAGAGATCGATCCCTGCCACGGCATCAAGATGCGCTACATCAATCCCGTGGATGGCGGCTGGGCGATGCCGACGATCTCGCCCTGTCTTCAGCTTCTGCCGAAGGGGTTCAAGACTCAGCGGTACCGTTCGACCGATGCCACCGTGTTCGTCGTAACCGAAGGCACGGGGCGCAGCATCATTGCCGGCAAGACCTATGAATGGGGGCCGAAGGACGTGTTTGTGGTGCCAAGCTGGAAGACCGTTACGCATGAGGCCGACGGCGACGCGGTGCTGTTCTCATACTCTGATCGCGTTTGCCAGGAAAAGCTTGGACTCTGGCGGGAAGACCGCGGCAACGCGATACCGCTCTGAGAAGCAAGCCTGTCGCTGACTGCGACCGCAGTCGGTGCAACCTATGCGCCCTTGCAAAGGAAGACCCTTGATGAAACGCGAATTGCTTACTGTGGATGACGTTACCGGTTGTTGGGCGATCATGCCCACACCGTCGAAGCCAGGTGCCTCCGATCCGAACGCCGTCGATACCGTCGACCTAGACGAAGCCGCGCGCGCTGCGGAGGCATTGGTCGCGGCGGGCGTCGACGGCATCCTGTCGCTTGGCACACTGGGCGAGGCCGCAACCACGACTTGGGAAGAGAAAGAAGCATTCATGCGCACTCTGGTCGAGACGGTGCGCGGCCGTATTCCGGTCTTCGGTGGCACGACCGCCCTTAACACGCGGGACACGATCCGCATGACCCGCGCAGCACGCGAGATCGGTGTCGATGGCGTCATGCTGGGCCTGCCCATGTGGGTCCAGCCCGATGTGTCGACCGCGGTGCAGTTCTTCCGCGATGTGGCGGCGGCCTGCCCGGATGTGGCGATCTGCGCCTATGCCAACCCGGAGGCATTCAAGTTCGAGTTTCCCCGTGCTTTCTGGGCGCAGATCTCCGAGATCCCGCAGGTCGTCTCGGCCAAGTACATCAATACGGCCGCGCTTTATGCCGACCTGAACCTGACCAAGCGCAGGATACGGCTGATGCCGCTTGACGTTGATTACTATGCCGCCGCACGACTCGACCCCGAGGCGTGCACGGCATTCTGGACCAGTGGTGCGGTCTGCGGTCCGGCCCCTGCGATTCAACTGCGCGACCTAGTGGCCAAGGCCCGGAAAACCGGCGACTGGACTAGCGCGAAGGCGCTGACCGACCGGATCGGCATGACCTATCGCACGCTGTTCCCGAACGGCTCGTTCAAGGACTTCTCAGTTTACAACATCGGCATCGAAAAAGCGCGGATGGATGCGGCCGGCTGGATGAAGGCCGGGCCCTGCCGCGCGCCCTATTCCCTGGTCCCCGAGGCCTATTTGGAAGGCGCGCGCGAATCGGGTCGGCAATGGGCGAAACTGGCCGCCGAGCTTGCCTCCGAGGGAGCGAAATGACCGCGCGCGCGCTGGACTTCTACTTCGACTTCATGAGCCCCTTCGCCTATCTGGCCTTCCAGCAGGTGCCGGGACTCTGCCGGAAATACGGGCTGGAGTTTCGTCCGCATGTGGCGAACCTTCCCCGGCTGAAGCTTCTGGCCGGCAATACCGGGCCGGCCAATGTCACCATTCCGTTGAAACTGAGCTACCTGCGCAAGGATCTGGATCGCTGGGCGGCCATTTATGATGTGCCTCTGGTCTTTCCGAAGTCGCTGGCGTCCGAGCCGCTGAACAAGGCGTTCCTCTTTGCCGCAGATCACGGCGAGGGCGAGGCCTTCATCAGGGTCGCATGGGCGCGGGTCTGGGGCGAGGGCGCCGATCCCGCCGATCCGGCGCTTCTGGCCGGGCTTGCCCGGCAGTTCGGCTGGAACCCCGAGACCGTGACGGCCTGGGTGGCCTCGCCCGAAGCGGCAGACCGCTACGAGGCCGGAACGCAGGCCGCGCATGAAGCCGGCGTCTTCGGGATGCCCACGATGATCGTGGGGGATGAAATGTGGTGGGGCAACGATCGCCTTACCTTCATGGAAAAATCGCTTCAGGCGGGGCTTTGAACTTAACCAGATCTGTCCGGAGGGAGGAACAGCATGGCTCTTCAGAAACTTTCCCACGCGCGGCTGCGCGTCAAGAACCTCGATGAATCGGTGCGCTTTCACACCGAAGTTCTCGGGCTGGAAGAAATCGCCCGGCAGGACGGCGTCGTGTACCTGACCTGTGGAACCGACGGCACCTTCGATGTTGCCGTGACCGAGGGCGGGACCGGCGTCATCAGCTTTGCCATCGCGGCGGATGACGAAGACGATCTCAAGCACTACAAGAAGCGCGTCACCGATGCCGGCGTGCAGGTGCGCGAGATGACCGCACCCGATCCGGGCGTCGAGAAGATCATCGAATTCGACCTGCCGCCGCAGAAGCAGAAGATGCAGATCGCCCTGCTGGATTCCAAGGCGCGCAAGCACTACTACAACCCCGCCGCGCGTGTCGCCAACCGGCTGGGCGCGCTGGCACCGGTCGATCTTGACCATATCACGCTGCGGGTCGGACCCGATGCGACGCAGACGATCGAGTTCCTCACGAAGCACGTCGATTTCCACGCCTCCGACATCGTCGAGTTTCCCGGCGGCCAGGGGCGTCTTGCCTGCTGGATGCATGTCGGTGACTTCCACCACGACGTGGCAATGTTCGCCGGCGCGCCGCACGAAACGCTGGACCACCTCGCCTGGATGATCCCGAACATCGAGTTCATGAAGCTCATGCTCGATCAGGTGGCACGGGGCGGTGTGATGACCGAGGCGGGACCGGGGCGCCATGGCGTCGGCTCGAACCTCTATTCCTACTTCTTCACGCCCGACGGCAACCGCTACGAGTTGTCCGGCGAGATGCCGCGCTGCGTCGACCGCAAGGCGCCGCCCTACATGTGGCGCGCAGATCAGCCCGGCATCTTCAGTTCCTGGGGTGCACCGTTCCCGGAAAGCTTCAAGGTCGGTTCCTGATCCGGGGGGACAGGGACGTCGGCGCGGATGGGGTCCGCGCCGACTGATTATCGTGCGATGGGGAGGATCGACGTGGAGCAGGTGGTAATCATCGGCGGTGGCCAGGCTGCCGCATCGGCGGCCAGGACGCTGCGGGAAGAGGGATTTGAAGGCGGGGTCACGATCCTGTCGGAAGAAGCGTATTACCCCTACGAGAGACCGCCGCTGTCGAAGGCCGTGCTTCAGGGGGCCGCAGACGCAAACAGCACCTGCCTTCTCGGTGAGGAGGCCGCACGCAGCCAGAACATCAATGTCCGGCTTGGGCAGCGCGCCGAAGCCATCGACCGCGACCGGAAGGTGGTGAAGCTCGCCTCCGGCGAGAGCCTGCCATATGACCGGCTGCTGATCACCACCGGCAGCCGGGCCCGCACGCTTGATGGAGCATTCGCCGGCAAGAGCAACGTCTTTTGCCTCCGCAGCCTAGACGATGCGGCCGCCCTGAAGGCGGCGATGGTGCCTGGCAAGCATCTCCTGTCGATTGGCGCGGGCTGGATCGGCCTGGAAGTTGCCGCCACCGCGCGCAAGATGGGGATGCAGGCCACCGTCGTCGAACTCGCCGACCGTCTCTGTGGCCGCAGCCTGCCGGCAGATGTCGGCGCCCTGCTGGCCGAGGTGCACAGCGAGCAGGGCACGGTCGTCCATCTGAACACGGAGATCGAAAGCGTCGGCGGTCGCGACCGGATCGAGACCGTTACCTTGTCGAATGGCCAGACGCTGCAGGTGGACGTGATCGTTGTCGGGATCGGCGCGATCGCCAATGACGCGCTAGGACGCGACGCCGGGCTTGAAACTGCCAACGGCATTGTCGTCGACGAATTCCTGCGCACCTCCGACCCGAACATCTTCGCTGCCGGCGATGTGGCGGCGATGCGCATCGGCGAGGGTCGTCCCGCGCGCATGGAATCCTGGGCCAATGCACAGGACCAGGCCGCTGCGGCGGCGCGGAACATCCTGGGCAAGGAAATGCCCTATGCCGTCAACACCTGGTTCTGGTCCGACCAGTACGACCTGAACATCCAGATGATCGGTAACATCCAGCCCGAGGGCGGCAGCGTTCTCGTGCGGAATGGCGAGGGGAAAGCCTTCACGCGCTTTTCCGTGGCCGATGGCCGTCTGGTCGGTGCCATCTGCTTCGGTGCACCGCGCGACATGGCGATCATCCGTCGCCTGATGTCGAAAGGCTATCTCGTGACGGACGATGCTCTGGCGACGGCGCCCGAACTTCGGAAACTTCTTTAGCGCGCAAGACCATCTGACGACGGGAGCGAACAGGAACTTGACACACCATGGAGGAAACACATGCGCCAACTCGGAACGATCACGGGGCTTTGTCTTTCAGTGGCGGTCGGCATGCCCGCCCTTGCGCAGGATGCGGGCCATAGCGGCTGGTATTTTCGCGGCGGGCCCGTCGGGGTGTATTTCAGCCCCGGGGCGGAGCTGTCGATTGCGGGAGCCCCGATTCCGGGTGCCGACGTGTCTGTGGACGACAACTACTCGCTGAGCTTCGACATCGGCTACCGCTTCAGCGATCGGGTTTCCGGCAGCTTCACCTTCGGGATTCCGCCGACGGCAGAGATCCGTGGCGCGGGCAGCCTTGCCGGCGCCTATCTCGGTGACGTGACCTATGCCCCGGCGATTGTGGCGCTTCAGTACCGGTTTCCGACCGGCAACCGGAAGTTCGAGCCCTACATTGGTGCGGGCGTAAACTACACCATCATCCTCGACGACGAGGGCAAGGACGTTGCCGGGTTCAAGGTGAACAACGGCTGGGGGGTGGTGCTTCAGGCGGGCTTTGAAAGTATGATCAATGACCGGATGGGCGTCTACTTCGACGTCAAAAAGATCTGGCTGGATACCGACGTCAGCGGAACGCTAGGCGTCGGCGGACCACCTGCTGCCGCCAAAGCTACGCTTGATCCCCTGCTGGTCGGCGTTGGCGTGGTCTGGCGCTTCTGACCGAGGCCATCCGAACCTGAAATCGCTACTTCAACACATCACGAAAGAGAAGTTGAGAAATGGACCTCTACTACATGCCCGCAGCCTGTTCACTGGCTGCCCACATCGCCGGCATCGAAGCCGGGTTGCCTGTCACCTGCAAGAAGGTTGACATGAGCCCCAACGGCAACACGGTTGACGGACTGGATTACACCACGATCAATCCGCTGGGGCTGGTGCCCACCATCGTGGATGGCGACACCAAGATCTCGGAAGCCGCAGTCGTACTGCAGTATATCGCAGACAAAGCCGACGGAAAACTTGGTGACGTGACCGGTCCGGGTCGCTGGAAACTCATCGAGACACTGAACTTCCTTGCAACCGAAGTTCACAAATCGCTCGCGCCGCTCTTCCGCCCGAGCCTGCCAGCCGAAGCAAGGCCATTCTTCGACAACCTGATCGCCAGCCGCCTGACGGCGGCGCAAAATCGGATTGGAGAATCCGGTTACCTGGTGGGCAAGGAATTCACGGTCGCCGACGCCTACTTCTTCACGCTCCTGGGCTGGTGCAACTTCCTCAAGTTGGACCTGTCGCCCTGGCCAAAACTTGGCGAGTACGTGCAGCGCATCGGTGGCCGCCCAGCGGTACAGCAAGCGCTGAAGGAAGAAGGCCTGGCCTGACTTCCCTCGACCCTGCCTCGGTGTTGCGAGGCAGGGTATGGCCCTATGAACCGCGCCGGGTTTGCCGGAGGCTCCATGTGTGGATGCCCCGGTTCATGCAAGGATAAATTCGTGCCGCCG
>CAZLIC010000050.1:0-27083 GCA_964559535.1 uncultured Rhodobacterales bacterium
TTCTCCGACGACTACCTCATCCACGCCATCACCCATATGCGATAGCCCTCCCCTTCGTGGGGAGGGGTCAGGGGGTGGGGGGCTGGCAGCTGGTGTCGCGCCCCCCCACCCCATCCTTCCCCCTCGAGCGGGGAGGGAGGTGCGTTGCATCGGCGCTGCGCCCGGCGTCAGACGTCGACCAGCGCGCCGCGGCCGCCGATCACCCGCGCCGCAAGGTCGGCCCCGGCGCGGACGGCTTGTGCCAGGGATGCGCCGGTCAGGCGGGCGGCAAGGAAGCCCGCGTTGAAGCTGTCACCCGCGGCGGTGGTGTCCACGACCTGCGGGGCGGGGGTGGGCGGAATGGTCAAGCTGCCAGCGAGGATGGGGTTTTCGCCGTCCTTCACGATGACGTCGATGGCCCCGGCGCTGTGGTAGCGGGCGATTGTGGCCTGCGGGGTGGGATCGGCGAAATGCGTGGCTTCGTCGGCGAAGGACGGCAGAACGATGTCGGCCACCTGTGCCGCCAGCATGATGGCGTCGCGCATCGTGGCGACGTCGGGCCAGAGGCGGGGGCGCAGGTTGGGGTCAAAGGCGATGCGGGTGCCTTGGTCGCGGTGGGCGGCGAGGCATGAGAGGAGCGTGGCGCGGTCGTCGGGCGGCAGGATGGCGAGGGTGATGCCCGACAGGTAGGCAAGCGCGGCGCCCTGCAGGGCGGCGTCCAGCGCGGCGGGGTCTTGCGCAAGGGTGCGGGCGGCGGACTGGCCGCGCCAGTAGGCAAAGCTGCGTTCGCTGCCGGTAAGTTCGATCAGGTACAGGCCCATCGTCCGGTCGGGGCGGCGGGCGATGTGCGCGGTGCCAAGGCCCGCGGCGGCGGCGAAGGACAGGAAGCGGTCGGAGACGGCATCGGTGCCGATGGCCGTGACGTAGTCGACCTGCCAGCCGGGCGGCAGGCGGCGGCGCAGGTACCAGGCGGTGTTGAAGGTGTCCCCGGCAAAGCCCATGGCGAACAGCCCCGGCACGTCGGCCGGGGCGAGTTCCACCATGCATTCGCCGAGGCAGACGACGCGGTTCATGGCGGCATGCGTGCCTGCTGCGGCGACCGGATGCAATGGACTAGTGGCAGGCCGACCCATCCAGCCTGTCCAGGATCGGGCAGTCGGGGCGGTCGTCGCCGGCGCAGGCTTCGGCAAGGTGCTGCAGGGTGGCGGCCATCGCCTGCAGGTCGGCGATCTTGCGCGAAAGGCCCTCGATCTGCGCGGTGGCCAGACGCTTCACGTCGGCGCTGTGGCGCCCCTTGTCGCGCCAGAGGCTGAGCAGTTCGGCGATGGTGGCCATGGGGAAGCCGAGGTCGCGCGCACGGCGGACGAAGCGCAGCATCTGCACGTCGGTGTCGGTGTAGGTGCGGTAGCCGCTGGCCGTGCGGTGGGCTGCGGGGATGAGGCCGGTTTCTTCGTAGTGGCGGATCATCTTGGCGGAAACGCCCGAGGCGCGGGCAGCCTGGCCGATGTTCATGGTGTGACCCGTGGCGGCTGGAAACGGCGGAGGCGCAGGGCATTGCCCAGCACGCAGAGCGAGGAGGCCGCCATGGCGGCGGCGGCGGCGACGGGCGACAGGCCCCAGGGATGGAACAGCCCGGCCGCCAGCGGGATGAGGGCCGCGTTGTAGGCGAAGGCCCAGAACAGGTTCTGCCGGATGTTGCGCATGGTGGCGCGCGACAGGGCAATCGCCATGGGCACGCCTGCCGGACGCCCCGAGGACAGCACGACGTCGGCCGATTCCACCGCGACGTCGGTGCCGGTTCCGATGGCAATGCCCACATCGGCGGCAGCCAGGGCCGGGGCATCGTTGATGCCGTCACCCACGAAGGCGGTGGGGCCGGTGGCGGACAGGCGCTTGATCTCGGTGGCCTTTCCGTCTGGCAGGATTTCGGCGGCGATCTGCGTGATGCCCAGGCCGCGTGCCACGGCCTGCGCGGTGCGGGTGCCGTCGCCCGAGATCATGGCGGTGGACAGGCCCATGCCGTGCAACGCCGCGATGGTGGCGGCGGCGCCGGGTTTCACCGGGTCGGCAATGGCAAGGAGGGCGGCAAGGCGGTTTCCTTTTGCGGCGTAGAGGGTGGTCTTGCCGTCCCCGGCCAGTTCCGCCGCGCGGGCAGCGAGAGGGGCGGTGTCGATGCCGAGGTCGGCCATCAGCCGGGCCGAGCCCACCGCGATAGGTTCGCCTGCCACCATGGCCGTCACGCCGTGGCCGGGGCGGGCGGTGAAGGCGGTGGCCTGGGTTGCCTCGGCCGCGCCCCCCGCCCCCATCCCCTCCCCGCGAGGGGGAGGGGAGGCGCCTTCCTGCTGCGCCGCCGCGACAATGGCGCGGGCAAGCGGGTGTTCCGACCGGGCCTCGACGGCGGCGATCTTCTGAAGGATGTCCGCCGCGTCGATGCCTGCCGCCGGGATCAGGTCGGTCAGCGTTGGGTGCCCTTCGGTGAGCGTGCCGGTCTTGTCGAAGGCGACGGTCCGCACGCCCGCCAGCGCCTGCAGGGCATCGCCGCGGCGGAACAGAAGGCCCATCTCGGCCGCACGGCCCGTGCCCACCAGGATGGCGGCCGGCGTGGCCAGGCCCAGCGCGCAGGGGCAGGCAACAATCAGCACGGCCACGGCGTGGACCAGCGCGCGCGACAGGTCGCCCGTCATGCCAAGCCACAGGGCAAAGGTGGCGGCGGCGACCACCAGCACCACGGGCACGAAGATGGCAGTGATGCGGTCGGCCAGCGCCTGCACCGGCAACTTGCCCGCCTGTGCGTCCTCGACCGTACGGACGATGCGGGCGAGTACCGTGGCCTCGCCCACCGCGGTGGCGCGGACGGTGAAGGCGCCGGTGGTGTTCAGCGTGCCGCCGGTGACCCTTGCGCCGGGGGATTTGGCGGTGGGGACGGGTTCGCCGGTGATCATGGATTCGTCCACCCAGCTTTGCCCCTCGGTGACCGTGCCGTCCACCGGGATGCGGTCGCCGGGGCGGATGTCGATGATGTCGCCGGGTGTCAGGGCGCTGACCGGGGTGTCCGTGGCAGTGCCGTCGTGCAGCACGCGGGCGGTGTCGGGCGCCAGCGCGATGAGGTGGCGGATGGCGTCCGAGGTGCGGCCGCGGGCGCGGGCCTCCATCAGGCGGCCGAAGAGGATGAGCGTGACGATGACCGCCGCCGCCTCGAAGTACAGGTCGGCGGCGCCTTGCGGGAACAGGCCGGGGGCAAGGGTGGCGGTGGCGGAGAAGCCGAAGGCGGCCAGCGTGCCAGTGGCGACAAGGCTGTTCATGTCGGGCGTGCCGCGGAACAGGGCGGGCAGGCCGAGCGTCAGGAAGCGGCGGCCGGGAAAGGCCATGACCAGCGCCGTCAGCCCCATCTGCACCCAGGCGTTCCGCGTGTCGCCCAGCGTTTGCGCAATCAGGTGGTGCAGCGCGGGCACCATGTGGCCGCCCATGGCCAGCACGAAGACCGGCAGCGTCAGCGCGGCGGACAGCCAGGTGTCGCGGCGAAGCCGCCGGTCATCCTGCGCCTTCTGTTGCTGGCGTTCGGCGGCGGCCTCGGCGGCCGAGGGGCCCGCGGGGCGGGCGTCGTACCCCGCGCGCGCCACCGCGGCGATCAGCGCGTCTGCCGTGGCGGCGCCCGAGATGGTGGCGCGCTCGGTCGCCAGGTTCACCGCGGCGGCGGTGACGCTCGGCACCCGCGCCAGGGCCTTTTCCACGCGGCCCACGCAGGCGGCGCAGGTCATTCCGTTGATGTCCAGCGAGATCGGGGGGGGCGGTGGTCATGGGGGAAGCCTTCTGTCCAGCTTCAGATAGGGCTTCCCATCATGGGAAGGTCAAGGGGTTGTATCGCGGATTCGTGTACTTGACCTTCCCATGGGGGGAAGCCTTATCTGCAAGTGACGACAGTTCAGGAGACGGCCATACAGTTCCACATTCAGGACATGACCTGCGGCGGGTGCGTGCGCGGCGTGCAGGCGGCGATCCGGTCGGTGGACCCGGGCGCCGAGGTGGCGGCCGATCTGCCGACGCGGCAGGTGCAGGTCACCTCGCAGGCGCCGCGCGACCGGCTGGTGGCGGCGCTGACCGAGGCGGGATTTGCCCCCGCCTGACCCGGAAAACGCCCTGACCCGGCTGACACACTGACCCGGCAGACACAAGGAGACGCTGATGAAGAAGCAACTGGTGGCGGCATCGGTTCTGGCCGCTGCCGTGGCGGGCTATGCGCTGGCGCAGGCCGACAGCCCCTCGACCGCGGCCTATCAGGTGGCGATGGATGCGATGATGCAGGGCATGATGGTGCCCTACACGGGCGATGCCGATGTCGATTTCGTGACGGGCATGATCCCGCACCACGAAGGCGCCGTGGCGATGGCCAAGGTGGTGCTGGAGCACGGCAAGGACCCGGAAATCCGCGCGCTGGCCGAGGCGGTGATCGCCGCGCAAGAGGTGGAGATTGCGCAGATGAGGGCCTGGCTGGCGGCGAAGGGGCTGTAGCGGGCGTCAGGGCTGGGGGTCGTGGCCCTCGACGATGCAGAAGGTGCCGGTGCTGGCGGCCTGCCGCAAGAGGATGGCCGCCTGATAGGCCTCCGAGTGGTAGCAGTCGGTGGCCGCCTGCAGCGAGGGGAAGCGGACCACCACGGTGCGCGCGTGCAACGTGCCCTCGGTCACCTCCTGCGCGCCCCCCCGCACCAGGAACTCGCCCCCGAAGGCCGCCAGCGGCGCGGCATTGGCCGCCCGATAGAGCGCATAGGCCTCCGGGTCGGTGACGGTGACGTTGGCGATCCAGTAGGCGTGGGGCATGGTGGGGGGCCTTTCCGGGGGGGCTGTTAGTTCAGACTCTCGGGCGGGAGAGCCGGGGTGATCCCCGACCTACGGGTTTCACTTTGGCAGCGACGGCTATTCCGGTGTATCATCGTGGCGAAAATCCGTAGGGTGCGCTTCAGCGCACCATGTGGAGCGACGAGCAAGAGGTGCGCTGAAGCGCACCCTACGCTTGCTTTTTAATTTCATTCATCGGCTCGGCTCTGAAGAACTATCTCCGCCGCGGCAATTATCATTATCGATCTATGAAGATTGAAAACAAATGACCATAGATTCGAGAACGCAAACACAAAGTAGAAAGCAAAAACAGGTGAAAACATCAGGGCAAAGAACTTCTTCGCTTCGTCTGGCTTCGTGAAAAGAAGGGCTACCAGATTCAGGACTGGCGAGTCTGCCGCGAAAAGAAAAAAGAAAATTGCGCAAGCAACGCATAGTTTTAGGAATGCAACTATAACGTATACGAAGGCCGCAAGGATAAAACGCAGTGCAGAAGTTCTGGTGCCAGGGTAGTCTGTGTTCGCCAGTATTCTAAGCATTTCTGGCTTGATGCTGCTTGTGTATATTGCGACCCCAGCTAACCCAAGGCCCAAAGCCACTCCACTAAGTGAAATTCCAATGTTGGTCATATTGACTAGCGTTCGATCAATGTGGCTGTATGGTGCATTGGTATGCCAAAGGAGCAGCGCCAACAGCGCCGTAGCAAAGAAAGCGAGCCGTGAGTAATCTGTGTTCTTTAAGCGACCTGGATAGGCGCTCTCGTAAGTGCGGACAATCTGGCCAAGCGTGCTGTCTGACAGCAATCTGCCGCTGATTTCTTGGTGATCGTCCTTCATTCAGCTGCTCGCGATAGCGCCTCTAGCGCGCGCCTGACTGCGTCTGCTTCTTCTGGGTCAAGCTCACCAGTCTTAATCTGGCCCTGCGATTTTAGCTCGGAAAACTTCTTGTACAAATCCTTTGCGAGATCAAAGCCTTCCAAGGTGTCCGCAACGTCCGCGGTTAGTTTAAATTCTTCATTTCCACCCTTAATCTTATTCCCATCCTTGTCTTTTCCCTCTAGAACTACGTCTTCATAGCCGAATTCTGTGGTGTTGACAACCAAATCCGTGGTTGCCGCTACATCCAAGCCCTTGTTGCCTCCATTTGCGACAACTTTTGCAGATACTGGCTTTGTTTTCACAATAGTGTCCACTAAAGCGCCAAAAAGTTCCCTCGTTAGCTCATTGTTTCTTTCAATAAGGTTTATGGTAAGTGATCTTATGTTCTCAAACCTTCCAACAAAGTCACGAATGCTTTGTTTTGCGGGCAATGGAACAACGTGAACTGTGGGCGGCACGTGGCGGGCAAAGGCATTGGCCCGAGTGAATCTTGGATTCTGCGCTTTCTCCTCTCGGTAAATTTTTTCGATGAACTTTGTGAACTCTTTTCGTAGGAGGCGTTCAATAGTTTTTGCAAACACATCTAAAGTTGGGGCGGAGCGCGTCTCGGCAACGTATGCCATTCGGTGCTCAGCAAGGAAAATACAGAAGAAGGACGATAGCGCTACTGGAAGTGATTGAACGTCTGCAACAATCTTTCCACCTTCTAACACCTGCTCGCGGGTGTACTCGGTGTCCTTAACAAATCGGCCGAAAAGCACTGTTGACATCGCGTCTCCCGGTGAAATCTCGCGAATCTGGCAGTCAAGGAACCTGTAGGTGCTCTTTCCGTAGGTTCGAACATTAGTGTCAACCATCACTGCTGCTGTGAAGAGCTCCTTGTACGCAAGTAGACCTTCATTTCCGAATTTAACTACAAGGTTGGCAAATGCCGCTCTTTTGTCATTCATCTACTGGCCACCCCAAATCATCTCGAACTCCCGCCATTCGCCCTTGCTCATCCCCGAAGTCTCCTGCGTCACCGCCTCGCCTGCAAGCCGACGCTTCAGCACCGCCACCGCTTTTGACGACAGGTTGACGCCCCCCAGCCGGTAGTCGGCGAAGGCGGCCCAGGCCAGGGGCACCCAGTCGGCGACGATCTGGCCGATCAACTCGGCGTAAACGCGAATCTCGTATTGCGCGTGGGGGTCGGCGCGCAGGCGCAGGAAATGGAACAGGTTGTGCAGGTCCACCTTCCAGTACCACTGGGTGTAGATGTTCATCGGCAGGTTCATCCGCGCCAGTTCGCGCGCCAGTCCCTGCTGGGGGGTTCCGTCAGGCTGGGCGGTGCTCAGCATGTCCTCATAGCTGTCATAGGCCTGCTGGCTGTCGCGCTTCAAAAGGTCCAGCACGCGCGCCGCCTCCTCTCCGGCCAGAACCGCGCCACGGCCCTGGTTGTTCTGCGTGCTTTGTGCCGCCAGTTGTTCGGGCGCGGGAATGTAGAACTCTCGGTCCAGCACCGAATAGCGGGCGGAATATTCGTTCACGTTGGCGGTGCGGTGGCGGATCCACTGGCGTGCCACGAAGACCGGCAGCTTCACATGGAACTTCACCTCGCACATCTCGAACGGGGTCGAGTGCCAGTGCCGCATCAGATAGCGGATGAGCCCTTCGTCGTTGGACACCGCCTTCGTCCCCCGCCCGTAGGAGACCCGCGCCGCCTGCACGATGGCGGCATCATCCCCCATGTAGTCCACCACGCGGACAAACCCGTGGTCCAGCACCGGGTGGGCGGTGTGCAGATGCGCCTCCATCCCTTCGGCGACGGGGCGCAGGGTGGGGCGGGGCTGGCTGCGCAGGGCGGCGATCTCTTCCGCTTGCTCGGGGGTCAGGGGCATGGCGGGAATCCTGCATATGGGGGCGGCAGAAGGGCAAGCTACGACAGGTGGGGTGAACGCGGCAAGGCCACGCGACAAATCTGCATCAGGCATTCTTGCTTTGGTTGCGGAACCCTTGGTTTGTTTGACAAATTTTGGCCCGATTGGCACGTTAATGGACAAAACGTCCAAAAAACGATCGAGCAGGTTCCATGAAAACGAAACGTGCAGCGCTTCTGGCGCTTGTTCTGCTTGCGGCCTGTGACGGCAACCCGCTGGGCACCAAGGTTGTCACCGATCCGGACCCCGATCCGGATCCCGTCGGCCCGGCCACCGGCGCCAGCAACGTGGTGCAGGACCTGCGCGGCTTCCGCTATGACGGCACCACGCTGGAAATCGACATGGCGGGCGTCAGCTCGTCGGGGGCCTTCGGCACGTTCCGCCGCCGCCCGTCGATGGACCTGCCGCCGCACGGAACGCAGCCTGCGTACCTGGCCTACGAGTTCCAGGAAACCAACCTGACGCGGTCCTACCTGGCCTATGTTGCCGAGAACGAGCGCGACACGCTGGTTGCGGTGGCCTCGGCCGACGGCGGGCAGTTCAACGAACACAACGGCGGTGGCGGCTGGGTGCGTGTGACCGGCTATACCCGCCCCGCGATTTCGGACAGCCCGTCGCCGACGCCGGGACCGGAACAGGGTACGTTCAGCTACTACGGCAGCTATGCGGGCGTCTTCGTGCCCGGCCCGACCGACCCCGAAGGTCCGCCGCGGCCCGACCCGCTGCAGCCGCAGGAACCGTTCGGCGTGCGCGGCGTGATCCAGGTCAACGCGCAGTTCGAGGCATCGGGCAGCGGCGAAGTGGTCGAGGGCGGCATCACCGAGCGCACCTTGCACGACCGCGATGGCAACCAGGTCACCTCGTTCGGCCTCGTCGACGATGAAGGCAACGTCACGACGATCGACACCACCACCCTGCCCGATCTGGTGCTGCGCGAAACCGAGATCAGCGACAACGGCACGTTCCTGGGCGATGTCGAGTTCCTCGGCTCGCCGGGTTCCAGCGTCGGCAGTTTTGACGGCGCGTTCGGCGGCAACGGCGCCAGCGACGTGGCCGGGGTGATCTGGATCAATCCGATCCAGAACGAGAACGGCATCTTCGAATACGGCGTGTTCAACCTGCCGCGCTGCGATCTGGCCGGTGCCTCGCCGATCTGCACGCCGCGCTGAGCCGTCGGGTGGCCGGGGCGCGCAGAACCTGCGGCGCCCTGGCGTTTGCGCTTTCGCTGCTGCTTGGCGCCGCGCAGGCCGAGACGCTGCGCCTGCTGCCGGACGAGGCGCTGCTGACGGCGCAGGCGGCCTTTTCCGCCGGAGAGTTCGAGGCGGCGAACCGCATCGCGCGGGCCCTTGCAGGCATCGGCAACCGCGATCCGCGGGTGCAGCTGATCCTCTCGGCCACGGAAACGCGGCTGGGTCGGCCTACAGCGGGTATTGCCGCTGGACGCACGGGCTGGACCTATGCCCGGCAGGCCGGCGCACCGCCTGCGCTCCGCTATGAGATTGCCCGCAACACCGCCAAGGCGGCGTTCGAAGCCGGACGGCCGCTGGTGGCACAGTACTGGCTGCGCAGGTCGCTGGATGTGGCGCCAGATGATGCGGCGGCCGAACGGTCGGGGCGAGATCTGGCGCATGTGCGCGACACCAACCCTTGGCGGTGGAGCTTCGGGCTTGAGGCGGGCCCGTCGGACAACCTGAACGGCGGCGCCGAAGACCCGGTGTTCCGCATCGGCGATTTCGTGGTGGGCACGCTGGGTGACGGGGCCGAGGCGCTGTCGGGCTATCGCGTGAACCTGCGCGTTGCCGGCCAGCGCCTGCTGCCCGGCAACGGGTCGGCGCAAACGGTGTTGACTTTCGGCGCCGAGACGGTGCGCAACCGGATCGACAGCGCGTCGAAGGCGAAAGCCGGGTCGGTGACATCGCGCGATCTGGACCGCACGCGGCTGTCGGTCGGGGTCAGGCGCGACATCCTGGTCGGTCCGGCCCGGCGGTTGTTCAGCCTTTCGGGCACTGCGTCGCAAAGCTGGGCGGGCGGCGAGATTTACGGCCGCGACGTGCAGTTGGCCGCGCAGGTCACGCTGGCGCAGGGGAGTGGCGGCAGCCTGTGGCTGGCCTTGGATGCCGAGCGGGGCTGGGAAGGCGCGGATGACCGGAAGGTGGATGTTGGCTCGATCACGCTGTTGGGCGAAATGCCGATCCGTGACGGAGAGGGGCGTCTGAACCTTGGGCTGAAGGTCGAACGCGCCCGATCGGACGATGAAAACTCGACATACAACGCGGCGCAGTTTTCGCTGGGCTTCGATCCCGGGTGGACCATCGGCCCGGCCTCGGTGTCGTTCACCGCCAACGCCGGTATGCGCGACTATGACGCGTTCGCGCTGTTCGGGTCGGTCTTTGTCACCGGCGGACGGCAGGACACGTCGTGGGGTGCCGGGGTGGACTTCACATTCGACGACTGGGGTTTGCTGGGCTTTGCCCCGGTCCTGAGCCTGCGCCATGGCAGCACGTTTTCGAACGTCAGCCGGTACGAAACCTCGACCACCGGCATATCGATCGGCGTGTCGTCGGTGTTCTGACACTTTTCCGCGGCCCTGCGCGTGCTAGGGTCCCGTCGAACGCGGAAACGGAGCGCAAGATGCAGATCAAGTACCTTCACACCATGGTCCGCGTGCTGGACCTGGAGAAATCGATCGCCTTCTATCGCCTGCTGGGGCTGGAAGAAACGCGCCGCAGCGAGAGCCAGCAAGGCCGGTTCACGCTGGTGTTCATGGCGCCGCCTCGCCAGCCGGAATGCCCGGTGGAACTGACCTACAACTGGGATGGCGACACCGGCCTGCCCAGCGACAGCCGCCACTTCGGCCACCTGGCCTATGCGGTGGAGAACATCTACGACATGTGCGCGCATCTGATGGCGAATGGCGTGACGATCAACCGCCCGCCGCGCGACGGGCGTATGGCCTTTGTGCGCAGCCCCGACAACGTGTCGGTGGAACTGCTGCAGGACGGCCCGGCGCTGCCCCCGGCCGAGCCCTGGGCCAGCATGGGCAATACCGGGCACTGGTAATCAGCGTTTCGGCACGCGGCTGAGGAACCCCGGCGGGCGCCTGGCCACCCATTCGGCAAAGCGCGCAAGGCGGGGGTGGCTGCGCAGCGCCTCGGGCGTGTTGAAGCGGCGCGCGAGGTCGGTTTCCGACAGGGCGGCGTGGATTTCCTTGTGGCACAGGTGGTGCATCAGGACGGTCGGGCCGCCTTTGCCACCCTTGGCGCGGGGGATCAGGTGGTGCAGGCTTTGCGGCACGTCGGGCGGGATGGGCCGCAGGCACAGCGGGCAGATGGGCGCGTCGTCGGTCATGCCCGGATGGTGGGGCGCAGGGGGCAGCGGGGCAAGGGCGGGTGAATCAGGAACTGGTGGGAACCGCGCTGGTCTGGCTGGACGGGGCGGCGGATGTGGCGATGGGCTGGCTGGCCAGCCCTGCGGCCTGGTCACAGGCGGCGCTGCTGGCGGCGGCCTTTGTGCTGGCGCTGGTGGTGTCGCGGCGGTTGCGCCCCCTGCTGGTGCGCTGGCTGACCCCGCCCGAGGGGCAGGACAGCCTGCTGGCGCAGGGGCGGCGGTTCCTTCTGTCGCTGCTGCCGCTGCTGTTTCCTCTGCTGGCCTATGGGCTGACTGCGCTGGGCGAAGAGACCACGCGGGCGATGTTCGGCGCGGGCGGCGTCATCGGCTTTGGCAAGCGGCTGATCCTTCTGGTGGCGGCGCGCATCCTGGTGCGCGAGGTGCTGAACGATGCCTTCCTGCGCCTTCTGGGCCGCTATGTGCTGGTGCCTGCCGCGGCGCTGAACCTCTTGGGCCTGCTGGGACCGCTGACCGAGCGGATGGCGGCCACCACGGTGGACCTTGGCAACATCTCGTTCAGCGTGCTGACGCTGTTCCGCGGGGTGATTGCGGGCAGCCTCTTGTTCTGGGCGGGGGCCTGGTCGAACCGGCAAAGCGCGGATTACATCAAGAAGCAGGCCGACCTGCGCCCCGCTACCCGCGAGCTGGCGGTGAAGGCGGCCGAGGTGGCCATTTTTGGCGCGGCGTTCCTGCTGCTGATGTCGATCCTGGGGATCGACCTGACGGCGGTGGCGGTGATCTTTGGCGCGCTGGGCGTGGGGATCGGGCTGGGGCTGCAACAGATTGCGGCGAACTTTGTGTCGGGTGTCATCTTGCTGCTGGAGGGGCAGACCACGGTGGGCGACTTTGTGGCGCTGGACGGGGGCGAGCAGGGCAAGGTGGTGCAGATGACGGCGCGGGCGGTGGTGCTGGAAACCTTTGACGGCCGCCGCATCATGGTGCCGAACGACCACTTCATCACCACCCGCGTGGTGAACTTTTCGGGCGAGGAAAGCCCCAACCGATACGAGCTGCGCTTTGCCACGGTGCCAGAGGTGGACCCGGTGCAGGTGATTGCGCTGGCCGAGGCGGCGGTGCGGGCGCTGCCCTTTGTGCGCCCCGAGCCCGAGGTGGGCGGCGAGATCGAGCGGTTCGGCGAGCGGGGGCCGGAGTTTCTGGTGAAGTTCTGGGCCATGGGGCTGGATGACGGGGCAAATTCCTACATGGGGCCTGCCATGCTGGCGGTGTGGCAGGCGCTGGCGGCCCAGGGAATTGCCATGCCGTTCCGCCGCGACGGGGTGATGTGACGCCTGTTCTGGTCATTGGCGGCGGCCCGGCAGGGCTGATGGCGGCAGAAACGGTGTCGGCGGCGGGCGTGCCGGTGGTGCTTGCCGAGGCCAAGCCCAGCGTCGGGCGCAAGTTCCTGATGGCGGGCAAGTCTGGTCTGAACATCACCCATGCGGCGCCGGGGTTTGCCGGGGTGTACGATCCGGAATGGCGGGGCGTGCTGGGCGGGCTCGGTCCGCAACAGGTGCAGGACTGGTGCCGGGGACTGGGGCAGGAGGTGTTCCAGGGCTCGTCGGGACGGGTGTTTCCGGTGGCGATGAAGGGCTCGCCCTTGCTGCGGGCATGGCTGGCACGGCTGGTGGCGCAGGGGGTGGGGTTTCGCACACGCTGGCGCTGGGCGGGGTTTGCCGGGGGGGAGGCCCTGTTCGACACGCCAGAGGGGCGAAAGGCAGTAGCGTTTTCGGCCTGCGTGCTGGCGTTGGGGGGCGGCAGCTGGGCGCGGCTGGGGTCGGACGGGGCCTGGGCACCGGTGCTGCGCGGGTTGGGGGTGGAGGTTCAGGCGTTTGCCCCGGCGAACATGGGCTTCCGGGTGGACTGGTCGCCCGGGATGGCGCGGTTCTTCGGCACGCCGGTGAAGGGATGCGCGCTGCTGCTGCCGGACGGGCGGCGCCAGCGGGGCGAGTTCGTGCTGTCGGGAAAGGGCGTTGAAGGGGGCGGCTTCTATGCCGTTTCGCGCGACCTGAGGGAAGGGGCTGCAGTGGCGCTGGACCTGTTGCCTGACCTGACGGCGGCGCAGGCGGCGGCGCGGCTGGACGGTCGGGCGGGCGACAGCATGGGCAACCGGCTGCGCAAGGCACGGCTTGCGCCCGTAGCAGTGGCGCTGGCGCAGGAATGGGGGCGGCCGCTGCCGCCTGACCCGGTGGCGCTGGCCAGTCGCCTGAAGGCGCTGCCCGTGCCGCTGCGTGGCCCGCGTCCGCTGGACGAGGCGATATCCACGGCGGGGGGCATTTCCCGTGCCGCGCTGACCGACACGCTGGAACTACGCGCCCTGCCCGGTGTGTTTGCGGCGGGCGAGATGCTGGGGTGGGAAGCGCCGACGGGTGGCTGGCTGCTGACGGGCTGTCTGGCCAGCGGACGGTTGGCCGGGCAAGGGGTGCTGGCGCGGCTAGGCGCCGGGGAATGACCAGCGGGTCAGCGTGTCGGGGCCCAAGGCTTGCGCCTCGATCAGCCGGGGGCGCGGGGCGTCGGCCAGCGCGGCAAGGCCAAGGGGGCCGAGCGCGGGGTGACCTTGGCCGCCGATCAGCACGCCGCCATAGAACAGCGCCAAGTCGTCCACCAGCCCTCCGCGGATCAGGCTTGCGGCCAGCGTGGCGCCGCCTTCGCACAGCACGCGGGTGATCCCTTCGGCCGTCAGCGCTTGCAGGGCGGTGGTGGCGGCTGTGTCGGGCAGTTCGATGCGGCGGGCGCCTGTCGCGTTCCACGCCATGCGGGCCTGTTCGGGTGCATCGGGGCCATGAAGCAGCCAGACGGGGGTATCGCGGGCGGTGCGGCCCAGACGGCTGTCGGGCGCGTGCGACAGGCGGGGGTCCAGCACGATGCGCACCGGTTGCCGCACGGCGCCCATGTCGCGCACCGTCAGGTCGGGGTCGTCGGTGCGGGCGGTGCCTGCGCCGACCATCACCGCGTCATGCGTCATGCGCATTGCGTGCACCGAACGGCGGGCCAGCGGGCCTGTGATCCAGCGGCTTTCGCCCGAAGCCATGGCGGTGCGGCCGTCAAGGCTGGCGGCCAGTTTCAGCGTGACGAAGGGCAGGCCGCGGGTGATGCGTTTCAGGAAACCGGCGTTCAGGGTGGCCGCTTCCTGCGCCAGCACGCCTTCGGTCACGGCGATGCCTGCCGCCCGCAGATGGGCATGGCCGCGCCCTGCGACACGCGGGTCGGGGTCGGTCAGGGCGGTGACGACATGCGCCACACCGGCGGCGATCAGCGCCCCGGCGCAGGGGGGGGTCTTGCCGTGGTGGGCGCAGGGTTCCAGCGTGACAAAGGCGGTGGCGCCGCGCGCCGCCGCCCCGGCCTGCGCCAGCGCCACGGTTTCGGCATGCGGCCTGCCGCCCGGTTGCGTCCACCCCCGGCCCACCACGCGGTCGCCCTGCACCACCACGCACCCAACGGCCGGATTGGGCCAGGTGTTGCCCAGGCCCCGGGCCGCAAGGCCCAGGGCGTGCCGCATGTGGGCGTCAAGGCTCACTCTTCCGGGGCGCCTTGCGGGCGCAGCCCCTCGACAAAGCGGTCAAAGTCGTCGGCGGCCTGGAAGTTCTTGTAGACGCTGGCAAAGCGCACATAGGCCACGGTGTCGATGCGGCTGAGGCTTTCCATCACGATCTCGCCGATGGTTTTCGACGGAATGTCCGTCTCGCCCAGCGATTCCAGCCTGCGCACGATGCCCGAGATCATCTGGTCGATGCGGTCGGGGTCGATCGGGCGTTTCTGCATGGCGATGCGGATGGACCGTTCAAGTTTCGAGCGGTCGAACTCCTCGCGCTTGCCGTTCGACTTGATCACGATCAGGTCGCGCAGCTGCACGCGTTCATAGGTGGTGAAGCGGCCGCCGCAGGCGGGGCAGAACCGGCGGCGCCGGATGCTCACGTGATCCTCGGCGGGGCGCGAGTCCTTCACCTGGGTGTCGATGTTGCCGCAGAAAGGGCAGCGCATGGCCTCTCCTATGTTCCGGTCGTCCTGCCTCGAATGCCGGGGTGTGCCCCCCGGTTGTGACACAAGAGAATAGACGGGGACCGAGGACTTGCATAGCGGGCATTGCCTGGCCCCAGATGCGGGGTTGGCCGCTGTGGCCGGGCGGACTCACGCATTCGTGCAGGCGGTGTCATGCGGGCGTGCTAGCTTTGCTGAGACAGCACAGGAGGCGCAGATGACTCGGATGACCGCGAAGGATTTCCCGCAGGAATTGCTGGAACTTTACGACTTCTATGCGCATGGCCGCATCACAAAGCGCGAGTTCCTGGACCGTGCGGGCCGGTTCGCGGTGGGCGGCATGACGGCGGTGGCGCTGCTGAACCTGATGAAGCCCAATTATGCGCTGGCGCAGCAGGTGGCGGCGGATGATGCCGGAATCGTGGCCGAGGACATCCCCTATCCGTCGCCCGACGGGCACGGCACGGTGAATGGCTATCTGGTGCGCCCCGCGGGCGTGGAGAAGGCGCCGGGCGTGGTGGTGGTGCACGAGAACCGCGGGCTGAACCCCTATATCCGCGATGTGGCGCGGCGGGTGGCGAAGGCCGGGTTCGTGGCGCTGGCGCCCGACGGGCTGACCAGCGTGGGCGGCTATCCGGGTGACGACGACAAGGGACGCGAGTTGCAGCAGACAGTCGACGGCACGAAGCTGATGAACGATTTCTTTGCGGCGGTCGAGTTCCTGCAGGGTCACGCCGCCACCACAGGCAAGGTGGGGATCACCGGGTTCTGCTATGGCGGCGGCGTGGCCAATGCGGCCGCGGTGGCCTTCCCCGACCTGGGCGGGGCGGTGCCGTTCTATGGCCGCCAGCCCAAGGCCGAGGATGTGGCCAAGATCAAGGCGCCGCTCTTGATCCACTATGCCGAGCTTGACACCCGCATCAACGAGGGCTGGCCGGCCTACGAGGCCGCGCTGAAGGCCGCGGGCACGCGGTACGAGGCCTTCGTCTATCCGGGCGTGAACCACGGCTTCCACAACGACACCACCCCCCGCTACGACGCGGCGGCGGCGGAACTGGCGTGGGAGCGGACAGTGGCGTTCTTCAAGGCGAACCTAGGGTAGCAAGGCATTCACGGACTTCTTCAATGGCTTCGCCGGGTGCGTATCGACGGGCCCGGCGAATGGAGGAGCGGTGGTTGCCATGTCGGCGCGCCGAATCCTCGCCAATCGCTGCTCTGCGCGCTATGTTGTTCCCCGTGGAGGTCCCCATGCACTCGCCGAAACACGCCGCGCAGGCCCTGATCGCCGATCTTCCCGAGGATGCGTCCTATGACGACATCCAGTACCACCTGTATGTGCAGCAGGTGCTGCACGAACGGCTGGCCGCGGTGGACCGGGGCGAGGTGGTGAGCCATGAGGAGGTCAAGCGGCAGCTGCAAAAATGGCGCGAACGCTGATCTGGTCCGACAGAGCGCGGATCGAGCTGTTCGACCTGCTGGCCTATGTGGACCAGACCTCTCCCGGTTATGCCGAACGCGTTGCCGACCGGTTCGAGGCACGGGCAGACCGGCTGCCCGACCAGCCCGGCCAAGGGCGGCGGTTGCCGGAAAACGAAACCGACCGGGAAATCCGCGAAGTGTTTGTGCATAGGTGGCGGCTGATCTACGAAGTCACGCCGACACGGGTGGTGATCCTTGCGGTCATCCACGGCGCACGCGACATGGCGAACGTCGATCCGGTGTGACGCGCCTGCGCGGCAGGCACCGGGTTACCCCAGCGCGTATCCCGCGCCGCGCACCGTGCGCAGCGGGTCATCCCCGCCCTGGGCCATCAGCGCCTTGCGCAGGCGGCCGATGTGGACGTCGACCGTGCGGGTATCGACATAGATGTCGCGGCCCCAGACCCGGTCCAGAAGCTGCTCGCGGCTCCAGACCCGGCCGGGTTTTTCCATGAAGGTGGTCAGCAGGCGGAACTCGGTCGGGCCGAGCTTCAGCGTCTTGCCGCTTCGGTGCACCTTGTGCGTTTCCGGGTCCAGCGTGATGTCGGCCCATTCCAGCACCACCCCCACCGTCGAGGGGCGCACGCGGCGCAGCTGGGTGCGCACGCGCGCCATCAGCTCGACCACCGAATAGGGCTTCACCACATAGTCGTCGGCGCCGGTCTCCAGCCCGCGCACCCGGTCCACCTCTTCGGACCGGGCCGACAGCATGATGATCGGCGTGCTGCGCGTGTCGGGGCGGGCCTTCAGGCGGCGGCACACCTCGATGCCCGAGACGGACGGCAGCATCCAGTCGAGCACGATTATGTCGGGAACCACCTCGTCCACCAGCAGCAGCGCCTCTTCCCCGTTCTCGGCCGAGGCGACACGGAACCCCTCGGCCTCGAGGTTGTAGGCCAGCACTTCGCGCTGCGCGCTTTCGTCCTCGACCAGCAGGACGGTGGGCTGCTCGTTCCCGGCCATCGCTACATTCCCGCCGGGGATGTCGTGAGATCGGCTTTCGGCCGCTGGTCGGCGGGCAGCGTGCCGGTGACCAGGTAGATCACCTGCTCGGCAATGCCGGTGGCGTGGTCGCCCACACGCTCGATGTTCTTGGCAATGAAATGCAGGTGCATGCAGGCGGTGATGTTGCGCGGGTCTTCCATCATGTGGGTGAGGAACTCGCGGAACAGCGCGCTGTACATCTGGTCGACCTCGCGGTCGCGGGCGCGCACGTCGGCCGCAAGCTGCACGTCGCGCTGGACATAGGCATCCAGCGCATCCTTCAGCAGTTGTTCCACCGACCGCGCCATCCGCCGGATCGAGCCCGAGGCACCGGGGATGGGTGTCATCTGTGCCAGCACCGACGACCGCTTCGCCAGGTTCTTGGCATAGTCGCCGCAGCGTTCCAGGCCATTGGCGATCTTCATCACCGTCAGCACGGTGCGCAGGTCGGTGGCCGTGGGCTGGCGCAGCGCGATCACGCGGGCACATTCGGCGTTGATCTGCTCTTCCAGCGCGTCGATGGCGGTATCGCTGCGGCGCACCTTCTCGGCCAGCTCCTCGTCGCGCGTGTCCAGCGCCTGCGCGGCGGACAGGATGGACGCTTCGACAAGGCCGCCCATCCTCATCACCATGGCCTGAACGGCCTCCAGGTCCCGGTCGAAGACCGAGGCGATATGCGGTTCGTTGTGCATCGGAAACTCCGTCAGCCGATCTTGCCGGAAATGTAGGATTCCGTGCGCGGATCCTTGGGATTGGTGAAGATCTGGCCGGTCTCGCCGTACTCGACGAGGTTGCCAAGGTGGAAGAAGGCGGTCTTCTGCGACACGCGGGCGGCCTGCTGCATCGAGTGCGTCACGATCACCACCGAAAAGCCCGAACGCAGCTCGTCGATCAGTTCCTCGACCTGCGCGGTGGCAATGGGGTCAAGCGCCGAGCAGGGCTCGTCCATCAAGAGCACTTCGGGATGCGTCGCCACGGCGCGGGCAATGCACAGGCGCTGCTGCTGGCCGCCCGACAGGCCGGTTCCGGTTTCCTGCAGGCGGTCCTTCACCTCGTTCCACAGCGCGGCCTTCTTCAGGCTGTCCTCGACGATGCCGTCCAGTTCGGACTTCGACCGCGTCAGGCCGTGGATGCGGGGGCCGTAGGCCACGTTGTCGTAGATCGACTTGGGGAAGGGGTTCGGCTTCTGGAACACCATGCCGACCTTGGCGCGCAGCTGCACCGGATCGACGCGCTTGTCGTAGATGTCTTCGCCGTCCAGCTTGATCTCGCCGGACACGCGGGCGACCGACACCGTGTCGTTCATCCGGTTCAGGCAGCGCAGGAAGGTGGACTTGCCGCAGCCCGACGGCCCGATGAAGGCGGTGACGGTGTTGGAAAGGATGTCGCAGTCGACGTCCTTCAGCGCGTGTTTCTCGCCGTAGTGCACCTGCACGCCGCGGGCGCTGATCTTGACGGTATGGGTGTCCACGGTTCTCTCCACGATGCGCATGTCGTTCATTGGTGCCCCCTTACCAGCGGCGTTCGAAGCGGCGACGCAACATGATCGCGCCCACGTTCATGATCACAAGAAACACCAAGAGCACGATGATCGCGCCGTTGGACCGTTCGATGAAGGCCGGGTCGGCGCGGCTGGCCCAGCTGTACACCTGCACGGGAAGGGCGGTGGCCGGGTCCATCACGCCTTCCAGCGGGGCGGACGGGTAGTTCGTCACGAAGGCCACCATGCCGATCAAGAGAAGCGGCGCGGTTTCGCCCAGGGCAGAAGCAAGGCCCAGGATGGTGCCCGTCAGGATGCCCGGCATGGCCAGCGGCAGCACATGGTGGAACACCGTCTGCATCTTCGAGGCGCCGATCCCCAGCGCCGCGTCGCGGATCGAGGGCGGCACGGCGCGGATCGAGGCGCGGGTCGCGATGATGATGGTGGGCAGCGTCATCAGGCTGATCACCAGCGCGCCGACAAGGGATGACGACTGCGGCAGGCCCATGAAGTTGATGAAGATGGCCAGGCCCAGGATACCGAACACGATGGACGGCACCGCGGCGAGGTTCGAGATGTTCACCTCGATCATGTCGGTGATCCAGTTCTTCGGCGCGAATTCCTCGAGGTAGATCGAGGCAGCCACGCCCACCGGCAGCGTCATGATCAGCACCATCACCATCATGTAGGCCGAGCCGATGATGGCGATGCCCAGGCCCGAAGCTTCGGGGCGCTGGTCCGAGGCGTCGGTGTTGGTCAGGAAGCCCCAGTTGAACGCGGTGGACAGCAGGCCCGCCTCCGTCAGGCGGTCGGCCAGCTGCAGCTGTTCGGGCGTGATGTTCGAGTCGAGTTCGGCCGAGGCCATGGTCACGCGGCCCTTCAGGTAGCCGTCGATGCGGCCGGCGGCATAGGCATTGAAGTCGATGGTCTGCCCCACCAGCTTCGGGTCGGCCAGCACCAGGTCACGCAGACGGGCGGGCGCCTCTTTCGAGATCATATCGCCCACTTCCTTGTCCGACACGCCCTCGATCGAGATGCCGCGCTTCTCAAGTTCGGCCAGGAACGAGGTGGTCAGCACCTTGGCGTAGCCGACGGTCGTGACCTTTTCCATCACGGCACGGTCGCGGGTGCCGGTCTTGTCGAGCACGGTTTCGTCCAGCGTGACGGGGAAGGACAGCGTGGCTTGCTGGAAGGCCGACACGCCATCACGGAAGATGGTGAACAGCATGATGGCCAGCACGATCAGGCTGACGGCAATGGCGGCCACGCCATAGGCCTTGAACCGGGACTCGGCGGCGTTGCGGCGGCGCATCAGCGCGTCCTGCGCCAGCAACGACGATTTGGGGCGGGCCGACGGGGCGTTGGGAATACCGGTTGCGGTGGCGTCGCTCATTCGTACTGCTCCCGGTACCTGCGCACGATCCACAGCGCAAAGATGTTCAGCCCCAGGGTGATCACGAACAGGGTGATGCCCAGGGCAAAGGCCACCAGCGTTTCTGGTGAGTTGAATTCGGTGTCGCCGGTCAGCTGACTGACGATCTTCACCGTGATGGTCGTCATCGCCTCGAAGGGGTTCAGGTCCAGCTTGGCGGCCGCACCCGCACCCATGGTCACCACCATGGTTTCACCGATGGCGCGGCTGGCGGCCATCAGCACGGCGCCCACGATGCCGGGCAGCGCGGCCGGGATCACCACCTGGCGGATGGTTTCCGACTTGGTGGCGCCAAGGCCCAGCGACCCGTCACGCATGGACTGCGGCACCGCATTGATGATGTCATCGGCCAGCGAGCTGATGAACGGGATGTTCAGGATGCCGATGACGATGCCTGCCGTCATCACCGAGGAACCGCTGTCACCCAGCCCCAGCGGCTGCGCGAAGTAGTCGCGCAGGAAGGGGCCCACGGTGACCAGAGCGAACAGGCCGAACACCACGGTGGGGATGCCCGCGATCACCTCGATCAGCGGCTTGACCACGGCACGCACCCGTTTCGATGCGTATTCGGCCAGGTAGATGGCGGTGAACAGGCCGATCGGGACCGACACGACCATCGAGACAAAGCTGATGTACAGCGTGCCCCACAGCAGCGGGATCAGGCCAAGTTCGGACCCGCCGCGGAAGGCAGGCTGCCAGGTCAGGCCGAAGAAGAAGTCGGTGACCGGGTACATGGTGAAGAAGCGGATCGATTCCGACAGCATCGACAGGACGATGCCCACCGTGGTGAGAATGGCGATCAGCGAGGCCAGCATCAGCAGGCCAAGGATGACCTGTTCCACGCGGTTGCGGGCGCGGAAATCAGGCACCGAGGCCATCATGGCCAGAACGAAACCGGCAATCGCCACAATGGCGACCAGCAGCGTGCGGGCCAGAACGCCGACGCGCGCCATCTCGCGATAGTCCTGCGCGGCGGCCAGAACCTGCGGTGACACCTCGGCGCCCAGCGCCACGCCGACCGAAGCCAGCCTGTCGCGGACCGAGCCGAATTCGGTGCGGATCATTTCCGCCTGCTTTTCCGTCAGTGCCCCCTGGGCGACGGCCACGTCCAGACCGGCGGCCACGCGGCGCACATCATCCATCAGCAGCGTGCGCGCCGAGTCATCCGCGACCGTCTCGGTCGGGAACAGCTTGGCCAGCGACTGCTCGATCATCAGGGGCTGCACGATAAGCCAGATCGCCAGAAGCAGAAGCGACGGCACCGCCACCATGATGAAGCCATACCAACCATAGTAGTTCGGCAGGGAATGCAGCTTGCGGGGGTTTCCGTCGGCGCGGGCCAGCACGCGTTGGCGGCAGACGACGAAGGCGGCAACGGCCAGGACCAGAACAACAATGATCAGGGTGAAGACGGGCATGAATACGCTTCCCTGCCGGAAGGAGAGGAGGGCGGCGCCGAATGGCGCCGCCCCGGAGGTTCGTCAGATCACTCGAGCGGCGCCATCGGCGTGCGGGCCTTGACCATTTCCTGGGTCGCGGCCAGTTCCGGGTCGGACACCAGGCCATAGGCGGCCAGCGGGCCGTCCGGGCCGGCCATGTCGTCGGACACGAAGAACTCGACGTATTCCTGCAGGCCGGGGATCACGTCGAGGTGGGCCATCTTCACATAGAAGTACAGCGGACGCGACACCGGGTATTCGCCCGAGGCCACCGATTCGGCCGAAGGAACCACGCCGCCCATGGTGGCGACCTTCAGCTTGTCGGTGTTGTTCTGGTAGAACGACAGGCCGAACACGCCGATGGCGTTCTTGGCGGCATCCAGACGCGCCAGCGTCTCGGTGTAGTCGCCGTCGATGTCGACGTTCTTGCCATCCGAGCGCAGCGACAGGCAGGCCTTCTTGGCGTTGCCTTCCTTTTCCTTGTCGTCCTTGCCTTCGGCGACGGCAAGGTACAGGTCCAGCGCGCCCGAGGACTTGCAGCCGGCCTCGATCACTTTCACGTCGAACACTTCACGCGTGCCGTGCTTGGTGCCGGGCGACAGGACCAGGATGTCTTGCGCGGGCAGGGCGGCGTTGAATTCGGCCCACTGCGCATAGGTGTTGTCGACCAGCGCACCGTCCTTGACGACCTTGGCCGCCACGGCGTTGTACACGTCGGCCGGCTCCAGCGCGAAGTCAGCACCGTTCACGTCGGACGCGAACACGATGCCGTCATAGCCAAAGCGCACTTCCATCACGTCGGTCACGCCGTTGGAGGCGCAGAGTTCGAAGTCGCCCTTGGTGATGCGCGAGGACGAGTTGGCGATGTCGACGGTGTTTTCGCCCACACCTTCGCACATCTTCTTGCGGCCGGCGCCCGAACCGCCACCTTCCACGACCGGGGTCGGGAAGTCGAAGTTCTCGCCGAAGGCTTCGGCCACGATGGTGGCATAGGGCAGCACGGTGGACGAGCCGGTGACCTGGATCTGGTCGCGCGCGAAGGCGGGCGCGGCCATGGCGGCCATGGCAAGGGCCGAAGCGCCAAGCTTGATGAAGGACATGTGATTCTCCCGATTGAGGACCGGCGGGCGCGGTCAGCGCCCCCCTTGACCTGCGGCCTACCGGCCGTTCACTACGGGAATGCAACAATTGCGTGACAGTTTCATGAACCCCCTCACACAGGGGGTTGCCGTCAGGCGCGCTTGAAGACGCGCACCAGGACCAGCAGGATCACCGCGCCAAAGGTGGCCTGCAGGATCGACCGGATCGGGCCACCGTTCGTGCCGAAGCCCATCTGCGGCAGGACCCATCCCGCGATGACCCCGCCCACGATGCCCACCACGATGTTGCCCACAAGGCCGAAGCCCGCGCCCGACACCAGTTTGCCCGCAAGCCAGCCGGCAATGGCCCCGGCGATCAGGCTGCCGATCAGTGACATGATGTTCCCCGTTTCTGTGCTGCGCGCGGGCAGGTTAGCAATCATGCCTCGACCGCGCCATATACCGCACAGGAAGGCAGACTCTGCCATGCGCCGCAGGCCCGGGCTTGCCGCCGCAAGGATGCCGGTCCTTGCCCGGCCCGTCGAAGGGTCAAGGACGGGTCAGGCCGCCCGGACATTCGGCGGGGTGGCACGGCCTGTGCGCGCAAGCGCCGGAACGGCAATTCCGGTTGCCTTCGGGTGTTCCGAACAGTCTTGCCAAAAACGGCGATTGCCCCCATATGCGCGCTGCGACGTTGCCGACCATCGACTTGCCTACCGTCTGACCCACGGCCAGCCTTCGATTACCGCTGACGTGCCGGGCCGCCGCAATTCCGCGGGCGGCGTTCAGACTGGAGTATCTCACGATGGCCAAGGGCACCGTGAAATGGTTCAACACCACCAAGGGCTACGGCTTCATTGCCCCCGAGGGTGGTCGCAAGGACGTGTTCGTGCACATCACCGCGCTGGAGCGTGCAGGGATCCGCGGGCTGAAGGACGGCCAGGCGGTCACGTTCGACATCGAGACCAGCCGCGACGGGCGTGAATCGGCCACGAACCTCGCGCTGGCCTGATCCGGCGCGGGCGGGAATATGAAGGGGGCGGCGCCGGGCGCCGCCCCTTTTCATTGCCCGTCCGCATTCTGTTGGCCCGCATCGGTTGCCGTGTCAGGCGGCCATCTGCACCGGCGAGCGGTCGCGCAGCGCGAACTCGACGGCCACGCGCAGGCTCACCGCCGACAGCGGTGCGCGCAGCAGAACGGGTTCCATCGGGTCAACCGGGAAGGTCTGTTCCTTCACGCCATGCGACACGATGATGGCCGGCGTTGCGATTCCGTTGCGGCGCATCGATGCCAGGGCGGACTGGGCTGCGGTCAGTCCACCGGCGGCCTCGGCGTCGATCACCAGAAGGTCGTGGTGGCGTGACGCCATTGCAGACAGCGCACGGCGGACATTGGGTTCCACCGTGATGGTGCAGCCAAGCCCGGCCAGACGGCCCGTCTTCTGTTCGGTTGTCGGCGCGCCCTTCGGCGCGACCATCATGACGCCAAGACCAAAACCTACCAGCGCGGCGTCATCCTGGGTGATCGGATGAAAGAACTGCATCGGTTGTTTCCCCACATGGGCGGTCACGATTCCCCCGCCACTGGTCCAGTCAACACCCGCAGCGCGGCGCCAATCGGGCAGTGGCCGTGCGAAATCCGGCAAAAGGCGCCGGAAATGAGGCGGCAACTTGGTACGGATCGGCCAAACTGCGTGCAGCAGCCATGGCGGTTACCTGTATGTCTGAACCGGATTACCAAACCCTGATCGACGCCCCCACCTGGGGCTTCATTCGCGCCACGGCCGCGGCCTATCCCGACGATGCCGTCTCGCTGGACATTGCCGGGCAGCGCGCGGTGTATGACCGCATGTGCGCGCTGTTCCGCCAGCCGCGCCCGGCAGGCGTGGCGGTCCAGGATGCGCCGCGCGGCGGGGTGCCGACGCGTTGCTATGCCGTGGGCCCGTCGGCGGTGACGGTGGTGTATTTCCATGGCGGCGGGCTGGTCGTCGGCGGGCTGGACAGCCACGACGACGTCTGCGCCGAAATCTGCGCCGCCACCGGGCTGCGCGTGGTCAGCGTGGACTACCGCCTGATCCCCGAGCATCTGCATCCGGCCTCCTTTCTTGACGCGGTGTCCGCCACGCGGGCCGTGGCAATGGAGTTCGGCCCCGTGGTCCTGGCAGGCGACAGTTCGGGCGGCTCGCTGGCCGCCAGCACGGCCCACGCGCTGCGCGGGTCGGACACAATGATACGGGGCGTGGTTCTTATCTATCCGGGCCTTGGCGGCGACCGGACGAAGGGCAGCTTCGTGACACATGCGCGGGCGCCGATGCTGACGACCGCCGACATCGAATACTACCACAGGTTGCGCCACGGCGGCAGTCCCCCGGACCGCGATCCGACGTCTTGCGCGCTGGACGACAGCGATTTCGGCAGTTTGCCGCCGGTTGCGGCGTTTTCCGCCGAGTGCGACCCCGTGGCAGACGACGGGCGCACCTATCGTGACCGTATCCGCGCCGCGGGTGGCGTGGCAGAGTGGTACCTGGACCGCGGGATGGTGCACGGCTGGATGCGCGCGCGCCATACCGTGCCGCGCGCCCGCGCCGCCTTTGACCGCATCATCGCCGCCACGTCCGCACTGGCGCGCGGCGCCGCCTTGCCGGAGGGAATGCCATGAACATGCTGACGAACCTGACCCACACCGCCCTGCGCGCCGACCTTGCCGCCAGTTTCCGCTGGGCGGTGCGGATGGACATGCACGAGGCGGTGGCCAACCACTTCTCGGTCGCCACCGAAGCCTCGGGGCGCCGGTTCCTGATCAATCCCGCCTGCCGCCACTTCGGCCGCATCCGCGCCAGCGACCTGATCGAGATCGATGCCGAGGACCCCGCGACAATGGACCGTCCCGACGCCCCCGACCCAACTGCCTGGGGGCTGCACGGCGCCATCCACCGCGCCTGCCCGCATGCCGCCTGCCTGATGCACGTGCATTCGGCCCATGCCACGGTGCTGGCCTGCCTGCAGGACAGCCGCCTGCCGCCGCTGGACCAGAACGCGGCGATGTTCTTCGGCCGCCATGCGGTGGACGACCAGTATGGCGGCATGGCCTTCGCGGCCGAAGGGGAGCGGGTGGCGGGCCTGCTGGCCGACCCGAAGATCATTGCACTGGTGATGGGCAACCACGGCGTGCTGGTGGTGGGCCGCACGGTGGCCGAAGCCTGGGACCGCCTGACCTATTTCGAACGCGCCGCGGGCACCTACATCCGCGCGCTGCAGACCGGCCGGCCGTTGCGCATCCTGCCCGATGCCGTGGCGGAAAAGACCGCCCGCGAATGGGAAGCCTACCCCGGCAACGCCGAAGCGCACCTGCGCGAGCTGCGTGCGATCCTGGATGCCGAAGGGTCGGACTACGCCGACTGACCGCACCGGCCGGCCGGGCGCTCCCGCGGGCTTCGCCCTTGGGCCCGGCAAAGGGGCGCAGCGGCCCCCCTTTGAACCCCCGCACCCGGCCCCGCCCGCCCGCAGGGCGCTGACGCGCGCGACGTGCGGTCCGGCCCCAGCCCCGGGGGGCTGCCTGCCCCCCGGACCCCCCAGGGGTACTTGGACAAGGTGAGGCGGCAAGGCAAGAATGGCCTTTCTGCCCCCTCATCTTTGCCGAAGTACCCCACGGGGGTCCGGGGGTGTGAAACCCCCGGCGCTCTGGGCCTTGCCCGCGGCCGGGGGTTGCGCCCGGGCGGCGGCCCCGGCATGGAGGGCCCATGGCAGGCACGCTTCTCTCTTTCGGGCACGGCTATTCGGCGGCGGCGCTGGCGCGGGTGCTGGTGCCGCAGGGGTGGCGCGTGATCGGGACCACGCGTCAGGCCGCCCGGCTGGACGCGATTGCGGCCGAAGGCGTGCTGCCGGTGCTGTGGCCCGGCACCGACCTTGGGCCGCTGGTGGCGCAGGCCACGCATCTGCTGACCTCGGTTGCGCCATGCGCGGACGGGACCGACCCGGTGCTGGCCGCCATTGGGCCGCAGGTTTCCGGGCATTCCTGGCAGTGGGTCGGGTATCTGTCCACCACCGGTGTTTATGGCGACACCGGCGGCGCCTGGGTGGACGAGACCGCGCCGCTGGACGCGGGCCAGACCCGCGGCCGCGCCCGGGTGGCGGCCGAGGCCGCCTGGCGCGCGACGGGCGTGCCGCTGCACATCTTCCGGCTGGCGGGCATCTATGGCCCCGGCCGCGGCCCGTTCGAGAAGG
>CAZLIC010000050.1:27183-31566 GCA_964559535.1 uncultured Rhodobacterales bacterium
CACATCTTCCGGCTGGCGGGCATCTATGGCCCCGGCCGCGGCCCGTTCGAGAAGGTGCGCGACGGCACCGCCCGGCGGATCGTCAAGCCCGGGCAGTATTTCAGCCGCATCCATGTGGACGACATCGCGCAGGTCCTGGCGGCCTCGATGGCGCGGCCCGATCCGGGCACCGCCTATAACGTGTGTGACGATGCCCCGGTGGCGCCGGAAGAGGTGCTGGCACATGCCGCCGCCCTGCTGGGCCTGCCGCCGCCGCCCGAGGTGGCCTACGGGGACGCCGAGATGACGCCCATGGCGCGCAGCTTCTATGCCGAAAGCCGCCGCGTACGGAACGACCGCATCAAGGAGCGGCTGGGGGTACGGCTGCTCTATCCCGACTACAAGGCGGGGCTGGCGGCGCTGCTGTCGGGTGGTGGGTCGTGACGCTGCGCCTGCGGCCCGCGGCCGGGGCGGCCGATTTCCGGGCTGTGGCGCGGTTCATGGGCGCGTTGCGGCGCATGGACGAAGAGGGCTGCGCCGCGCGCGGCTTTGACGTGGCCTAGGTCGCGGTGTTCCACGCCGACCGCACGCCCGAGGCGATGGCAGAAGCCTTTGCCGCGCCGGGGACCTGCCTGCTGATCGGCGGGGCCGAGGGGCGCCCGGTGGGCTGCGGTAGTTATGTGACCGCAGGGCCGGGGCTGGCCGAGATCGTGCGGTTCTACGTCGATGCCGCGCTGCGCGGGCAGGGGATCGGGTCGCGGCTTCTGGCCGACGTGCTGGGTCGTGCGGCGGCGGCGGGCCTGCCGCAGGCAAGGCTGGAGACCGCGTGTTTTCTGAATGACGCGATCCGTCTTTACCGCCGCCAGGGATTTGTCGAATGCCCGCCTTTCCGGCCGCTTGACCTGGACATCGACCGGTTGTCGCTGTTCATGCAGCGGCCGTCAGGTCAGCCCAGCGCCGCCCGCGCCGCGGGCGAGGCGTAGAGGAAGCCTTCGTCGGCCAGCACGGTGGCCCTCTGCCAGACCCTGGGTTCGGCCGGGGCAATGCGGAACCCGTCGCGCGCGGCCGCCACCAGCCGCCGGGAGTCTTCGTCATGGTACCAGGTGGCGGCAGCCACGCTGGCGGCATCGCGCGCGCCCCAGTCCCCTGCCAGCTTGTAGTGGCGCAGGCACAGCGTGGCATCGGCCAGGTTCACGCGGCTGGCGCAATGCGGGTGGGTCATCAGCCCGATGCCAGGCAGGTTGCGCACCAGCGTATGCTTGGACAGGAACGGGTCCTCGCCGAACACCTCGCGTCGAAGGCCACCCTGCAGCAACTGCACGCCGGGGTCTGTGCTGCGGCTGTCCCGCAGGAACCAGTCGATTTCCGGGGGGCCGCCGCGGTAGGGCACCTTGGCGATGGCGCCCAGGCTGTAGCGCGTCGCCTCGGCCACCGCCTGCCGATAGTCGGCGCCTGGCGTGGGCGCGGGGGCATACAGGTCGAGCATCTGGCCCAGCACCGCGGTGAAACCCCGCGCATTGCAATAGCCCAGCAGGCGGGGCAGCGGCGCGCCCATGGGCAGCTCCACCATCTCGTCAGCGTCGGCGAACATCACCCAGCCGCCACGGAACACCCTTGCCGCCGCCCTTGCCCGCATCCGCACCTCGTGCAGCTTCACGGGCAGGGTGGACCGGACAACGCTGACCCGGTCGCGGCGGGCGATGTCCAGCGTGCGGTCGGTCGAGCCGTTGTCAACGATCAGCACATGGGCCACGCCCAGGGCAAAATGATGGTCGAGGAACGCGGGCAGGAACCATTCGGCGTTCTTCGCCAGCAGCACCAGCCCGGCCTGATCGGGTGCCAGCGTGACGCGCCGGGGGCCGAACAGATGGCGGAACGACAGGCTGACCGTCAGGTCGGCGTGCAGGGCTGCAAAGCGGCTGCGCAGACCGGTCAGCATGGATCAGGGCTTCCGGCGCATCAGGCGGGGAACGTCGCACTGCGGGGCGATCCAGTTTGCCTTGGCCGAGTTTAACCACCGAATGAGTTCCAGGCAGTCGGCAAAGTCCTGCGACAGGTTCCTTCGGAAAATCGGCTCGTGGTGGCCGACGCGGTTGCGCAACTCGTGGACCGCGGACAACCGGATGTGCAGCATTCCAAGGTCGATGGTCGTGGGCAGTTCGGGGAAACAGGAATGGAGGGGTGCCCAGAGCGCCACGTCATACTTGGGCAGCAGCATGTTAACCCAGAACCCGAAGCTCAGTTCAGCGATGATCCGGCCAGATGTCTCCGGCTTGCCGACGTCCCTGATTCTGTCCGCGGCCCGCAAGACAATACCCTTTCCCTTGCGGCCCATCAGGTTGTGCAGGTGCGCATCTCGCCACCACACAGTTCCGAATGCAGCCTCAATCCTTGCAGCAATCATGTTGCGGCTACATATCTCTGCAGCGCCCAAGAGTGGAAAAAATGCAGCGGCGATCTGCATGTTCCACGCGTAAAGGCTCAGTGCCCGTTCCCGATGAAAGCCAGAAGCTGCAAGATAAGTTGTTAATCTTTCACGTGAAATGATGGCTTCGAGTTCATCGGTCATTGCCGCGGTTGGCCTTGGTATCTTGACAACTGGCGCACGCCATGCAACCTAATGTGCGTCGGAGGCAAAGTCAGGTCTCCAATTTTCAGAGCGCCGCGACAGCCGCAAGGTCCTCGCGGCGTTCGCATTTTCGGGCGTCACGCCCGCTTCCCCACCACGGCCACCCCCAGCACCTCCAGTACCTTCGCCTCGATCCGGCCCGCGTCCAGCCCGGCCACGCGGTACATCGCCTCGGGCGAGGCCTGGTCGATGAAGTTGTCGGGCAGCACCATGCTGCGGAACCGCAACCCACGGTCGAACACGCCTTCATCTGCCAGCAGTTGCGCGACGTGGGACCCGAAGCCGCCCACGGCGCCTTCCTCCACGCTGATCAGCGCCTCGTGGTCGCGGGCCAGACGCAGGATCAGGTCGCGGTCCAGCGGTTTGGCGAAACGGGCGTCGGCCACGGTGCAGGATACGCCGCGGGCGGCCAGCGCCTCGGCGGCCTTCATCACTTCCGCCAGCCGCGTGCCGAAGGAGAGAAGCGCCACGCGTGACCCTTCGCGGATCACCCGGCCCTTGCCGATCTCCAGCGGCACACCGCGCGCGGGCAGGTCCACCCCCACACCGTCGCCGCGGGGGAAGCGGAAGGCGATGGGGCCTGCGTCATGCGCCACGGCGGTGGCGACCATATGCACCAGTTCCGCCTCGTCGGCCGCCGCCATCACCACCATGCCGGGCAGGTTTGCCAGGAAGGCCACGTCGAAGGCGCCCGCGTGGGTGGCGCCGTCGGCCCCTACCAGCCCGGCGCGGTCCACCGCAAACCGCACCGGCAGGCGCTGGATCGCCACGTCATGCACCACCTGATCATAGCCGCGCTGCAGGAAGGTGGAATAGATCGCACAGAACGGCCGCATCCCCCCTGCCGCCAGCCCGGCGCTGAAGGTTACCGCGTGCTGTTCGGCAATGCCCACGTCGAAACAGCGGCGCGGGAAGCGGTCGGCGAACAGGTTCAGCCCGGTGCCTTCGGGCATTGCTGCCGTCACCGCGACGATGCGCTCGTCCCGCTCGGCCTCGGCCACCAGCGACTGGGCAAAGACCTTGGTGTAGCTGGGCGCGTTCGAGGCGGCCTTGGCCTGCTGGCCTGTCAGCACGTCGAACTTGCCCGTCGCGTGCCCCTTGTCGCGCGCCGTCTCGGCCGGAGCATAGCCCTTGCCCTTCTTCGTCAGCACATGGATCAGCAAGGGGCCGGTGGCCCGCCCCCGCGCCGCCCGCAGAACGTGCAGCAACTGGTCCATGTCGTGCCCGTCGACCGGCCCGATGTAGGAAAACCCCAGCTCCTCGAACAGCGTGGTGCCCACCGCCATGCCCTTGAGCATTTCCTTGGCCCGCAGCGCCCCTTCCCGCAGCGGTGGCGGCAGAAAGCTGGCGGCCCCCTTGGCCACGGCCTTCAGCGCGTCGAACGGGCCATCGGCATAGAGACGCGTGAGGTAGGAGGACAGCGCACCGGTGGGCGGGGCGATCGACATCTCGTTGTCGTTCAGGATGACGAACATCCGCCGCTTCAGGTGGCCCGCGTTGTTCATCGCCTCGAAGGCCATGCCCGCCGACATCGCGCCGTCGCCGATCACCGCCACGGCATCGCCGGGGTCGCCGCCCAGTTCGGCGGCCATGGTGAACCCCAGTGCGGCGCTGATCGAGGTCGAGGAATGCGCGGCGCCGAACGGGTCATAGGGCGACTCGGACCGTTTCGTGAACCCCGACAGCCCGCCCTCGGTGCGCAGGGTGCGGATGCGGTCGCGCCGTCCGGTCAGGATCTTGTGCGGGTAGCACTGGTGGCCGACGTCCCAGATGAT
>CAZLIC010000051.1:0-31167 GCA_964559535.1 uncultured Rhodobacterales bacterium
CGGCGGCCAGCGGGCCGGGTTCGCCCTTGGCCATGAGTTCGGCCATCGCCCAGCCGGACCCCGGAATGGCCTTGAACCCGCCGGTGCCCCAGCCGCAGTTGATGAAGCAGTTGCCCAGCGGCGTTTTCGAGATCAGCGGCGAGCGGTCGCCGGTCATGTCGACGATGCCGCCCCACTGGCGCAGCATCTTCAGCCGCGACAGCATGGGGAAGGTTTCGACCAGGGCGCGCAGGGTTTCCTCGATGTGGTGGAAGCTGCCGCGCTGGGTGAAGTTGTTGAAGCCGTCGGTGCCGCCGCCGATGACCATCTCGCCTTTGTCGGACTGCGACATGTAGCCGTGCACGGTGTTGGCCATCACCACCACGTCCATGCAGGGCTTGATGGGTTCAGAGACAAGCGCCTGCAGCGCCACCGCCTCGATCGGCAGGCGGAAGCCGGCCATCTGGGCGAGTTGCCCCGAGTGGCCGGCGACGACCATGCCCAGCTTTTTCGTGCCGATGAAGCCTTTCGTCGTGTCGATGCCGGTGACGGTGCCGCCTTCGGACCGCACGGCGGTGACTTCGCAGTTCTGGATGATGTCCATGCCCATGGCGCTGCAGGCGCGGGCATAGCCCCAGGCCACGGCATCGTGCCGGGCGGTGCCGCCGCGGGCCTGGTAGAGCGCGCCGAGCACGGGGTAGCGCGGGCCGTCCAGCGCGATGATGGGGACCAGTTCCCTGACCCGCTCGGGGCCGATCCACGAGGTTTCCACGCCCTGCAGCGTGTTCGCGTGGACGGTGCGCAGGTAGCCGCGCACCTCGTGGTGGGTCTGCGCCAGCATCAGAAGGCCGCGGGGGCTGAACATCACGTTGTAGTTCAGGTCCTGCGACAGGGTTTCGTACAGGCTGCGCGCCTTTTCGTAGATCGCGGCGGATGGGTCCTGCAGGTAGTTCGAGCGGATGATGGTGGTGTTGCGGCCGGTGTTGCCGCCACCCAGCCAGCCCTTTTCGATGACCGCCACATTGGTGATGCCGTGGTTGCGGCCCAGGTAATAGGCGGTGGCCAGGCCATGCCCCCCCGCCCCCACGATGACGGCATCGTAGGCCTTCTTCGGCGTGGCCCTTTCCCAGGCGCGCTGCCACCCCTGATGGTTGCGGAAGGCTTCGCGGGCGATGGCAAAGACGGAATAGCGCTGCATCGACTCTGTGGGCCTCCGGCGGTGTGTTGCGGGCGTTCTTGGACCCGGGGCGAGTTTGGCCCGTGGCCGGAAGCGGCGCAACCGGGCGAAATGCGACATGCGCGCCCATGTCGCTGCCGCGGCTTGCGCCACGGGGTGTCAGGCTACGGTGAACTGCAGCGCGTCGGCATCGGCCGCGGCAGGATCGCCGAACACGATGCGGCCGGTGCGGGTCATGCTGAACTCTTCGCGCAACAGGCGCACGGGGCGTTCGTCATCCACCATCAGCCAGGTGCCGTTCGTGGAGTGGTCCATCAGCACCACCTTGTCGCGGCGGATCTCGATGGTGGCGTGGCGGCGCGAGGCCTGCTGCCCGGTCAGCGACACGTCGCAGCCGGGCTCGCGCCCGCAGACGATGCTGCGGGTGCCTGCCGGCACGATCCAGGACCGGCCATTCTGCACCAGACGCAGCGAGGCTTCGGGCGCCCGGGCCGGGGCCGCGGACGGCGGGCGGATCAGCGTGGTTTCCGGCCCGGCCTGGTCTTCGGCGACACGGGCGATGCGGACAGGTTCGCTGCGGCCCTTGACCTCGATCTGGGCAAACTCGGAGGTCAGCGCGCGCAGCGGGAGTGGCAGGCGGTCCAGGAGTTCACCCGTGGTCAGCACCTGGCCGGCCGAGGCGACGGCGGCGATGCGGGCCGAAAGGTTGACGGTGTCGCCGTACCAGTCGTCGTTGTCGAACAGTGCGGGGCCAAAGTGCAGACCGATGCGCACGCGCGGACGGATCAGGATTTCACCGTCCGCAACGGGTGGCAGGGCTGCCATGCCGCGGCGGATGTCCATCGCGGCCAGGAGGGCGGCATCTGCCGTGGGAAAGGCCGCCATCATCTCGTCGCCGATGGTCTTCACCACCTGCCCGCCCTGGCCAAGCACGGCCTTGCCCATGGTCTCGAAGCACGTGGTCACCACGGCCAGGGCGCGCGTGTCGCCCAGCCTTTCGTAAATCTTCGTGCTGCCGACGATATCCGCGAAGAGGATGCCGACGTGTTGCGTCTTTTCCATGGGGTATCTGGTAAGGAAAGCCGTTCCATCGCGCAACATGCGATGCAAGGCATCTTTCACGTGACCGTGACGCAGGGCGACCGCGGGGCGATTTGCGCCTTTCCCTTTTGCGGCAGGGCGGGCTAGACGGCACGGCAGTGACGCGCGGGGGCAGCGGATGGCGTTCTGGATCGTGGCGGGGGCGATGGCGGTGGCGGTTCTGGCCGCGCTGGGGCTGGGCCTGCGCCGCGGCGGCGGAGCCATGTCGTCCGCGGCCTTTGACCGGCAGGTCTATCTGGGACAGCTGCGCGAGATAGCGCGGGATGCCGCGCGCGGGGTGATTCCGGGCGGCGAGGCCGAGCGGCTGCGGGCCGAAGTGGGACGGCGGCTTCTGACGGCCGACCGGGCGGCGACGGTGCCCGAGGTGTCGGCGCGCGGGCCGGTTGCGGTAGCGGTGGGGCTGGGGGCGCTGGCCTGTGGCGGCGCGGTGGCGGGCTATCTGTGGCTGGGGGCGCCCGGCTATGGCGACGTGCCGCGTGCCGGGCGGATTGCCGCGGCCGAGGCGCTGCGTGCCGCGCGCCCGTCGCAGGAGGCGGCCGAGGCGGCGCAGCCCGCGGCGCCGGCGCCGGGGGCCGATGCCGAATTCCTGGCCCTGATGCAGACGCTGCGGCAGAAGCTGGCCGAGCGTCCGGATGACCTGCAGGGCCACATCCTGCTGGCCGAGAACGAGGCTGCGCTGGGCAACTTTGCCGCGGCACGCAAGGCGCAGGGCGAGGTGATCCGGCTGAAGGGAGACGCGGCCACGGCAGACGATCTGGTGCAGCTGGCGCGCTGGATGATCGCGGCTGCGGGCGGGCAGATTTCACCCGAGGCGGAGACGGTTCTGGGCGAGGCGCTGCGGCGCGACCGCGATGCCCCGGAGGCGCTGTTCATGATGGGGCTTTCGGCGCTGCGGACGGGGCGGCCGGACCTTGGCTTCCGGTACTGGCGGCGGTTCTCCGAGGTCGCCCCCGCGGATCATCCGTGGCGGGCGCAGGTGCTGGCGGACCTTGGCAGCGTGGCCGCGGCGGCGGGGGCCGACTGGACGCCCGCCCCCGATGTTCCCGATTCGGACGCCATCCGCGGCATGGTCGAGGGGCTGGCAGAACGGCTGGCCGCCGAGGGCGGTTCGGCCGAGGAATGGGCGCAGCTGGTGCGGGCGCTGGGGGTGCTGGGCGAGACGGACCGGGCGCGGGCGATCTGGACCGAGGCGCAGGGCGTGTTCGCCGACCGGCCGGATGATCTGGCACTGGTGAAGGCGGCGGCCGAGGGGGCGGGGGTGGTGGAGTGACCGCCTTTGACGACCCCGCCGCCTTTGCCGCCGCCCTGCCCCGTGACGGCGGGCTGATGGGGCTGGACCTGGGCGACAAGACGGTGGGTCTTGCGGCGTCGGACCTGCGGCGGGGGGTGGCCAGTGCGCTGCGCACGCTGCGGCGGGTGAAGTTCACGGTGGATGCGGCAGAGATCCTGCGGATCGCGGCGGCACGAGGGGCGGTGGGGTTCGTGCTGGGGCTGCCGCGCAACATGGACGGGTCCGAGGGGCCGCGGGCGCAAGGCGCGCGGGCCTTTGCCCGCAACCTGGGCGGACTGACGCCCCTGCCGGTGCTGATGTGGGACGAGCGGCTGAGCACGGTTGCGGCAGAAAGGGCACTGATCGCGGCGGATATGTCGCGAAAGCGTCGCAGCGAGGTGATCGATGCGGTGGCGGCCTCCTATATCCTGCAAGGCGCGCTGGACCGTCTGGCGTATTTGGCCCGTTCGGGCGCAGGGGACGACACGTGAAGCAAGAGCGCATCGAAGCCGGGCAGTTTGCCGATGACAGCGCCGATGTCTGGAGACGCGACGAAGTGGACAGCCCCTGCGTGAAGCTGTGCGTGATCCATCCCGAGGCACGGCTGTGCATGGGGTGTTTCCGGTCGATCGAGGAAATCACCGCCTGGCAGCGCCTGACGCCCGAGGCGCGGCGCGCGCTGATGGCCGAGTTGCCGGCGCGGGCGCCACAGGTGGCGGCGCGGCGGCGCGGCGGGCGGGCGGCGCGGCTGGACATCTGAGGGCAGGCCCGGCGGATGGCGCCGGGGGCTGCCTGCCCCCGGACCCCCGGGGGTATTTGTGCAAAGATGAGGGGGCAAGGGGAAACGTGTTGACCGGCGGCGGCAGGGCATGGGCAGGGCGGGGAAAGCGGCCATGACGGCCTTGCAGGGGGCGGAACGGCTGTCGGTCGCCCCGATGATGGACTGGACCGACCGGCATTGCCGGTACCTGCACCGACTGATCAGCCGCCGTGCGTGGCTGTACACCGAAATGGTCACCGCACCCGCCGTCATTCACGGCCCGCGCGCCCGGCTTCTGGACTTTGCCGCGGCCGAGCATCCGGTGGTGTTGCAACTGGGCGGGTCTGACCCGGGAGAGCTGGCAGCGGCGGTGCGGGCGGCGCAGCCTTGGGGGTATGATGCGGTGAACCTGAACTGCGGCTGCCCGTCCGACCGCGTGCAGTCGGGCTGTTTCGGCGCCGTGTTGATGGAAACGCCCGACCGGGTGGCCGGGATCTGCCGCGCCATGCAGGCCGAGACGGACCGCCCGGTGACGGTGAAGTGCCGCATCGGGGTGGACGATCAGGACCCCGAACTGGCGCTGCCGCGGTTCATCCAGGCGGTGGCGGATGCAGGCGTGCGGCAGGTGATCGTGCATGCGCGCAAGGCCTGGCTGCAGGGCCTGTCGCCGAAGGAGAACCGCGAGATCCCGCCGCTGGATCATGACCTTGTGTTCCGGATGAAGGCGGCATTTCCGGAACTTTCATTCACCATCAACGGCGGCATCACCTCGCTGGCCCAGGCACGGGCCCTGCTGGCGCGGGGGATCGACGGGGTGATGGTGGGGCGCGCGGCCTATCACGACCCGATGGCGGTGCTGGGCGGGGCGGATGCGCTGTGGGGCGACGACCATGCGCCCGACGCGATGGCCGTGGCGCACCACATGCGCGGCCATGTCGCCGCGCATGTGGCGGCCGGCGGGCGGCCGCACAGCGTGACGCGCCACATGCTGGGCCTGTTCACCGGGCGGCCCGGCGCGCGGGCCTGGCGGCGGAAGCTGTCGGAAGGCGCGGGGGATGGCGGGCTGGGTGCCCTGGACCGGGCACTGGCCGCGGTGCAGGCCGCGCAAGAGGCGGCACGGGCGGCCTGACACGGGCGGCCTGACACGCGCCTGCACCCGCCCGGTCAGTCGATCATCGGCAGAAGCGCATCCAGCGACTTCTTCGCATCGCCGTAGAACATCCGCGTGTTCTCCTTGTAGAACAGCGGGTTCTCGATGCCGGAATAGCCCGTGCCCTGGCCGCGCTTGGAGACGAACACCTGCTTGGCCTTCCAGCATTCCAGCACGGGCATGCCGGCGATGGGGCTGTTGGGGTCTTCCTGCGCCGCCGGGTTCACGATGTCGTTCGAGCCGATCACGATGGCCACGTCGGTTTCGGGGAAGTCCTCGTTGATCTCGTCCATTTCCAGCACGATGTCGTAGGGCACCTTCGCCTCGGCCAGAAGCACGTTCATGTGGCCGGGCAGGCGCCCCGCAACCGGATGGATGGCAAAGCGCACGGTCTTGCCCTTGGCGCGCAGCTTGCGCGTCAGTTCGCTGACCGACTGCTGCGCCTGCGCCACCGCCATGCCGTAGCCAGGAATGATGATGACCGATTCCGCATCGTTCAGCGCCGCCGCAACGCCCTCGGCATCAATGGCAATCTGTTCGCCTGCAACCTCCATCTGCGGTCCGGCGGTGTTGCCGAACCCGCCCAGGATGACGCTGACAAAGCTGCGGTTCATCGCCTTGCACATGATGTACGACAGGATCGCACCGGACGAGCCCACGAGCGCACCCACCACGATCAGCAGGTCGTTCGACAGCGAGAAGCCGATCGCCGCCGCCGCCCAGCCGGAATAGCTGTTCAGCATCGACACCACCACCGGCATGTCGGCGCCGCCGATGCCCATGATCAGGTGATAGCCGATGAACAACGCCAGAAGCGTCATCACGAACAGCGGAAAGAACCCGCCGCCGCCGGTGAAATAGATCAGTCCCAGCCCGGCCGACCCGACCGCCGCCGCCAGGTTCAGCATGTGGCCGCCCGGCAATTGCGTGGCCTTGGTGTCCACCGAGATCTTGCGCCCGCCGATGGTGACCGACCCGGCCAGCTTCAGGAAGGCGATGACCGACCCGGTGAAGGTGATGGCGCCGATGAACACGCCCAGGAACACCTCGACCTTCAGCACGGCGATTTCGGCGGCGGTCTTGGCGGCGATCTTGGCGGCGAAGCCCGTCAGCGCCTGCAGCGCGGCCGGGTCGGCCGTGGCAATGCGGCCCATCTCGAACTCGGCATTGAAGCCGATGAACACCGCCGCCAGACCGACCAGCGAGTGCATGGCGGCCACCAGCTGCGGCATCTCGGTCATCTGCACGCGCTGCGCGACGTACCAGCCGATCACGCCGCCCGCCGCGACCATCACGGCCGACAGCAGCCAGTTGTCGGCACCGGGGCCATAGAGCGTGGCCAGCACGGCCAGCGCCATGCCGGCGATGCCGTACCAGACGGCGCGCTTGGCGCTTTCCTGCCCCGACAGCCCGCCGAGGGAGAGGATGAACAGGACGGCGGCAACAACATAGGCGGCCGTGGTGAACCCGTATTCCATGGCGCGCGTCTCCTTACGACTTCTGGAACATGGCGAGCATGCGGCGCGTCACCATGAACCCACCGAAGATGTTGACCCCGGCCATGAAAACCGAGGCCGCAGCCAGGATCACCACCAGAAGGTTGCCCGACCCGATCTGCATCAGCGCGCCCAGAATGATGATGGACGAAATCGCGTTCGTCACCGCCATCAGCGGCGTGTGCAGGCTGTGCGACACGTTCCAGATCACCTGGAACCCGATGAACACCGACAGCACGAAGACGATGAAGTGCTGCATGAAGCTGGCCGGCGCGAAAAGCCCCGCCAGCAGGATCAGCGCGCCACCCCCGGCCAGCATTGCCACCTGCTGCCGCGTCTGCGCCTTGAACTCGGCCGTTTCCCTGTCGCGCCGTTCGGCCGGGGTCAGTTCCTTGACCTTTTCCTTCGGCTTGGCCGCGGCGATGGCGGCCACCTTGGGCGGCGGTGGCGGCCAGGTGATCTCGCCGCCATGCGCCACAGTGGCGCCGCGGATCACGTCATCGCCCATGTTGTGGTCGATGACGCCATCCTTCTTGGGCGTCAGGTCGGTCAGCATGTGGCGGATGTTGGTGGCATAAAGCGTGCTGGCCTGTGCCGCCATCCGGCTGGGGAAATCGGTGTACCCCACGATGGTCACACCGTTGTCGGTGACGATTTTCTCGTCAGGCACCGTCAGGTCGCAGTTGCCGCCACGCTCGGCCGCAAGGTCCACGATGACCGACCCGCGCTTCATCATGCGCACCATGTCCTCGGTCCACAGCTTGGGCGCCGGGCGGCCGGGGATCAGGGCGGTGGTGATGACGATGTCCATCTCGGGCGCCAGCTCGCGGAACTTGGCCAGCTGCTTTTCGCGGAACTCGGGGCTGGACGGCGCGGCATAGCCGCCGGTGGCGGCCCCGTCCTGCGCCTGCTCGAATTCCAGGAACACGAACGACGCGCCCATCGATTCGATCTGCTCGGCCACTTCGGGGCGCACGTCGAAGGCATGCACGATGGCGCCCAGCGACGTGGCCGTGCCGATGGCCGCCAGCCCCGCCACCCCGGCGCCCACGATCAGCACCTTGGCCGGCGGCACCTTGCCCGCCGCGGTGACCTGGCCGGTGAAGAACCGCCCGAAGTTCGACCCCGCCTCGATCACCGCGCGATAGCCCGCGATGTTGGCCATGGACGAAAGGGCGTCCATCTTCTGCGCGCGGCTGATGCGCGGCACCATGTCCATCGCCACCACGGTGGCGCCTTGCGCCTTCACGATTTCCAGAAGCTCGGGGTTCTGCGCGGGCCAGAAGAAGGAAATCAGCGTCTGGCCCTTGCGCAGCCGCTCGGCCTCGTCCTTTTCCGGGCCGCGCACGCGCACCACCACATCGGCCTCGGCCAGCACGGCACCGGCGTCGGGCAGCACGGTGACACCCGCGGCGGCATAGGCGGCATCGGTGAACCCGGCCTTCATCCCTGCCCCGGATTCGACCACACAGGCATGGCCCAGCTTCATGATCGCGGTTGCCGAATCCGGCGTCATCGCCACCCGGTTTTCGCCCGGGAACCGTTCCGCCAGCGCGCCGATCTTCATGTGCTGTCCCCCATGCCGTTCAAAACCGCCCATAGCCTGCGCAACTTCCTTGCGCAAGCGACCTTTCCCGCGCCTAGAGCCAGCGGCGGACGCGGCCTGCGTAGTCGGTCCATGCCGGGCCAAAGGCGGCACGGCACAGCCCTTCCTCGCCCAGGATGAACCGCGTGGTTATCAGCGCGATGAAGGCCGGAACCAGCGGCAGCGCGCCCGCGTCCCAGCGCATCACCAACCCCAGCAGGATCAGCGCATCGGCCAGGTAAATCGGGTTGCGGCTGAACCGGTAGGGACCGGACGTCAGCAGCGCGGCCGGGCTTTCACGCGGCACGATCGAGGTGCGGTGGCGGCGGAACTGCACCCCCGCCCACAGGAACAGCGCAATGCCCGCGACAATCACCGCGGCCCCCATCCATGGCGCAGCGGCAGGCCACAGCGGCAGCAACCGGGACTGCACCCAGGCCAGCACGATGCAGGCCAGCAGCCAGACGGGCGGCGTGTCGATCAGGGCGCGGGGGCTGCGGCTGTCCATGCGCGTTCGTCCCACGCCGCGCCGCGCCGCGCAAGGCTTGACCCCGCCGCGTCCCCGCCGCACCCTGCGGTGCGATGGGGGATCGACATGACCGACTTTGCCGCCACGAAAGCGCTGTTCGACCTGCCGCCGGGGCTGATCTACCTGGACGGCAACTCGCTGGGCCCCCTGCCGCGCGCCGCCGCCGCCCGCGTGGCGCGCACGGTGACCGACGAATGGGGCGGGTTGCTGATCGGCGGCTGGAACAAGGCGGGATGGATGGAGATGCCCACCCGGCTGGGTGACCGGCTGGGGCGGCTGATCGGCGCTGAACCGGGGCATGTGGTGGTCGGCGACACGTTGTCGATCAAGGTCTACCAGGCGCTGGCCTCGGCATTGGAGATGCGCCCGGGCCGCACCAGAATCCTCAGCGATACCGGCAACTTCCCCAGCGATCTTTACATGGCCGAAGGGCTGTGCCGCACCTTGGGCGACCATTTCCGGCTGGTCACCGTCGACCCCGAACAGGTGGCACAGTCGATCGACGACAGCTATGCCGTGGTGATGGTGACCGAGGTCGACTACCGCACCGGCCGCCGCCACGACATGGCGGCGATCTGCAAGGCCGCCCATGCCGCGGGCGCACTGGTGGTGTGGGATCTGGCCCATTCCGCTGGCGCCTTTCCCGTCAGCGTCGCCGATGACGGCGCCGATTTCGCCGTGGGCTGCACCTACAAGTACATCAACGCGGGCCCCGGCGCCCCGGCCTTCATCTATGTCGCCCCCCGCCACGCCAATACCGCCCGCCCTGCCCTGTCTGGCTGGCTTGGGCACGAGGCGCCCTTCGCCTTTGCCCCCGGCTACCGCCCCGGCGCCGGGATCGAGCGCATGCGGGTCGGCACGCCCCCGGTCCTCCAGATGGCCGCGCTGGACGCCGCGCTGGACATCTGGGACAGCGTGGACATGGATGCCCTGCGCGCCGCCTCGCTGGCGCTGACCGACCGTTTCATCGCCGGGGTGGAATCCACCTGTCCCACGCTCACGCTGGCCACCCCGCGCGACCACGCGCGCCGCGGCTCGCAGGTCAGCTTCCGCCACGCCGAGGGTTACGCCATCATGCAGGCGCTGATTGCCCGCGGCGTGGTGGGCGACTTCCGCGCGCCCGACATCCTGCGCTTCGGCTTCACGCCGCTGTTCATCGGCCCCGCCGAGGTGGACGCCGCCATGCGCATCCTGGCCGAGGTGATGGCCACCGCCGCCTGGGACCGCCCCGAATACCGCAACCGTGCGAGGGTGACATGACCGACATCCGCTTCTTCAACCCCGACACCATGCCCAAACCCGGCAGCCGTTACAGCCATTGCGCACTGGCCACCGGCGCCTCCCGGCGGCTCGAAGTCTCTGGCCAGGTCGGCCTGCGCCCCGATGGCACGCTGCCCGACGGATTGCCCGCGCAGCTGGATCAGGCGCTGGCGAATGTGGACACGGCGCTGGCGGCGGCGGGCATGGGGCGGGCAAGCCTGCTGAAGCTGACCGTCTACCTGACGCAGAACACGCCCGAAGCCGTTGCCACCTACCGCGCCCGCCGCGATGCCTGGGTCGGCGATGCCACGCCGCCTGCCGCCACCTTGCTGATCGTCGCCGGGCTGGCCGCCCCCGCGCTGCTGTGCGAGGTCGATGCGGTGGCGATGGACTGATGGAACGCCTGCGCCCCTACGAAGACGCAGACGCCGCACCGCTGCATGCGCTGTTCCGCCAGGCCACACGCCACGGCGCCGAGGGCTACTACACCCCGGCGGAACTGGAAGACTGGGCCGGTTCGCCCGCCCTGCCTGCCACCTGGGCGCGGCGCCATGCCGACAACATCACGCTGGTCGCCGAGGACGGCGGACAGATCACCGGCTACATGATGATGCACCCCGACGGCTATCTCGACATGGCCTTCGTCCGCCCCGACCGGCGCCGCTCCGGCACGGCGGCGCGCCTCTATGACGCCATGCTGGACACCGCCCGCGCCCGCGGCCTTCCGCGCATGACGGTGCTGGCCAGCCGCCTGATGGAGCGGTTCCTGCTGAAACGCGGCTGGCGCCCGGCGCCCGAACTGGCCGATGACCTGGGCGAAATCCCGCAGAACCGCGCGATGGTCCTGGACCTTGCGCCATGACCCACGACCCCGCCGCCGACGGCGCCCAGATGTCCTTCGACGGCCGCATGTCCTACACCGACTACCTGCGGCTTGACGCCATCCTGGGCGCGCAGAACCTGCTGTCGGACGCGCATGACGAACTCCTGTTCGTGATCCAGCACCAGACCTCGGAACTGTGGATGCGGCTGGCGCTGCATGAACTGGACGCCGCGCGCGCCGCCATTGCCGACAACCGCGCGCGGCAGGCGTTCAAGATGCTGTCGCGCCTGTCGCGCATCTTCGAACAGCTGAACGGCGCCTGGGACGTGCTGCGCACCATGACGCCCGCCGACTATTCCACCTTCCGGCGCGCGCTGGGGCAATCCTCGGGGTTCCAAAGCCACCAGTACCGGCTGATCGAATTCGCGCTGGGCAACCGCAACGCCGCCATGCTGAAGCCCCACGCGCACCGCCCCGACCTGCTGGCGCGGCTGCAGGCCGAACTCGCCCGCCCGTCGCTGTATGACGCCGCACTGGCCCATGCCGCCCGGCTGGGCCTGCCGATGCCGGCCGACGTGCGGGCCCGCGACGTGTCGCAGCCGTGGGTGGCCGACGACCGCGTCGCCGAAGCCTGGGCCGTCGCCTACCGCGACCCCGCCCTGCACTGGGAAGCCTATGAGCTGGCCGAAAAGCTGGTGGACATCGAGGACTACTTCCGTCGCTGGCGGTTCAACCACGTGACCACGGTGGAACGCGTGATCGGGCTGAAGCGCGGAACCGGCGGCACCTCGGGCGTGGCCTATCTGCGGCGGATGCTGGAGGTGCAGCTGTTTCCCGAACTCTGGCACCTGCGCACGGTTCTGTGAGCGAAACGGCGCCGCCTGCGGCGGCAGCGCCCTTTGACCCCGCGCCGTCGCTGCGATAGGGTTCCGTCAACGGCTGCAAGGCCTGCCTCGCGTGGAAGTGACTATGCCCCTGACGATGTCCCCTTTGCTGCGCTGCTGCCTTGTGGCCGCGGCGTTCGGTCTTTCCGCCTGCACCATCGAAGGGCTGCCCGCCGGCACGGCAGCCCCGGCGGCCAACAAGGCCCCCACGGTTCCGGCGGCCGAGCAGATTTACACCTCCAGCATGGACAACGGGTTCGAGATTCCCGCGGTTCCGCTGGAGAAACTGCCCGAGGGGCTGCGCCGCCAAATGGTCGATTATCCGAACGAGGAAGTGCCCGGCACCATCGTGGTCGCGCCCGGCCAGAAGGTACTGTACTATGTGGTCGATGCGAAGCGGGCGATCCGTTATGGCATCGCCGTGGGCCGTGCCGGCTTCGAATGGGCGGGCGAGGCGAATGTCGATGTCGTGCGTCCCTGGCCGACCTGGACCCCGCCGCCCGAGATGATCGAGCGCAAGCCTGAACTGAAAGAGTGGGAAAAGGGCCAGCCGGGCGGTCCGACCAACCCGCTGGGCGCGCGGGCAATCTACCTGCTGTCAGACGGGCGTGACTACGGCTACCGCATCCACGGCACGCCGGAGTGGTGGTCGATCGGCTCGAACGCCAGCAGCGGCTGCATCCGCATGATCAACCAGGATGTGCTGGACCTGTCGGCGCGCGTCCAGCCCGGCGCCAAGGTCGTGGTGCTGAAGGCGGACGGCACGCGCGCCGCGGGCCTGATCGTGCCGCCTCCGGCGCCGCCCAAGAAGAAGCCCGCCCCGGCACTGGCGCCTGCGCCCGTGGTTGCACCGGTTGAACCGGCCATGCCCGACCTGCCGCCGCCCCCGCCGCTGGACCCCGACCTGATCGCGGCGCCGCAGCCGGTGTGACGGACCTCGGCGCGCGCGGCTGGCGCCGCATCGACCCGCACCCGGCCATTGCGGCCTGGGCCGCCACGGCGCGCGCAGCGGCCGCCATTGCCCTGGACCTGCACCCCGACCCCTGGCGCGCCGGGGGCACCTGGCAGGTGGGTCTGGATGCCTTGCCCAACGATGACAGCGGCGCCATTGCGGGCATGCCTTTTCCCTGGGCTGCGCTGGGCCTTGCCCCGCAACCGCTGCACCGCGCGCAGCTGTCCGCCATTCGCCCCGGCTATCCGCAGCCAGACGGCGACGACACCGCCTTCCGCTGGCAATCACAGCGCGACAATGCCCATCTTGACGGGCTGATCGCCGAGGGGCCCGACCGGCGCCGCTTCATCCGCGAACCTCATGCCTTCATCCTGGGCCTGCCCCTTGCCCCGGCCAGCCCCGGCGCCGCGCCGCTGGTGGTGTGGGAGGGCAGCCACCTGATCCTGCAGGCCGCGCTGCGCGCGGCGCTGGCCCCATACCGCCCCGAAACCTGGGGCGAGGTGGACATCACCGAAGCCTACACCGCCGCCCGCGCCTGCTGCCTTGCCGATTGCCCGCGGGTCGAACTGCCGGCCGGGCCGGGCGGCGCCACATTGCTGCACCGCCACATCCTGCACGGCGTGGCGCCCTGGGCCGAAGGCGCCCGCGCCGCAGCGGAAGGCCGCGTCATCGCCTACTTCCGGCCGCTCCTGCCCTCGGTTGCGGCCTGGGTCGGCGAAGGTTCGGACGGCCCCGCAGCCCCCGGCCCGTCGGCGGTCTGAAAATTTCTGCCGGACGTTGTCAAAATCCGGCCCTCCCGCCGCTCATGGTATCGAAGGGATGACGGTCATCCCTTCTGTCCCTGATGGAGCCTGCGAATGACCCGTCTTTGCCTTGCCCTGGCGCTGGTGGCCCTGCCCGCCGCGGCAGACCCCTTCGTTCTTCTTGTGCACGAATCACCCGACCAGATTGCCCTGCGCGCCGACCCCGGACCGGATGGTCAGGCCTACTGGGCGGCCTATGCGCAATGGGGGCGCGATGCCGCCGCCGCCGGGCTGATGCGCGGTGGCGCGGCGATGGTGCCGGTTCCCGTGGCCGTGGCGGGCAACCTGCCGGAATCCGCGCTGGTGCTGGGCGGGTTCTTCCAGATCGACGCGCCCTCTGCCACCATCGCACAGGAATGGGCGGCAAAGCTGCCCGCCGCCGCGACCGGCGCCGTGGAAGTGCGCGCCGTTGTGCCGATGCCGGACATGTAAGGGGGCCGCCATGCAATTCACCATCCTGTGTTACGAAACCGCCGCCGACTTTGCCCGCCGCAACGACCCTGTTGCAGCGGGCCCCTACTGGGCCGAATGGTCGGCCTATGGCGCCACGCTGGCGCAGGCGGGGGTGTTCGTGTCGGGCGCGGGCCTGTTGCCGCCCGACACCGCCACCACCCTGCGCAGCGGCCCCGCCGGGCGGCAGGTGCAGGACGGCCCCTTTGCCGAGGTGCGCGAACAGCTGGGCGGCTTCTTCGTGATCGAGGTGCCCGACCTTGACGTCGCGCTGGCCTGGGCCGACAAGGCCCCCAGCACGGCCTATGCCGCCACCGAGGTGCGCCCGGTGCTGCAGATGCCGGGATGACCGGAGACGGGATGACCGGCGCGGCCCATGCGGCCGAACGGGCGGCGCGCGATGCCTACGCGCGCCTCCTTGCCCTGTTGGCCGCCCGCACGCGTGACTTGGCAGCCGCGGAAGATGCCCTGTCGGCCGCCTTTGCCGCCGCGCTGCTTGCCTGGCCGCAATCGGGCGTTCCCGACCGGCCCGAGGCCTGGCTGATGACGGCGGCGAAACGCGCCGCAGGTGCCACCCGCGCCCGCGCCGCCACGGCTGCCGCCGCGCTGCCGACCCTCACCCTGTTGCAGGACACCGAAGCGATGGACCCCGACGCCATCCCCGCCACCTTTCCGGACAGGCGCCTTGCGCTGTTGTTCGCCTGCACGCACCCGGCGCTGGACCCTGCGGTGCAGACGCCGCTGATGTTGCAGACGGTGCTGGGCCTGGCCGCCGACCGCATCGCACCCGCCTTCTTGATGACGCCCGCCGCGATTGGCCAGCGCCTGTCGCGCGCCAAGGCGCGGCTGCGCGAGGAAGGCGCGTCATTCGAGGTGCCAGAGCGCGAGGAACTGGCCGAACGGCTGCCGCAGGTGATGGAATCGGTGCTGGCCGCTGCCAGCCTGGGGTGGGAGGCCGTGCCGGGTTCGGACCCCGCGCGGGCCGACCTGTCGGGTGAGGCGCGGCATCTGGCGCAGGTGCTGGCCGGGCTTCTGCCCGACCAGCCCGAACCGCAGGCGCTGTACGCACTGATCCTGTACATCCAGTCGCGTACGGCGGCACGGGCGGCAGGCTATGTGCCCCTGTCGGCGCAGGACCCCGCGCTGTGGGACCACGGGATGATCGCGCAGGCCGACCGTCTGATGGCCGCCGCGGGGGCCATGGGGCGGCTGGGCCGGTTCCAGCTGGAGGCGGCGATCCAGTCGGTGCACGCCGCCCGCGCCCGCACGGGCCGCACCGACTGGCCCGCGCTGCAGGTGCTGCACGCGGCATTGCAGAAGATGGCCCCCAGCCGGGGCGGGGCGGTGGCGCAGGCGGCGGTGCTGCTGGAAACTGCAGGGCCGCAGGCGGCACTGGCGGCGCTGGAGGCGGTTCCCGGCATCGACGCGTTCCAGCCCGCCTGGGCCCTGCGCGCCGAAGTCCTGTCACGGGCGGGGCAAGGGGCCGCGGCGCAGGCCGCACGGGCCCGCGCGCTGGGCCTGGCCACCGACCCCGGCCTGCGCGCCTGGCTGGCGCGCAGGCTGGCCACGTGACCGGTGTCCGGCAGAAGGTTTCCGTTCCGCCTTTGTCGCGCGCCCCCGTCGGTCAAACCTGCTCCCGACGGGCTGTTGCGCGGACAAGGCTGCCGTTCAAGACTTGCGCTTCGATGTCGGCAATTGTGATGGAATGCCATGCTGCAGGGCTTTGGCGAGGATGTCGGATGAAGACCTCGACGTTGGAATGGTGGTGGCCGGTCACCCATGACGTCGGCCTGATCAAGTCCCATATCGATGCCGTCGCCGCGGCGCGGACGAAAATGTATCAGAATTCGGGCTTGGAGGTCTTGTCGACGCCTTTGCGGGGGTCCTTGCACGACTGTCTTTCAAGGCTGGAGCCTTTGTCGCCAGCCCCGACCAGGGAGCTTTTCCTGACAACAACATTTGGCTGGACCGCCTATCTTGCCGGCGGCTGCCGCGGCTCGGGTCCGTTCCTGCCGATGTGTCAACTGTCGAATGCCCTTGGGGTCACCGCGCTGCGGGCCTGCGTGTCTCCTAGAACTGCACTCTATCCGGCCGTGATTCTGGAAGTATTTGATACAGCCCACGCGGGCGGAGATCCAAATGGCAGGCGCCGCAGCATCGCAGCGGTGAATGACGGAGGACGCTGGGTGTTCGAGCAGTCTGGCACCCCCTTTGCGTTCGAGGACATCTCGATGTACGCGGCGCGCCGGAAACGCGATCGCTTCACTCCCGACATGCTCGCGTTCTATCTGAAGAACCTCGGAATTCCGGCACTTTCCGACGAGGTCCTTCAGCCGAACGGGACATGCAGGGGCGTCCTGTTCTCGAGGCCCACACACGGACACCTGCCGAGCTACTCGCTTGGTGACGCGAAGGCCCTTTGGCCCCCGTCACCAACAAGGCAGGCATCCGCGCGTTAGGCAGCATGTGTCGGACTGCCGCAATCCGGTCACCCGACCGTTCCGCGCAGGGATTCCGGGTCCGCGCCCGATTCCGCATTGTCCCGCGGCACCCTAAGCTACTCGATCAGCCTTAGCTCATCCCCAGGGCCTGCTTGTACAGCTCCAGCACCGCTTCTTCCTCGGCAATGTCGTCGGGCTTGCGCTTGCGCAGGGCCACCACCTTGCGCATCACCTTGGTGTCGTAGCCGCGCCCCTTGGCCTCGGCCATCAGGTCTTTCTGCTGCTGCGCCACATCGGCCTTCTCGGATTCAAGCTGTTCGAACCGCTCGATGAACTGGCGCAGTTCGGCCGCGGTGGCGGCGTCGGGGGTAAGGTCGGACATCGGATGCTCCCTTCGGGCAGGCGGCGGATGTGCCCCAGCCAGCCGACCGGGACAAGGGGGTTGCGTCTGGGGGGATCAGTCCGCGAACGGGTCGGTCACCAGAATCGTATCCTCGCGCTCGGGGCTGGTGGACAGCATCGCCACGGGGCACTGGATCAGCTCCTCGATCCGCCGCACGTACTTGATGGCCGCCCCCGGCAGGTCGGCCCAGGACCGCGCACCGGCGGTGGTTTCCTGCCAGCCTTCCATCTCTTCGTACACCGGCACCACCCGCGCCTGCCGGTCGGCGGCGGTGGGCAGGTAATCCATCCGCTCGCCGTCCAGCTCGTAGCCCACGCAGATCTTCAGCCGGTCGAACCCGTCCAGCACATCCAGCTTCGTCAGCGCAATGCCCGAAACCCCGCTGGTGGCGCAGGTCTGCCGCACCAGCACCGCATCGAACCAGCCGCAGCGCCGCTTGCGCCCCGTGACGGTGCCGAATTCGTGTCCGCGCACCCCCAGCCGCTCGCCCTCGGCATCGAACAGCTCGGTCGGAAACGGCCCTTCGCCCACCCGCGTGGTATAGGCCTTCACGATGCCCAGCACGAAATCCACCGCCGTCGGCCCCAGCCCGGTGCCGGTGGCCGCCATGCCCGCCAGCGTGTTGGAACTGGTGACATAGGGGTAGGTGCCAAAGTCGATGTCCAGAAGCGCGCCCTGCGCGCCCTCGAACAGGATGCGCTTCCCCGCCCGCCGCGCCTCGTTCAGCACCTTCCACACCGGCTGGGCAAAGGGCAGCACCCGCGGGGCCACCTCCATCAAAGCGGCCTTCAGCGCCGCGCCGTCCACCGGTGGCAGCCCCAGCCCCGCCCGCAGCGCGTTGTGGTGCATCAGCAGCCGCTCGATGCGCAGGTCCAGCGTCGGCGCATCGCCCAGGTCGGCCACCCGCACCGTCCGCCGCCCCACCTTGTCCTCGTAGGCGGGCCCGATGCCGCGCCCGGTGGTGCCGATCTTGGCCACCGAATTCTGGCTTTCGCGGGCGCGGTCCAGCTCGCCATGAACCGGCAGGATCAGCGGCGTGTTCTCGGCGATCATCAGGTTCTCGGGCGTCACCTGCACCCCCTGCCCCGCCAGCCTGTCGATTTCCGCCAGCAGCGCCCAGGGGTCCAGCACGACGCCGTTGCCGATGACCGACGGCTTGCCGCGCACCACGCCACTGGGCAGCAGCGACAGCTTGTAGGTCACCCCGCCCACCACCAGCGTGTGCCCGGCGTTGTGCCCGCCCTGGAAGCGCGCCACGATGTCGGCCCGGGCCGACAGCCAGTCGACGATCTTGCCCTTCCCCTCGTCGCCCCACTGACAGCCTACGACAACGACATTCGCCATGACGGCCCCCCCAAGACTGCAAACGGACTGCAAACCCTTGGCCGTATAGCGGCCCGCCCCGCGGGGGGAAACCGCAAAACGCTGGACGCAGGGACCAAACCGCGTATCCTGACCAACAGGAATTTTCAGAAGGACCCGATTGCCATGCCCGACGACGACAAGGACACCAAGAAACAGCTTGAAGACATGCAGAAAAAGATCGAGTCCCAGCGGAAGGAACTTGAGGAGATGATGAAGATCGCCAAGAAGAACAAAGACATGGCGGAAGTCACGCAGCTGATCTCCAGCATCATCAAGAAGCAGGACGACGTGAAGAAGGCGATCATCAACAACCTCAAGTGACGCAGGTGCACCGGCACCATGCCGGACCCAGGGCCCGCCACCGGGCCTGTCATGGGGAAGCGGTGCGGTGGCAGGCACATCGCGCTGTCGCGGACATGAAGGGACCGGCCCATGGGCAAAGGTGACAAAGAGGCGATCCTCAAGGAAATGTCGGCCCAGATGGACAAGGCCGTGGCCATGATCGGGGCGCTCAGAACGCTGAAGGACCAGGCCGCAAAGCTTGGCGTGGACGAAAAGATCTTCAAGGATCTGCAAAAGGCCATCGACGACACCAAAGCGGCCTACAAGCAGGCCGTGAAAAAACTTGATGCCGAGATTGCCAAGGAAGGCGGCAGCGGGCGCAGCCCCCCCGGCCGCGGCTGACGCGGCCTACGCCATCGCCGCCGCCACGGCAAAGCCGCAGACCGCGGCCACCACCAGCACCAGCGTGACGCCGCCGCCACGGCCGGTCACCACCTGCGTCACCCCCGCCAGCGCGATCAGGATGCCCGCCCCCATCCCGGCCAGCGCAATCACTCCCACCGGCGACTCCGTCAGCGCCCCCCAGTCCGACCCGGGCGGCAGCGCCGCCCCCTCGGCCACGCGCGCCAGATAGGGCGTCATGTCCCGCAGCAACGGCACATCCGGAACGGGCCTGCCCAGAAGCAGCATCGACAGCCCGCCGCCAACCCAGCCAATCAGCACCCCCAACGCCACAACGATCAGTCCACCCACACGCGCAACCATGGCCTTCCCCTCTCGTTCCCCCGCCCGACCCTGCACCCCCGCACCCCCACGGGTCAACGCCATCACATCCGGGCGACTTGCCCCTGTCGGCCCTCGCCCGCCGACGGATTGCGCGGTATGCCGCGCGCAGCATCTCTCCGTCCCCCGCACCCAAGGCCACCGCATGCCCACCCGCCGTCAGGTCCTGGCCCTTACCGTCCTTGGCATCGCGGCCGCTGCAGGCGCCGGCGCCTTCGCCTTCCGTCTGCCCGAGGGGCCGCAGCTGACCGCACCGCAGGCCCTGCAGGCCGCCACCGCCGGAGACCTGATCCTGGTCGACATCCGCCGCCCCGATGAATGGGCCGCCACCGGCAGCCCGGCCCCGGCGCACCGGCTGGACATGCGCGACCCCGCCTTCACCGACCGGCTGCGGCAGCTGGCCGGCGGCGACGCCACGCGGCCCATCGCCGTGATCTGCGCCGCGGGGGTCCGTTCGGCCCGCCTGGCCGCCCGCCTGCGAAAGGCCGGTTTCACCAATGTCTCCGACGTGGCCGAGGGGATGCGCGGCTCGGCCGCCGGTCCGGGCTGGCTGGCCCGCGGCCTGCCACTGACAGCGCCGTGACGGTTGCGCACATCTGCTTGCCCCGCCCGCCCCTTCCGACTATCAGGCACCGTCGCCAGATCTGAACGTGGCCAGACCCGAACGCGGTGCCCATGGAAAACGTCGTCCTCATCATCCACCTGATCCTTGCCCTGTGCCTGATCGGCATCGTGCTGCTGCAACGCTCGGAAGGCGGCGGTCTGGGCATGGGCGGTGGCGGCGGCGCGATGAGCGGCCGCTCGGCCGCCACGGCGCTGGCCAAGCTCACCTGGGTGTTCGCGGTGGCCTTCATCTGCACCTCGATCATCCTGACCGTGTTCGCGGCACAGAATTCGGCCGGAACCTCGGTGGTGGACCAGTTCGGCGGCAGCACGCCCGCCCCGGCCACCCCGGCGCTGCCCGCGGGCGACCTGCTGCCCCCCGTGCCCGCCGACGCGCCGCTGACACCGCCCGCCCCCGCCACCGACCCGGCCCCCGCTGCACCGGCCGAAGGCGGCACCGCGCCCGCCCCGGCGGCACCGCCTGCCCCCGCCACAGCCCCCGCGTCGGGCGGCTGACACCACGGATAGCGCGCCGCAAAGGCGAGCCCCACGTCATCTTGCGGTTTCTTCGGGCCTCGGATATGTCTCGAGTCCCGTGATGCTGCGTATCCACGCGGCCCGAATCACGGGAGGTTCCCTTGGCGCGTTACGTCTTCATCACCGGCGGGGTCGTGTCCTCGCTTGGCAAGGGCCTCGCGTCCGCTGCCCTAGGCGCGCTGTTGCAGGCCCGCGGCTATACCGTGCGCCTGCGCAAGCTGGACCCCTACCTGAACGTCGACCCCGGCACGATGTCGCCCTTCGAACACGGCGAGGTCTTCGTCACCGATGACGGCGCCGAAACCGACCTTGACCTCGGCCACTACGAACGCTTCACCGGCGTCCACGCGCGGGCCACCGACAGCATCTCCTCGGGCCGCATCTACTCGAACGTGCTGGAAAAGGAACGCCGCGGCGACTATCTGGGCAAGACCATCCAGGTCATCCCCCACGTCACCAACGAAATCAAGGACTTCATCCGCATCGGCGACGCCGAGGTGGACTTCATGCTGTGCGAGATCGGCGGCACCGTGGGCGACATCGAGGGGCTGCCGTTCTTCGAAGCCATCCGCCAGTTCGCCCAGGAACGCCCCCGCGGCCAATGCATCTTCATGCACCTCACGCTCTTGCCCTACCTCGCCGCGTCAGGCGAACTGAAGACCAAACCCACCCAGCACTCGGTCAAGGAACTCCGCTCGATCGGCCTGCAGCCCGACGTGCTGGTCTGCCGCAGCGAACACCCCATCCCCGACCGTGAGCGTGCCAAGATCGCCCTCTTCTGCAACGTCCGCCCCGACAGCGTCATCCCCGCCTACGACCTGAAGTCGATCTACGAAGCGCCCATGGCCTACCACCGCGCGGGCCTCGACCAGGCCGTGCTGGATGCCTTCGGCATCTCCCCCGCCCCCCGCCCCAACCTGTCGCGCTGGGAAGACGTGATGGACCGCCTGACCAACGCCGAGGGCGAGGTGCGGGTGGCCGTCGTGGGCAAGTACACCCAGCTGGAAGACGCCTACAAATCCATCGCCGAGGCGCTGACACACGGCGGCATGGCCAACCGCACCCGTGTGCGCGCCGAATGGATCGACGCCGAGATCTTCGAACGCGAAGACCCCGCACCGTATCTGGAAGGCTTCCACGCCATCCTCGTCCCCGGCGGCTTTGGCGAACGCGGCACCGAGGGCAAGATCAAGGCCGCCCAGTTTGCGCGGGAGAAGCGGGTTCCGTATCTGGGCATCTGCCTGGGCATGCAGATGGCCGTCATCGAATCCGCCCGCAACCTCGTGGGCCTCGCCAACGCCGGGTCCGAGGAATTCGACCACGAGGCGGGCGGCAAACGCTTCACCCCCGTCGTCTACCACCTGAAGGAATGGGTGCAGGGCAACCACACCGTCCGCCGCAAGGCCGATGACGCCAAGGGCGGCACCATGCGGCTGGGCGCCTACACCGCGCTCCTGGCCTCAGGCTCGCGCGTGGCGCAGGTCTACGGCGCCACCACCATCGAGGAACGCCACCGCCACCGATACGAGGTCGACATCCAGTACCGCGAGAAACTGGAAGCCTGCGGGCTGTGGTTCAGCGGCATGTCCCCCGACGGCCGCCTGCCCGAAATCGTCGAAGTCCGCGACCACCCCTGGTTCATCGGCGTCCAGTTCCACCCCGAGCTGAAAAGCAAACCCTTCGCGCCGCACCCGCTGTTCGCCGATTTCGTGCGGGCGGCGGTGGAGGGGGCAAGGCTGGTGTGAGGTGCGGGGTTCACCCCGCCGTTGCCACATGGCCGCCCTGCCGCTATCTTTCGGGTATGCCTGTCGTCTTCCGCAACGAAGGGTTCCGCTTCTTCTACTCGAACGAGGGGAACCCGCGTGAACCGGCGCATGTCCACGCGATGCGGGACGGGCACGAGGCGAAGTTCTGGCTGCGGCCAGAGGTGGCCCTCGCCAACAGCCGCGGGTTCGACGCCCGCACCCTCCGACACCTCGCCGAACTGGTCGAGGCCAACCGCGACATGATCGAAAGGGCGTGGCATGACCATTTCGGCTGAAAGCGTGCGCTTCGACGACGACACCATGTGGGTCGCCCTCTCCGACGGCCGCACCCTCGGCATCCCCCTCGCCTGGTTCCCCCGCCTGCTCAACGCCACACCGGATGAGCGGACCCGCGTCTCCGTCAGCCCCTTCGGCCTGCATTGGGAGGCACTCGACGAGGATATCTCGGTTGCCGGGCTGATTGCAGGGCGACGGGATATGGCCGGGGTGGGGCAGGTGGCGTGAGGTATATGTAAATGCAGGAGTTACGCGAGCGATTTCCCGATGCTGAAACTCTTCTTGCGTTGGAACCGCATGAGTTAGGACTTCAACTCTTGTCTATTTTCAAAGAACGGCGGATTAGTCCGCCCGGTCTAATTTCAAGGCACAATACAACCCTAGAAGCCGGCGAGTCCGGAGACCCAAGCAGGGGCATCCAAGGCTACCCTGTGGAGCAAAGAAAGGAAATCCAACTCGCTGTTTCAGAGGCATTCTCTTGGCTCGAAAGCTCAGGGCTTTTGGTCGTAGAGCCCGGTGGCACTTGGCTTGTTATGAGCAGACGAGCGAGGAGCATACAGACTACCGCAGATTATGCACGACTTTCGCTCTCGGCTCTGTTGCCACGAACACTCCTTCATCCGAGACTGAGGGACAAAATCTGGTCGTCGTTCTTGAGGGGTGAATTGGACGTTGCGGTGTTCCTTTCCATGAAGGAAGTCGAAGTCAGCGTGCGCGAATCCGCCAAATACAAGGAAACGGACCATGGCGTGTCCATGGTGCGGAATGCGTTCCACAAGGATACTGGTCCACTTAGAGATGAGGATCAAAATGACGCCGAAAGAGAAGCCTTGATGCACCTGTTCGCCGGTGCAATCGGATCTTACAAGAATCCACACTCTCATAGGAATGTTCCGCTCGACGACCCTGCCGAAGCTATTGAGATGATTCTGTTGGCGAACCATCTGTTGAGAATTGTTGATGCGCGGTCGTCAAAACGGGGACCTCAGCAAGCGTAGGTCGGGGCTTGCCCCGACTCTCGTCACGCCGGAGCGAGCCCCGGCCTACACGTCGCGCGCCTCCCCCAACACCCGCTGCACAATCCCCGGGTCCTTCGCGATCAGCGCCAGCAGCACACGGGCCGGGCCGTCGGGGCGCCGCCGCCCCTGCTCCCAGTTCACCAGCGTCGCCTTCTTCACCCCGATGGACCGGGCAAACTCGGCCTGGCTCAGCCCGGTGCGGGACCGGATCGCCGGAACTTCCGGCTCGGGCACGTCGAACGTGTGGACGGCGTACCCCTCACGCGCGCCCCCGGCATAGGCAAGCGCCTCTTTCAGACCCTGTTCGATGCGCTTGAAGGCTTCGCTTGTCATGGACGTTCCCATAGCCTGTGGCTGCCTTTGCGCCAAGCTGTCCATAGGATGGAGGCTCACACACATCACAATCCCACCACCCCACCCCACCCCAAATCCCTACCAGCCCCTTAACGCCGCCCCGTAACCCATTGATTCCAAACACCCCACCCCTCTGTCCCACCGTGGGACACCCGCTGTCCCACGCCGCCCCCCTGCGGCCACGGAACCGCTTGCGCCCGCCCATGCCACCGCTAGAGTGCGCCAAACCATTCCAAACCCCGGAGTTTCTCCCGTGTTCCGTTCCGCTGTCGTCGCCCTTGCCCTTGCCACCGCCCTTCCCGCCGCGGCGGCCCCCTGTGGCGATACCGCTGCGGGATATGAGGACTGGAAGGCGGTGATGGCGGCAGAGGCGAAGGCCGACGGGGTGGGCCGCGCGGGGATCGCGGCGCTGCAGGCCACCAGCTACTCCAAGGCCACCATCGCCGCCGACCGCAACCAGAAAAGCTTCAAGTACTCGCTGGACAAGTTCATGTCCGTCCGCGGCGCCGACACGATCATCGCGCAGGGGCGGTCACGCAAGGCGAAGAACCCCGGCTTCTATGCCGGTCTGGAAGCGCAATACGGCGTTCCAGCAGGCGTGATCATCGCCATCCATGGCATGGAGACGGGGTTTGGCGGCTTCATGGGCGATACCCGCGTGGTCTCGGCCATCGCCACCCTCACCTGGGACTGCCGCCGGTCCGACTTCTTCCGCCCGCATCTGATCGGCGCGCTGAAGCTGGTGGACGCGGGCGCGATCACGCCCGAGACGGTGGGTGCCAAGCATGGCGAGCTGGGCCACACGCAGTTCCTGCCCGGCAATGCGCTGGCCTATGGGGTGGATGGCAACGGCGACGGGCGGGTGGATTTTTCCAACACCGCCGACGCGCTGGCCTCGACGGCGAATTTTCTGCGGCAGAAGGGCTGGAAGCCGGGCAAGGGCTATCAGGAAGGGCAGCCGAACCATGCCGTGCTGAAGGCCTGGAACGCGGCGACCGTGTACCAGCAGGCGCTGGCGATCATGGGCGCGCGGATCGACGGCTAGCGTTCCGCCGTCGCCGCCACCCGCACCACCTGCGGCCGCTCTTCCTGGCGGCCCTGCGGGTAGATGAAGCCCGACACCGGGTTGACGCGGCCCTTCACGCCGGGGTCCCCTTCGACCCGCACCGCCGACCAGTCGCCTGCCTCGGACACGTCATGCACCGCCATCCCCAGCGACACCTGGTTGCGCTTCCAGTTGGCGTGGTCGATGCGGATGAGCCGGTCCGACACGATTTCCGACACCACCGCAACATGCCCCATCGGCATCTTGCGGCTACCCGAGAACACCATCACGGCGCCCACCTGCGGATCATCCCCGCGGTCATAGCGGCCTGCAGCGGCGGCCCACCAGGTTTCGGCGTTGCCGCGGATGTCCACACCGCTGGCGCTGCGCGCAAAGGGCACGCACCACACCCGCTGCCCGCGCGCGCGCATCGCCCGCGCCTCGGCCACAGCCGCCGCCAGTGCGGTCTGCATCGGCGCACTCATCGTGGCCGTCACCGCCTCGGTCGGCTTGGCGCGGCGTTTCAGGAATGCCTCGGCCGGGGTGGCCAGGGTCCCTGCAACCAGCAGGGCAGACAGCACGCAAAGGACGGCACCGGTTCCGCGGATCATGCAGGAAACCCCTGTCGTTCGAATGTCGGAAAATGGCCGGTCCTCACAACCGGGTGAACACAGAGGTGCAACAAACATGTCATCCGCTCAACCCCGCCTTTTGCGTGCAGGCGGAAACCTGCCACAGGGGCGCTGTGCACAATCCGTACCCCGCCGGGCGGGCCGGGCATCTGCGGCCCGGGTTCTTGGCGCCATTCCGCTTGCGTGCCCCGCCCCCCACGGCTACCATCAGTGCCAACCACAGTTGGAGGGCGGCCATGGCGCCCGAGCGTCCCCGGGAGGGGGACGCGATCCCGGGGGTGACGGCTGTTTCCGCGGCCTCCCCATCGGTCGAACCGTCGCCCTCCCATCCGGGGCCAGCGCTCTATGCCGCGCTGGACCTTGGAACGAACAGTTGTCGCATGCTGATCGCCCGCCCCCGGGGCGCGCAGTTTCATGTGCTGGACAGTTTTTCGAAGGCCGTCCAGCTGGGGCATGGGCTGGAAGCGTCGGGGCGACTGTCACGGTCTGCCATGGGGCGCACCATCCAGGCGCTGCGCATCTGCCAGAAGAAGATCGAGAAACACGGCGTCAAACGGATGCGGCTGGTCGCCACCGAGGCCTGCCGCCGCGCCCGCAACGCGCGCGACTTCATCCGCCAGGTCAAGCGCGAGACGGGACTGGTGCTGGAGATCATCCAGCCCGAGGAAGAAGCCCGGCTGGCCGTCATTTCCTGTGCGCCGCTGGTGTCACGGCGGACCGAGCAGCTCTTGGTGGTGGACATTGGCGGGGGGTCGACAGAACTGGTGTGGATTGACCTGTCGGGCGTGGCCGAGGCCGAGCGCGCCGCCGCGATCATGCGGCTGCACCGCGGGTTCCATGCGCAGGGGGATGGCGCGGCGCGGGTGGTCGACTGGATTTCCGTCCCGCTGGGCGTGGCCACGCTGAAGGATCAGTTCATCGACGTCGAGGATGACGCCGCACGCTTTGCGCTGATGAGCTGGTTTTTCGAGGAGAACCTGGCCAAGTTCTCGCCCTACAACGCCGAATCGCCGCGTGAGGGGTTCCAGATCATCGGCACCTCGGGCACCATCACCACGGTGGCGGCATCGTTCCTGGGGCTGCGGCGGTATGACCGGGCCAAGGTGGACGGGCTGTCGATGACGTCCGACCAGATTGACACGGTGATCCGCGACTACCTGTCGCTGGGGCCCGAGGGGCGGCGGACCGACCCGCGCATCGGGCGCGACCGCCACAGCCTGATCATGTCGGGGGCGGCCATCCTGCAGACCCTGATGCGGATATGGCCGACCGACCGGCTGTCGGTGGCCGACCGCGGGCTGCGCGAGGGGCTGTTGTACGCGCAGATGTCGGCGGATGGATTGCTGGACGAGGGGCCCTTTGCATGACGGGATCTGGCCAGGGGCCGGGGCGCGGCACACGCGACCTGCGGGTGCGGGTAAAGACGGCCAAGGGGCGCAAGCTGTCGTCCACGCTGTGGCTGGAACGGCAGTTGAACGACCCCTATGTGGTGCGCGCCAAGAAGGAAGGCTTTCGCGGCCGGGCGGCCTACAAGATACTGGAGCTGAACGAGAAGCTCGGATTTCTGGTGCCCGGCGCGCGGATCGTGGACCTTGGCTGCGCGCCGGGCGGATGGTGCCAGGTGGCGGTGGCGAAGGTCAATGCGCTGGCAGAGCGGCCGGGCAAGGTGGGCACCGTGCTAGGGGTGGACTTGCAGGAGATCCCGCCGATCAACGGCGCGCAGATCCATGTGCTGGACTTTCTGTCCGAAGGCGCGGATGACCGGGTGAAGGGCTGGCTGGGCGGCAAAGCCGACGTGGTGATGTCGGACATGGCGGCGGCGGCCAGCGGCCACAAGGGCACCGACCACCTGCGCATCGTGGCGCTGGCCGAGGCGGCGGCCGAGTTCGCCATGGACGTGCTGGAGGAAGGCGGCACCTTCATCGCCAAGGTGCTGGCGGGTGGGGCCGAGGCGGGGCTGCAGGGCAAGCTGAAGAAGGCCTTCCGCAAGGTGACGAACGAAAAGCCGCCCAGCAGCCGCGCGGACAGTTCCGAGAAATTCGTGGTGGCGCAGGGGTTTCGCGGGCGACCCTCAGAATCTGAATGAAGAACGGCGGCCTGCGGGGCCGCCGGTAGGGTGGGCAATCTGCCCACCATGGCGAAGGGAGGTGGGCAGATTGCCCACCCTACGCCTTACCCCACCAGTTCAAGCCCCGAGAAGAAGAACGCGATCTCTTGCGCGGCGGTTTCCGGCGCATCCGACCCGTGCACCGAATTCTCGCCGACTGACAGGGCGAATTCCTTGCGGATGGTGCCTTCGGCGGCGTTGGCGGGGTTGGTTGCGCCCATCACTTCGCGGTTCTTCAGGATGGCGCCTTCGCCTTCCAGCACCTGCACCACCACCGGCTCGGACGCCATGAATTCGGTCAGTTCGGCGAAGAACCCGCGCTCGCTGTGCACGGCATAGAAGGCCTGCGCCTGCGCCAGCGACAGGTGAATGCGCTTTTGCGCGACAATGCGCAGGCCCGCTTCCTCGAACTTGGCGTTGATCTTGCCGGTCAGGTTGCGGCGGGTCGCGTCGGGCTTGATGATCGACAGGGTGCGCTCGGTGGCCATGGGTCTCTCCGGTCCTGAAAGGGGCCGGATGCGGCCCCGGTTTGCGCGCGCCGCCTAGCATGCGGCGCCGCCGGACGGAAGGCTTAGAACACCCGCTGGCGGGCCTTTGCCACGGTGAAGCCGTGACCCTGACGGTTGGTACAGGTCATCCCCGTCTGTTCCGAGATGCAGGTGACGCCGCCGCCCGACACGGTCTGCCCGTAGCCCAGAACCGGCCCGTCGGGCGAGGCGACCGTGTCACCCGCGCAGACCGGCGCGCCGGGGCCGGTGCGGCCGACCTCAAACCCGTGGCCCCAGTCCAGATCACAGTCGGCGGGCGGCACCGGATAGCTGACCCCGGTCATTTCCAGCACGTCGCAGCGCACACCCTGCCAGTCGCCGTCGCCCTGAAAGATCATGCAATGGATGTTGCGGCTGGGCGACTGGAACACGATCACATCCTGCGCCGCCGCGGGGGCCGCAAAGGCCAGAACCGCCAAAATCCACCGCATCGCTGCCTCCTGTGCTGCCACTGCGAGCCTAAGCCAACCGCCACCGCCCGGCAACGATTGACCCCGCCCCTCCCTTCGGGCATCCCCCCCGACATGCTGCGCATCGAGAACATCACCTATTCGGTCGAAGGCCGCCCCCTGTTCGAGGGGGCTTCGGCCACCATTCCCACCGGTCACAAGGTGGGCCTTGTCGGCCGTAACGGGGCGGGCAAGACCACGCTGTTCCGGCTGATCCGGGGCGAGCTGGCGCTGGAAGGGGGCGAGATCAGCCTGCCGTCGCGCGCCCGCATCGGCGGGGTGGCGCAAGAGGTGCCGTCGTCCTCGACCTCGCTGCTGGATACCGTCCTGCAGGCCGACACGGAACGCGCCGCGCTGATGGCAGAATCGGAAACCGCCCACGACCCCCACCGCATTGCCGAGATCCAGGCGCGGCTTTCCGACATCGATGCCTGGTCGGCCGAAGGGCGGGCATCAGCGATCCTGCGGGGCCTGGGGTTTGATGCCGAGGCGCAGAAGCGGCCCTGTTCCGATTTCTCGGGCGGCTGGCGGATGCGAGTGGCCCTGGCAGGCGTGTTGTTTTCGCAGCCCGACTATCTGCTGCTGGACGAACCGACCAACTATCTGGACCTGGAAGGCGCGCTGTGGCTGGAAAGCTACCTCGCCAAGTATCCCCACACGGTCATGATCATCAGCCACGACCGCGGGCTCTTGAACCGGGCAGTGGGCGCGATCCTGCATCTGGAAAACCGCAAGCTGACGCTGTGGAACGGGCCCTATGACCAGTTCGCCCGCCAAGTGGCCGAACGCCGCGCCGTGCAGGCGGCCGAGGCCAAGAAGGTGGAACTGCGCCGCGCCCACCTGCAAAGCTTCGTCGACCGGTTCAAAGCCAAGGCGTCAAAGGCGGTGCAGGCGCAAAGCCGCGTCAAGATGCTGGAAAAGCTGACGCCCATCACCCCGCCCGAAGAGGCGAAGAAGGTGGTGTTCACCTTCCCGAAGCCCGAGGAGCTGTCGCCCCCGATCATCAACCTGGACGGCGCGGCGGTGGGTTATGGCGGCCCGCCGGTGCTGCGGCGGCTGAGTTTGCGCATCGACCAGGACGACCGGATTGCGCTTCTGGGCCGCAACGGCGAGGGGAAGTCGACGCTGTCGAAGCTGCTGGCGGGCAAGCTGGCGGCGTCCGAGGGCCGGATGCACCGGTCGGGCAAGCTGCGCATCGGCTATTTCGCGCAGCATCAGGTGGACGAGCTGCATCTGGACGAGACGCCGCTGCAGCATGTGCAGCGGGCGCGGCCGGAGGAAATGCAGGCCAAGCTGCGGGCGCGACTGGCCGGGTTCGGGCTGATGGCCGATCAGGCAGATACCGTGGTGGGCCGCCTGTCGGGGGGGCAGAAGGCGCGGCTCAGCTTGCTTCTGGCCACCATCGACGCGCCACACCTTCTGATCCTGGACGAACCGACCAACCACCTGGACATGGAAAGCCGCGAGGCGCTGGTCGAGGCGCTGACCGAATACCCCGGCGCGGTGATCCTTGTCAGCCACGACATGCACCTTCTGGGGCTGGTGGCCGACCGTCTGTGGCTGGTGAAGGGGGGCGCGGTGGCACCCTATTCCGAAGACCTGGACACCTACCGCGCGCAGCTTCTGGCCGGCGACGAGGACGTGAAGGTTGCCGCGAAACCCGTTGAGAAACCGAAGAAAGCCAGCCGGGATGAAGTACTGGCGATCAGGGCCGAAGTGCGCAAGTGCGAGGAAAGGCTGGAGAAGCTGAACGACATGCGCGACAAGCTGGCGCGGAAACTGGCCGACCCCGAGCTGTACGAAAGCGCGCGGGCGGGCGAGCTGGAGACCTGGAACAGGAAGTACGCCGAGGTGATGGAGGCGCTGGACCGGGCCGAAGCGCTGTGGCTGGCGGCACAGGAACGGCTGGAGGCTGCGGCATAGCATGGACCAGGCCTTCCTCATCACCGCCTTTGCCACGCTGTTCGTGGTGATCGACCCGCCGGGGCTGGTGCCGTTGTTCATTGCGCTGACGCAGGGCATGGACGCCGAGCGGCGGGCGCGGATGGCGTTGCGGGGGTGCGTGATTGCCGCCGTGCTGCTGACGCTGTTCGGGCTGGGCGGCGAGGCCATTCTGGGCTTCATTGGCATCTCGATGCCGGCCTTCCGCATTGCCGGCGGCATCCTGTTGTTCCTCACCGCGCTGGACATGCTGTTCGAACGCCGCACCAAGCGGCGCGAGGACCAGAAGTCGGACCCCGACCATGACCCGTCGGTCTTCCCCCTTGCCACACCCTTGATCGCGCGGCGGCTGGGCGGGGCGGCGGATGAGCGCGTCCTGCGCGCGCTCGCCGGCGCG
>CAZLIC010000052.1:0-30934 GCA_964559535.1 uncultured Rhodobacterales bacterium
GCGGATGCTGGCCGACGGGCACGACCTGATTGTCTGCGTCGATTGCGGCGCGCAGTCGCACGAGGCGCTGGCGGCGGCAACCGGGACCGATGTGGTGGTGCTGGACCATCATCTGTGCGCCGAGGTGCTGCCCCCGGCGCTGGCCATGGTGAACCCCAACCGGCAGGACGAGGACGGCAGCCTGTCGCATCTGTGTGCCGCGGGGGTGGTGTTCCTGTTGCTGGTCGAGGCGAACCGCCGGCTGAAGCTGCGCGGCGACGCAGGGCCCGACCTCATGGCGATGCTGGATCTGGTGGCGCTGGCCACGGTGGCGGATGTGGCGCCGCTGGTGGGGGTGAACCGCGCGCTGGTGCGGCAGGGCCTGCGGGTGATGGCGCGGCGTGACCGGCCGGGACTGGCGGCATTGGCTGATGTGGCCCGCCTGCGCGAGGCGCCGGATGCCTATGCGCTGGGTTTCGTGCTGGGGCCGCGGGTGAATGCCGGGGGCCGGGTGGGCCGCGCCGACCTCGGGGCGCAGCTGTTGCTGGCCGATGACCCGGTGGCGGCCGGCCGGCTTGCGGCCGAGTTGGACCGGCTGAACGGCGACCGCCGCACCATCGAGGCGGCGGTGCGCGACGAGGCGCTGGCGCAGGCCGAGGCGCGGGGGGCCGATGGCCCGCTGGTCTGGGCCGCGGGCGAGGGCTGGCACCCCGGCGTGATCGGCATCGTTGCGGCGCGGATGAAAGAGGCGTTCAACCGCCCCGCCGTGGTGGTGGCGCTGGACCGGGGCCTGGGCAAGGGGTCGGGCCGGTCGGTCGCGGGGGTGGATCTGGGCGCGGCCGTGTCGCGGCTGGCCGCCGAAGGGTTGTTGCTGAAGGGTGGCGGGCATCCGATGGCCGCGGGGCTGACGGTGGCCGCCGACGGCCTGCCCGCGGCGATGGAGCGGCTGGCGCAACTTGTGGCGCGTGGCGGCGCCGTACCGGGCGCGGCGCGCGATCTGGCGCTGGACGGGCTGTTGCTGCCGCAGGCGGTGACCCCGGCGCTGGCCGAGGCGCTGGACCGGGCCGGCCCCTTCGGGCAGGGCGCGCCCGCGCCGCGCTTTGCCATTGCGTCGCAACTGGTCGAGGCGCGGCGGGTGGGCGAGCGGCACCTTCGGCTGACCCTGCGCGACGGTTCGGGCACCATGGTCGAGGGCGTGGCGTTTCAGGCGGCCGATGGTCCGCTGGGCGTGCTGGCAGGCGCGGCGGGGCACCGGCGCTATCACCTGGCGGGGCGGATTTCGCTCAGCACCTGGGGTGGGCGGACGAAGGCCGAGCTGCAGGTCGAGGATGCCGCACAGGCCTGATGGCGCCGTTCGGGCGAGCCGCAAGGTGCTTGCCCGCATGCTGCGGTTTTCCCTCTTGCGCAGCCATGCTCTCGCCGCTAAATGCCTGCCCACGCCGCGTGTGGCCCGTTCGTCTATCGGTTAGGACACCAGGTTTTCAACCTGGGAAGAGGGGTTCGACTCCCCTACGGGCTGCCAATCCTCATGAAATGCTGTTGATAATCAACGGACACTGTCCGCGCCGGTTGTCTGTGCGGCAGTGGGCGGGACTGTGATTTTCACCGACACTTCCCCGCGCCAGTTGCCCGGGCAGGTGCTGCATTCCGGTCCGGCAGGGTGCGGGACACCCCAGAGGTCACCTTCCGGCCCGCGGCTCCGACGGCTCCGTGCCTGGCCGGGGGCCGTTGGGGCGGCAAGGCAGGGTCTTTTCCGCGACCAATCGATCTCTTGCCGGAAACGATCTGCCTTCCGCGCCCCGACTGTCACGGAACCGAAGCATCCTGCGCTTAGGCACGCGTGCATCCCCGGGCAACCGCCGGGCGGCTGGACAGGAACACACCATGACGACAAACACACTTCGGACTCTTTGCATGACGACGGCCCTGGGTCTGGCCGCAGGTTTCGCGCAGGCCCAGTCGGCCGACATGGATGCGCTGGTTGCCGCGGCCAAGGCCGAAGGCATGCTGACCACCATCGCCCTGCCGCATGACTGGTGCAACTACGGCGCCGTCATCGAGGGCTTCAAGGCCAAGTACGGCCTGGAAGTCAACGAACTGAACCCCAATGCCGGTTCGGGCGACGAGATCGAGGCGATCAAGGCCAACAAGGACAACACCGGCCCGCAGGCCCCCGACGTGATCGACGTCGGCCTGTCGTTCGGTCCGGCCGCCAAGGCCGAGGGCCTGATCCAGCCGTACAAGGTCTCGACCTGGGATTCTATCCCGGACGACGCCAAGGACGCTGAAGGCTACTGGTACGGCGACTACTACGGCGTTCTGGCGATGGCTGTGAACAAGGACGTGGTGACGGACGCCAGCCCGACCAGCTTTGCCGACCTGAAGGACCCCAAGTACGCTGCGATGGTGGCCATTCCGGGTGACCCGCGCACCGGCAACTCGTCGATGATGTCGGTTTACGCGGCGGGTCTGGCGGCCAATGGCGGCAAGGGCGGCGCCGATGCGGCCACGGCCGGCATCGCCTTCCTGAAGGACCTGAAGGCCTCGGGCAACTTTGTTGACGTTGGCGGCTCGTCGCAGAACTTTGCGCAGGGCACCACGCCGATCATGTTCGACTGGGACTACAACGTTCTGGCCATGCGCGACAATCTGGCGGGCAACCCGCCGATGGACGTGGTGATTCCGTCCGACGGCGTGATCGCGGGCGTCTATGTGCAGGCGATCTCGGCCTATGCGCCGCATCCGAACGCGGCGAAGCTGTGGATGGAATACCTGTATTCCGACGAAGGTCAGCTGGGCTGGCTGTCGGGCTACTGCCATCCGATCCGCTTCAACGACATGGTTGCCCGCGGCGTGATCCCGGCCGAGATGATGGCGAAGCTGCCGCCGGCCGAGAACTATGCCAAGGCCGTGTTCCCGACGCTGGACGAACAGTCGGCCGCCAAGACGGTGGTTGCCGATACCTGGGCCACCGAGATGGGCGCGAACTGATCCCGCGATCTGAAAACGCGGGTGCCGGCTGATTGCCGGCATCCGCATTTTTCTGCCGTTGCGCCGCAAGGCCACGCCATGAAGGCTGCTGAATGACCGTTGCCAAAACGACGACTGCCGCCAACCAGCGCAGCCCCAAGGCGCTGCCGGATTGGCGCCGGACCATGAACTGGAACTGGCTTGGCGTTGTGCCATTCTTTGCCTTTGCGTTTCTGTTCCTGATCGGACCCGTCCTGTATCTGGTCGCCGGGGCATTCCAGAACCCGGCAGGGCAGTTCACCTTTGCCAACATTGTGGAACTTGGCAGCCCCAACATCGTGGCCAGTTTCTCTCTGACCATCCGGCTCAGTCTGCTGTCGGCCCTGATGGGGGCGGTGACCGGGCTGCTGTTGGGTCAGGCCGTGGTGCTGGGCGGACTGCCACCGTGGGTGCGCAATGCGTTTACCACCTTCTCGGGCGTGGCGTCGAACTTTGCGGGCGTACCGCTGGCCTTTGCCTTCATCGCCACGCTGGGCCGCCTGGGGCTGGTGACGGTGCTGCTGCGCGACCTGTTCGGGATCAACATCTATGCGGCGGGGTTCAACCTGTTCTCGTTCTTCGGCGTGTCGCTGGTGTACCTGTATTTCCAGCTGCCGCTGATGTTCCTGATCATCGTGCCCGCGCTGGACGGGTTGAAGAGGGAATGGCGCGAGGCCGCAGAAATTCTGGGCGCCAGCCGCCGCCAGTACTGGCAGATGGTCGGCCTTCCGGTGCTGGCGCCGACAATTCTGGGCTGCTTCCTTCTGCTGTTCGCCAATGCCTTCGGCACGCTGGCCACGGTCTATGCGCTGATGGGGTCGGGGTTCGATGTGGTGCCGATCGTGCTGTTCCAGCAGATCCGGGGCAACGTGCTGTACAATCCCAACCTCGGCTATGCGCTGGCTTTGGGAATGGTGGTGATCATGGGGCTGTCGAACACCTTCTACCTGATCCTGCGCAACCGGGCCGAGCGCTGGCAGAAATGAAGAAACGCTTCCCCCTTGCCGCCGTGCTGACGGCGCTGTTCGCGGCGTCGTTCTTCATCGTGCCGCTGATTGCGACGTTCTATTTCTCGCTGAAGATGACGCGGGGCGAATTGGGTTTTGCCGCCTACCGGTCGGTGTTCAACAGCGCCGACTTTCTGACCACGATCACCTATTCCACCCTTGCCTCGCTGGTGGCGATTGTGATCGGCGCCATCATCATCGTGCCGACGGTCTATTGGGTGCGGCTCAAGGTGCCAAAGCTGCGGGCGGTGATCGAGTTCATCAGCCTGCTGCCGCTGATCGTGCCGCCGGTGGTGCTGGTGTTCGGCTATATCCGGCTGTTCGGGTCCAACTCCTGGCTGCCGCTGACCACCACCACCGCGGGAACCGACATTCTGCTGGTGCTGGGCTATGTCGTGCTGTCGATGCCCTACATGTTCCGTGCCGTCGACAACGGCATGGCCGCCATCGACATTTCCACCCTGACCGAAGCCGCCGAGAGCCTGGGCGCCTCGCGCCTGCGCACCATCAGCCTGGTGATCTTCCCCAACGTGCGCGCCGCCATCATCTCGGGCGCGTTCCTGACCTTTTCGATCTCGCTGGGCGAATTCGTGCTGGCCAGCCTGCTGAACCGCCCGGCCTTCGGCCCTTACCTGGTGCAGCTGGGGCAGGATCGCGCCTATGAACCGGCGGCACTGGCCATCATGTCGTTCGCCTTCACCTGGGCCTGCATGGCCCTGATGCAGCTGTTTGCCATCCGCAAGCCCGGACAGCGCTGGCTGCCGCGGCTGACCTCGCGCCGCGCCCAAAGGACCCCATCATGAGTTTTCTGTCGGTCAACAACGTGGTCAAGACGTTCGGCAGCAACACGGTGGTCAAGGGCTTTGACCTGTCGGTGCAGAAGGGCGAGTTCGTCTCGTTCCTCGGGCCGTCGGGCTGCGGCAAGACCACCGTGCTGCGGATGATTGCCGGGTTTGAACGCCCGTCGTCGGGCACCATCCTGATCGACGGGCGCGACGTCACCGATGTTGCGCCGAACAAGCGCCGGATCGGCATGGTGTTTCAGGCCTATGCCCTGTTTCCCAACCTGAACGTGGCCGGAAACATCTCTTTCGGTCTGAAGATCGCCGGGCTGTCGAAACCCGAAATCGAGACCCGGGTGCGCGAGATGCTGGACCTGATCGGGCTTTCGCATCTGGCGCAGCGCTATCCCTACGAACTGTCGGGGGGCCAGCAGCAGCGTGTCGCCCTGGCCCGGGCCCTGGCCCCGCGGCCGCAGGTGCTGTTGCTGGACGAGCCGCTGTCGGCGCTGGACGCCAAGATCCGCGTGGCCCTGCGCGAAGAGATCCGCGCCATCCAGCGCCAGCTGGGGATCACGACCGTCTTCGTGACGCACGATCAGGAAGAGGCGATGTCGATCTCGGATCGCATCGTGGTGATGAATGCCGGGCGGGCCGATCAGGTTGGCTCGCCCTTCGAGATCTACAATCACCCGAAGACGCGCTTTGTTGCGGGCTTTGTCGGCACGCTGAATGTGCTGAAGGGCCAGCTTGCCCCCGGGCAGGCGCAGACCGTCACCGTTGCCAACACGACATTGCTCCTTTCGCGGCCGCCGGAAAGCGCCGACCGGCAGGGAAGCCTGACGCTGGCCCTGCGCCCCGAGGCCTTGTCGCTGGTGCGGTCGGCGGCGCATGATGCAACCTTCGAGGGGCTTGTGCACAGCGTCAACTTCATGGGCTCGGTCGTGCGCATCCGGATGCAGGTCGGAGGCGAGGACATCGTGTTCGACATGTTCAACAATCCCAACCTCGTGCCGCCGTCGGTGGGCCAGGTGGCCCAGGCACATTTTGCCAGCAGCGATCTTTTTGAACTGGCGGCGTGATCTGGCAAAATTGCGCCCCCCTGGCTTGACGGCGCGGCATCTCTGGCGGACTTTCGTCTCTCTCCTCGGTCATGCCCGCCCGCGACAGCCGACGCTCTGCCCTGCTTTTGGAATGCTCGGCAAGACGGCGGACAGTGCGGTCACCCGGCTTTACGGCCCAACCGATGCACCGCGCCCCCCCGGGAAACGCGCGCAAATCCGTCAGTGGCCGGTAGCTGATGACAGAGACCTGGGTAGGTGGCGGGCGTTGCAGCCCCCAAGGGAACGCGTCCCGCGCAGGGACGCCCCCTACCGCAGGGCGCCGATGGCAAACAGCGGGTCCAGCCCGGTGTCCTTGGCCCAATCCGCCAGCAGCCCCGCATCCGGGTTTGCCACATCCGGGCCGAACCGTTCCGCCTCGATGCCGCCCGTCACGAACAGCACGTCCAGCCCCTCGGCCAGCCCGCCTTTCACGTCGGTTCCCGGGCCGTCACCGACGCACAGGGTGTCGGCATCCGACAGCCCGCCGTCCAGCGCCCCCAGCCTGCGGCGCGCCAGGTCATAGATCGGCGGGTGCGGCTTGCCGAAGTACAGCGCCGCGCCGCCCATCTGTTCGTACAGCTGCGCCAGTGCCCCCGCGCAGTACATGCGCCGGTCGCCCATATCCACGATCAGGTCGGGGTTGGCGCACAGCATCTTCAGGCCGCGCGTCTTGGCCATGAGCAGCGCCGTGCGGTAATCCTCGGGCGTCTCGGTCACGTCATCGCGCAGGCCAGTGACCACCAGCCCCTCGGCCTGATCCATCCCCACGCGTTCCACCGCCGGATGCCCGGCGCGCAGCGCGTCAAGGTCAGGCGATAGGTCGGTGAAGAAGGACAGGTCCTTCTCGGCGCCGATGTGGTGGACGCGATATCCCACCGCCCCCGTCACCAGTGCCGCCTGCGCCGCATCGCCGCTGGTCACGATCTCGTCCCAGGCGTCATCCGGCACGCCCAGCCGCGCCAGCTGCCGCGCCACGCTGCCCTTGGGCCGCGGCGCGTTGGTCAAGAGCACCACCCGCCCGCCCCGCGCGCGGAACGCCTGCAGCGCGGCCACGGCAGCCGGAAAGGCCGCCACCCCATTGTGCAGGCACCCCCACAGGTCGCAGAACACCGCGCCATAGCGCGGCGCGATGTCGGCAAGGCGGGCAATCACCTGGGTCATGCTGGGCTCCATCGTTGCGCCGTCGTGATAGACTGGCCCACGGGTGAAAGAAACCGCCCGCGCGGCGCGTAGTACAGGCAAAGCAACGGGTTTCCTGTGACAGACCGGCCGGAACCGACAGACGGAGACCTTGCGGCGGCGGCCCTGGCCGACGGCAACGCCTATGCCGCGCTTGTCATCCGCCACGAAGCCGCGCTGGCCCGCCATGTGCGCCGCCTGCTGGGCCCGGCGCATGCCGCGGCGACCGACGACATTCTGCAGGACAGCTTCGTTCGCGCCTATGTGAACCTGCGGGACTATGACCGGTCCCGGCCCTTCGCCCCGTGGCTGTGGCGCATCGCGCACAACCTGGCAATCAGCCACCTGCGGCGCCAGAAGGCGCAGCCGCAGCCGCTGACGGGCGAAGACGCTGCGCTGCTGATCGACCGGCTGGCCGATCCGTCAAGCCCGCAGGCCGCGCTTGACGCGCACCGGCGCGACGCGGCGGTGCGCACCTGCCTGGGCAGGCTGGAGCCGCGCTATCGCGAGGTGATCGCGCTGCGCTTTCTTGACGAGAAAAGCTATGGCGACATCGGCGATATCCTGCGCCTGCCCGCGGGCACGGTGGCCACGCTGATCCGCCGCGGCCTGGCGCGGCTGCGGCCCCTGCTGGCGGCGGCGGGACTGGACGAAGGGGGCGAATGATGTCGGACCTGAACCGCCGCGTGCTGGACGAAATCGCCCGCCGCGGGCTGAAGCCGCGGCCCCTGTGGCACTTCCTGGCCCGCCGGTCGGTGTTCTGGACGCTGGCCGCGGCATCGGTGGCGCTGGGGTCGGCGGCGGCGGCACTGACCCTTTTCCTTGTCCGCGATGCCTGGAACACCGGCGGGCGCGGGTTTGACGAGATGCCCCTCGACGACCTTGCCCCGTTCCTGCCGATGGCCGCCGCCGCGCTGGTCGCGCTTGCCATCGCCAGCGCCACGGTCGGGTACCGGCAGACCCGGCACGGCTACAGGGCCCGCCCGCTGGTGGCGGCGGCCGTCATTGCCGGGCTGGTGTTCGCCTTCGGCACCGGTCTGCATCTGGCAGGCGCCGGGGGGCGGCTGCACCGGGCCCTGGCCGACCGGCTGCCGGCCTATGCCGCCTGGACGACCATTCCCTACGCCCACTGGTCGCAGCCCGATGCGGGCCGCCTGGGCGGCGCGGCGCTGGAAGTCTTGCCCGACGGCCAGTTGCGCCTGCGCGACTTTGCCGGGCAGGACTGGACGGTGGACCTGCGCGGCGCCACGGTGACCTTCGGCGATGATCCCGTTGCGGAAGGCGACATTGCCGTGACCGGCACCCGCACCGGCCCCGCGACCTTCCGCGCGCGCCGTGTCGAAGCTTTCGACTGAGCGGCTGAAAGAAACCCCCGGCGCTGTGCGTAGTCCAGTCAGGCCGCCCGAAAGGCGCGCCTTTCCCGCATCCGCCCTGCCCGCCGCCCGCACCCCTGCGGGCGACCGGAAAGGGCCAGCCCGAAGGACAGAGCCATGGACATGCCCCCGCCCGAAAGCTTTACCACCCGCATCGACAACCCCCGCTTCATCCTGCGCCCCGGAACCACCTTCGTGTTCGAGAACCGCGAGGAAGGGTCCTCGAAGACCGTCGAGGTCACCCGCGAGACGCGCGTCGTGAACGGCGTGACCTGCGTTGTCGTCCACGACATCGCCCGCCAGAACGGCCAGATCATCGAGGACACCTACGACTGGTACGCGCAGGATGCCGACGGCAACGTCTGGTACTTCGGCGAGGCGACGCAGGATTTCGAACCGGGCAACCCCGACCCGGTCAGCACCGGCGGCTCGTGGGAGGCGGGCGTGGACGGAGCCGAGGCCGGCATCATCATGCTGGGCAACCCCCAGGAAGGCGACGCCTACGCGCAGGAAAACGCCCCAGGCATTGCCGAGGACCGCGCCGTGGTGCTGGACACCGACACCGGCGTGGCGGTGGTGTACGGCGCCTTCGACGGCGCCCTGCAGACCCGCGACATCAACCCGCTGGACCCGTCACGCGAGAACAAGTTCTACGTGCCCGGCGTGGGCGAGGTGCTGACGATCGAATCCGACGGCGCGCGTGAGGAACTGGTGGCGATCCTGGTGAACGGCACCCGCGGCGACGACGACCTGCTGGGCTATGCCGGTGGCGACCAGATGCGCGGCGGCCGGGGTGGCGACCAGATGCGCGGCGCCGCGGGCAACGACAGCATCGACGGCGGCCGCGACAATGACGATCTCTACGGCGGTGCCGGGCACGACCGGATCACCGGCGGCGCGGGAGACGACGACATGTCGGGCGGCGGCGGCAGCGATACCTTCGTGTTCCGCAGCCATGCCAACGGCACGGTCGAGACGGACGAGATCGACGACTACTCCCGCGGCGATGTGGATGTGATCGACCTGGGCGGCGCAACTGTCGTCGACGAGGCGTTCTTCGGCGGCGTCTGGACGCTGACCCTTTCGGGCGACGGCGACCGGATCAGGCTTGAGGGTCTGGCCGACACGAACGCCGACGGCAGCATCCTTGACGAACTGCTGTTCGCCTGAACAGGCGTGCGGCCGGGCCACCCGGCCCGGCCGCCACCGGACTAGATCTTCAGCATCGGCAGGATCTGCTTCTTGCGGCTCAGGATGCCGGGCAGCACCACCGTGTCGCCAGTGACCGCCACGCCGAACGACGCCTCGGCAATCGTCTTCACCATCGCGTCGGGCACCAGCAGGTGCGCCTCCTCGCGGATGATGTCGATGATGAACAACAGCACATGGTCGGCCTTGTCAGCCGCCGCCACCCCGGGCATCGCCGCCATCAGGCTGGCCTTGCGGTCCAAGAGAACCTTGGGCGCCGTGGTTTCCAGCACTGACACCCGCAACTCCTTGCCGCCCAGCGTGTATTCCTTGCTGTCCATGCGCAGAAGCGCGGCATCGGAATAGGCCGACACGTCGGACTTCGCCTCGAACATCGCCGCCGCCAGTTCGGGGATGGAAACGCCCAGATCGGCCGCCAGACCCTCGGCCACCGCGCGGTCATGCGGCGTGGTGGTGGGCGAACGGAACTCCAGCGTGTCGGACAGGATGCACGACAGCATCGCGCCCTTGATGGCCCGCGGCGCCGCGGCCAGGTCGGCCCCCATCAGGTCATGCATGATGGTGGCGGTGCAGGCCAGCGGGCGGATGGTGATGTCGATGGGCGATTTCGTCTTCAGCCCGCCCACCAGCATGTGATGGTCGACGATGGCCAGCAGGTCGGCGTCGTTGATGCCCGCGGGCAGTTCGGCTGGGTTGTTGGTGTCCACCACCACCACCTTCTCGCCCGGCGCCACGTCGGCCATGATCGCAGGCTGTTCCAGCCCCCAGTGCCGCAGCACAAAGGCCGCCTCGGTGTTCGGCTCGCCCAGCAGCACGGGCGTGGCAGGTGTGCCCTTCGACGTCAGGTACCAGGCCCAGATGATGGGCGAGCCGGTGGAATCGGTGTCGGGCGACTTGTGGCCGAAAACCTTGATGGTCATGGGGCATCCCCTTGGTATTGCGTTTCGCCGCGGCTTCTAGTCGCTGCCCGTGACCTTGTCACGACGCCACAGGCGGGGTGCGGCGGAAAGGCCACCCGCAAGTCCAACCGTCAGGCAAGGGCCGCGGTCAGCGCAATGTGCACCATGTCGCCGAAACTGCGCTCGCGGTCGGCGGCGGGCAGCGCCTCGTGCGTCAGCAGGTGGTCGCTGATCGTCAGCACCGACAGCGCCCGCACCCGGTGCCGGGCCGCCAGGATGTACAACTCGGCCGTTTCCATTTCCACGCACAGCGTGCCATGGCGCTGCATCGCCTCGTTCAGGTCGCCCCGTTCGTCATAGAACACGTCCGACGAATAGATGCCCCCCGCATGAATCGGCACCCCCTTTGCCACCGCCGCGGCATGGGCGGCGGCCAGCAAGCCGAAATCGGCGCAGGGTGCAAAGGACAGCTCCTTGAAGAACCCGCGCGACGGGGTGGACATCGTGCTTGCGGTCATCGCCAGCACCACGTCGCGCAGCTTGACCTGCGGCTGCATGCCCCCGGCGCTGCCAATGCGGATCAGCGTGCGGGCGCCATAGTCGCGGATCAGTTCGTTGACGTAGATCGACAGCGAGGGCATGCCCATGCCGCTGCCGTGAATGGTGACGCGGTGCCCCTTCCATGTGCCGGTGAACCCCAGCATCCCGCGCACCTGGTTGATGCACACGGCATCCTGCAAGAACGTCTCGGCCGCCCAGCGCGCGCGATAGGGGTCGCCGGGCAACAGCACGGTTTCGGCAATCTCGCCCGGTTGCGCGCCGATATGGATGGTCATGCCGCCTCTCCCTGTCTGATCCGGCCAGACTAGGCGCGCAGGAGGCGCGGGGGAAGATGGGTCAGTGTGCCAGCCCGATGGCCAGGTCGGCGTAGTGCGGCGCGTTCGGGCAGAACCCGGTTTCGGCAGGCTGCGCCGCCGCCCCCTTGGCCAGCGTGCTGCGGCATTCGCCCTTGTGGCGACACTCGGCGCAGTTCTCGGCCAGTTCGATCCAGTCGGCGCGGTTCGCCTCCAGCTGCGCGGGCGTCAGGCCAAAGATCGCCGCCATCGCCGCCATCCGTTCCGGCACCGCGCGCGGCAGATGCGTCAGGCGTTCCGCCTGATCGCGCGTCAGGCCCAGTTCGGCGAGGTCGCGTTCGGTTGGCCCGCCCATGACCGACAGCGCGGTCCAGCGGTGCAGAATCTGGCTCAGACGGTCAAGCATGGCGGCCTCCTGCCTGTGGGACGGGTGCAGGTTGCGGGCGAATCGGCCGCCCCGTCCTTGATCCGGATCAAGGACGCGCGAGGATGCAGCCCGCGGCTAGCGCGTGGGCACCGGCACCTCTGCGCGGTAGTCGTAGAAGCCCCGCCCCGCCTTGCGCCCCAGCCACCCGGCCTCGACATATTTCACCAAGAGCGGGCAGGGCCGGTACTTGGTGTCGGCCAGACCTTCGTGAAGCACGTTCATGATGGCAAGGCAGGTATCCAGGCCAATGAAATCGGCCAGTTCCAGCGGCCCCATCGGATGGTTCGCGCCCAGCTTCAGCGCCATGTCAATCGACCGCACGTTGCCCACGCCTTCGTACAGCGCATAGACGGCCTCGTTGATCATGGGGATCAGCACGCGGTTCACGATGAAGGCGGGGTAATCCTCGGCGCTGGCCGCCGTCTTGCCTAGCCTGGCCACCACGCCCACCAGCGCGTCATAGGTGGCCTGGTCGGTGGCAATGCCGCGGATCAGCTCGACCAGCTGCATCACCGGCACCGGGTTCATGAAATGGAACCCCATGAACCGTTCCGGCCGGTCGGTGCGGCTGGCCAGCCGCGTGATCGAGATCGACGAGGTGTTCGAGGTGAGAATCGTCTGCGGCCCCAGATGCGGCGCCAGCCCGGCAAAGATCGCGTCCTTCACCGCCTCGCGTTCGGTCGCGGCCTCGATCACCAGATCGCAGGGGCCAAGGTCGGCCAGTACCGGGGTGGTGCGCAGCCGCGCCATGGCCGCCGCCTTGTCCGCCGCCGCCACCTTGCCGCGCGCCACCTGCCGTTCGACGTTGCGGTCGATCAGCGCCACCGCCTTGTCCAGCGCCTCGGCCGACACGTCGGTCAGCGCCACCTCGTAGCCTGCCAGCGCAAAGACATGGGCGATGCCGCTGCCCATCTGCCCGGCGCCCACCACGCCCACCGTGCGAATGTCCATACGCTCCCCCTGCTGCCGCCGCCCGCATGCTAACGGTCAAGCCGCGCGGCGCAAGGGTGGCCCGGATGCGGCAGATAAGCTGACAATTGTGGGTTTAGCCTTTTGGAAACCGGCACTTGGCACGGTTGTTGCCACCGGGCCCAGATTCGCAGGATGCTTCCATGGTTTACGCAAGGGCTGAAAATGGCCCCCTCGACTACGCGCCATGCAGCTATGGCACCTCACGGCTTGTGTTCCGCGGGCCACAGCGACAGCTGGATGAACCCTATGTCGCCGTCATCGGCGGCACCGAAACCTACGGCAAGTTCATCCAGCGCCCCTGGCCCATGCTGGTTGAGGATGCAAGCGGTGTGCCAACCGTCAACCTTGCCTGCGTGAACGTCAGCGCCGATGCCTATCTGGCGGACGAAGGCGCGCTGCAGGTGGCGGGCCAGGCGCGGGCCGTGGTGGTGCAGGTGACCGGGGCAGTCAACCTGTCCAACCCCTTCTACGCCGTGCACCCCCGCCGGAACGACCGGTTCCTGCGCGCCCTTCCGCCGCTGATCCGCCTTTACCCCGAGGTGGACTTCACCACGATCCACTTCACACGCCACCTGCTGCTGACCCTTCGCAGGGTGTCTCGGGAACGGCTGGTGGATGTGGTCGACGTGCTGCGCCAGACCTGGGCCGAACGCACCGACCTGCTGCTGGAACGGCTGCCGACGCGCAAGGTTCTGCTGTGGATGGCCAGCCACGCCCCCGGCCCGCCCGCGCTGGACCTGACGCGCGACCCCCTGCTGGTCGACACCGCAATGCTGGAGGCCGTCCGCCCCCGCGCCGACACGCTGGTCGAGGTGATCCTGCCGCGCCCCGGTGACCCGGTGGAGGAGGGGTTGGCCTTTGCCAGCCTGGATCGCCCGGCCGCCGAAGGCATGCCGGGCGTGAAAGCCCACCTGGCCGTGGCACAGGCCGTGGTCCGGGCCCTGGCGCAGGTCGGCTGACTAGCCTGTTGATTCGCGGCAGCGGCGCCGTGGCAGTTGCCCGCGCGCGGCGCGCGGCGTAGAACGGCGCCGCCCCCGCCCGAACGTCCCTGCCGGAAAGCCCGCCCATGCCCGCGCCCAAGCCCGCGCCAAAACCCGTCGTCCTGTGCATCCTCGATGGCTGGGGCCTGTCGCCTGACCGCACGGGGAACGCGCCGGTGCTGGCCGACACGCCCTGCTTCGACCGGCTGATGGCGGAATGCCCGAACGCCACGCTGGTGACGCACGGCCCCGACGTGGGCCTGCCCAGCGGGCAGATGGGCAATTCCGAGGTCGGGCACACCAACATCGGCGCGGGCCGCGTGGTGGCAATGGACCTGGGCGCCATCGACCTGGCGGTGGAAACCGGCAGCTTCCGGCAGAACGCAGGGCTTCTGGACCTGACCCTGCGGCTGCGCGCCAGCGGCGGTGCCGCGCACCTGATGGGCGTGGTGTCGGACGGCGGCGTGCACGGCCACATCCGCCATCTGGTCGAAGCCGCGCGCGCCATCACCGCGGCGGGCGTGCCGGTATGGATCCATGCCATCACCGACGGGCGCGACGTGGCGCCCACCAGCGCGCCCGGCTACATGGCAGCCCTTCTGGCGGCCATGCCGGTGGGCGCGCGCGTGGCCACGGTGACGGGCCGCTACTGGGCGATGGACCGTGACAACCGCTGGGACCGCGTGGCCCGCGCCACTGCTGCCTTGCTGCACGCCACCGGAGAAGCGGCGCCCGATGCCGCAACGGCCGTCGCCGCTGCCCATGCCCGCGGCGAGAATGACGAATTCATCGCCCCCACCGTGATTGCCCGCTACACCGGTGCGCGCAATGGTGACGGCCTGTTCTGCCTGAACTTCCGCGCCGACCGCGCGCGCGAAATCCTGTCGGCCCTGTGCGACCCGGCGTTCGATGCCTATGCCACCGGCCCCCGCCCGGCATGGGTTGCCGCCCTGGGCATGGTGGACTACTCCACCGCGCACAACGCCTTCATGTCCACCGCCTACCCCAAGCAGGATATCCGCAACACCATCGGCGAATGGGTGGCGGCGCAAGGCAGGCGCCAGTTCCGGCTGGCCGAGACCGAAAAGTACCCGCACGTCACCTTCTTCCTGAACGGTGGCCGCGAGGTGCCTTTCCCCGGCGAAGACCGCGTCATGGCCCCCAGCCCGAAGGTCGCCACCTACGACCTGCAGCCGGACATGTCGGCGGCCGAGGTGACGGATGCCTTGGTCGGCGCCATTGCGGCGGGCTATGACCTGATCGTGGTGAACTACGCCAACCCCGACATGGTGGGCCACACCGGCAGCCTGCCCGCGGCAATCCTGGCCTGCCAGGCGGTGGACCATGGCCTGTCACGCGCCGTCGCGGCGCTGGAAGCGGCGGGCGGCGCCATGATCGTCTGCGCCGACCATGGCAATTGCGAGGTGATGATCGACCCGGTGACGGGCGGCCCGCACACCGCGCACACCACCAATCCGGTGCCTGTCATCCTGGTGGGAGGCCCCCCTGGTGCCACGCTGGCGGCCGGGCGGCTGGCCGACCTTGCGCCCACGCTGCTTGACCTGATGCAGATCGCCGCGCCGCCGGACATGACCGGGCAAAGCCTGATCCGCCGATGATCCTGCGCGCGCTGCTTCTTGCGCTGGCCCTGTCGGCCCCCGCCCATGCGGCGACGGTGGCCGAACAGGCCGCGCAGGCCGCCACCGACCTGCAGGCCGCGATCACGGCGCTGGATGGCGCAAAGGGCGCGCGCGACCGCGTGACGGCGCTGACGGCCACGATCCGCGCGTATGAGAACGGCCTTGCCACGCTGCGCGGCTCGCTGCGCGAGGTGCAGTTGCGCGAACGCCAGCTGACCCTGCGCTTCGAAACCGATTCCGCCCGCGTGCAGCAGCTTCTGGGCGTTCTGGCGCAGGTGGACACCGACCCCGGCCCGCTTCTGCTGTTGCATCCCGATGGTCCGCTGGGCACCGCCCGGTCGGGCATGATCCTGGCGGATGTGGCCCCCGCCCTGCAGGCCCAGGTCGAACGGATGCGTACCGAGTTGACCGAATTGCGCGACCTGCGCGCGCTGCGCGCCGCATCGGCCGATACGCTGACGCAGGGCCTGGCCGCTGCGCAGGATGCGCGCACGGTGCTTAGCCAGGCGATCAGCGACCGCACCGACCTTCCCATCCGCTTTGAGGATGACCCCGCCCGGCTGGACGAACTGCGCGCCAGCACCGAAACGCTGGGCGCCTTTGCCGCAGGCCTTGCCCCAGACATCGAGGCGGCCGCGGATTTCGACACGCAGAAGGGTGCGCTGCCGCTTCCCGTCCGCGGCCGACTGATCCGCGCCGCGGGCGAGGCCGACGCGGCCGGCGTCCGCCACCCCGGCCTTTCTCTTGCCACGCGTCCGCTTGCGCTTGTCACTGCGCCTGCCCCGGGCACGATCCGTTACCGCGGCCCGCTGCTTGACTACGGAAACGTGATGATTCTTGAACCCGGCGCCGGGTATCTGCTGATTTTCGCGGGGCTGGGCGAAGTGTATGGCGAGGTCGGCGAAGTTGTGCCGGCCGGGGCGCCGCTGGGCCTGATGGGGGGCGCCGAAACCGGCCCCGAGTTTCTGACAACCGCCGCGCAGGGTGCTGCGCAAGACAGCGAAACGATCTATATCGAACTGCGCCGGGGTACCGAGCCGGAAGACCCGGCCCCATGGTTCGCCGATCTGGAGGACGGAAAAGAATGAAGAACGTCGCAATGGCCGCTCTCCTTGGCACCGTCGCGGGGGCGCTGCTGACCACCCAGGTCGCGGGCCCCCTGATTGCCCAGGAACAACAGCGCGAATCGTCGGTGTACGAACAGCTTGACCTGTTCGGCGACATTTTCGAGCGCATCCGCAACCAGTACGTCGAGCCGGTCGAGACCGACAAGCTGATCGAGGCCGCCATCAACGGCATGCTCACCTCGCTGGACCCGCATTCCTCGTACCTGCCCGCCGAAGCCTTCGACGACATGCAGGTGCAGACACGCGGCGAGTTCGGTGGACTGGGCATCGAGGTCACGCAAGAGGAAGGCTTCATCAAGGTCGTCTCGCCCATGGACGACACGCCCGCTGCCAAGGCGGGCATCCAGTCGGGCGACTTCATCACCCACGTTGACGGCGAGTCGGTGCTGGGCCTCACGCTGGATGATGCGGTGGACAAGATGCGCGGCCCGGTGGGCAGCGAAATCATCATCACCATCGTGCGCGAAGGCACCGACGAGCCGTTCGACGTGTCGATCATCCGCGACACCATCAAGCTGACGGCGGTCAAGGGCCGCACCGTGGGCGACACCGTGGTGCTGCGCGTCACCACCTTCAACGACCAGACCTTCCCGGGCGTCGAGGCCGAGCTGAAGAAGAACATCGAGGCGCTGGGCGGTATCGACAAGGTCGCGGGAGTCGTGCTGGACCTGCGCAACAACCCCGGCGGCCTGCTGACCCAGGCCATCAAGGTGTCGGATGCCTTCCTCGACAAGGGCGAAATCGTCTCGACCCGCGGCCGCAACCCTGCGGATGGCGAGCGTTTCAATGCCGAATCCACGGTGGCGGGCGACCTGATCGGCGGCAAGCCGCTGGTGGTGCTCATCAACGGCGGCTCCGCTTCGGCCTCGGAAATCGTTGCGGGCGCTCTGCAGGACCACCGCCGAGCCATCGTGGTGGGCGAAAAAAGCTTCGGCAAGGGCTCGGTCCAGTCGGTCATCCCGCTGCGCGGCGACGGCGCCATGCGGCTGACCACCTCGCGCTACTACACGCCCTCGGGTCGTTCGATCCAGGCGCTGGGCGTGGCCCCTGACATCATCGTGGAACAGCCCGTGCAACCCCCGGTGGCCAAGGACGACCCCGAGGAGAAGAGCGCCGCCGCCGGCCGCACCGAGGCCAGCCTGCGCGGCGCCCTGTCGAACGACTCGATGACCGAGGACGAGAAGAAGCAGCTTGAGGCCGACTTTGCCCGCGCCGAGGAAACCGCCAAGCTGCGCAAGGAAGACTACCAGCTGGCCTATGCGGTGGACATCATCAAGGGCCTGTCGGTGGCCGCCCGGGCGAACTGACCGGTGCCCGCCGATCACGTCAGCGACCTGCCCTACCGTCCCTGCGTGGGCGTCGTGCTGATCAACGCCGCGGGCCTGATCTTCGCAGGCCAGCGGCTGGACAGCCCGGTGGCCGCCTGGCAGATGCCGCAGGGCGGCATCGACGACGGCGAAAAGCCGAAAGCCGCCGCCCTGCGCGAGCTGTGGGAAGAAACCGGCGTCACCGCCGACAAGGTGGCGCTGGTCGACCGCACGAAGGGCTGGCTGACCTACGATCTCCCGCCCGAGCTTCTGGGCAAGGTCTGGGGCGGCAAGTACCGGGGGCAGAAGCAGAAATGGTTCCTCTTCCGCTTCCGTGGTGCCGACGGCGACATCCGCATTGCCAGCGACCATCCCGAGTTCTCGGAATGGCGCTGGATTGGTGCCGATGACCTTGTCGCAGGCATCGTGCCCTTCAAGCGCGCAGTCTACGAACAGGTGGTCGCTGCCTTTCGCCCCCACCTTTCCTGACCGCGCCCCACAACCGGAAAGACCCCGCCCTCGGCCTTCGAGGCGGCTGACGCCGCCTTGAAGTCCTGCGGATCGGCCCGGGCCGGGGGCTGCTGCCCCCGGACCCCCGCCCCCTTGACCCCAGCCCGCAAGACCTGACCCGCCTCGGTCCGCCGCGGGAACCCCGGCCGCCCTTTCACCTTGCCCGAATATCCCGGGGTCCGGGTCTCGCCACAGACGCCCCCCTGCGTCGCAGTGCGCCGTCAGAACCGCCCGGCCCGGCACGGCCCCAGCGCGGCCCCCGGATCGCGACCCGCCGCGAAATCGGCCACCGCCTCGGCCGTCCGCGGCGCCAGCGTCACGCCCAGGTGCCCGTGGCCAAAGGCCAGGATCACGCGCGGATCGCCCGCCGGGCCGATCACCGGCAGGCTGTCGGGGATCGACGGGCGAAAACCCATCCAGGTGCGCGAAGCCGCGGGCAAGTCAGGGAAAATCCGCCGCGCCCCCTGCAACAGCCGGTCGGTCCGGTGGGCCGAGGGCGGCGCCGTCAGCCCGCCCAGTTCCACGGTACCCGCCACCCGCAGCCGCCCCGCCATCGGGCACATGTAGAACCCCGGCGCTGTCGCACAGGTGGGCCGGGTGACGGGGGAAAGCCCGTCGAATTCCAGATGATACCCGCGCTCGGTATCCAGCGGCACGCGCGCGCCTGCCATCGCCGCCAAGGCCCGCGAATGCGCCCCCGCCGCCACCACCACCTGCCGCGCTGTGTAGCGGAACCCATGCCCCTGCACCACCACGCCTGCCGTCTCGGGCACCAGCCGCTCGACCCGCGCGGCAACGATCTCAACCCCCGCCGCCCGCACCGCCTGCGCCAGCAAGGCCATCACTGCGCCGGGGTCGGTCAGGAACCGCGCATTGGGAAAGAACGCGGCGCCCCCGTCCATCGGCGGCAATCCCGGCTCCAGAACAGCCAGTTCCGCCGCCGTCAGCCGTTCCACCGTCACGCCCAGGTCGCGCCGCCGCTGCAACCCCGCTTCGGCCGCCCTCCCCTCGGCGGCCGTGGCATAGGCATACAGGCACCCACGGTCCAGCATCAGGTGGCCCGCCCGCATGCGACCCACAAGGCCCGCCCAGCGTGGCGAGGCATCTGCCAAGAGCGCCGCCAGCGCCACCGCGTTGCGGTCGGCGGCGGCGGGCAGCGACTGGCGCAGAAAGCGCAGCAGCCACGGCGCCAGCGCCAGGATGCTGGCCTGCCTTATGGCCAGCGGCGAGTGCCGGTCGAACAACAGCCGCGGCAGGTCGCGCAGCACGTCGGGGGTGCCCACGGGCATCACCGCATAGTCGGCGATGGTGCCCGCGTTGCCATAGCTTGCCCCGGCTCCCGGCGGATCAGGGTCCACCAGCATGACGTTGCGGCCTTCGTCGGCCAGCCGCAGGGCTGCGGTCAGGCCGATCACCCCCGCGCCGATGACAAGGATATCGGCGCGGGTCATGTGTAGGGTGGGCAATCTGCCCACCTTCCGGTGCGGTGGGTGGGCAGATTGCCCACCCTACATGCACGCGTCGAACAGCGCCCGCGTGTTTTCGCGGGTCATGGCCACCGGGTTGGCGCCGGCTGTCGGGTCTTCGATGGCCATGCCGGCAAGGTCATCCAGACGGTTGGCCTGCACGCCCATCGCCGTCAGGTTGGCAGGGATGTTCAGCTCTGCCCGCAGGTCCATGATGCGGGCGCGGAATCCGTCGAAGCCGCCCCTGATGCCAAAGTAGTCCGATGCACGGGCGATCAGCCCGTCGATGGCGGGACGGTTGAAATCCAGCACCATCGGCATCACCACCGCGTTCGTCGTGCCGTGGTGCGTGTTGTAGACGGCCCCCACCGGGTGCGACAGCGCGTGGATCGCCCCCAGCCCCTTCTGGAAGGCCACCGCGCCCATGGCGGCCGCGGCCATCATGTAGCCCCGCGCCTCCAGGTCGTCGGGCGTGTGGTAGGCCCGCGGCAGGTACTCGAGGCACAGCCGCATCCCTTCCAGCGCAATGCCCTGGCTCAACGGGTGGAAGTAAGGCGAGCAGTAGGCCTCCAGACTGTGGGCCAGCGCATCCATGCCGGTGCCCGCAGTGATGAAGCGGGGCATCCCCACGGTCAGTTCGGGGTCGCAGATGGTGACGCTGGGCAAGAGCTTCGGGTGAAAGATGATCTTCTTCACATGCGTCGCGCTGTTGGTCAGCACGCCCGCGCGGCCCACCTCGGACCCGGTTCCGGCAGTGGTGGGCACCGCCACGATGGGGGCAATGGTGGCGGCGTTGGCACGGGTGTACCAGTCGCCGATATCCTCCAGATCCCAGACGCTGACATCCTGCTTGACCATCAGCGCGATCATCTTGCCCAGGTCCAGTGCCGAGCCGCCGCCAAAGCACACCACCCCGTCATGCCCGCCCGCGCGGTAGACCTTGAGCCCCGCTTCCATGTTCGTCTCGTTCGGGTTCGGATCGACGTCGGAAAACACCGCGCGCCCCAGCCCCGCCTCTTCCAGCAGGTCCAGTGCGCGGGCGGTGATCGGCAGCGTGGCCAGCGCCTTGTCCGTCACCAGCAGGGGCCGGGAAATGCCCGCCGCCTTCACATGCGCGCCCAGTTCGGCAATGCGCCCCACCCCGAACTTCACCAGCGTGGGGTACGACCAGTTGGCCTTCAGCTTCATTTCGTCACCTTTTTCAGATGGAAGGATTTGGGCCGCGTGACGGACTGGAAGCCCAAGCTTGACAGCGACGTGCCGCGCCCGGTGTTCTTGACCCCCGTCCAGGTCAGCGCCGGGTCCAGATAGTCGCAGCGGTTCATGAACACGGTGCCGGTTTCAATCTGCGTGCCCATATGCGCGGCCTTGTCGGCATCCTTGGTCCAGATGCTGGCGGTCAGGCCATAGGGCGAATCGTTGGCCAGCGCCACCGCCTCGTCCTCGGTGCGGAAGGGCATGATGCCCACCACCGGCCCGAAGGATTCATCCCGCATCACACGCATCGAATGGTTTACGTTCACCAGCACCTGCGGCGCAAGGTAGGCGCCGCCGTCGTCGGCGGGGTGGTTGGCGGGGTCGATCATCGGCCGGGCGCCTGCCGCCACGGCATCGGCAACCTGGTCGCGCACCACGCGGGCGAACCGTTTGTTGGCCATCGGCCCCAGCGTCGTCGCGGCATCCAGCGGGTTGCCCAGCCGCAGCTGGCCCACCCAGGCCACGGATTTTCCGACGAAATCGTCGTACAGCGATTCATGCACGTAGATGCGTTCGATGCCGCAGCAGCACTGCCCCGCGTTGTACATCGCGCCGTCCATCAGGCTGTCCACCGCCGCATCCAGATCGGCATCGGGCAGCACGATGCCCGGATCCTTGCCGCCCAGTTCCAGCCCAAGCGGCGTGAAGGTGCCCGCCGCGGCACGCTCGATGGCCGCACCGCCTTCGACGCTGCCGGTAAAGTTCACGAACCCGAAGGCCCGCGCGCGGATCAGCGATTCCGTCGTGCGGTGGTCAAGGACGACGTTCTGGAACACGTCCTCGGGCACGCCGCCTGCATGGAACGCCTCGGCCAGCATCTCGCCCACCAGCAGGGTCTGGCTGGCGTGCTTCAGCATGACGCTGTTGCCCGCAATCAGCGCCGGCACGATGGTGTTGATGGCGGTCAGGTAGGGATAGTTCCACGGCGCCACCACGAACACCACGCCCACCGGCTCACGCGCGATGTAGCGGGTGAACCGGTCGCTGTCCTCGGCCACCATCGGCGCCAGCGCCTGCGCGGCGATACCCGACATATAGGTGGTGCGCTCGTTCACCCCGCCGAACTCGCCGCCGTACCGCGTGGGGCGGCCCATCTGCCAGGCCAGCTCTTCCACCGCGCGCGGCTTCATCTCGTTCAGCCGTGCGATGCCCGCCTGCACCCGGGCAATGCGGTCGGCCAGCGGCAGGGCGGCCCAGTCGGGTTGCGCGCGGCGGGCGCGGTTGGCGGCGGCCATGGCGGCATCGCCGGTCAGGGGCATCCGTTCGGCATAGACAGAGCCGTCGATGGGGGAAATCAGCTGGATCGGTTTCATCTGGGGTCCATGGTTCGGGTGCGGGGGAACGGCGTCAGGCGCGTTCCAGCAGCCTTTGCAGTTCGTAATCGGTCACCACACGTTCGTACTCCGCAATCTCCCATTGCGCGGCGTGGTGGTAGTGGTCGACGACATCGTCGCCCAGCGTGGCGCGCAGCATGGCCGACTGGCGGAAGGCCACGGCGGCGGCGCGCAGGTTTTTCGGGATCTCGCGCACGCCGCGGGCGGCATACATGTCGCCCTTCGCCTCGGGCTCCAGCGGGATTTGATTTTCGACCCCGGTCAGCCCGGCGGCCAGCAGCGCGGCGCAGGCCAGATAGGGGTTTACGTCAGCCCCAGGAATCCGGCACTCCACCCGCACGCCCTTGGTTCCTGCACCGCAGACGCGGAACCCTGCGGTGCGGTTGTCGGCGCTCCACACCGCCTTGGTGGGGGCGAACATGCCGACGGTGAACCGCTTGTAGCTGTTCACATAAGGCGCAAGGAACAGCGTCAGTTCCTGCGCATGGGCCAGCTGCCCCGCCAGGAAATGCTGCATCACCTGCGACATGCCGTGTTCGCCGTTGGGGTCGGCAAACACCGGCTTGCCTTCCAGCGACTGCAGCGACTGGTGGATGTGGCTGGAAGACCCGGCGCGCGCGTGATGGTACTTGGCCATGAAGGTCACCGACCGGCCCTTGGCCCAGGCGATGTCCTTCACCCCCTGTTTCACGATGGTGTGGTTGTCGGCGGTGTCCAGCGCGTCGGAATAGCGGTAGTTGATCTCTTCCTGCCCGGCCTCGGCCTCGCCCTTGGAATTTTCCACCGGGATGCCCGCGGCATACAACCCGTTGCGCACCGCGCGCATCACCTCTTCTTCCTTGGTGGTCTGGAAGATGTGGTAATCCTCGTTATAGGCGCTGATCGGCTTCAGCCCCGCAAACCCCTGGTCGCGCAGCGATTCATAGCTGTTTTCGAACAGGAAGAATTCCAGTTCGGTGGCCATCATCGCCTTGAACCCCATGGCTTCTGCACGGGCCACCTGGCGTTTCAAGATGGCGCGGGGGGACTGCGGGATTTCGCCGTGGGTGTGGTGGTCCAGCAGGTCGGCCAGGCACAGCGCGGTGCCCGGCATCCAGGGCAGCGGGCGCAGCGTGGCCAGATCGGGCTTCATCACATAGTCGCCGTAACCACTGCCCCAGCCCGCGGTCTTGAACCCCTGCACCGGGGTCATCTCCATGTCGACGGTCAGCAGATAGTTGCAGCAGTGGGTTTCCTCCCACCCGCTGTCGATGAAATGCGCGGCGTGGAACCGCTTGCCCATCAGGCGACCCTGCATGTCGACCGCCGCCACCAGAACGGTGTCGATGTTGCCCTGCGCAAAGGCGTCTTTCAGCGCGGAAAGTGTCATCGTGCCGGGCATTCTGCCTCTCCCTATCCCTGTCGGGCGCCACCTTGCACCGCCCGCACGGCGGCGCCAAGGGGGCTAGCGTGCGGCGGGACGCAGGCCGATCAGGGCGTTCGCGGTAACAGCCGCCAGCAGCACCGCCCCGCCGATCAACGTGTTGCGCGTCGCCTCTTCGCCCAGGAACAGCCAGACCCACAGCGGCGCCAGCAGCACCTCCAGGTTCGACAACAGCGTGGCATCGGCGGCGCGCAGCACGGTCGACCCCAGCGTGTACAGCGTCAGCCCCAGCGCCAGCAAGAAGGCCCCCATGCCCATCCCGATGGCCATGTCATGCAGCGAAACGGCCAGCGTGCCGCCCACCGCAAAGGTGACGCCCGCCCCTGCGATCATCGAGAACACCGCGCCCAGAAGCGTGGCGGGCAGCATGTCGGTTTGCCGTCCGCGCCGCAGGATCAGCGTGAAGGCAGCGAACCCCGCCGCCGAAAGGAACGCCGCCGCCGTGCCCGCCCCCGCGCCCAGCGACAGGTTTTCGCGCACCATCAGGTACATGCCGAAGATCGCCACGCCCATCAGCGCCCAGGTCACGGGCCGCACCGGTTCGCCCAGCAACAACCGCCCCAGCACCGCGGCGATGAAGGGCGAGGCCGAGAACAGGAACACCGCATTGGCGACCGAGGTGGACTGCAGCGCATAGATCGCGCCCGAGAAGGCAAAGACCAGCCCGACGCCACCCGCGGCCCCGGCCAGCCCGGCACGGCGCAAGGGTGCCACCAGCCCGCCGTTGCGCCACCAGATCAGCGCCACCAGCACCGGCACCGCCCCGGCCGACCGCCAGAACAGCACCTGCCAGGTGCCCGCATCCTGGATGTTCTTGATGGCCAGCCCCATCAGCGACCACAGCACCGCTGCGACCACCACAAGCGCCACACCGGTTCCGTATCGCACGACAAAGCTCCCTGCGTCCGCCTCCGATGTGGCGCGCGCCGTGCCGCCGCCGCTATGCCATCCACGACGGCCGGGGCCAGTCTGGCGTCGGGAACCGGCAATGCTGTCCGGGAAACCGGGCCATTCCGGCCGCCGCCCTGCGCTGCATGCGCAACGACCCGCCGCCGTGCAAGCCGTCGGGGTGAAGCGCTTCTCTCCCCCTTTCGTGGGAGAGGGTGGGGGGTGCGACGATGGGCCAAGACCTCCTACCCCATCCCTCCGGAAGGGAGGACCGAAACCCCGCAGGTCCGCGCCCGACCCCGCGTGCGCCTAGCCCTGCCCCCACCCTTCTGCCTGCATTTCGCGCAACCGGCTTGCGGTGCGTTCAAACTCGAACGATCCCTCGCCCTCGATGTACAGCCGTTCGGGCACCTCGGCGGCGCTGGCCACCAGCCGCACCTTCGCTTCGTACAGTGCATCCACCAGCGTCACGAACCGCTTCGCCTCGTTGTAGTTTGATGACGACATCTGCGGAATGTCCTCCAGGATCAGCACCCGCACGGCCCGCGCAATCGCCAGAAAATCGCCGGGGCCCAGCGGGCGCGCGCACATCTCCCAGAAGCTCGCCCGGCCCACACCGCTGGCAAAGCGCGGCAGATCCACCTGCCGACCGTTCACCGGCAACACCAGCGGCTGCGGCACCGCCGCCCCCGTCAGATCGTCCCAGATCGCCTGCAACTGGCCCCGCGCGCTGCCCGCGGGGGTGAACCACACCTGCGCGCCCTCCAGCCGGTGCTGGCGATAGTCGGTCGGGCTTTCCAGCTCCACCACCTGCATCCGCGCGCGCAGAAGGTCGATGAAAGGCAGGAAAAGGGGGCGGTTCAGGCCGTTCTTGTACAGATCTTCCGGTACCCGGTTCGACGTGGCCACGATCACCACGCCCGCCGCCCAGATCTTGTCGAACAGGCGGCCCACGATCATGGCGTCGGTGATGTCGGTGACCTGCAACTCGTCAAAGGCCAGCAGCCGCAGGTCGCGTACCATCGCCTCGGCCACCGGCTCCAGCGCGTCCTCGACGCCCTTCTTGCGCGCGGCGTGCAGCCCGTGGTGCACCTCCTGCATGAAGGCATGGAAATGCACGCGCCGCTTGGCCGTGCTGTCGGTCGCCTCGGCCATCAGGTCCATCAGCATCGACTTGCCGCGCCCCACGCCCCCCCACAGGTACAGACCCTGCGGCGGCTCGGGCGGGCGGGCAAAACGCGCGAAAAGACCGCGCCTGCGCTCGCCCTGCTCTTCGACCCAGAGTCGGATCGCCTCGAGCCGCGGCAGGACGGCATGTTGCGCCGGGTCGGGCCGCAGGTTGCCTGCCGCCACGCGCGCTTCGTAGATTTCGGTCAGACTGTGCCGCATGGCCATGGTTTACCGGGGCCTGCGCCGGCGCGGAAGTGCCGGCGGGAAAGCGTCAGCGGCGCCACAGGCCACGCGCTGCCTTCCAGGCCGAGATGCCGCCAAACAGCCCGCCGACGCCCAGCACCTCCACCAGCCCCGGCCCTTCCGGAATGCCGTGCACGTAAACCGCCACCCCGATCAGCACCAGGATCAGCAGCGAAATGCCCAGCCGCACCCACAGCTCGGGCCTTTCGGGGCCACGGCGGGGGGCGGGTTCCCGGGTCACAGCGCAAACTCCTCGCCGTCGCGCGCCACCGCCACATCGCCGTCCCACAGCGCCCGCGCGCGGGCCATCCAGTCGGCGCGCTTGCCCCGCTCGGGGATCAGCCCCGACAGCACCAGCCGCCCGACGCCTGCCGCCTGCGCCAGTGCCAACACCTGATCCAGCGTCGCGTGCCCCTGTTCCACCACGGCCGCCAGCTGCCGCGCGCCCGGCGTGCCCGCCAGCCGCGTGCGCAACCCGTCGGGGCTCACCGCCCCGTGCACCAGTGCATCGGCCCCGCGCGCGAAGTCGGCCAGCGGTGCATGCGCCGCTGCGTCGCCCACCACCACCACGCGGCGGCTGCCCGCCAACCGCCAGGCCCGCGCATGTTCGCAGGGGGGGTGCGGCACCGGCAGGCTGTCCAGCACCAGTCCCGGCGCAATCTCGACCGGCGTTCCTTCGTGCACCTGCACGAAGCTGTCGAACGGCGGCAATCCGGCGGTGTAGTGGCGCAGCGTGGTGTCATAGGCCAGCGCCTGCATCACGCCCTGCAGCATCCGCGCCGTGCCGGGCGGGCCACACAGGGCGAGCGGCGTCGCCCGTCCGGCCAGCCAGATGCCGTGCAGCACTGCCCCCAGGTCCAGCACATGGCCCGCCTGCAGATGCGTCAGGCACACCGCGTCAATCGCCGCCCGCCCCGCGCCCAGCCTTTCGGCCAGCACGGCCGCGCTGCCCGGCCCTGCATCCACCAGCACGCGCGCACCGTCCAGGTCGATCAGCGCGCAGGCCGCAGGCCGGCCGGTGGCCATGGCGGCCTGGCCGCTGGCCGTGCCCGGGATCATCAGCCTGTTCATGCCTTGCGTTCCCGCTGCCCTGCGCCTGCCCGCAACCTGCCGCAACCCGTCTGGCCGGTGCAAGCCCGCTTGATGCCCGCAGGCTCAGGCCGCGGCACGCGCCATTCCGCGCATCGCAGCCAGTGACGCCACCGCCACCAGGGCCGCTATCCCCGCGATGCACAGGAACAGCGCCGCATCGCCCGCACGGGCCATCACTGCCCCCAGGATCACCGGCGCCGAAATGCCCCCTGCCAGGCCCGCCGCAATCACCGTGGGCGTCACCCGCGGGTGGTCCCCCATGATCCGCACCGAAGAGACATAGAAGGCCGGAAAGTACAGGCTGGCGGCCCCGCCCAGCACCACGAACAGCCAGGTCCACCCGGTGGCCGCCAGTGCCGCCGCGCAGATCGCCGTCACCGCCACCGCGCCAAGGTACATGGGAAACGGCGGCACCATCGCCGCTACCCCCACCAGCGCCAGCCGCGCCACCAGGAAGGCCGCAAAGAAGGCCGACAGGGCCTGCGCCGCCCCCGTTTCCGTCTGGCCCAGCGCGATCAGTGCCACCGGGCCCAGCCCGATCAGGCTGGCCTCCATCCCCACGGCCACGGCTCCGAAGGCCAAAATGCCCAGATGCGGCGTGAAAGGCCCGCCACCCTGCGCCGCGGCCGCAACCGGGGTATCACGCGCCACCAGAAACGTCGCCCCGGCCAGTGCCGCCACAATCAGGTAGGCCAGTTGCGGATCGCTGCCCAGCGCCACAAAGACCAGGGGCGCGCCAATGGCACCCGCTGCAAAGATTGCGTTCAGCAGCGCCACCATCGACGGCCCCCGCGCGCCGAACCGTGACAGGAAGCGCCGGTTGTAGATCACCGTGGAAATGCCGATGCCATAGCCCAGCGCCAGCGCCCCCAGCAGCGTCACGGCAAAGCTCAGCCCGCTGCCAATGATCGCCGCCCCCACCGCCATGCCCCCCAGTGCCATCCGCGGGGTGCCCCAACGGTCTTTCAGGAACATCAGCGCCACGCCAAAGGCCGAACCCACCCAGTGCACCGAGATCAGCATGCCGGCACTGCCTGTCTCGATGCCGAACTCCCGCGCAAAGGCCGGGATCGCCGGGCCATAGATAGACTGCGCCGCGCCCATCACGATGAACGAGATGCACCCCGCGATCACAAGCACTGCGTTCGCGGCAATCGCCTGCACCATCATATACCCCTGTTCCCGGACCCCGGCATCGCGACCGGCAAGTGCCCTGTCAAGCCGCAAGGGGGTTGCAGGGCGCATCCCGGCCATGCAGGTTCGGCATGGCTCGTCACAGGGGCCAAGAAGGGAGCGGCGATGGCAGTGGTGCTTTACGACTATGCGCGATCCTCGGCCGCCTACCGCGTGCGCATTGCGCTGAACCTGTGCGGCATCCCATGGGAAAGCCGCGTGGTGAACCTGCTGTCGGGCGACCAGAAGGGGGCCGAAAACCTGTCACGCAACCCGCAGGGACTGGTGCCCACGCTGATGATCGACGGGCTGCGTCTGGTGCAGTCGCTGGCCATCATCGAGTACCTGGATGAAACGCGGGGGGCGGGCTTCCTGCCGACCGATCCGGCCGGCCGGGCGCGGGTGCGGGCGCTGGCCCATGCCGTGGCCATGGAAATCGCGCCGGTCTGCAACCTCTCGGTCCGCACCCGGGCGGCGGAAATCTCGGGCGGGCGGCTGACGGCGGGGGACTGGTCGCGCCCGGTGATCGAGGGCGGGCTTTCGGCGCTTGACGTCATGCTGCAGGACAGCCCGCCCGGCGCCTTCGCCCATGGCGACAAGCCGGGGCTGGCCGACGTCGTGCTGCTGCCGCAGGTCTACAACGCGCGGCGGGCGTCCATTGACGTGGACCAGTGGCCGCGCATCGCCGCCATCGCTGCCGCGATGGACGCCCTGCCCGCCGTCGCTGCCGCCCACCCGGACCGCGCGGCCTAGCCCTGCGGCGTCATCGCCTTGCGCTGCCGCGCCCGCTCCAGCCCCAGTTTCCGCTCGCGCCAGATGATCAGCACACCCGCCGCCACCACCAGCGCGGCCCCACCCAGCACCGCCCCCGTCGGCACCTCGTCAAACACCCACCAGCCAATGACGATGGCAAACAGGATCGAGGCATAGTCGAACGGAGCCACCACCGAGGCGTCGGCATGGCGGTAGGATGATGTCAGCAGGATCTGCCCCAGCCCGCCCAGCAACCCGCACAGCACCAGAAGCACCGCCTCTTTCAACGTCGGCACCACCCACCCGAACGGCAGCGTCACCAGGGACAGGCAGGCCGCGGTGACCGAAAACCAGAAGACAATCGCCGACGTGGCCTCGGTGTTCACCAGCTTGCGCACGAACACCTGCGCCAGCGCCGCGAACACCGCGCCAGTCAGCACCAGCATGGCGCCGAAGGCCTCGGTCGCCTGCACCGTCTCTTGCCCCGCCAGCGTCAACCGCGGCGACAGCACGATCAGCACCCCCGCCAGCCCAAGGACAACCGCCGAAATCCGGAAAACCCGCACCTCTTCGCCCAGAAACATCGCGGCGAAGATCACCGTCAGCAGCGGCGCGGCATAGCCCAGCGCCGTCACCTCGGGCAGCGGCAGGAAGGCGAGCCCCGCAAACCCCAGGCCCATCGCCGTGGTGCCCACCACCCCGCGCCAGACATGGCCGATGGGGTTTGCCGCGCGAAACCCGGTGGCCAGTTCACCCGTGAAGGCCAGCCAGGCCACAATCACCGGAATGGCAAAGAACGACCGGAAGAACACCGCCTCGCCGGGCGGAACACGGCCCGACACGGCCTTGATCACCGACGCCATGACGATGAACACAAGAACGGAGGCCAGCTTCAGGGCAATGCCGCGCAGGGGTCGCATGGGGCCAGTGTTCCACGGCGGGCACCACGCGGCAACCTGCAATCTGGTCAAACCCGCTATGCAGACGAATTCGGGGCTGCTAGCCTTTTCCCGCAATTGCGCAAAGGGATTCCCATGGCCAGCTTCGTGATAACCGGCAATTCCCAAACCGCCCAGACGCTTGCTGCGGGCGAGAACGGGTTTGTCGGGGCAATCGGGTCGCTTTTCACCGAAACCGCAACCGCCGTAACGATCACCGGTTCGTCCTCGCTGACGGTGCTGGGCGCGGTCGGCACGGCCGAGGCCAGCGCTGCGGTGCGCACCTCGGGCACAGTCGCGGATATCAGCATCGTGCTGGGCACGCAGGGCAGCATCACCTCGGGCCTGACCGACGCCATCCGCCTGTCGATCAGCAGCGACCTTGACCTGCGCAACGCTGGGCTGATTTCCGGCAACGATACGGGGGTGTTCGTGCAGGGGATCACGACCGGCAACCAATCGGCCGAAATCGTGAACGACGGCACGATCATGGCGCGCGACACGGCGCTGAGCTTCGGTGTCGAGCTTGAGGCGGTTGTGGTCTCGAACAGCGGAACGATCACCGCCGCCGACCCTTTCCGCACGGCAATCGACGCAGGAGGGAACGGGTTCGGGCAAGAAGGACCTCAATTTCGACTTTCGAATACGGGGAACATCATCGGGCGTGTGGCTGGCGGCGACAGCAACATCGACAATGCGGGCCAGATCCTTGGCGAAGTTTCTGCCGGTTCCCTGGGCCTCACCAACACCGGGACAATCACCGGATGGATCAATTCCGCACGCTCAACCATAGGAGCGTCTGATCTACGGCTGCGGCTTCGCTGGGATGGCCGCCTGAGCGTC
>CAZLIC010000053.1:0-29392 GCA_964559535.1 uncultured Rhodobacterales bacterium
AGTCGGACCCCGACCATGACCCGTCGGTCTTCCCCCTTGCCACACCCTTGATCGCCGGACCGGGGGCGATTGCGTCGATGATTCTTCTGGTGGGGGAATCCGGGCCGGGCTGGGCGGGCACGCTGGCGGTGATGGGCCTGATGTGGGGGATGATCGTGGTGACCTACGGCTTCCTTCTGGCCTCGCCGCCGCTGGAACGCCTGCTGGGCCGCACCGGCACCATCGTCATCACCCGGCTTCTGGGCATGCTGCTGGCCGCGCTGTCGGTGCAGTTCGTGATCGACGGCGTGCGGCAGACCGGGCTGATCGGCTAGTTGCGCGGGCCGCGCCGCTGCCCCATATCGGCAGCATGATGGACGGCGACGCCCTTGCCCGGATGTTCTACCTGATCCTGCTGCTGACGGCGCTGGCCGGATGGGGGCTGGCCGAGTTCCGCGGGCGGATAGGCCAGGGCCTGCGGATGGCGGTGGCCTGGGGTACCATCTTTGTGGCGGTGATGGCGGGCTATGCGCTGTGGTCCGATATGCGCCTGGATGGGCGTCCCCAGCAGATGGTGGAAGAGGGCGGCGAGATCACCCTGCCCCGCGCGCCCGACGGGCATTATTACCTGCGGCTGGACGTGGACGGGACGGCGGTGGATTTCCTGGTGGATACCGGGGCCACCAACGTGGTGCTGTCGCGCGAGGACGCCCGCAGGCTGGGGTTCGACCCCGAGGCGCTGGTCTATACCGGCACCGCCAACACGGCGAACGGCACGGTGCGCACTGCGCGGGTGACCCTGCCCGACGTGGCGCTGGGGCCCTACGCCGACGCCCGCCTGCCCGCCTGGGTGAACGACGGCGAGATGGAGGGGTCGCTGCTGGGCATGGACTACCTGGGCCGCTTCCGGATCGAGATCGCGGGCGACGTGATGGTGCTGCGGCGCTGAAACATCGCGCAGCACCGTCTGGGCGTGCTAGCAATGCGTCAGGGGGCGACTCGGCCTCGTTAGCAGGGATTTTCGCATGTCCGACCACCCCGCCGATCCACGCCCCCCTCGCGTGGCGCCCGAGCCCGATAGCAGCCTTGGCCAGGTGGAACGCGCGTTCGAAGGTGCGCTGTTCGCCAGCCGCTGGCTGATGGCTCCAATGTACTTCGGGTTGGTCATCTCGCTGGCGGCCATCACCTTTGTGTTCCTGCGCGAACTGGTCGAAAGCGTGCCGATGCTGCTGTACGGCCATGCCGACGATGGAGTTCTGGTGCTCTTGTCGCTGATCGACCTGACGCTTGCGGCGAATCTTCTGCTGATCGTGCTGTTTTCGGGCTACGAGAACTTCGTGTCCAAACTAGACATCGCCGACCACAGCGACAGGCCCGACTGGATGGGCAAGGTCGACTATTCGGCCCTGAAGATGAAGCTGGTGGGGTCGATCATCGCGATTTCGGCGATTCACCTGCTGAAGCGGTTCATGGAGGTGGGGCAGTCCGTTGGCGCGCCGATCGACGAGACGCAGTTGTTCTGGCTGACCGTCATCCATCTGACCTTTGTGGCGTCAGGCCTGCTGCTTGCGGTGATGGACTGGCTGGGGGCGCGGTCGGGCGGCAAGCATTCCTAGGCGGTCAGACCTTCCGCTCTGTCTTCATCACCCACTTGCCCGATTCCTCGGACCAGTACTGCGCCGGGATGCCGGCGTCTGTCAGGCGTTTCCACTCGGTGCGCGCGGCGGCGACGGCGGGATCGTTGCCGCCATCGAACAGAAGCCACGTGCGGTCCATTGCCCGCGCCTCGTCCAGCGTGGCCAGCGCGCCGTCGATCAGGCACAGGGCATTCGCCCCGTTCGCTGCCGGGCCAAGGCCCAAGAGCACGGGCTGCGCCGCATCGTGCGGGCCACCTTCGCGGCCATGCGGCAGGAAATCTTCCTCGGGGCCCAGCCACAGCTTCTGGTCCAGCCAGTCCAGCCTTTCCGCATCGGTGCCGCGCAGCATCACCCGCCAGCCCTGCCCCAGCGCCCGCACCAGCAGCATGTGCGCGGTGTCTTCCACCGTGCTGCGTGTCAGGTGATAGAACATGGCCTGCGCCATGGCGGCGCTATTTCGCCTCGTAGCGGTCGGCGATCAGGCGGTTCAGCGCCATCACGCCCCAGCCGGTGGCGCCCTTCGGGGCCATCACCGTATCGCCCTTGACCAGCGCCGTTCCGGCGATGTCGAGGTGGACCCAGGGCGTTTCGGGCTTCACGAAGCGCTGCAGGAACTGCGCCGCGGTGATGGCGCCGCCATCGCGGCCGCCCACGTTCATCATGTCGGCCAGCCGCGATTTCAGCTTGTCGTCATAGGCCTGCCCCATGGGCATCCGCCAGGCGCCCTCGCCCTCGGCCTTTGCGGCCTTCAGAAAGGCGTCGGCCAGCGCATCGTTGTTCGAGAACACGCCCGCGTTTTCATGCCCCAGTGCCACGATGATGGCGCCGGTCAGCGTGGCCAGGTCGACCATGCCCACCGGCTTGAACCGGTCCTGCGCGTACCACAGCACATCGGCCAGCACCAAACGCCCCTCGGCGTCGGTGTTGATGACCTCGACCGTGTCGCCCTTCATCGACGTGACAATGTCACCGGGGCGCTGCGCGCGGCCGTCGGGCATGTTTTCCACCAGCCCCACCAGCCCGACGACATTCGCCTTGGCCTTGCGCAGCGCCAGCGTCTTCATCACGCCCGACACGACACCGGCGCCGCCCATGTCCATCGTCATCTCTTCCATCCCGCCCGCGGGCTTGATCGAGATGCCGCCGGTATCGAACACCACGCCCTTGCCGACCAGCGCGAAGGGGGCTTCTTCGCCCCCGCCGTTCCACTGCATCACCACGACCTTCGATGGACTTTCCGAGCCATAGCCCACGGCCAGCAGCGTGCGCATACCCAGCTTTTCCAGATCGTCCTCGTCCAGCACCTCGACCGCCACGCCAAGGTCGCGCAGGGCGGTCAGCCGGTGGGCGAATTCGGTGGTGGTCAGGATGTTGGCGGGTTCGTTCACCAGATCGCGGGTGAACACCACGCCTTCAGCCACCGCGGCCAGCGGCGCATGTGCCGCCATCGCGGCATCGGGGTCCGAGACCATGACGGTGATGCTGCCCTTGCCGTCGCCCGGCGCCGATTTGCGCGCGGTAAAATCATAGGCGCGCAGCGATATGGCCAGCGCCAGTTCGGCCGCATGGCGCAGGCGCGGGGCCACCACGGTGACACCCGCCTTGCCCAGGGCGCGGCCGATGGCCGACCCGGCCTTGCGCGCGGTGGCCGCATCGGCGTTCGCGTCGCACTTCACCACCTGCAGCGCCTCGGCCGCAAGGCCCGCGGGCCAGCCGATCTCGACGCTGTCGCCTGCGCCAAGCTTGGACCAGGTTTCGGACGCAAGCAGACGGGACAACGCACCTTTCGTGGCACGGTCAATGGCGCGGCCGGCCGGTGTTGCGGGCACCGAGGCAGCGGCCGACATCACCAGCGCCAGGCGCCCGGTGGCGGCAATCGCTTGCGGCAGGTCGACGGCGGCAAAACGGACGGGCAGCGGATGGGGCATGTTGCAACCTTCGGCAATGATCGCGGCATGCTAGACCGGCCCCCGCGGAATGGCCAGTGCCCCGCCCGCAACGCGCCGCCGATGCTGCGGGCAATGCTGCGGGCGAGCGTTTTCCTTTGCACGGAAACGGTCTAGGGTCATACGCATGCCACGCTTCGACCGCTATCTACTTGGCCAGTTCCTGTCCCTTTTCGGGTTCTTTGCGCTGGTGCTTGTGCTGGTCTACTGGATCAACCGCGCTGTCGGTCTGTTTGACCGGCTGATCGGCGACGGGCAGACGGCCCTGGTGTTTCTGGAGCTGTCGTTGCTGACAATCCCCAACGTGATCAGCCTGATGCTTCCGGCGGCGGCCTTTGCGGCAGTGCTGCACGTCACCAACCGTCTGATGCAGGACGGCGAGCTGGTGGTGATGCAGGCCACCGGGTTTTCCGCCTTCCGTCTGGTGCGGCCGGTGATCTGGTTCGGGCTGTCGGTGGCCCTGATGCTGGCGCTGATGGTGCACCTGGTGGTGCCCGCCAGCCGCGTCACCCTGTCCCAGAGGCAGGCCGAGATCGAGGCCAACGTGACGGCACGGCTGTTGTCGGACGGGCGGTTCATCCACCCGGCCGAAGGCATCAGCTTCTTCATCCGCGAGATTTCGCCCGAAGGCGAGCTTCGCGACATCTTTCTGGCCGATGACCGCTCGCCCTCGAACCGCACCTCCTATACCGCAAAGCGCGCCTATCTGGTGCGTGGCGAAACCGGACCCAAGCTGGTGATGTTCGATGGTCTGGGGCAGGTGCTGGACCGGCAGACAAAGCGCCTGTCGGTCACCCATTTTTCCGATTTCACCTATGACATCGGCTCGGCCCTGACCGGCGAGGTGCGCACAACGCCCGATCTGGACGAACTGTCGACGCTGGCGCTGCTGCGCGCCGACCCGGCAGTTGTCGCGGCGGCGGGGTCGTCGCGTGCCGCGTTCCTTGCCGCGGGGAACGGCCGCATCAGCGCCCCCCTGTCCGCACTGGCCGCGGCCCTGATCGGCTTTGCCGCGCTGGTGCAGGGCACCTTCAGCCGGTTCGGCCTGTGGCGGCAGATCCTGGTGGCGGTGCTGCTGCTGATCCTGATGCAGATGACGGGCAACGCCGGCATGTCGGCGGCGCTGCGCGACGATGGCATGTGGTGGGCCGTGCATGTGGCGCCCGCGTTGGGCATCGGTGCGGCGCTGGCCATGCTGGCCTGGTCGCAGCGCCCCCGCCGCGTCGCGGCAGGGAGCCGGGCATGACGCTGAGCCTGTACTTTGCACGACGGTTCCTGCGCACTGTTGCCGTGATGTTCGCGGTGTTCTACGGCCTCATGATGCTGATCGACATTGTCGACCAGCTGCGCCGGTTTTCCGGCAAGGGCGTCGGGTTGTCGGGCGCGGCGCAACTGGCCGCCCTGAATGTGCCCGAAAGCCTGTACCGCATCATTCCGCTGATCGTGATCTTCGGAGCCATCGCCCTGTTCCTGGCCCTTGCACGGTCGTCAGAGCTGGTGGTGGTGCGGGCTTCGGGGCGGTCTGGCCTGCGCTTCTTGCTGGCGCCTTTCGTCGCGGCCCTGCTTCTGGGCGCGCTGGCGGTGGCCGTGCTGAACCCCGTGGTGGCCGGGCTTTCGCGCCAGTACGAGGCGGCCTTTGCCCGCGTCGCCCGGGGATCGGAAAGCGTGCTGTCGGTCTCGGCCTCGGGTCTGTGGCTGCGGCAGGGCGGCGACGCGGGGCAGACGGTCGTGCAGGCGGCCCGAACCGACCTGGACGGAACCCGTCTCCACGCGGCCTCGTTCCTGATCTACGCACCCGACGGCAGCCCGAAGCAGCGGATCGAGGCGGAAGAAGCCGCGCTGTCGGACGGTGCGTGGCAGTTGACGAATGCCAAATTCTGGGACCTGTCGGCGGTGAACCCCGAGGTCCTGGCGCGGCACGAGGACCGCGCCGCCTTGCCCACCGACCTGACGCGCGAGCGTATCCGCGACAGTTTCGGCAAACCTTCGGGCATCCCGATCTGGGACCTGCCCGCCTACATTGCGCAGATCGAGGCGGCGGGATTTTCGGCCCGGGCGCATCGGGTATGGCTGCAGATGGAACTGGCGCAGCCGCTGTTGCTGGGCGTCATGGTGCTGGTGGCCGCAGGTTTTACCATGCGGCATGCCCGGTTCGGCCGCACCGGGCAGATGGTGCTGATGGCCCTGCTGGGTGGTTTCGGCATCTTCTTCCTGCGCAACTTCGCGCAGGTGCTGGGCGAGAACGGGCAGATTTCCGTCGCCCTTGCGGCGTGGAGCCCGCCGGTTGCCGGCGGGATGCTGGCCCTGGGGCTGCTATTGCATCTGGAGGAGGGCTGATGCGCTGGCTGACCCTGGTGCTGGTCGGACTTCTCTGGCTGCCATTTGGCGCGCTGGCTCAGGCCCCCCTGCCGGCATCGCTGGCGGCCGATTCCGTTTCGATTCAGGGCAATGATGTGCTGGTGGCGCAAGGCAACGTGGAAATCTTCCACAACGGCCGCCGCCTGCGCGCCAGCCGCCTGGTGTATGACGGCAAGACCGAAAGGCTGCAGATCACCGGCCCGATCGTCCTGACCGACGAAACCGGTACCGTGGTACTGGCCGATCAGGCCGAACTGTCATCCGACCTGTCCGAAGGCATCCTGACCGGCGCCCGGCTGGTGCTGGACCGGCAGTTGCAGCTGGCCGCTTCGGAGATCATGCGGATCGGCGGGCGGTACACGGTGATGGGCCGCAGCGTGGCCAGTTCCTGCAAGGTCTGCGCGGGCGACCCCACGCCCTTGTGGGAAATTCGCGCGCGGCGCATCATCCACGATGAAACCGGGCGTCAGATCTATTTCGACAACGCGCAGCTTCGCTTTGGCGGCATTCCCGTGGCCTGGCTTCCGCGGCTGCGCATGCCGGACCCCAGCCTGGCGCGTGCGACGGGGTTTCTGTACCCCTCTGCGCGATCGAACTCCGATCTGGGCACCGGCCTTCGCGTTCCCTATCTCATCGTGCTTGGCCCATCACGCGACCTGACCCTTGCGCCCTTCCTGTCCACCAAGGCACGCTCGGTTGACCTGCGGTATCGGCAGGCCTTCAGGTCCGGATGGCTGGAGTTGTCGGGCGCCGTGTCGCGTGACGAGATCCGGCCTGGCGAAACCCGGGGCTACCTGACCGGCACCGCGGCCTTCGACCTGCCGCGCGGGTTCAAGCTGAACCTGTCGGGAACCCTGGTCAGCGATCCGTCCTATCTGCTGGACTACGGCATTTCGTCCGAAGACCGGCTGGAAGGGCGTGCCGAGATCACCCGCACCCGGCGCAACGAATACATCGCCGCGCGGCTGATCAACGTGAATTCGATCCGCGAGGGCGACATCAACTCGCGCCTGCCGTCGGTGATTTCGGACCTGACCTGGGAACGACGGTTCCGCCCCGCGGTGATCGGCGGCGCCGGAGGGCTGCGTCTGCAGGCGCACGGCCACCTGCGCAGTTCGACCGGCACCGGTGACAGCGACGGCGACGGCATCAGCGACGGGCGCGACACCTCACGCGTGTCGTTGCGGGGCGACTGGCGGCGCGACATGGTGTTCGGCCCAGGCATCCTGGGGGCCGCCATGGCCGAGGCCCGCGCCGATACCTACGACATCCAGCAGGACAGCGCCGTTGCAACGTCGCCGTCGCGCGTCAGCGGCGGGGCGGGGGTCGAGTTGCGCTGGCCGCTGGTGCGCCGCACGGCCGACGGCGCGTCGCAGGTGATCGAGCCGGTGGTGCAGCTGGTCTGGGCCGATGCCGGGTCGGATGCCGTGCCCTACGAAGACAGCGTGCTGGCCGAGTTCGACGAGGGCAACCTGTTTGCCATCGACCGGTTGCCCGGCGCCGATGCCGTGGAAGACGGCGCGCGGGCGAATCTCGGGCTGACCTTTACGCACATCGCGCCTTCCGGGGCGACGGCGGCGCTGGCCTTCGGGCGCGTGTTCCGCAGCGAGGACCCCGGTACCTTCAGCGCCGCCTCGGGGCTGGACGGCCGGTCATCCGACTGGCTGGCCGCGTTCCGCATCGCGGCGGCGCCCGGTCTGTCGCTGACCAACCGGCTGGTGCTGGACGACGACTTTTCCCTGACCAAGGGGGAAATGCGGCTGGACTTCGCGCGCGACCGGGTGGCGCTGGCCAGCAGCTATGTCTGGATGCTGGCCGACGCAACCGAAGGCCGCGCCGAAGACGTGTCCGAAGTGCTGCTGGACGGCAGGCTGCAGCTGAACCCCGCCTGGTCGGCCCGGGTGACCACCCGCTACGACTTTGCCACCGACAAGGCGGCCGAGGCAGGGTTGACGATGGAGTGGAAGAACGAGTGCCTGAAGGTTGATCTTTCCCTCTCGCGCCGGTTCACGTCCTCGACTACTGTGCAGCCAACCACGGATGTGGCCCTGTCGGTCGAGCTTCTGGGCTTTGGCGGGGCGACCCGTCCGGGGCCCGCCCGGGCCTGCCGCGGCTGAGGCGATGCAGGCCGGATCACGGAGAGACGAACGAATGCACTGCCCGCGCCCGCCAGCGCCCCCGAAGGCCACCCCCCGCCTGCGCCTGCCTGCCCTTCTTGCGATCGCGCTCGCTTGCGTTTCCGTGCCGGCCGCGGCGCAGCAGGGCGGGCCCTATGCCGCGCGCCTGTATGTGAACGACCAGGCCATCACCAACTACGAATTCGACCAGAGGGTGCGTATGCTGACGCTGTTCCGCGCCCCCGGCGACATTCAGGAACAGGCCCGCACCGGTCTGATCGACGACCGCCTGCGCATCGCGGCCGCCGCGCAGCTGGGGCTGGCTGCCACACCCGAGGCGATCCGCGCGGGGATGGAGGAGTTCGCCAGCCGCGCCAACCTTTCGGCCGACGATTTCATCAAGGCACTGGCGCAGGGCGGCGTGTCGGAGGAAACCTTCCGCGACTTCGTCGAGGCGGGCATCCTGTGGCGCGAACTGGTGCGCCAGCGCTTTGCCGGGCGCGTGACGATCTCGGAGGCCGAGATCGACCGCGCCATCGCTTCGGCCGCGACCGCCGTGGAAACGCAGGTTGACCTGTCGGAGATCGTGATCGCTGCCAACGGAACGGACGACGCGGCGGCGCTGGGTCTTGCCAGCCGTCTGCGCGCGGGCCTGCGGGGCGAAGCCGCCTTTGCCACCGCCGCACAACAGAACTCGGCCGCGCGCACGGCGGCCGAAGGCGGCGTCCTGGAAACCCGGTCGCTGGACGACCTGCCGCCCGACATTGCCGCCGCCGTGAAGGACCTGCGCCCCGGGCAGATCAGCCAGCCGGTGCGGGTGCCGGGGGGGGTGGCGATCTATCTGATGCGGTCGATCTCGGCCACGCCGGTGCAGGGCGGCGCGGCAGCCGTGACGGTGGATTATGCGCGCATGGTGCTGCGCCCCGATCGTCCCGCCGCCGAAGAAGCACAGCGCATCCGCGCCGAGGCCGACACCTGCGACGACCTGTACGGTCTGGTACTGGGCCAACCCGAAGACGTGCTGGTGCGCGAGGCGGTGGCGCAGGGCAGCCTGCCCGCCGATCTGGCCGACGATCTGGCCCGGCTTGACCCCGGCGAAGCGACGGTGGTGGTGCGCGGCGGGGCATCGCAGCTTGTCATGCTGTGCAGCCGCGGCCCGGGCGCCGGTGTCGCCCCCGCGCGCGACCTTGTGGCGCAGAGCCTGCAGAACCGTCGGCTGGGCGCCCTGGCCGAGATTTATCTGGAAGAGCTGCGGCAGGCGGCAATCCTGCGCGAACCCTGATGGCGCGGCACCCGGAACGGCCGGTCGCCGTCAGCTGCGGCGAACCGGCAGGCATTTCCCCCGAGGTGATCGTGAAGGCGCGGGCGGCGCTGGGCGATGCCGTGCCGCTGGTCTGGATCGGCGACCCCCGCCACCTGCCTGCGGGGGCGGCCTTCCGCGAAGTGGCATCGGCGGGTGACGCCATGGCGGTGCCCGCCAGCCATCTGCCCGTCCTGCCGCTGGACATGGGCGCGGCCCCTGTCCCCGGTCGCCCTGACCCGGCGCAGGCGGCTGGCGTGGTTGCCGCGGTGGAAACCGCGGTGCGGCTGGCGATGACCGGCGAAGCCGCGGCCATCTGCACGCTGCCCATCCACAAGAAGGCGCTGGTGGACGGCGCGGGCTTTGCCTTTCCCGGCCATACCGAGTTTCTGGCGGCGCTGGCCGGGGTGGACCGCGTGGTGATGATGCTGGCCTGCGAAGGGCTGCGCGTGGTGCCCGCCACCATCCACATTCCCTTGTCACGGGTGCCTACCGCGCTGACCCCCGCCCTGCTGGAGGAAACGCTGCGCATCACCCATGCCGGGCTGGTGCGCGATTTCGGCATTGCCGCCCCGCGCATTGCCGTGGCGGGCCTGAACCCCCATGCGGGCGAAGGTGGCACCATGGGCGATGACGAGGCGCGGGTGATCGTGCCGGTTCTGGACCGCCTGCGCGCTGAGGGCATGCTCCTGCAAGGCCCCCTGCCCGCCGACACCTTGTTCCACCCTGCCGCCCGCGCGCGATACGATGCGGCGGTGTGCATGTACCACGACCAGGCGCTGATCCCGATCAAGACCATCGATTTCGCGGGCGGCGTGAACGTGACCCTGGGTCTGCCGTTCATCCGCACCTCACCCGACCACGGCACCGCCTTCGACATTGCCGGTCAGGGCGTGGCCGATCCCACATCTACCATCGCCGCCTTGCGGCTGGCGGTCAGGCTGGCGGCAACGCGGGGATGACGCTGGATGGCCTGCCGCCCCTGCGCGAGGTGATCGCGGAACACGGCCTGACGGCGCGCAAGGCGCTGGGCCAGAACTTCCTGATGGACCTGAACCTGACGGCCAAGATCGCACGGTCGGCGAGCGATCTGGCCAACTGCGACGTGCTGGAGGTCGGCCCCGGCCCCGGCGGGTTGACACGCGCCCTGCTGGCCGAAGGCGCACGGCGCGTGCTGGCGGTGGAAAAGGATGACCGCTGCCTGCCGGTGCTGGATGCCATCGCCGCGCATTACCCCGGCCGGCTGACCGTCATCAACGACGACGCGCTGAAGGTCGACACCGCCGCCCTGCTGGCGCCGCCGGTGCGGGTGGTGGCGAACCTGCCCTACAACGTGGGCACCGAACTGCTGGTGCGCTGGCTGACCCCGCCGGTGTGGCCGCCGTTCTGGACCTCGCTGACCTTGATGTTCCAGCGCGAGGTGGCCGACCGCATTGTGGCCAAACCGGGGACCGAGGCCTATGGTCGGCTGGCCATCCTGGCGCAATGGCGCGCCGACGCCCGCATCGTGATGACCCTGCCCCCCACCGCCTTTACCCCCGCCCCCAAGGTGCATTCCGCCGTGGTGCACCTGACCGCCCTGACCGAACCGCGCTATCCCGCCGACCCCGCCATGCTGGAACGCGTGACCCGGGCCGCCTTTGGCCAGCGGCGCAAGATGCTGCGTTCGGCGCTGAAGGGGCTGCACCCGGATATCGAGACGGTGCTGCGCGACACCGGCATCGACCCCACGGCCCGGGCCGAAACCCTGCCCTTGCAGGCATTTTGCGCTCTGGCCCGTGCGCTGACGTGACAGACCCGATTTGCACGTGCTAGCGTCGCAGGATCGCATTCATTGAAAGGAAATACACGATGCCCTTCACCATTGCCTCCACCTCGTCCACGCAGGAAGACCTTTCCGCCACCGAAGACCTGGGCGTTGTCACCACGAACGGGTCCATCGTGCAGACCGCGATCTGCGTCCTGATGTCGGGCGAACGGGCGCGGCTCCTCAACAACGGCTTCATCGCTTCGGGCAACATCGCTGTTTCAGCGTCGAACGACGTGCAGATCGTGAACCTTGGCAGCATTGTCGGCGAACTCAACGCCATCTCGATGAACGTCGGCAGCGTGATCGACACCACGTCGACCATCACCAACAGCGGCGAAATCATCGCCTATGACGGCTCCGGCATCACCTCGTTCGACTCGGGCATCCGCATCATCAACAGCGGCCTGATCAGCGGAAGCGCCGTCGCAGTCAGTATGGGCTCTTCCGGCAGCACCCTTGCCAGCTTCCTGTCGAACACCGGCACCATCGCCGTTGGCAGCGGCACCGGAAACGCAGTCTCGATCTTCGGCACTGCCGTGATCGTCAACAGCGGACTGATCGCCGGCAACGTCAGCATGGGCAGCGGGAACGATACGCTGGACAACCGGCTGGGCGAGATCACCGGCACCGTGGCAATGGGCAACGGCGCGAACCAGTTCCGCGGCGGTGCGACGGACGAAGAGGTGTCGGCGGGCGGCGGCGCCGACACGCTGCGCGGTGGCGACGGCGACGACAGCCTGACCGGGTCCAGCGGCAACGACCTGCTGGTAGGGGGCGACGGTGACGATGTGCTGACCGGCGGGCTGAACGACGACACCTTGCGCGGCGGCAACGGCGACGACACGCTGTTCGGCGGCGAGACGGTGGACGTGATGTCGGGCGGGCGCGGCAGCGACACCTTTGTCTTCCTGGCCGTCTCGGAAAGCGACACCCTGCAGATCCCCGACCTGATCGAGGGTTTCAGCAAGAAAGAGGACGTGATCGACCTGTCGGCGCTGACGGCCACACCTTTTGTCTTTGCGGGCAACGGGCCGCTGGCAGGGGGCGGTGCGCCGTCGGTGGGGTATGTGCGCAACGGCGGTGTCCTGACCGTCTCGGCCGACACCGACGGCGACGGCGATGGCGATCTGGTGTTCAGCCTGACCGGCACCTCATCGCTGTCGGAAAGCAACTTTCTGCTCTGACCTGCCGGCGGGGGCACGGTCACGCTGCCCGCACCGCCTGAGGCAGCCGGCTTCCTGGCACCGCGGCACGAAAGAGGCCCCGCCCTTGGCGGGGCCCATGGGCAAGGCGGCACCTCACCTGCTACTCGGCGGCTTCCTTGGGCTCGCCGCCGTCGGTGGTCGGCGCCTCCTTGGGCTTGCGCGGCGCGCGCGGCTTGCGGGCGGGCTTCGGCGCGGCAGCTTCGGCAACTGGCCCGCCAGAGACAACCGTGGCGGCCGACGGCTCGGCGGCCGGAGCGGCAGCCGGTTCCATCGCGGGGGCAGGCGCGGCGGCAGGGACGGCAACAACCGGCACGACAACCGCCGGGGCCATCGCCTCCGGCGTCTCCACCAGACCGGTATCCTCGTCGCCGCCCAGGTCGATCACCGCGGCCGGACCTTGCACCACGGGCGCGTCGCGCCGCGGCTGGTCGCGCTGGTCGGGGCGGTTGCCGTCGCGGCGGTCATTGCGGAAATCGGGGCGCTGGTCGCGCCGGTCGCGGTTGTCCTGCCGCGGTTCGCGGTTGTCCTGCCGGGGCTGGTCACCGCGGGGCTGGTCGCCGCGGGGCTGATCGGGGCGGCGGTCTCCACGATTGTCGTCGCGCCGGGTGTCCTGCCGCTGGTCACGGTTGTCGGGACGCTGGTCACGGTCATCGCGGCGGGGCTGGTCGCGATTGTCCTGCCGTTGCTGGTCGCGATTGTCTTGCCGCGGCTGGTCGCGATTGTCCTGCCGCGGCTGGTCGCGGTCGTCGCGGCGGGCCTCGCGGAACTCGCCGCGGTCATCGCGCCGGGGCTGTTCGTCGCGCGGATCGTCGCGGAAATCGCGCGGCTGGCCGTTGCCGCCGTAGCCGCCCTGCTGGCCCCAGCCGTTGCCATCCTGCCGCGGCTGGCCACCGCCGTCAAAGCGGCGTCCATCCTGTTCGGCTGCCATCTCGCGCTGCGCCTCGCCCAGCAGGCGGGTGTAGTGCTCGGCGTGCTGCAGGAAATTCTCGGCCGCCACCCGGTCATTCGAGAGCTGCGCATCGCGGGCCAGAATCAGGTACTTCTCGATGATCTGCTGCGGCGTGCCGCGCACCTTGCCTTCGGGACCCGAGGAATCGAAGACGCGGTTGATGATGTTGCCGAGTGTGCGCGGGCGGTTCGCCTTGCTGCGCGAGCGGGACTTGGAAGAGCGCATTGTATCCTTTGGTCCTGATGACCGTTGGGGCCAGACGTCTGCCGGGGAGCGGTCGGGTTTCGCCGACCAGGGCAGCGTGTTCGTGACAGGCATTCCCGCGGGGCGCCCGCCCTGCCCGACCGAAATCCGGGGGACAGCGCCATCCGCTGTGCGGCAGTAAGCACGCGTGGCCCAGCAAGGCAAGGGGGTTCGTGCCAAAATCGACAGGGCGGGCACGTTTCGGCATGGCCCGCCGGTCAGACGGCACCGCAGCTTTCGCCGTCGCCGGGCATCACCGCGGCCACCACGCGGTCGCGCCCGTCCATGTCGGGCAGGATGCGGATGTCGGCCATCCCCTGCGCCGCCAGCAGCGCCGCAACCGCCGCGCCCTGCGACGGCCCGATCTCCAGCAACAGCCGTCCGCCCGCCATCAGCCGCGCCGGGGCACCCTGCGCGATGTTGCGGTAGGCGTCCAGCCCGTCGCCTCCGGGGGTCAGGGCCAGATACGGCTCCCAGTCGCGCACCTCGGGGGCCAGATGCGGCATCTCGTCGGCGGCGATGTAGGGGGGGTTCGACACGATCAGGTCGAAGCGGTCGGTCACCCCCGCGAACCAGTCCGCCTGGCGGAACCGCGCCCGGCCCGCCAGCTCCAGCGTCACCGCATTGCCCCGCGCCACTTCCAGCGCCGCCGCCGACATGTCGGTGCCCACCCCCTGCGCAACCGGCATCCCCTTCAGGCAGGACAAGAGGATCGCCCCTGTGCCGGTGCCAAGGTCCAGCATCCGCCAGAACGGCCGCTGCAGCGCCTCGGCCACCAGGATTTCCGTTTCGGGCCGGGGGTCCAGCGTGTCGGGCGTCACGCGGAACGGCAGGCCCCAGAACAGCCGCCGCCCGGTGATCTGCGCCACCGGCCGGCGCGCCGCGCGGGCGGCGACCATGGCGTCGAACCGTTCCGCGACCTCATCGGGCATCGGATCGGGCAACACCATCAGCAGGCGGCCGGGATCGACATCCAGCGCATGGGCCAGCAGCACCCGCGCATCGCCCGCCGCCCCCTCGACCCCCGCCGCCCGCAAACGGGCCACGGCAGCGGCCAGCACCTGCCCGCCCGTGGTCACGCGCAAATTCCTTGAAGAAAGGAATTTGCAAATTTCTTTCTGCAAGAAATTTGGTGGCGCCTCATCCCTCGGCCTCGGCCAGCCTTGCCGCCTGGTCATGCGCCACCAGCGCGTCCAGAAGCGGCGACAATTCGCCGTCCATCACTTGCGGCAGCGCATAGAGCGTCAGGTTGATGCGGTGGTCGGTCACCCGGCCTTGCGGGAAGTTGTAGGTGCGGATGCGTTCGCTGCGGTCGCCACTGCCGATCTGCCCTTTGCGGTCGGCCGCGCGGTCGCGCGCCAGCCGGTCGCGTTCGGCCTCGTACAGGCGGGCGCGCAGCACGGCCATCGCCGTGGCGCGGTTCTGGTGCTGCGACTTCAGCGACGAGGTCACCACGATTCCGCTGGGAAGGTGCGTGATGCGCACCGCGGAATCGGTCGTGTTCACATGCTGCCCGCCCGCGCCCGATGACCGCATGGTGTCGATGCGGATGTCGGCGGCGGGGATGTCGATGTCCACCTCTTCCGCCTCGGGCAGCACGGCCACGGTGGCGGCCGAGGTGTGGATGCGCCCCCCGGCTTCGGTTTCCGGCACCCGCTGCACGCGGTGCACGCCCGATTCGAACTTCATCCGGGCATAGACGCCCTCGCCCACCACCCGCGCGGTGAATTCCTTCACGCCGCCAAGGTCGCTCAGCTGCTCTTCCAGCACCTCCACCTGCCAGCCCATCCGTTCGGCATGGCGGCGGTACATGCGGGCCAGATCGCCCGCGAACAGCGACGCTTCCTCGCCCCCCGTGCCGGGGCGGATTTCCACGATGGCAGGGCGGGCGTCGGCGGCATCCTTCGGCAGAAGCGCCAGCCGCAGCTGCGCCTCCATCTCGGGGATGCGGTCGCGCAGGCGGGGCAATTCCTCCTCGGCCAGCGCGCGCATGTCGGGGTCGGCCAGCATCGCCTCGGCCTCGGCCAGATCGTCCAGCGCCTGCCGGTAGGCGGCGATGTCCGCAGCCACCGGTTTCAACTCGGCATAGTCGCGCGAAAGCCCGGCAATCTCGTCGGCCGCAGGGCCGGCGTTCAGCCGGGCCTCGATGTATTCGAAGCGCTGGGTGATCTGGGCAAGGCGGTCAAGCGGAACCATGCGGGCGGGATATGCGGGAACGTCTGCCGCGGCAAGGTCAGGACCGCAGCCGCGCCAGCCAGTCCTTCACCCGTGCCGCGTTCACCCCCAGGTCGGAGATGCCGAACCGCGACCTTGCGTGGATCAGCAGCGTGGTGCTCGGCCCGTCGGGCACCGCCGCGGCAGTGGTGAAGTCGGGAAATCCCCAAAGCGCCGAGCGGGTGATCCAGGTGATGCGGCCCGCTTCCGGGTTGCCTGCGATGCGTTGCGTGCGGGGGGAGGCCATTGCCACGGCGTCGAGTGCCGCCAGCGCATCGGCGGGAGACCCCGCGAAATTCGCCTTGGTGACGTGGCTGTTCGGGCCCACCGCACCCAAGGCCGGGTCGGTGTGCCAGCGGGCCGGGTCGGTTGGCGCCAGCCGCACCCACAGGGCGCCGGCCAGCGCCACTGCCAGCCCGAGCAGCAGCGCGCGGATCATCGCCGCGCCTTCGCCCAGTGGAAGAGGCAGATCAGGTCATAGGCCACATGCGCCCCGGCAATCGCCGTGGCGCCGGAAGTGTCGTACTGCGGTGCGACCTCGACGACATCGCCCCCCACCATGTTGATCCCGGCCAGATCGCGCAGCATGGCCTCAGCCTGCCACGACGCCAGCCCGCCCCAGACCGGCGTGCCGGTGCCGGGCGCAAAGGCCGGGTCCAGCGCGTCGATGTCGAAGGTGACATAGACGGGGCGATCGCCCACCACCTGTTTCGCGCGCGAAACCACGGCGTCCACGCCAATCTCGTGCGCCTGCCGCGCGGTGATGACGTTGACGCCCAGGTAGTCCTCGGTGGTGGTGCGGATGCCGATCTGGATGCTGCTGTGCGGGTCCACCAGCCCGGCCTTGACCGACTTGTAGAACATCGTGCCGTGGTCGATGCGGGTGGGGTTGTCATCCGGCCAAAGGTCGGAATGCGCGTCGAAGTGGATCAGCGACAGCGGGCCGAACTTGGCCGCATAGGCGCGCAGGATGGGATAGGTGATGAAGTGGTCGCCGCCCAGCGTGACGGTGCCTGCCCCTGCCGCCAGGATGCCCGCGATGTGGTCGGTCAGCCGCCCCGGGAAGTCCTGCACCGCGGCATAGTCGAAGGCGACATCGCCGTAGTCGATGATGCTCAGGTCTTCCAGAGGGCTGGTGGGCCAGCCGTGCGGCGGGTCATAGGGCATGAGCGCCGATGCCTCGCGGATGGCCCTTGGCCCGAAGCGGGTGCCGGACCGGTGGCTGACGGCCTGGTCGAAGGGCACGCCGGTGATGGCCAGATCGACCCCGGCCAGGTCCTTCGTGTAGGTGCGGCGCAGGAAGGACGTGGCGCCGCCGAAGGCATTTTCAAAGGCATAGCCGCGACGTTCGGTGCGGGTGAAGGCGGTGTCGACTTCGGTCTTGGCGTCTTCGAGGGCCATGATGCGGGTCCTTGCAGGGTCGCGCGTCGTTCTGGCCGGAGACGGCGCTGATCCGGGCAGACGGTGGGGTGCCAGCCCCCGACGTACAAGTCAAGTCAGCCGATGCGCACGCCTTCGCGCACCAGCCCGTCGGTCACCTCGGCAATGGCGGCGCCCAGGGTTTCGACAATGAAATCAACCTGATCGCGGGTGATGACCAAGGGCGGCGACATCACGTTCAGGTGGCCAATGGGCCGCACGATCAACCCGCGGCGTTCGCAGGCATCGGCGATGCGCCTGCTGTCGTTCAACGCGTCCGGCAGCGTCTGCTTTGTCGCCTTGTCAGCCACGACCTCGACGCACATCATCAGCTTCCTGCCCCGCACATCACCCACCAGCGGCAGGTCGCGCAGGGTGCCCAGCCTTTGCTCGAAGTAACCGCCCACGTCGGTGGCGTTTTGCAACAGGTTCTCATCCTCGATGATGCGCAGGTTTTCCAGCGCGGCGGCGCAGGCCACCGGGTGGCCCGCGTAGGTGAAACCGCTGGTGAACCAGCGGTTTTCGTCTTTTGCCATGTCGGCCCACAACCGGTCCGAAAACAGCACCGCCCCCAGCGGGATGTAGCCCGAGGTGATCCCCTTCGCCACGGTGACGATGTCGGGCACAATGCCGAATTCGGCATCAGAGGCGAACCAGTGGCCAAGGCGGCCGAAGGCGGTGACCACCTCGTCGGCGATGAACAGGATGCCGTGGCGCTGGCAGACTTCCCACATGCGGCGCAGGTAACCCTCTGGCGGCACGAGGATTCCACCCGAGGCCTGGATGGGTTCCGCAATGAAGCCGCCGATGCGGTCGGGCCCCACCTTGGCGATCAGTGCCTCGAACTCGGCAATGAGGCTGTCGCAGAACTGAGCCTCGGACATCCCCGCCGGGCGGCGGTACATGTCGGGGGGCGAGATGTGGTGGATGCCCGCCTTCTTGTAGCGGAACTCCCGCGTGCGGTCGCCCACCCGGTTCCCGACCGACTGTGCCAGGTAGGTGGCGCCATGGTAGCTTTGGTGGCGGGCCACGATGTGCGTCTTCTTCGGCAGGCCTCGGCAGGACTGCACGTACCAGACCATGCGCACGGCGGTATCCACGGCGGTGGAGCCGCCGGTGGTGAAATGAACGCGGTTCAGGTCGCCGGGCGAGATTTCTGCAAGCTTTTGCGCCAGTTGCGCGGCGCGGTCGTTCGTCATGTCGACAAAACCGCTGGCATAGGCCAGCCGTTCGGCCTGTGCCGCGATGGCCTGCGCCATGTCGCGGCGGCCAAGGCCGACGTTGGTGCACCACAGGCCACCCACCGCATCCAGGTACTGCCGCCCCGCGGCATCCCACAGGTGGCAGCCATCCCCGCGCGAGATGACCAGCGCGCCGTCGCGTTCGAACGACCCGAACTGCGTCCAGGGATGCAGCGCGTGGTCGCGGTCCATCTGCCACAGGTCTTCGGCGGAGGCGAGGTTGTCGAGGGTCATTTCACATACGGTCCGATTCTGAATCTGCGGTCAGAATACCAGTCAGGTGCAGAAGCGCCACCCCCGGGCATGGGCGTGCTGCGGCGGGCAGATTTGCGGCGGCACCTTGCGTTTTCCCGACGACTTTCTTGCGTCATCCCCTGCGTGCGCAGCGGCGGCGTCAAAGGCAACGGCGAATCAGCAGGTTCTTGCCAGCGGGCGCGCGGCGCGGCACGATCTGCGCATGTTGGTCACCCCTGCCTTCGCCTATGCCTTGCCGGTTTTTGCGGCGGGCTTTGTGCTGGGTGCGCTGCGGACGCTGTGGCTGGCGCCGATGGTCGGGCCGCTGGCCGCGGTGGCGATGGAACTGCCGGTCATCCTGGCCGTGTCGTGGTTTGTGGCGGGCGCCGTGCTGCGCCGCTGGTCCTTGCCGCGTGCAGAACGGCTGGTGATGGGCGCGATTGCCTTCGTCATCCTGATGGCCTGCGAAGCCGGGCTGTCGCTGGGTTTCGGTCGCACGCTGCGCGACTTCGCGGCCGACATGGCCACGGCGCACGGCGCGCTCGGGCTGGCCGGCCAGATCGCCTTTGCGCTGATCCCCCGGTTTCGCCCATAGGGCGCGTGCTTGCACGCGCCCTATGGTGGGCCGATCAACCCACCGGCAGCGCGCGTTCCACCAGCCGGGCGAAGAACGAGGCGCCAACCGGCGCGGCGGCATCGTTGAAATCATAGGCCGGGTGGTGCAGGCCCGCGCCGGGACCAGTGCCGAGGAAGAGATAGGCCCCCGGCCGCGTCTCCAGCATGTAGCTGAAATCCTCGGACCCCATTTCGCGCGGGGCATCGCCTTTCACGTCGACGGCGATCTCGCGCGCCACTTCGGTGGCGAAGGCAGCCTCATCAGGGGTGTTCACGGTGGCAGGGTAACCCCATTCGTAGTCCAGATGCGCCGATACCCCGAAGGCCGCGGCGTGGCCTTCCACGATCTCGTGGAACCGCTTCTTCAGCAGGTCCCGGACGGCCGGGTCGAAGCAGCGAATGGTGGCGCAGAACCACGCCTCTTCCGGAATGATGTTCGACGCGGTTCCGGCATGGATTTGCGTGACCGACACCACCACTTCGTCCAGCGCGTGGATGTTGCGCGACACGATGGTCTGCACGGCCTGCACCATGGCCACCACCGCCACCACCGGATCGACGCATTCATGCGGCGTGGCGCCATGGCCGCCCCGACCCCTGACCTTGACGGTCGCGGTATCGACCGAGGCCATCAGCGCGCCGGGGTTCGTCAGGAAATGCCCGAACGGCACGTTCGGTGCGTTGTGAATGCCATAGACCTGCGCAATCCCGAAGCGGTCCATGATGCCTTCGCGCACCATCACTTCGCCGCCGCCGCCATCTTCCTCGGCGGGCTGGAAGATCAGCGCGGCGCGGCCGGCAAAGTTGCGCGTTTCGGCCAGGTACTTGGCCGCACCCAGAAGCATGGTGACATGCCCGTCATGGCCGCAGGCATGCATCTTGCCCGGCACGGTCGAGGCATGCGCGTGGCCGGTGATTTCGGTGATGGGCAGCGCGTCCATGTCGGCGCGCAGCCCGATGGTGGCCCCCGGCGCCCGACCGTTGATGATGGCCACGATCCCGCTTTCGGCAATGCCGCCGTGGATTTCGTCCACCCCGATTTCGCGCAGGCGCGCCGCGATGAAGGCCGCGGTGCGGTGGCAGTCGAACTTCAGTTCCGGGTGCATGTGCAGGTGCCGTCGCCATTCCGTCATCTCGCCCTCGAATGCGGCGATGCGGTTCAGGACGGGCATGGGTTCCTCCGGGGCTGCGTACCTGTCGTTTGGCACGGAACGACAGGCGGGGGCAACCGGATGCGGCTTTCGCGCCGGTCTGCGGCGGGGTATCCGGGGGCGGATGATGCGGCGGGGGCGGGCATGGATGATCTGACGCAGGCGGGCGACGGGCGTATCGGGCGGCTTCTGGCCATCATGGCGCGGCTGCGCGACCCGGTGGCGGGCTGCCCCTGGGACGTGCAGCAGAGCTTTGCGACGATTGCGCCCTACACCGTGGAAGAAGCGCACGAGGTGGCCGATGCGATTGCGCGGCAGGCCTGGGGCGAGTTGCCGGGCGAATTGGGCGACCTTCTGCTGCAGGTGGTGTTCCATGCGCGGATGGCCGAGGAGGCCGGGATGTTCGGCTTTGCCGACGTGGTGGCGGCCATCAGCGACAAGATGGTGGCGCGGCATCCGCATGTGTTTGGCGATGCGGGCGCGCGGTCGGCCGAAGAACAGACTGCCGACTGGGAGCGGATGAAGGCGGCCGAGCGGGGGCCTGCCCGCACGCTGGACGGCGTGGCCCTGGGCCTGCCCGCGCTGACCCGGGCGGTCAAGCTGCAGCGGCGGGCGGCGCGGGTGGGGTTTGACTGGCCTTCGACCGACGAGGTGGTGGCCAAGCTGGTGGAAGAAGCGGCCGAGCTGGCCGAGGCCAGGGGGCAGACGGTCGACCGGGTGGAGGAAGAGTTCGGCGACCTTCTGTTCGTGGCGGCGAATCTGGCCCGCCACCTGAAGGTGGACCCCGAGGCGGCGCTGCGCCGGGCGAACGCCAAGTTCACCCGCCGCTTTGCCCGCATCGAGGACTGGCTCGCCCAAGACGGGCGGACGCCTGCGCAGTCGGACCTGGCCGAGATGGATGCGCTGTGGAACCGCGCCAAGGCGGAAGAGAAGCGCGGCTGAACGCCCCCTTGCGCCAGACCGCGGCAGGGGCCACCTTCCGCCTGCCCCCGAAGGAGTTGGCGTCATGAAACGCCTTGCCCTGTTCGTTGCCACCCTGGCCATTGCGGCCGCGGCATGGTTCGTGCTGTTCCCCTCGCAGCCCCCTGTCAGCCTGAAGATCCTTGCCGGGTCCGAGAACCAGGCGCTGGAGCCGCTGATCCGCGACTGGGCCGCCGACAGGGGCGTGACCGTCGAGATCGATTACAAGGGGTCGGTGGACATCGCGCGCGATCTGGGCGCGGGCAAGGGCGCCGCGTTCGACGCCGTCTGGCCCGCGCATTCGCTGTGGATCGAGCTGGGCGACACGCAGAAGGCCGTGGCGCATGCCACCTCGATCATGCGCTCGCCGGTTGTCCTGGGGGTGAAGAAACCGCTGGCCGAGCAACTGGGCTGGGTCGGGCGGCAGGACATCACCGTGCAGATGATTGCCGAGGCCGCGCGCGACGGCGCGTTCCGGCTGGCGATGACCTCGGCCACGCAGTCGAACTCGGGCGCTTCGGCCTATCTGGGGTTCCTGTATGCCTTTGCGGGCAACCCCGACGTGCTGACAGCGGCGAACCTGGCCGAACCCAAACTGCAGGACGGTGTGCGCGATCTTCTGGCGCAGGTTGACCGGTCATCGGGGTCATCGGGGTGGCTGAAGGACAGTTTCGTTGAAAACCCGGCGTCTTATGACGCGATGTTCAACTACGAATCGGTGGTGATCGAGGCCAACCTCGCGCTGGTCGCCAAGGGCGAGGCGCCGCTGTACCTGGTGTACCCCGCGAACGGCCTGGCGGTGGCCGACAGTCCCCTGGGGCTGGTGAACAAGGGCGACGCGGCGCGCGAGGCGGCCTTTCTGGACCTGCAGGCGCATCTTCTGTCAGCCGGAACGCAGGACCAGCTGATGGGCCTTGGCCGCCGCGCCGGGCTTTTGGGCCTTGCCGCCGAAGGCGCCGACCCGGCGGTCTGGAACCCCGACTGGGGCGTGGACCTGAAGCGTGACATCGCCCCGGTGCCCACCCCCGCCGCCGCGGTGATTTCCGAGGCGCTGCGGATGTATCAGTCCGAACTGCGCAAGCCGTCGCTGACGGTCTGGGTGCTGGATGTGTCGGGGTCGATGGAGGGGCAGCCGCTGGCTGACCTGAAATCGGCAATGGCGCTGGTGCTGGACCCACAGGCCGCAGCCGTGAACATGCTGCAGCCTTCGGCGCGCGACATCACCATCATCCTGCCCTTCAACCACCAGACCCTGCCGCCGACGATTGTCGAGGGTGGCACGGCCGCCGACCTGGCCGCGGCGCTGACCACGGTGCGGCTGCTGGAGGCCGATGGCGGGACCGATGTCTACGGCGCCATCGGCACGGCGGTGGATGTGCTGCGGCCCTATGCCGACGCCGGGCGGCTGGACGACTACCTGCCCGCCATCGTGGCCATGACCGACGGCAAGTCGGACGAGGTGAATCGCGAATGGATGGAGTGGAAGCTGACGCAATCCCCCTGGGCGCTGGCCATTCCCGTGCATTCCATCGCCTTCGGCGACGCGGACGCAGCGCAGTTGAAGGCGCTGAGCGCGAAGTCGGTCGGCCGGATGTTCGAGGCCAGGCAGGACATCGCCGCGGCCCTGCGCGCGGTGCGGGGATACAACTGATGACGCTGCCTGACGGCCCGCGCCAGATTGCCGCCGGGATCGTCGCGGCGGCGGCGTTTCTGGTGCTGTACTTTCCGCTGTCGCTGGAATGGTACGTGGCGCTGCCCCTGGGTGCCGTGGTCTTTGCGGGCGTGCTGATTGCGGTGCCGCGCCGCCCGGCCCTGACGGAAATCGTGGTGGCCGAGCGGGTGACCGCCGCCGACATTGCCGCCGCCACCCGCGCGCTGGATGACGCGCATCGCCGCGTCCGCCGTGCCGCCGACAGCGCGCCCGACGCGGACCGGCCGCAGCTGGCCGAGTTTGCCGAAGCACTGGGGTCGCTGCGCCGTCAGGTGGCCGAGGACCCGGCCGATTTCCGCACCGCGCGGCGGCTGGTCACCTCGTACCTGCCGCGGATGGTGGACAACGTGGAAGGATATGTGACCCTGGCCGGGCGTGGCCGGGCAGAGGCCGACCGCGCCCGACTGGACAAGCTGCGCGAGGCGGTGATGGGATATGCCGAGGTGGTGGGGCGGATCAACCGTGCGGGGCTGGACCATGACCTGCGCGCGCTTGAGGCCGAGGTGGATGCGCTGGGTTTCCAGCTGAAACGCGGGTAACGGGACAATGCGGCGCAGCTTCATCGGGCTTGCCATTCTTCTGGTCGTGGCGGGCTTGGCCATTGGCCTGTCAAAGTTTGACCTGGCGGGGCTGACGCGGCAGATGGACCGGCCCGACCCGGTGAACCTGTCGATCCTGTACGGCGGCGAGAAATCGGCGCTGCTGGCCAATCCGGCTGTACGCCAGATCATCGAGGGGCGGTACCGCATCACGCTGGACGCCGCGCGCGCGGGGTCGGTCGAGATGGTCACGACGCTGGACGTGGCGGGGCGCGACTGCCTGTGGCCGTCGAACAGCGTGGCGCTGGAACTGGCCCGCAGCAGCGGCAAGAAGGTGCTGGGCGACACCAACATCTTCAACTCGCCCATCGTGTTCTTCGCCTGGGCCGAGGTGGCCGACGCGCTGGCGGCCAAGGGCGTGGTGACGCAGCGCGGCGACGGCCTGCTGACGGCCGACATTGCCAAGGCAGGCGCGCTGATCGACAGCGGGGCGCGCTGGAAAGAGGATCTGGGCCTGAACATCTATGGCGTGTTCCGGGTGATCTCGACGCACCCCGCACGGTCGAACTCGGGCAACATCTGGGCCGGGCTTCTGGCCACCGTGCTGAACGGCGGGACGGTGCCGACCGAGGCCGCGCTTGGGGCCTTGCTGCCGCGGCTGGTCAGCTATTTCGAAGGCATGGGGTACATGGAGACGTCTTCGGGCGACATCTTCGAGAACTTCCTGAAGCAAGGCATGGGCGCACGGCCGATCATCGTGGGCTATGAAAACCAGCTGGTCGAATTCCTGATCGCGAACGCGCAATACGCCGACCTGATCAAGGACCGCATCCGCGTGATCTATCCCGAGCCGACCGTCTTTGCCTCGCACCCGCTCTTGGAACTGACGCCTGCCTGCGCCCGGCTGGCCGAGGCGCTGCAGGACCCCGAGTTGCAGGCGCTGGCCTGGGCGCAGCACGGCTTTCGGACCGGGTTGATCGGGGTTGAAAACAACCCGGCCGACATCGCCGTCACCACCCTGCCTGCAACCGTCGACCTGGTGGTGCCGATGCCCACCGCGCGGGTGATGGAACGGATCATAGCCGCCATCCCCTGACGCTTTTCCGATGACTTCACTCGGGTATTGACTGGCGCGGCGCATCCACGCTACACCGCGCCATCCATTCCCGACTAAAGGTGTCAACTATGAACCTGCGTCTGACCGCTCTGGCCGCCCTGCTGTGCCAGGCATCCCTTCCGGCCCTTGCCGAAGAGGTGAACGTCTATTCGCATCGCCAGCCCGAGCTGATCCAGCCGCTGGTCGATGCGTTTGCCGCCGAGACCGGCATCACCGTGAACGTGGCCTTCGTCGACAAGGGCATGGCCGAAAAGCTGGTGGCCGAGGGCGACCGTTCGCCGGCCGATCTGGTGCTGACGGTGGACATTGCCCGGCTGCAGCAGATCGTGGACGCAGGCGTGACGCAGGCGGTGCAGTCCGATGTGCTGGAGGCCAACATTCCGGCAGCGCTGCGCGACGCGGGCGACCACTGGTTCGGCCTGACCGCGCGCGCGCGCGTCGTTTATGCCAGCAAGGACCGGGTGGCGCCCGGCGAAGTGACGACCTACGAGGACCTTGCCTCGGAGAAGTGGAAGGGCCGCATCTGCACCCGTTCGGGCGTGCATGACTACAACGTGGCCCTGCTGTCGGCGGTCATTGCCCACCACGGCGAAGAGGCCGCGAAGGCCTGGGCCGAGGGGCTGCGCGCCAACCTGGCCCGCAAGCCCGATGGTGGCGACCGCGACCAGATCAAGGCCATTGCCGCAGGCGAATGCGATATCTCGCTGGGCAACACCTATTACCTGGCACAGATGCTGCACAACCCCGAGGAAAAGGCTGCGGCCGACCAGGTGAACATCATCTTCCCCACCTTCGCGACGGGCGGCACGCACCTGAACGTCTCGGGCGTGGCCATGACCAGGGCCGCGCCGAACCGCGACGCGGCGCTGAAGTTCATGGAGTGGCTTTCGGGCGACACGGCGCAGAAGATCTATGCCGAGACCAACTACGAGTTCCCGGTCAAGCCCGGCGTGGCGCGGTCGGCGCTGGTGGAAAGCTGGGGCAGTTTCACGCCCGACACGATGGGCCTGACCGAAGTGTCGGCGCACCGGGCCACCGCGCTGCGCATCATGGAAGAGATCAACTACGACGCCGGTCCGTCGTAAGCGTCATCTCTGCAAGGGTCGGCGCTGACGCGCGCCGTCCCGCTGCCCTGCCCGGCGCGGACGGCGCGCTTCGGCGCCGTCTTCTTCCGATCACTCCCCGGCGTTTCGCCCCGCACCAACCACGAAGGGCGCGTCGAAAACATGGGCCGGCTGCGGCGTGCCATCAGGCAAGGTCGCGTGCTCGACGAAGGTGGGCAGTCCGGCCGGAATGACCGTATCGGGCCGCGCCGTGCCCAGATAGATGTGCTTGGCGGCATCTTGCCGGATCGGAAACCAGCCCGGGTTGTCAAAGGTTCCGGCATAGACGCCCAGCGAACCGGGAAACCTTTCAAACGTCAGCCACAGTTTGGTGCCGCAGTCGGCGCAGAAGTGGATGTGGACGATCTTTCCCGATCCTTGGGACCGGTGGTCATAGACCCTTGGCGAACCGCAGGTGACCGACAGGTCGGACGTCTGGAAGATCGGCTCGACCATGTAGGCTGCGCCGGTGGCGCGTTGACAGAACTGGCAGTGGCAAACCGTAACCCGCTGCGGTTCGGCCGCCACCGCGTAGCGGATTGCGCCGCACAGGCAACCTCCTTCGGCATGGGTCATCGCGGTCCCCTGGCACGTGTCCGGTGCAAGGCTAACCGGCGCGCCGTTCAAATGAAAGCCGCAATGCGGTCTGCGCGTCGTCGGGCCGGGATGGACAAGTCCCCGGCTTTGCGGCTTCTCTGATACCCGCAACAAAGGGGGGCAGCATGGCACGACGCATCATCATCGACACCGATCCGGGGCAGGACGATGCCGTGGCGATCCTGCTGGCGCTGGCCTCGCCCGAGGTCGAGGTGATAGGTGTGGTGGCGGTGGCGGGCAATGTGCCGCTGCCGCTGACGCAGAAGAACGCGCGCATTGTCTGCGAACTGGCCGGACGGCCCGACATGGCGGTCTTTGCGGGCTGCGATGCGCCGATCCGGCGCAAGCTGGTGACGGCCGAGCATGTGCACGGCAAGACCGGCCTGGATGGCCCGCCGCTGCCCGACCCGACGATGGCCCTGCAGGACGAGCACGGCGTGGATTACATCATCCGCACGCTGCGGACCGAGCCTTCGGGCACGGTGACGCTGTGCCCGCTGGGGCCGCTGACCAACATCGCGGTCGCCTTCCAGCGCGCGCCCGACATCGTGGGGCGGGTACAGGAGGTGGTGCTGATGGGCGGCGCCTACTTCGAGGTGGGCAACATCACGCCCGCCGCCGAATTCAACATCTACGTCGACCCGGAAGCCGCGGATATCGTGTTCAAATCCGGAGTGCCGCTGACGGTGATGCCGCTGGATGTGACGCACAAGGCGCTGACCTCGCGCGACTGGGTGGACGCGATCGCTGGCCTCGGCTCCGAGACCGGCCGCATGGTGGCGGCCTGGACCGATTTCTTCGAACGTTTCGACGTGGCCAAGTACGGCAGCCACGGCGCGCCGCTGCACGACCCCACGGTCATTGCCCACCTGGTGCGCCCCGGCCTGTTCACCGGCCGACATGTGAATGTGGAGATCGAAACCGGGTCCGACCTGACGCTGGGCATGACGGTGGCCGACTGGTGGGGGGTCACCGGTCGGCCGAAGAACGCGATGTTCATGGGCGGGGTGGACCGCGACGGGTTCTTCGGCCTGCTGACCGAACGGCTGGCGCGGCTGCCCTGAGGGGCACGCGACGGGGCCCGACGGGGATCCCGTCCTTGGGCTTCCGGCAGGCTTGCGGTCTGGCCCGGAAAGACCCCGCCCTCGGCCTTCGCGGGCGCCTGCGCGCCCTTGCAGGCCTGCGGATCGGGCCGGGCATCGCCTGTGCGGCCCCTGCCGTCTCACCTTGCCGAAATACCTCCGGGAGGGTCCGGGAGGGCACGCAGCCCTCCCGGGGCCTGGGCCGCAGGACAACGTGAGCGCTGTCACTTTAATCGTATGCGCCGTCTCCGACCCATTGATATGGCGGGTTCCGTCCGTGCGGCGTGGCAGCGAGCCTCTTTCTGCTATTCTGGCAGGAGGTGGCGATGGCGGATGGTGGTGAGGGTTCGTTGGCTGCGTCGAGGTGGTGCGGCGGACGCGGGGGTATCGGCACTGGCCTGAGGCGGTGAAAGCGCGGATCGTGGCGGAGGGCTTCCGGCCAGGGGTGCGGGTGGTGGATGTTGCGCGGCGGCATGAGCTTGCGCCGCTTCAGCTGTCGGACTGGCGGCGCCAGGCGCGGCAGGGGCTTCTGCCGCTGCCTGCGGAAGCCATGGAGGCTGTGGGCACGGCTGCGGTGCCGGTGTTCGTGCCGGTATCGGTAGATGACGGGGTAGATGCCTCGCCTCATGCCGCGCGTGATGCCGAAGGGGTCGTCGAGATCGAGATCGGCGACGGGATTGTTGTCCGCGTGCCGGGTGACGTGTCGGCGGAACGGGTGGTGGCGCTGGTGCGTGTGCTGCGCGGGTCGGCATGATCGTCGCCGGGCAGCGCCCGCCGATCCTGGTGGCGACCCGGCCGGTGGATTTCCGCTGCGGTCACCAAGCGCTGGCGCTGATCGTGCAGAACACGCTGCGGCTCGATCCGCATTCCGGGGTGATGGTGATCTTCCGGGCAAAGCGCGGCGACAGGCTGAAGATTCCGGTCTGGGACGGCACCGGTATGGTGCTGGTCTACAAGGTTCTGGAGCAGGGCAAGTTCGCCTGGCCGAAGGTTCAGGACGGGGTGATACGGCTGTCGCGGGCGCAATGCGAGGCGCTGGTCGAAGGTCTGGACTGGCGCCGGGTGATGGCGCAGCGGGTGACGGCGCCGACTGCGGCGGGGTGACTCAGGGCGTCGTTTCGGCGTTGTTCTGTTGGGCTCTCCTTCCCAGATCGGGCAGGAAGGGCCAAGTCGCAGCCCGTCGATCTGAGCCGCTTTCCGGACCTCCCGCCCGAGGTGGTGGCGGGCTTTGCGGCGGTGCAGTTCGAGATGTCGGTCGAACGCGCGGCACGTCAGCACGAGCAAGCGGTGGTGGCCCAGAAGGTGGCCTTCTTCGCCGAGCTCAAGGAGCTGGTGGCGACACTGGAGGGCCAGATCCAGCAGCATCGCCGCGCCACGTTCGGGCCGAAGTCCGAGAAGCTGGACCCCGCCCAGCTGGAGCTGGCGCTGGAAGACCTCGAGACCGCCATCGCCGAGACCGAGGCACGCATCGCCGCGGTCGAGGAGAAGTTCGCGGCCAGCGCGAGCGATCCGGAGACGCAGGCCTCGCGCAAGGCCCGGGCGCTGCCCGAGGGCCTGCCGCATGTGGAGCGGGTGATCGAGCCAGACAGCATCGCCTGCCCCTGTAGCTGTGGGGACATGGTCCGGATCGGCGGGGACCGCACCGAGCGGCTGGACTACATCCCCGCGCGCTATCAGGTGATCGTCACGGTCCGGCCCAGATACGCCTGCCCCAAGGGCCGGGCCGGTGTGGTGCAGGCGAAGGCCCCGGCGCATCTGCTCGAAGGCAGCTGGCCTACCAGTTCAACGACATTGCCCAGATGTGGGCCGTTGGCCAGTCGCCGTTCATGACGGCGATGCAGCAGGGCACGCAGCTGAACCAGATA
>CAZLIC010000054.1:0-29308 GCA_964559535.1 uncultured Rhodobacterales bacterium
CCATCCGCGAAGGCGGCCGCACCGTCGGCGCCGGCGTCGTCTCGAAGATCATCGCCTGAACCCCGGCGGGCAACCGGCCCGCCGGATGACAAAGAAAAAGAACGTGGGGTGGGTGGAAACCCCCACCCACCCTGCCGAGGACAAGAAGATGCAAGGTCAGACCATCCGCATCCGGCTCAAGGCCTTCGATTACCGCGTGCTGGATGCCAGCACCGCGGAAATCGTTTCGACGGCCAAGCGCACGGGCGCCCAGGTTCGCGGGCCGATCCCGCTGCCGAACAAGATCGAGAAGTTCACCGTTCTGCGCGGTCCGCACATCGACAAGAAGTCGCGTGACCAGTGGGAAATCCGCACGCACAAGCGGCTTCTCGACATCGTTGATCCCACCCCGCAGACCGTGGACGCGCTGATGAAGCTCGACCTCGCCGCAGGCGTGGACGTGGAAATCAAGGTCTGAGGGAGCACGACAGATGCGCTCGGGCGTGATCGCAAAGAAGCTGGGCATGACCCGGCTGTTCATGGCGGACGGGAAGCAGATTCCCGTGACCGTCCTTCAACTCGACGGCCTTCAGGTTGTCGCACAGCGCACGGCGGACAAGGATGGCTACACCGCCGTCCAGCTGGGCGCGGGCGCGGCCAAGGCCAAACGGACCACCGCCGCGATGCGGGGCCACTTCGCCAAGGCGCAGGTGGAACCCAAGCGCGTGGTGGCCGAATTCCGGGTGACCCCGGACTGCCTGATCGACATTGGCGCCGAGATTTCGGCCGACCACTATGTCGAGGGCCAGTTCGTGGACATCGCGGGCACCTCGATCGGCAAGGGCTTCCAGGGAGGCATGAAGCGGCACAACTTCGGCGGCCTGCGGGCCAGCCACGGTGTGTCGGTGTCGCACCGGTCGCACGGGTCGACCGGCCAGCGCCAGGACCCCGGCAAGGTGTTCAAGGGCAAGAAGATGGCCGGCCACATGGGCGACGTGCGCGTCACCACGCAGAACCTGCAGGTCGTGCGCACCGATGCCGCGCGCGGGCTGATCATGGTCAAGGGTGCCGTGCCGGGCTCGAAGGGTGGCTGGGTCACCATCAAGGACGCGGTGAAGAAGGCCGCACATGCGCAGGCGCCCAAGCCTGCCGCCGTGCGCGCGACCGCTGGAGGTGTGGCATGAAGCTGGATGTAATCACGCTTGACGGCACCAAGACCGGCGAGATCGACCTGGACGAGGCGCTGTTTGGCCTGGATCCGCGCGTGGATGTCCTGCACCGTGTGGTGAACTGGCAGCGCGCCAAGTCCCAGGCCGGCACCCACGCCACGCTGGGCAAATCGGACGTCAGCTACTCGACCAAGAAGATCTACCGCCAGAAGGGCACCGGTGGCGCCCGCCACGGCAGCCGCAAGGCCCCGATCTTCCGCAAGGGCGGCGTCTACAAGGGCCCGACCCCGCGCAGCCACGCCCACGACCTGCCCAAGCAGTTCCGTGCGCTGGGTCTGCGTCATGCGCTGTCGGCCAAGGCCAAGGCGGGTGAGCTGGTCATTCTGGACGCGGCGACGATGGTCGAGCCCAAGACCGGCGTGCTGGCCAAGCAGGCCAAGAACCTGGGCTGGAAGCGTGTGCTGATCATCGACGGCGAGACGGTGGACGCGAACTTCGCGCTGGCCGCCCGCAACATCGAAACCATCGACGTGCTGCCGACCATCGGCGCCAACGTCTATGACATCCTGCTGCGTGACCAGCTGGTGATCACCCGTGCGGGTGTGGCCGGTCTGGCGGCGCGGCTGGCCAAAGGGGAAGCGAAATGACCGCGAAGCCCGAACATTATGACCTGATCCGCAAGCCGATCATCACCGAAAAGGCGACGGCGGCGCAGGAACAGGGCGCCGTGGTCTTCCACGTGGCGCCCGACGCGACCAAACCCGCGATCAAGGAAGCTGTCGAGGCCGTCTTTGGCGTGAAGGTGAAGGCGGTGAACACGGTTGTGTCGAAAGGCAAGACCAAGCGTTTCCGCGGCCGCCCCGGCGAACGGTCCGACCGCAAGAAGGCCTACGTCACGCTGGAGGCGGGTCAGACCATCGACGTCGCCACCGGCCTCTGATACTGGGCGCCGACTCACGGCGGCCCCGGGTGACCGGGGCCGATGACTTTTCGTAGAACAACCGGGCCACTCTGGCCCAAAAAGCAGACGGAAGACAGAAAGCATGGCACTCAAGTCGTACAAACCGACGACGCCTGGCCAGCGCGGGCTGGTTCTGATCGACCGTTCGGAGCTGTGGAAGGGTCGCCCGGTCAAGGCGCTTGTCGAAAGCAAGCACGCGAACGGCGGCCGCAACAACCTCGGACGCGTCACGATGCGGCATCAGGGCGGTGGGGCCAAGCGGCTCTACCGCATCGTTGATTTCCGCCGGATCAAGCACGGCATCCCGGCCACGGTGGAACGGATCGAATACGATCCCAACCGCACCGCCTTCATCGCGCTGATCCGGTATGAGGATGGCGAGCTGAGCTACATCCTTGCGCCGCAGCGCCTTGGCGTGGGCGACAAGGTGGTGTCGGGCCCCAAGGTGGACGTCAAGCCGGGCAACGCGATGCCGTTCTCGGGCATGCCCATCGGCACCATCGTGCACAACGTGGAACTGAAGCCCGGCAAGGGCGGCCAGATGGCCCGCGCCGCCGGCACCTATGCGCAGTTCGTGGGCCGTGACGGCGCGCTGGCACAGGTTCGCCTGTCGTCGGGCGAACTGCGGCTTGTGCGTCAGGAATGCATGGCGACCATCGGCGCCGTGTCGAACCCCGACAACGCCAACCAGAACCTGGGCAAGGCCGGCCGTCGCCGGAACATGGGCATCCGCCCGACCGTCCGCGGCGTTGCCATGAACCCGATCGACCACCCGCATGGCGGCGGCGAAGGCCGTACCTCGGGCGGCCGTCACCCGGTTACCCCGTGGGGCAAGGGCACCAAGGGCAACAAGACCCGCAAACCCAAACAGTCGGACAAGATGATCGTCCGCTCGCGGCACGCGAAGAAGGGGCGCTGATCCATGGCACGTTCTATCTGGAAAGGCCCGTTCGTCGATTCGTACCTGCTGGCCAAGGCCGAAAAGGCCCGCGGCGGCACCCGCAACGAGGTCATCAAGATCTGGTCGCGCCGGTCCACCATCCTGCCGCAATTCGTGGGGCTGACCTTTGCCGTCTACAACGGCAAGAAGCATATCCCCGTCGCGGTGACCGAAGACATGATCGGCCAGAAGTTCGGTGAATACTCGCCGACCCGCACCTACTACGGCCATGCGGCCGACAAGAAGGCCAAGAGGAAGTAAGCCATGGGCGAGACGAAGAATCCCCGCCGCGTGGCGGACAACGAGGCGATGGCCAAGGCGAAGATGCTGAAGGTCAGCCCGCAGAAGCTCAACCTCGTCGCGGGCATGATCCGCGGCAAGAAAGTGGGCAAGGCCATCTCCGACCTGACCTTCTCGAAGAAGCGCATCGCCCAGGACGTGCTGAAGTGCCTGAACTCGGCGATTGCGAATGCCGAGAACAACCACGGGCTGGACGTCGATGAGCTGATCGTGGCCGAGGCCTATTGCGGCAAGAACATCACGCTGAAGCGGGGCCGCCCGCGGGCGCGCGGCCGGTTCGGCAAGATCATGAAACCCTTCAGCGAACTGACCATTACCGTGCGTCAGAAAGGGGAGACGGCGTAATGGGTCAGAAGGTAAACCCCATCGGGATGCGTCTGCAGGTCAACCGCACCTGGGACAGCCGCTGGTTCGCCGAATCGAAGGACTACGGCAATCTTCTGCTGGAAGACTTGCGGATGCGCGAGTTCATCCGCAAGGAATGCAAGCAGGCCGGCATCTCGAAGGTCATCATCGAGCGTCCGCACAAGAAGTGCCGCGTGACCATCCATGCCGCCCGCCCGGGCGTCATCATCGGCAAGAAGGGCGCCGACATCGAAACGCTGCGCAAGAAGCTGATGGCGTTCACCAAGTCGGAACTGCACCTGAACATTGTCGAGATCCGCAAGCCGGAACTGGACGCCCAGCTGGTGGCCGAATCGATCGCCCAGCAGATGGAGCGCCGGGTTTCGTTCCGTCGTGCCATGAAGCGCAGCGTGCAGAACGCGATGCGCATGGGCGCCCTGGGCATCCGGGTGAACGTGGCCGGTCGTCTGGGTGGTGCGGAAATCGCGCGGACCGAATGGTACCGCGAGGGCCGCGTGCCGCTGCACACGCTGCGCGCGGACATCGACTATGCACTGGACGAGGCCGAGACGCCGTATGGCATCATCGGGGTCAAGGTCTGGATTTTCAAAGGGGAAATCCTGGAGCATGATCCGCAGGCCCACGACCGCCGTCTGAGCGAAGCGCAGGATGGCCCGTCGGGCCGCGGTCCGCGGCGCGAACGCGAACGCGCCTGAGGAGTGAAAGAAGATGCTGCAACCAAAGCGCACGAAGTTCCGCAAACAGCACAAGGGCCGCATTCACGGCGAAGCGAAGGGCGGGTCTGACCTGAACTTCGGCCACTTCGGCCTGAAGGCGACCGAGCCCGAGCGTGTGACCGCGCGGCAGATCGAGGCGGCCCGCCGCGCGATCACCCGCCACATGAAACGGCAGGGCCGCGTCTGGATCCGCGTGTTCCCCGACCTGCCGGTGTCGGCCAAGCCCATCGAGGTCCGCATGGGCTCGGGCAAGGGCTCGGTGGACTACTGGGCCTGCAAGGTGAAGCCCGGCCGCATCATGTTCGAGATCGACGGCGTTGCCGAGGATGTCGCCCGCGAGGCGCTGCGCCTGGGCGCGATGAAGCTGCCGGTCACCACCCGTGTGGTGGAACGCGAGGACTGGTAAAGGTGCGCTGAAGCGCACCCTACGGTTCATGGCCCCTGCCGGGAACGGCGGGGGCTTTTTGTTTCAGGGGAGCCTGCCATGCCCGACATCACCTCGCTCTTCGTCACCCGCCTCTACCGCGCCGCGCTGGCCGAGCAGGGCAAGAAGCTTGACATGGGCGAACTCCTGTCCTCCTGCGAATCCATCGCCGAGGATGACGAGGCCGGGCAGGCGTGGTGCGAGGCGAACGGGTATCCGGGGTATACGTCCTACGCCTCGCTGAACGACCTGCCCTGGCGGTTCCCGGTGTTCGCCGCGCTGGAGAAGGTGCTGGACAAACACGTGGCGGTGTTCGTGAATGACCTGGGGTTCGACCTGCAGGGGAAGAAGCTGAAGCTGGATTCCATCTGGATCAACATCCTGCCCGAGGGCGGCATGCACGCCAGCCACATCCACCCCCACAGCGTCATCAGCGGCACGGCTTATGTGGCGATGCCCGAGGGCACGTCGGCGCTGAAACTGGAAGACCCCCGCCTGCCCATGCTGATGCACGCCCCCGTCCGCACCAAGGACGCCCCGCGCGAACTGCAGCCCTTTGTCTACGTCACGCCAAGTGTCGGCGAAGTGCTGATGTGGGAAAGCTGGCTTCGCCACGAGGTGCCGATGAACATGGCCGAGGGCGAGCGGATCAGCATCAGCTTCAATTATGGCTGGGCATCAGGACGATAACCGCCAGGAACGTTGACTTGCAGGTGCCGTCGCCGCATTCGGTTGCTTGTCATGCGGCCGCAGCCGCGATTTCAGGAGGGTTCCATGCAGACTTCCGTATCCACGGGCCACGTGTCGGGTGCTTTCCCCGCAATCAACGCGGCAACCCTGGGTGTCATGTTCGTCGCGGGGTTCTTTGCCACCAACGCCTTCGACCTGTGGGGCCAGGTCATCAGCCCCGCAATGGGCTTTGCCAACCTGTCGCCGCACGGGCTGGCCAAAAGCCTGATGGCCTCGCTGGGTCTGCCCGACAGCGATTTTGCCGGCTACTTCGTGCATTTCTACCTGGTGGGGCTGATCGGCTATCCGGTCGGCTGGCTGTTCATCTTCGCACCGGTCTGGGCGCGGGTGATGGGCGGGACGCACTGGTTCCTGCCCTCGGCCATCTACGGATTCGGCCTGTGGCTGTTCGCCATCGGCGGGATCACCGCGATTGCCGGGTTGCCGTTCTTCCTGGGCTTCACCGGTATCGCCTGGGTCGCGCTGGTGGGGCATGTGCTGTACGGCATCGTCATGGTGGCAGTGATGCAGGCGATCCAGGGTGAGTGAGCGGACACGAACGCTGACCTGGGCCAAACTCAGCGTCGGCAAGGCGCCGGTCTGCGCGGGCCAGCATGGGCAGAAACGATAAGCATCACTGAATGTCGGCAGGTTCCGGTCCGGTTCAACTGCCGTACAGAGTGTGGCTAAAGGTTGCGGTCTGCATCTTGCCGCTGGTGCAAGATGCGGATGATCTCGATCCGGTCATTGCGTTCACGATAGTAGACCCTGTGTGAACCGACGTGGCACGCGCGATAGCCCGGCCGAATATCGCCTTGCGGACGACCTCGCTTCGCGCCACCCGCGATGTCTTCGATGACGGCAGTGATCTTTCGGTGATAGCGGTCCGCTTGCGCTATAGACCAGTTGGAGGCCGAGAATAGCCAAATGGCTTCCAAGTCGGCTTCCGCACGAGGTGTGATAGCATATGGCTTTGATGCTGACATAGGACGTTTCCCCAACCGCAAGATTCGGTATCGGGCTCACGTCCTGTGTGCCACCAGCGAAACTCTACCATATCTATTGTTGTGGCGGAACCGGTGTGCCGACATCTAGGCGCTCAGCATACTTCGCATGCATGCGCGGCAAAAAGGCATCATTGTCAAACGGCTGCGGCTCGCCCGACTCCTCGCCCTCGATCAGCGCCCGTTGCAGGGCCCTCACCCTCGCCTCGTGCTCCTCCAACAGCCGCAGGCCCGCGCGAAGCACATCGCTGGCCGAACCATAGCGGCCCGACTGTACCTGTTCGCCGATGAAGTCGGTGAAGTGGTCGCCAAGGGAGACGGAGGTGGTGCGGGGCAATGTCGCGATCCTTCTTGAGTGTACCAACAAATACTACAGTCACCGCTGCAATGGAACTGCAAACCCACAGCTTCCCCCTTGCCTCCCCCCCGCCACCTGTGTATCAGCCCCTATCCGCGATTCCGGGGTGACTCGGCATCGGCGGTTCGTCATTGATCCGCCAGATCAACGGTAACCCTGACAAGGGGCCGTCTGGCGATTGTGGAAGGAAGATTGGCGATGGACGCCAGTGAACTGCGTTCGAAGACCCCGGAACAGCTGCGCGAGCAGCTGGTTGCCCTGAAGAAGGAGGCCTTCAACCTCCGCTTCCAGCAGGCGACCAACCAGCTGGACAACACCGCCCGCGTGCGCAACGTGCGCCGCGACGTGGCGCGGATCAACACCGTGCTGAACGAAAAGGCCGCCGCTGCGGCCAAGCCGAACTGAGGAGGCCAAGATGCCCAAGCGTATCCTGCAAGGCACCGTGACCTCGGACAAGAACGAGCAGACCATCACCGTTCTGGTGGAACGCCGGTTCAAGCACCCTCTGCTGCAAAAGACGGTGCGGAAGTCCAAGAAGTACCGGGCGCATGACCCGATGAACAGCTTCAAGGTGGGCGACGTCGTCCGTATCGAGGAATGCGCGCCCATTTCGAAAACGAAACGCTGGCATGTGGTGACGGAGACGGCGCAAGCCTGACACCACGGCCGGTCACACGAAACCCCAGGGTGACGCCCTGAAGGTCGGGAGACTGTAACATGATCCAGATGCAGACGAATCTGGATGTTGCTGACAACTCCGGCGCACGCCGGGTGCAGTGCATCAAGGTTCTGGGCGGGTCGCACCGCCGCTATGCCTCGGTCGGCGACATCATCGTGGTGTCGGTGAAAGAGGCCATTCCCAAGGGCCGCGTGAAGAAGGGCGACGTGCACAAGGCCGTCGTCGTGCGCACCGCCAAGGAAGTCCGCCGCGAGGATGGCACCTCGATCCGGTTCGACCGGAACGCTGCCGTCATCATCAACAAGCAGATGGAGCCTGTCGGCACCCGTATCTTCGGGCCGGTGGTGCGTGAACTGCGGGCGAAGAACTTCATGAAGATCATCAGCCTCGCGCCGGAGGTGCTGTAACCATGGCCGCGAAACTGAAAAGGGGCGACAAGGTTGTTGTCCTGACCGGCAAGGACAAGGGCAAGACGGGTGACATCACCACCGTCATGCCGCAGGAAAACAAGGCCGTCGTCGATGGCCTGAACCTGGCCATCCGCCACACCAAGGAATCGGCCGCAGGCAAGGGCGGCCGCGTGGCCAAGGCCATGCCGATCGACCTGTCGAACCTCGCCATCGTCGACAAGAACGGCAAGGCCACCCGCGTCGGCTTCCGCATGGAGGGCGACAAGAAGGTGCGCTACGCCAAATCGACCGGGGAGGTGATCTGATGCTGGATACGGCAACCTATACCCCGCGGTTCAAGGCGCTGTACGCGGCGTCGCTGCGGTCGGCCATGAAAGAGCAGTTCGGCTACAAGAACGACATGATGATCCCGCGTCTGGACAAGATCGTGATCAACATGGGCGTGGGCGAAGCGGTCAAGGACACCAAGAAGGTGAAGACCGCGGCCGAGCAGCTGACGCTGATTGCAGGCCAGAAGGCGGTGGTCACCCACGCGCGCAAGTCGATCGCGACGTTCCGCGTGCGGGAAAACATGCCGATCGGCTGCAAGGTCACGCTGCGCGGCGACCGCATGTACGAATTCATGGACCGCCTGGTCACCATCGCGCTGCCGCGCGTCCGCGACTTCCGCGGCGTGAAGGCCACGGCCTTTGACGGCCGCGGCAACTATGCGATGGGCCTGAAGGAGCAGATCGTGTTCCCCGAGATCGACTTCGACAAGGTCGATGACGTTCTGGGCATGGACATCATCATCTGCACCACGGCCAAGACCGACGCGGAAGCCAAGGCGCTGCTGAAGCTGTTCAACATGCCGTTCATCGAACCGACTGCGAGGGCCTGAGAACATGGCAAAGAAATCCATGGTGAACCGCGAGGTGAAGCGTGCGAAGCTGGTCAAGCAGCACGCTGCCAAGCGGGCCGCGCTCAAGGCGGTGATCGTTGACCGGGCCCGCCCGGTGGAAGAACGGTTCAAGGCCACGCTTAAGCTGGCCCAGATGCCGCGCAACAGCTCGGCCACCCGGCTGCACAACCGCTGCCAGCTGACCGGCCGCCCGCACGCGTTCTACCGCAAACTGAAACTCAGCCGCATCATGCTGCGTGACCTGGCCTCGTTCGGCCAGATCCCCGGCATGGTGAAGTCCAGCTGGTAAGGGGGGCAGGGATATGTCCATGAACGATCCTTTGGGCGACATGCTGACCCGGATCCGCAACGCGCAGATGCGCGGCAAGTCCACCGTGTCCACGCCCGCGTCCAAGCTGCGGGCCTGGGTGCTGGATGTGCTGGCCGACGAAGGCTACATCCGCAGCTACGAGCGGAAAGACAGCGACAATGGCCAGGGCGAACTGGTGATTTCGCTGAAGTACTTCGAAGGCGAGCCGGTGATCCGCGACCTGAAGCGCGTGTCCAAGCCCGGTCGCCGGGTGTACATGAGCATCAAGGAAATCCAGCCCGTGCGGAACGGTCTGGGTGTGGCCATCGTCTCGACGCCCAAGGGTGTCATGTCCGATGCGCACGCGCGCGCTGCCAATGTTGGCGGCGAAGTTCTCTGCACCGTGTTCTGAGGAGGGGCAAATGTCGCGCATCGGCAAGAAACCCGTTCCCCTGGCCAAGGGTGTGTCGGCCTCGGTTTCCGGGCAGACCATCGAGGTCAAGGGTCCCAAGGGCACCCGCAGCTTCACCGCAACCGACGACATCAACCTTGTCGTCGAAGGCGCCGAGGTAAAGGTCTCTCCCCGTGGCACGTCCAAACGGGCGCGCCAGCAGTGGGGCATGGCCCGCTCGATGGTGGCGAACCTCGTCACCGGCGTGTCCACCGGCTTCAAGAAGGAACTGGAAATCCAGGGCGTCGGCTATCGTGCCAACATCCAGGGCCAGAACCTGAAGCTGTCGCTGGGCTACAGCCACGAGGTGAACTTCGACGTGCCGAAGGGCATCACCATCACCACGCCGTCGGCCAAGAACGACGTCATCGTGGTTGAAGGCATCGACGAACAGCAGGTCGGCCAGGTGGCCGCCAACATCCGAGAGTGGCGCCGCCCCGAGCCCTACAAGGGCAAGGGCATCCGCTACAAGGGTGAGTTCATCTTCCGCAAGGAAGGCAAGAAGAAGTAACGGGGGCGCAAAATGGCGAACACCAAGCGAGAGCTGTTCCAGAAGCGCCGCCAGCGCGTCCGGAACCAGTTGAAGAAAGTGGCGGGGGACAGGCTTCGGCTGTCGGTCCACCGGTCCAGCAAGAACATCTCGGCCCAGGTCATTGACGATGCGCGCGGCGTGACCGTTGCCGCCGCCTCGACCATGGAAAAGGGCCTGGGGTTCTACGGCAAGAACAACCTCGAGGCTTCGGCCAAGGTGGGTGCCACCGTCGCCGAGCGGGCGAAGGCGGCGGGGGTCGAGGTTGTGTACTTCGACCGTGGCGGTTTCCTCTTTCACGGCAAGATCAAGGCTTTGGCCGATGCTGCCCGTGAAGGCGGCCTCAAGTTCTAGGAGAGCGGAATATGGCAGAACGTGAGAACCGCCGCGAACGTCGCGACGACCGCCGGGGCGAAGGCCGCGAGGAACAGTCGGAATTCGCCGAACGTCTGGTGGCGATCAACCGCGTGTCCAAGACGGTGAAGGGCGGCAAGCGCTTCGGCTTTGCCGCACTCGTCGTGGTGGGCGACCAGCGCGGCCGGGTGGGCTTTGGCAAGGGCAAGGCCAAGGAAGTGCCCGAGGCGATCCGCAAGGCCACCGAGCAGGCCAAACGCAGCCTGATCCGGGTGCCGCTGAAGGACGCCCGCACCCTGCACCACGACATGGAAGGTCGGCATGGTGCAGGCAAGGTGGTGATGCGGACGGCCGTGGCCGGTACCGGCATCATCGCCGGTGGTCCGATGCGGGCGGTGTTCGAGATGCTGGGCCTGCAGGACGTGGTGGCGAAATCCATCGGGTCGCAGAACCCCTACAACATGATCCGCGCCACCATTGACGGGCTGAAGCACGAAACCTCGCCCCGCATGATCGCCGCCCGCCGCGGCAAGAAGGTGGCCGACATCCTGAAGAAGGTGGGCGCCGAGCCTGCCGCGGTTGCGGTGGAGGCATGACCATGGCCAAGAAGACCATCGTCGTCGAGCAATACGCCTCGGGCGCCCGTCGCCCGCAGGTGCAGCGCCAGACCCTTCTGGGCCTCGGCCTGAACAAGATCCGCCGCCAGCGCGAGCTTGAGGATACCCCCTCGGTCCGCGGCATGGTGAATGCTGTCAAGCATCTGGTGCGGATCGTGGAAGAGCGCGGCTGAACGGCCCGCCCCTGACAGATCGGACGCCCCGCCAACGGCGGGGCGTTTCCATTTTGAAGCGGCCTGGCCGTGACCTGCCGCGCTATGGAGTGATGATCGGGACGGCACTCGAACGGCTTGCCACGCGGCCAAGGTCACGGTCGAAGGTCGCAAAACGAACCTGCGGCTCGAGTCCGGCAATGTGCAGGGCATCCGCGAAGCCCATTCCCTGACGTGCCATATCGACAGCCGCGCGGACCCTTTCGGGCTCTTCAACCACGGTATTCGGCAGACCCAGGACCGCTTCAAGACTGCGCAGCACATCGTCATGCGACCGGCCACCTGGCCTTCTGAGAACCCAGTAGGTCTCAAGCAGCACCGTGGTTCGCACCAGGACGGTCTCGCGCTCGATCAGATTGCGTGCGCGAACCGTCTGCTCGGCGTCGTCCGCAAGCACAAGCCGAACGATGACATTCGTGTCAACCGCGAGCAAAGCGATCCCAGTCTTCGGCAACCGCCTCTTCAATGGCCCTGTCCATGTCCCTGATCGACATCGCAGGCCCATCGTGTTTCAGCATCCCGACGACGTCGTCGACGGTTGTAGGTGGGAACATCGGCGCCGCCTTCAACAGCACACCTTCGGCCGTCTCCACCACCTCGAACCGCGTGCCTGGACCCCATTTTCGCGCGTCGCGGATGGGTTTGGGCAGGATCACCTGGCCTTTGGTGGACATCGTGGTCCGGGCGTTGGGCAACGCGATCTCCGATGCGTGTAAGACCTAGGTAAGATAACACGTGGGTACCCCCACGGCAACGGCACGGCCTTCCCCCGTGGCGGTTCCGTGCTACGCTGCCCGCAGCCGCCCAAGGCGGCATCATCAGGGAGGATGAACCATGGCCGAACTTTCGGGGGGCTGCGCGCATGTCCATGTGACGGCAAAGGCGGGGCCGATCGACAACCACGTGTGCCACTGCAACGTCTGCAAGGCCGTGACCGGCCAGCAGACCACCCACGTGGCCTTCTTCAACCACGCCGACCTGGCCGTGGACCACCCCGAGAAGCTGAACCGCGTGCCCTTCAACAAGGACAACCCGAACGGCCCGCTGGAAATCTGCGTCTGCGCCGATTGCGGCGCGGCGATCATGCTGGATGACAAGCAGGGCCGCATCCGCGTCGCGGTGCCGAACGTGATGGGCTACGACGTGGCCAGCTTCCCGGCCGCCACCTACCACGCCTTCTGGGACACCTCGAAGGGGTACGCAAAACCCGACGACGGCCGCCCGGTGTACGAAGGCCTGCGGCCCGAATTCGTGTGGCCCGCTTCGGCCTAGGCCCGTTCCGGCCGCTTGCGTCTGGCGGCGCTATTCCCTATATGCCCCCGATGGCCCGCATCGGGGGCCGAAACATGCCGTGTTGCCCGCATCCGTCGCAGGTATGGGTATTCCGGCCAAGGAGATTGCGACATGAAACTGCACGAACTGCACGACAATCCCGGCGCGTCGAAGAAGAAAAAGCGCGTCGCCCGCGGCCCCGGCTCGGGCAAGGGCAAGACCGCCGGCCGCGGCATCAAGGGCCAGGGCTCGCGCTCGGGCGTGGCGCTGGGCGGGTACGAAGGCGGCCAGATGCCGCTGTACCGGCGCCTGCCGAAGCGTGGCTTCAACAAGCCGAACCAGAAGGAATTCGCCGTCGTGAACCTCGGCCTGATCGAGAAGTTCATCGGCATGGGCAAGCTGGACGCCTCGGCCGAAATCACCGAGGACGCGCTGGTCGCTGCCGGCGTGACCCGGCGCAAACGTGACGGCATCCGCGTGCTGAACAAGGGCGCCATCTCCACCAAGGTGAACATCACCGTCACCGGCGCCTCGGCGGCGGCAGTGGCAGCGGTTCAGGCGGCCGGTGGAACGCTCACGGTGGCGGCACCCGTCGCCACGGTCGAGTGACACTTGCCGCATTCCGGCTTGTGGGCGGCCGTGTGACCGCTTAAATCCATCAGAGTTTCCGCGCCGCCTGTCCGGAGAACGGATCGGCGGCGCGCTTCATGTGGCCGACAGGGCAGGGGTTTCATGGCATCCGCAGCGGAACAGATGGCCGCCAACCTGAGCTGGGGCGCTCTGGGCAAGGCGACCGACCTTCGGGCGCGCATCTTCTTCACGATCGGCCTGCTGATCGTCTACCGGATCGGCACCTACATTCCGGTCCCCGGCATCGACGGCACCGCGCTGCGCGAGTTCATGACCAGCCTGACCACCGGCATCGGCGGCATGCTGAACATGTTCACCGGCGGCGCGATCAGCCGCATGGGCATCTTCGCGCTGGGCATCATGCCCTACATCAGCGCCTCCATCATCGTGCAGCTATTGTCCTCGATGGTGCCCAAGCTCGAGCAGCTCAAGAAAGAGGGCGAGCAGGGCCGCAAGAAGCTGAACCAGTACACCCGGTTCGGCACCGTGGCGCTGGCGGTGTTCCAGTCCTACGGCATTGCCGTGTCGCTGCAGTCGGGCGATCTGGTCACCAACCCCGGCTGGTACTTCATCGCCTCCTGCGTGATTACCCTGGTCGGCGGCACCATGTTCCTGATGTGGCTGGGCGAACAGATCACCGCCCGCGGCATCGGCAACGGCATCTCGCTGATCATCTTCGTGGGCATCGTGGCCGAAATCCCTGCGGCGCTGGTGCAGTTCTTCGAACAGGGCCGGTCCGGGGCGCTGCCCACACCGGTCATCATCGGCGTGCTGGTGATGGTGGTGGCGGTGATCGCCTTCGTGGTGTTCATGGAACGCGCGCTGCGCAAGATCCACATCCAGTACCCCCGCCGCCAGGTGGGCATGAAGGTCTACGATGGCGGCTCGTCGCACCTGCCCATCAAGGTCAACCCCGCGGGGGTGATCCCGGCGATTTTCGCCTCGTCTCTTCTGCTGCTGCCCATCACGATCTCCACCTTCTCGGGCTCCACCCAGACGGGGCCGATCATGTCAACCATCCTGGCCTATCTGGGGCCGGGACAGCCGCTGTACCTCTTGTTCTACGCGGGCATGATCGTGTTCTTCGCCTACTTCTACACCGCGAACGTCTCGTTCAAGGTCGAGGATGTGGCCGAGAACCTGAAGAACCAGTCGGGGTTCATTCCTGGCATCCGGCCCGGCAAGAAGACCGAGGAGTATCTGGAATACGTGGTGAACCGCGTTCTGGTTGTCGGGTCCGCCTATATGGTGGCGGTGTGTCTTCTGCCGGAATTCCTGCGCGCCGAATTCGCCATCCCGTTCTACTTCGGCGGCACTTCCTTGCTGATCGTGGTGTCGGTCACCATGGACACGATCCAGCAGATCCAGTCGCACCTGCTTGCGCACCAGTACGAAGGCCTGATTGAAAAGTCGCAGCTGCGCGGAAAGAAGCGCACCCCCACCACCGGCCACCGGCCCCCGACACGGCGCTGATCCCGCATGACCAACATCATCCTTCTCGGACCGCCCGGCGCGGGCAAGGGCACCCAGGCCAAGCGGCTGGTCGATGAACGCGGCATGGTGCAGCTTTCCACCGGCGACATGCTGCGCGAGGCCAAGTCCTCGGGCACCGAGATGGGCCGCAAGGTGGCCGAGGTGATGGCGCGGGGCGAACTTGTCACCGATGCCATCGTGATCGGCCTGATCGAGGAGAAACTGGCCGGCGGCGGGCAGGGCTTCATCTTCGACGGCTTCCCCCGCACGCTGAAGCAGGCCGATGCGCTGGGTGACCTGCTGGCCCGCAAGGGCATGAAGCTGGATGCCGTGATCGAGATGCAGGTGGATGACGCCGCGCTGGTGGCGCGCATCACCGGCCGCTTCACCTGCGCGAAATGCGGCGAAGTGTACCACGACGTCACGCGCCCAACCGCAGTGGCAGGCACCTGCGATGCCTGCGGGTCCACCGAATTTGTCCGCCGCGCCGACGACAACGAAGACGCCCTGCGGACCCGGCTGATGGAATACTACAAGAAGACATCGCCGCTGATCGGCTACTACTGGGCCAAGGGCAACCTGCAGTCGGTCGACGGTCTGGCCGAGGTTGAGGTGGTTGCGCAATCCCTTGCCAAGGTGCTTGACAAAACCTGAATGTTTTGTGACGGCGGCCTTGACGCCCCCGGCAAAAGCCCTTAGGTCACGGCGTCGCGCGGGAATCACCCGCCGGGACATGCTCTGAAAAGGGGGCCTGCGGGCCCCCTCTGTTGTGAAAAAAGGTTCTGGCACTACGGAACCGCAACGAAAAGGAAGTCTCCCTTGGCCCGTATCGCCGGCGTCAACATCCCCACCGCCAAGCGCGTTCCGATCGCGCTTCAGTACATCCACGGCATTGGCCCGCACTATGCCGAACAGATCTGCGAGGCCGTCGGCATCGACCGCGCCCGCCGCGTGAACCAGCTTTCGGATGCCGAAGTGCTGCAGATCCGCGAATTCATCGACGCGAACTTCACGGTCGAGGGCGACCTGCGCCGCGAAGTTTCCATGAACATCAAGCGGCTGATGGACCTTGGCTGCTACCGCGGCCTGCGCCACCGCAAGGGCCTGCCGGTTCGTGGCCAGCGCACGCACACCAACGCGCGCACCCGCAAGGGCCCGGCCAAGCCGATCGCCGGCAAGAAGAAATAAGGGGCAGCAGACATGGCACGTGATACCAAGGCTGCCGCAAGCCGCGTGAAGAAGAAAGAACGCAAGAACATCGCCGCCGGGGTGGCGCATGTGAACTCGTCGTTCAACAACACCAAGGTCCTGATTTCGGACGTGCAGGGCAATGCCATTGCCTGGTCGTCGTCCGGCACCATGGGCTTCAAGGGCTCGCGCAAGTCGACACCCTATGCCGCCCAGATGGCCGCCGAAGATGCCGGCAAGAAGGCGCAGGAACACGGCGTCCGCACGCTGGAAGTGGAAGTGCAGGGTCCGGGGTCGGGCCGCGAATCGGCGCTGCGTGCGCTGGCCGCGGTGGGCTTCACCATCACCTCGATCCGCGACGTGACGCCCATCGCGCACAACGGCTGCCGTCCGCCGAAGCGCCGCCGCGTCTGATTCCGCCAGAACTTTCCCGGGCCGTGCCCCCGTGCGCGGTCCGGATTCGTCATTGAACCTCGGGCGTCTGCCACCTTCGGAACATGGGCAGCAGACAAGAATGGAGGCGATACGCATGATCCACAAGAACTGGCAAGAACTCATCAAGCCCACCCAACTGGTGGTCAAGGCCGGCCCCGACGCCAGCCGTTCCGCCACGCTGGTCGCCGAACCGCTGGAACGCGGCTTCGGCCTCACGCTTGGCAACGCGCTGCGCCGCGTGCTGATGTCGTCGCTGCAAGGCGCCGCCATCACCTCGATCCAGATCGACAACGTCCTGCACGAGTTCTCCTCGGTTGCTGGCGTCCGTGAAGACGTGACCGACATCGTCCTGAACCTGAAGGGCGTGGCGATCAAGATGGAGGTCGAGGGGCCGAAGCGGCTGTCGATCTCGGCCAAGGGGCCGGGTGTGGTGACGGCGGGCGACATCTCGGAATCGAACGGCATCGAGGTGCTGAACAAGGATCACGTGATCTGCCACCTCGACGACGGCGCCGACGTGTTCATGGAACTGACGGTGAACAACGGCAAGGGCTACATCTCGGCCGACAAGAACCGTCCCGAGGACGCACCCATCGGGCTGATCCCGATCGATGCGATCTATTCGCCGATCAAGAAGGTCAGCTACGAAGTCACCCCCACCCGCGAGGGGCAGGTGCTGGACTATGACCGGCTGACGATGAAGGTCGAGACGAACGGCGCGCTGTCGCCGGACGATGCCGTGGCCTACGCCGCGCGCATCATCCAGGACCAGCTGTCGATCTTCGTGAACTTCGACGAGCCCGAGCAGGCCGGCAAGGGGCTTGAGGATGCGGGGCTGGAGTTCAACCCGCTGCTGCTGAAGAAGGTGGACGAGCTGGAGCTTTCGGTCCGTTCGGCCAACTGCCTGAAGAACGACAACATCGTCTACATCGGCGACCTGATCCAGAAGACCGAAGCCGAGATGCTGCGGACCCCGAACTTTGGCCGCAAGTCGCTGAACGAGATCAAGGAAGTGCTTTCGGGCATGGGCCTGCACCTGGGCATGGAAGTCGAGGACTGGCCGCCGGAGAACATCGAGGATCTGGCCAAGCGCTTCGAGGACCAGTTCTGAAACCGGGGGTGGGCAGATTGCCCACCCTACGCACTACCCGGGCAATCCCGCCCCAACGCGGCCGGTCTACGCAACCGGCCCCAAATAAAACCGAACGGAGACCATCATGCGTCATTCCCGCGGCTACCGCCGCCTGAACCGAACCCACGAACACCGCAAGGCCATGTTCGCCAACATGTCCGGCGCGCTGATCGAACACGAACAGATCAAGACCACCCTGCCCAAGGCCAAGGAACTGCGCCCGGTGGTGGAAAAGCTGATCACGCTGGCCAAGCGCGGCGACCTGCACGCCCGCCGCATGGCCGCCGCCCAGCTGAAAGAGGACAAGCACGTCGCGCGCCTGTTCGACATCCTGGGGCCGCGCTACAAGGAACGGCAGGGCGGCTACCTGCGCATCATGAAGGCCGGCTTCCGCTATGGCGACATGGCCGCGATGGCCGTGATCGAGTTCGTCGACCGTGACGTTTCGGCCAAGGGCGCCGCCGACCGCGCCCGGACCGAGGCCCAAGAGTTCGCCGAGGACTGATTGGCCTCCTGACGCACAGACCCTGATGCCCGCCGAACAGGCGGGCATTTTCGTTTTCGTGCGGTATTCATCGAATGTTTCCGCTATGGAAACAAAGAACCGGTGCACGGCCGCGGGAAACGGTCAGAATTGGCCGAATTTTCTTTCCAACCCAGACGTGAATGCACGCGGCGTCTGGTGTGGTGCAGGTTGCGAAACTATGTTCAGGGGGGAATCATGGAACCTGACGAAACAGACATGTCCATCAAGGCAGGAATCGACTTGGAGCTTCACCAGCTCGACCTGCTGGCACCCGAGGGCTACTTCCTCGGGTTGCACATTCGTTTTACGGCCCCGCTGATGACCTTCCAGACCTACGACCAGGCCTGGCTCGACTACTACACCGAAAACGGCTACGTTCTGCGTGACCCGATGACAGCCTGGGGCTTCAGCACCACGGGCTGGATCCGCTGGTCAGACCCGCGCGTCCCCGATCCTTTCGGCATTTTCAAGGAGGCCGCCCGTTTCGGCCTTGTCTACGGCTTCACGATTTCCTGCGGTCCCATCAAGTCGCGCACGATCGCCTCTTTCGCCCGCGCTGACCGCGAGTTTTCGGACAACGAAGTCAAGCTGGCGGAAACCATCGTGACGCGGATGCACGACGTCACCGAACCGCCCGAAGAACTGACGCGCGCCCAGATCGAGGCGCTGCGATGTATTGCAGGAGGCGACCGGCACGCCGCAGCCGCGGCCAAGCTGGGCATCTCGGAAAGCGCGCTGAAAGCGCGCATCACGTCGGCGCGTATCCGGTTGATGGCCCGTACCACGGCCGAGGCGATCCAGCGTGCAAAGGACTACCGGCTGATCTGATCGGGTCTGCTTCCTGCAAGGTTTTTTTTCCGTCCAACCCTGCAAGGAGGCAATCATGCAGACCACGACTCTTTCGTTCGCCAATCTCCACAACCATGGGGAGCTCTTCGCGAACTACATGCGCGCCAGGCGTGAGCTTTTCATCGTTCACAACAAGTGGAACCTGCCCGAGGCCATGGGGATGGAGTACGATCAGTACGACACCCCCGCCTCGCGCTGGGTTGTCGTGCACGATGACCTGGGCCGCGTGCTGGCCGGCAACCGGCTGACCCCCACCACCACCAAATGCGGCATCTACACCTACATGATCCGCGATGCCCAGCGCGGCCTCCTCGACACCATCCCGTCGAACCTTCTCTACGACGAAGCGCCGGTGGCCGAGAACGTCTGGGAAAGCTCGCGCCTTTTCGTCAGCCATGACGTGCCCATGTCGGACCGGCGCCGCGTCCATGCCCGGCTGGTCGAGGAACTGGGCAAGGCCGCGCGGCGGCTGGGGGCCACCCATTGCCTGACGCTTCTGAACGCGAACTGGCCGCGCTGGTGCGGGCGCGTGGGCGTCAAGATGGCGGCGATGGGCCCGGTGATGGAGATCGACGGCATCGACAACCAGGTCGTGTCGATGGACTTCACCCAGGCGCTGCACTGACGCATGCCTTGCGGTGGCGGCAGGGACACGCCATATCCCCGCCGTCACCAAAGGTCACGGCAAGGCCAAGAATGCGCTACCTGATTGCGGCGGGGGCAGCCCTTGCCCTCGCAGCCTCGCTCTATCTCTTCGTTTCGCCCGCGCCGCGGGCCACGGCCGAACCGGTTCCGCCCAACGCGGCAGCCATGCAGCTGTCCTTCGCCCCGGTGGTTCGCGCAGCCGCCCCCGCCGTGGTGAACATCTACGCCACGCGCATCGTCGCCGACCGGGTCAGCCCCTTCGCCGACGACCCCTTCTTCCGCGAATTCTTCGGCGATTTCGGCCGCGCCCAGCCGCGGGTACAGAATTCGCTCGGCTCGGGCGTCATCGTTTCGGCCGACGGGCTCGTGGTGTCGAACACCCATGTCGTCGGCGGCGCCACCGACGTGCGCGTGGTGCTGAACGACCGCCGCGAATATGCCGCCGACCTTATGCTCAGCGATGCCGAAAGCGACATCGCGGTCCTGCGCCTGCGCGACGCGCCCGCCCTGCCGCACCTGGCCATGGCCGACAGCGACACCGCGCAGGTGGGCGACCTGGTGCTGGCCATCGGCAACCCCTTCGGCGTCGGCCAGACGGTGTCGTCCGGCATCGTCTCCGGCCTCGGCCGGTCCACCATGTCGCTGGGCGCCGGGCGCGGCTACTTCATCCAGACCGATGCCGCGATCAACCCGGGCAACTCGGGCGGCGCGCTGGTCGACATGGCCGGGCGGCTTCTCGGCATCAACACCGCTATCCTCACCCGCGGCGGCGGGTCCAACGGCGTGGGCTTCGCCATTCCGGCGAACCTCGTCGCCGCCGTCGTGGCGCAGGCGCAGGCGGGCGCCACCCGCTTCGAACGCCCCTGGGCGGGCGTGGTCGGCCAGACCGTCGACATGGCCATGGCCGAGGCTCTGGGCCTGCCCGCCCCCGACGGCGTGCTCCTGTCCGACCTGCATCCGCAGTCGCCCTTTGCCGCCGCGGGCCTTGCCCCTGGCGACGTGATCCTGCGGCTTGACGGCCAGCCTGTCGCCAGCCCGCAAGAGGTGATGTACCGTCTGGCCGTGGCCGGTACCGGGCGCCGTGTGACCATCGGCTACTGGCACGACGGCGCGGCAGGCGAAACCACCGCCACCCTCTCGCCGCCCCCGCAGGGCGACCGCCAGCCCACCGCGGTCAGCGATGACGTGGCGCTGCGCGGCCTCACCGTCGCCCGGCTCGATCCGGCCCTCACGGCCGAACTCGGCCTGCCGCTGGACGCCGAAGGCGTGGTGGTGCTCGACGCGCAAGACCGTGCCGCCCGCGCGGGCCTGCGCCCCGGCGATCTCTTGCGCGCCATCAACGGCACGGCGGTGCACAGCCCCGCCGACGTGGCAGCGCTGGCCACCCAGGCCACCCGCCGCTGGACGGTTGACCTTCTGCGCGCAGGCGAACCCTTTCGCCTGCTCTTCCGCTTCTGATCTTCCCGTTTCATCTTTGTCCAAATACCCTGGGGGTCCGGGGGCCAAGCCCCCGGCGTTCCGTGCAAGGCTCCATGCCCGATCTCTTCGATACCCCGTCCGCCCCTGCCCAGGGCCGCCCGCTGGCGGACCGGCTGCGCCCCGCGCGGCTGGCCGATGTCATCGGGCAGGCGCATGTGCTGGGCCCCGACGGGCCGGTGGGCGCCATGCTGGCCGCGGGCTCGCTTGGCTCGCTCATTCTCTGGGGCCCGCCCGGCGTGGGCAAGACCACCATCGCCCGCCTTCTGGCGCAGGAAACCAAACTCGCCTTCGTGCAGATCAGCGCCATCTTCACCGGCGTGCCCGACCTGCGGAAGGTGTTCGAGACGGCCAGACTGCGCGTGCAGAACGGGCAGGGCGGCACGCTCCTGTTCGTCGATGAAATCCACCGCTTCAACAAGGCGCAGCAAGACGGCTTCCTGCCCTACATGGAGGATGGCACCATCCTCCTCGTCGGCGCCACCACCGAAAACCCCTCGTTCGAACTGAACGCGGCGCTTCTCTCGCGCGCACAGGTCGTCGTCCTCGAACGCCTCGCGCCGGTCGATCTCGAACACCTCGCCCAGCGCGCCGAACGCGAACTGAACCGCCCCTTGCCGCTCACCGGCCCGGCCCGCGAACAGCTCATCGACATGGCCGATGGCGACGGCCGCGCGCTGCTGAACCTGATCGAGCAGGTGATGGCCTGGCGCACGGAAAAACCGCTGTCGCCCGAACAGCTGGGCCAGCGCCTGCAGCGCCGCGCCGCGAAGTACGACAAGTCGGGCGAAGAGCACTACAACCTGATCTCCGCCCTGCACAAATCCGTCCGGGGATCCGACCCCGACGCGGCACTCTACTGGTTCGCCCGCATGCTGGAAGGCGGCGAGGATCCCCGCTTTCTCGCCCGCCGCATCACCCGCATGGCCGTGGAAGACATCGGCCTGGCCGATCCGCAGGCGCAGGCCGTCTGCCTGCAGGGCTGGGACACCTACGAACGTCTCGGCAGCCCCGAAGGCGAACTCGCCCTCGCACAGGCGGTCATCTATCTGGCCCTCGCGCCCAAATCGAACGGCGGCTATGTGGCCTACAAGGCCGCCCGCGCCGCTGCCCGTGACACCGGCAGCCTGCCGCCCCCCCTGCACATCCGCAACGCCCCCACCCGGCTGATGAAGGATCTGGGCTATGGCGCGGGCTATGCCTATGACCATGACGCCGAGGATGGTTTCTCGGGGCAGGACTATTTTCCCGAAGGCCTGAAGCGCCCGGTGTTCTATGCCCCGCCCGAACGCGGGTTTGAACGCGAGCTGAAGAAGCGGCTTGACTGGTTCGTGAAGCAGCGCGCGCGTCGGCACGGAGAGGGCGGACCCTAACTTTTCTTCAGCTTGGCCATCTGCTTTTCAAGCTCGGCCACACGGTTCCGCAGACTTTCATTGATCTTGTCGAGGAGTTGGCTGGTCTGGCCCAGTTCGTTGCCGATTGCCTCCCACCGCTTGTCCTGCGTGGTCTTGTTCTTTTCCAGCGCGTCGATGCGCTTGGCCAAATCCTTCGGATCGTTCCCCGCCATATTCCCTCGCCGCCGAAGCCTTGATCTTGAAATTCCGCCTTGCAGTATCGCACGGTTTTTCCGACCTGCAAACGGTCTGTCCGACCCAGATGTGCCTGTCTTGCGGTTGACAGCAGAGATTTGGCGCTAGAAAGGGGACAAATGATCTATCCCCTCGCCCTCGTCGCGCTCGGCGGCGCCATCGGTTCCGCTGCACGCTTTCTGGTGAACCTCGCCGCCCTTCGCGCTTTCGGCGCGGGCTTTCCGGTCGGCACGCTGGCGGTGAATGTGGCAGGTTGCGTGCTGATGGGGATGTTGTCGGTCTGGCTGCTCGGCCCCAAGGGTTCGCCCCCGGTTGCCCCGTTCCTGATGACAGGCGTCTTGGGTGGGTTCACCACGTTTTCGGCTTTTGCACTGGATGCGGTCAGCTTGTGGCAACGCGGGGATCACGGGGCGGGGGTGGCATATGTGTTGGGATCAGTGATCCTGTCGCTCGGGGGACTGCTCTTTGGCATGGCAATTGCGCGGGGAATGTCGGCATGAGCGGCGTGCAGACCCTGACCGTGGACGAGGATGAAGGCGAGCAGCGGCTGGACCGCTGGCTGAAGCGCCGGTTCCCGCAGATCACCCAGGGCGCGGTGGAAAAACTGTGCCGCACCGGGCAGTTGCGGGTGGACGGCGGGCGGGTCAAGGCATCCGACCGGGTGACCCCCGGCCAGACCGTGCGCGTGCCCCCCCTGCCAGACGCCCCCGCGCCGGAACGCCCCGAAGGCATCCTGTCCAAGGATGCCGAGATGATCCAGAATTCGGTCCTGTTCCGCGACCAGCACCTGATCGTGCTGAACAAGCCTGCGGGGCTGGCGTCACAGGGCGGCAGCGGGCAGGGCACCCGGCACGTCGATGGCCTGGCCGCCGCGCTGCTGTTTGGCTACAAGGAAAAGCCCAAACTGGTGCACCGGCTGGACAAGGATACCTCGGGCATCCTGCTGCTGGCCCGCACCGACCGCGTGGCGCGGGCGCTGTCCGAGGCGCTGCGCCACCGCGAGGCGCGCAAGGTGTATTGGGCCGTCGTGGCGGGGGTTCCCTCGCCCGAAAGGGGCAGCATCAAGTACGCGCTGATGAAGGCGCCGGGCCATGGCCGGGGGGGCGAGGGCGAGAAGATGCTGTGCATCCACCCCGCCAAGGTGGCCGACTACCCCGACGCCAAACGTGCCCACACCGACTATGCGGTGATCGAAACCGCGGGCACCCGGATGTCATGGGTGGCGATGGAGCCGGTGACGGGCCGCACGCACCAGCTGCGCGCCCACATCGCCGAAACCGGCCATCCCATTCTGGGCGACGGCAAGTATGGCGGCAGCGATGCCTTCAACGCGGGCGAAGGCTGGGGCGCGGGCATCGGCGGCGCCATCGGCCGCGACCTGCACCTGCATGCCCGAAGCATCACCATCGAACACCCGGTGACGAAAGAGGTGTGCACCTTCACCGCCCCCTTGCCGCCGCACATGGCGGCCACCTGGAAGGCGCTGGAATGGAGCGAACGGGACGCCCCCGCGGACCCCTTCGCCGCGCTGCATTGAGCGGTTGGGCGAAGAAGCGGTCCTGGACGCAGGCCACCGTGGCGCAGGCGGCGGGCGGCTGGCAGGTTCTTCTGGACGGCCGCGCCGTCAAGACGCCCGCCAGGTCGCCGCTGCTGCTGCCGACGCAGGCGCTGGCGCAGGACGTGGCGGCCGAATGGCAGGCGCAGCAGGGGGAAATCGCGCCTGCCACCATGCCGTTCACGAAGATGGCGAATACCGCCATCGACGGCACCACGCCGCGGCATGCGCTGGTGGTGGATGCGCTGGCTGAATGGGGCGGGTCGGACCTTCTGTGCTACCGCGCCGAAGCGCCCGCGGCGCTGATCTTGCGGCAGGCGGCGGGGTGGGATCCGTGGCTGGACTGGGCCACGGAAGCACTGGGTGCCCGGCTGGTGGTCACACGGGGGATCATGCCTGTGGCGCAGCCGCCCAAGGCATTGGCCGCCCTGCGCGCGGCCGTGGCGGCGCATGACCCGTTCCGCCTGACGGCACTGCATGACCTCGTCACCATCCCCGGTTCGCTGGTGCTGGGGCTGGCCGTGGCGCAAGGCATGCTGACGGCAGATCAGGCGTTTGACCTGTCGCGCATCGACAATGACTGGCAGGCCGAGCAATGGGGCACCGACGAGGAAGCCGCCGAATCCGCCGCGCGCAAGCGGGCCGATCTCGTGGCCGCCGGGCGATTCTTCGCATTGTGTGGGTGACAGGATTGCCCGATTTCCGGGCAAGGCTGCTGCAACCCGCGCCACGCCCGCCCAACCCCATGATAACCTGTGATGTTCCGGATCAGTTTGCGTTGCCCTTGACGTTTCAAACCGCTTCGGTCGAAACTGTCGGCACTGAGCGGGCCTCCCGCAGTCAGTGGACCCTGCACAGGGCAGGGATCACAATAAGCCCTCCGAGAGATAGGGCGACCAACAAGGATGAGGATCACATGAAGACATCGGTATTCCTGGCGACGTTGGCTACGGCAGGTGTTCTGGCTGGTGCCGCCTCGGCACAGGCAACACTTGAAGCCGTGAAGGCGCGCGGTGAGCTGATCTGCGGCTCGAACACCGGCCTGACGGGGTTCGGTGCGCCGGATGCGAACGGCAACTGGACCGGTTTTGACGTCGACCTGTGCCGCGCCATCGCCGCTGCGGTCTTCGGCGATGCCACCAAGGTGAAGTTCGTGCCGACCACGGGCGAAACGCGCTTCACCGCGCTGCAGTCGGGCGAAGTGGACCTGCTGGTGCGCAACTCGACGTGGACCTTCTCGCGCGACAGCGAACTGGCGCTCGATTTCGTGGCCGTGAACTACTACGATGGCCAGGGCTTCATGGTGAAGAAGGACCTGGGCGTTTCCTCGGCCAAGGAACTGGACGGCGCAACGATCTGCATCCAGACCGGCACCACGACCGAACTGAACCTGGCTGACTTCTTCAAGCAGAACAACATCTCGTACCAGCCGGTGAACGTGGCCGACGACGCCGAGGCGCAGCGCCAGTACACTGCCGGCGCCTGCGACGCCTTCACCACCGACGCCTCCGGCCTTGCCGCCACCCGCGCGACCCTGCCGGATGCGGACAACCACGTGATCCTGCCCGAGATCATCTCGAAGGAACCGCTGGGGCCGGTCGTCCGCCATGGCGACAACAACTGGGGCGACGTGGTCCGCTGGACCTACTACGCGCTGCTGATCGCCGAGGAGAAGGGCATCACCAAGGCCAACGTCGCCGAGGTTGCAGGCTCGACCACCGATGAGGAAATCAAGCGCCTGCTGGGCGTTTCGGGCGACATGGGCACGAAGATCGGCCTGTCGAACGACTCGTTCAAGAACGCGATCATGGCCGGCGGCAACTATGGCGAGATCTTCGCCGCCAACATCGGCGAAGGCACCACGATCAACCTGGCGCGCGGCCTGAACGCGCTGTGGACCCAGGGCGGCCTGCAGTACGCACCGCCCTTCCGCTGAGGCTGGACAGCTCCGGGGGCACCATTTGGTGCCCCCGGACGATTCATAGACCAGCCCGCACGGCCTGGGTTCGCGCCCAGACACCACCGAAACATCGGGGTTGCCGTCCGGGAAACAGGGGGAAGCCATGACCATTGCCAGCGAGATGCCGAGGGACAGCTTTCGGCTGTCGATGCTCTTCTTCGACACGCGGTTCAGGTCCTACACGATCCAGGCGATCGTGCTGGCGCTGTTCGTGCTGGCGATCGTCTGGCTGGGCTACAATCTAGACCGAAATCTTGACGAACGTGGCAAGGAACTGTCATTTGCCTTCCTCTGGCAGCGCGCGGGCTATGACATTCCGCAGACGCTGATCCCCTACACCAATGACAGCGTCCACTTTCGGGCAATGCTGGTCGGGCTGACCAACACGCTGGCGGTGGCCTTCCTTGGATGCATCCTTGCGACGATTCTCGGGGTGTTCGTCGGCATCCTTCGGCTGTCGAACAACTGGATCGTGTCGCGGCTGATGACGGTCTATGTCGAGGTGTTCCGCAACGTGCCGTTGCTGCTGTGGGTGCTTCTGTCCTACGTCATCCTGACCGAGACGATGCCCGCCCCCAATGCCTTCAAGGTGACCGACGACATGGTTGCCGCGGGCGAGGCGCCTGCGGCCTCGATGAAGCTTTTCGATACCGTCGCGGTCACCAACCGTGGCACCAACATTCCGGCGCCGCTTCTGGCGCGCGGCCTGGGGTCGGTGGACCTCGGGTTCATGTCGCTGAACCTGACCTTCCTTGCCATCGTGGTGGTCATTGCCGGGTCAATCCTGGTGAACCGGCGGATGGTGGCGCAGGCCAGGGCCCTGCAGGCGGCAACGGGTGTGCGCCCGGTGATCTGGTGGAAGTCGCTGCTTGTCCTGTTCGCGCCGATTGTCGCCCTGCTGGTCGGGCTGGGCCTGCACTGGGAAGTGCCCGAGCTGAAGGGGTTCAACTTCAAGGGCGGCATCCTGGTGGCCCATGCCTTCACCGCCTTGCTGATTGCCCTTACGCTGTACACGGCCGCCTTCATTGCCGAGATCGTGCGCGGCGGCATCCAGGCCATCAGCCGGGGCCAGACCGAGGCCGCCTTTGCGCTGGGCCTGCGCCCCAACCGCACGATGAGCCTTGTGATCCTGCCGCAGGCGCTGCGGGTCATCATCCCGCCGCTGATCAGCCAGTTCCTGAACCTGACCAAGAACACCTCGCTGGGGGTGGCGATCAGCTATAGCGACCTGTCGGGCACGCTGGGCGGGATCACCCGCAACCAGACCGGGCGCGAGATCGAGTGTGTCTTCCTGATGATGCTCATCTACCTGTCGATCAGCCTGTCGATCTCGCTGGTGATGAACGTCTACAACCGTTCCGTTCAGCTGAAGGCGCGCTGAGATGGCCGAAAGTTTCACCCGCACCGAAATGCTTCCCGCCCTGCCGCCGCCCGGTGGCGAAGGCGGCGCGCTGAAGTGGCTGCACCAGAACCTGTTCTCGACGCCGCTGAACATCATCCTTTCGCTGCTGGCGCTGTTCTTCGTCGGCTCCGTCGTGTGGGGCATGTTCCCATGGTTCTGGAATTCGGTGTGGAATGCCGGTTCGCTGGACGAATGCCGCAAGGTTGTGGTGGCGTCGGCCGGCGAAGGGGCGACGGGCGCCTGCTGGGCCTTCCTGCGGCCCTGGTGGGGCGCCTTCATCTTTGGCCACCAGTACCCGGCCGACGAACGCTGGCGCCCGGTGCTGGCCTTCGGGCTGTTGTTCGCGGCGCTGGCGCCGGTGCTGTTCGCAGGCCAGAAGCGCAACCTGACGATCATCCTTGGCGTCGTGGCGGCGTTCCTGGCGCTGACGCTGTATCTCTCGGCGGCGCCGACCGGCCTGTTCGTGCTGGCGCTTCTGCTGGTCGGCGGGCTTGCCGTGCTGGCGCAGGTTCAACCGGGCAGGCTGTTGTGGTTCACCCTGGCCTTTCCCGCCCTATGCTTCTGGCTTCTCTGGGGCGGTTCGATCTGGTCGCCCATCGTGGCCATGGCGGGGTTCGGCGTGCTCTATGCCGTCTTCCGCTTCGCCTCGCCCATTCTGGGCCTGTCGGCTGCCGCGGGGGCGGGGTTCGTTGCCGCCGTGCTGTGGTGGCTGTTTCTGGACGCCCCGCTGGCCGGTGCCCTGGGGGCAGCCATTCCTGTGGGTTTCGCGCCGGTCAACTCCGACCAGTTCGGCGGTTTCCTTCTGGCCATCGTGATCGGCGTGACCGGCATCACCTTCTCGTTGCCCATCGGCATCCTGCTGGCGCTTGGCCGTCAGTCCGACATGCCGATCGTCAAGATGCTGTGCATCGTCTTCATCGAATCGATCCGCGGCGTGCCGCTGATCACGCTGCTGTTCGTGGCGGCCTACGTGCTGGGCTTCTTCCTGCCGCCAGAGGCCGACTTCGACACGCTGCTGCGGGTGCTGATCCTGGTCACCTTCTTTGCCGCCGCCTATCTGGCCGAGGTTCTGCGCGGCAGCCTTGCCGCCCTGCCGCGCGGCCAGTACGAGGCCGCCGACGCGCTGGGCCTCGACTATTGGCGGGCGCAGCGGCTGATCATCCTGCCGCAGGCCCTGAAAATCTCGATCCCGGCCATCGTGTCGTCCTTCATCGGCCTGTTCAAGGACACCACGCTGGTGGTCATCGTGGCGCTGTACGAGCCGCTGAAGGGCATCACCGGGCTTGTCCGCGCCGACATCAACTGGAAGGGCATCTACTGGGAGCCCTACATCTTTGTCGGAACCATCTTCTTCCTCTTCTGCTTCGGCATGTCCCGCTATTCGAAATACCTCGAAAGCAAGCTGAAGACCGACCACCGTTAAGGAGCCGCCCATGACCGAAGCCATCGAGCGCGCCGTCGATACCTCGAAGATGAAGGTGTCGACCGAGGTTGCGGTGCAGATCACCGCGATGAACAAGTGGTACGGCACGTTCCACGTGCTGCGCGACATCAACATGACGGTCCACAAGGGCGAGCGGATCGTCATCTGCGGGCCGTCGGGCAGCGGCAAGTCCACGCTGATCCGCTGCATCAACCGGCTGGAAGAACACCAGCAGGGACGCATCGTGGTGGACGGCACCGAACTGACCAGCGATGTGAAGAACATCGACAAGGTGCGGTCCGAGGTGGGGATGGTGTTCCAGCACTTCAACCTGTTCCCGCACCTGACCATTCTTGAAAACTGCA
>CAZLIC010000055.1:0-28578 GCA_964559535.1 uncultured Rhodobacterales bacterium
GTTGTGGCGGTGTCTTGCGGCCCCGGCGCCGGGGGGTTTCACACCCCCCGGACCCCCCGTGGGGTATTTGGGCAAGGTGAAAGGCTGGGAGTGGGGGAGTGCGCCACGGGGTGCGCCGGGTGGGTGTGGAAGGGCCGCGCGGCATTTGCGGCATTTGGGGACGCGCCGGGTGGCGGCGTGGCGGGTGGGCCTACCAGTGCGGCGGGCGCTGGTTGGGGTCGGCGGGGAGGAGCGTGTCGGCCTCGCGTTCGGCCTCGCGTGACATCAGCAGGGCCACGCGGCGTTCCAGCCGGTCGATCTCGCCCGATTGCCGCGCGGCCACGTCGGACAGGTCCTCGACCGCCCGCATGAGATGCGCCACGCGCTCTTCCAACATCTGAACCCTGTCCATGCCCTGCCTTCCTTCGCCTGCCGCTGCTTGCCGCCCTGCGGCCCATCCGATACATGGCCGCGCGATGGAATGCGAAGGGGTCGTGCCATGGCCGCCGAAAAACCCGCCGAAAAACCCGCCCGCCGCCCCAAGGCCGAGCCGCCGCGGGGGTTCCGCGACTATTTCGGCGCCGAGGTGATGGAGCGGCAGGAGATGCTGGCGACCATCGCCGAGGTCTACCGCATGCACGGGTTTGACCCGCTGGAGACCTCGGCCGTCGAGACCGTGGAGGCGCTGGGCAAGTTCCTGCCCGATGTGGACCGCCCGAACGAGGGCGTGTTCGGCTGGCAGGACGAGGACGCGCAGTGGCTGGCGCTGCGCTATGACCTGACGGCGCCTTTGGCCCGCGTGGCGGCGCAGTACCGGGGCGACCTGCCCTCGCCCTATCGGCGCTATGCGATGGGGCCGGTCTGGCGCAACGAAAAGCCGGGGCCGGGGCGGTATCGGCAGTTCTATCAATGCGATGCCGATACGGTGGGGGCGCCTTCGGTGGCGGCGGATGCCGAGATTCTGGCGATGCTGGCGGGGGCCTTGTCGGCGCTGGGGTTGGGTGGGGATACGCTGATCCGGGTGAACAACCGCAAGGTGCTGAACGGGGTGATGGAGGCGGCGGGGGTGCTGGACCCGGCCGATCCTGACCGGTTCGCGGCCGAGCGGGGGATCGTGCTGCGCGCCATCGACAAGCTGGACCGGCTGGGCGAGGACGGCGTACGGGCGCTGCTGGGCGAGGGGCGGCGGGACGAGAGCGGGGATTTCACCAAGGGAGCGGGGCTTTCCGTCGGTGCGACTGATGTGATCCTCAGCTTTTTGTCTGCTGGTTTGGACCAGAACAATACTGACAGGCGTTTAGCGTACGAGCACGATCACAAACTGCTCGGCAACTTAGACGACAGAGATCGAAGAACACTCTTCAACCTCTACGAGATTCTCCACGAAACCGTCTCAGGTGTCGAAGCGGTCGTAGAACTTGAGGAATTGGTCGGTTACTGCCGTGCATTGGGACTTGGCCCCGACCGCATAGTGATCGACCCTGCCACTGTCCGAGGCCTCGGCTACTACACCGGCCCGGTCTTCGAGGCCGAACTCACCTTTACCGTCCATGACGAAAAGGGCCGCCCCCGCCAGTTCGGCTCGGTCGCCGGTGGGGGCCGCTATGATGACCTTGTGAAGCGCTTCACCGGCCAGTCGGTGCCGGCCACCGGCATTTCCATCGGGGTGGACCGGTTGCTGGCCGCGTTGCGCGCCAAGCGCGGCGAGGCGGCGGCGGTGCAGGGGCCGGTGGTGGTGACGGTGATGGATCGGGACCGGATGGCCGACTACATGACGATGGCGGCCGACTTGCGGAACGCGGGCATAAGAGCCGAGGTGTTCCTGGGCAATCCCAAGGACTTCGGCAAGCAGATGAAATATGCCGACAAGCGCGCCTCGCCGGTGGCGGTGATCCAGGGGTCGGACGAACAGGCGCGCGGCGTGGTGGTGCTGAAGGACCTGATCCTGGGCGCGAAAATCGCGGCGGGCGCCAGTCTTGAGGAATGGAAGGCCCGGCCCGCACAGGTGGAAGTGCCGCGCGCCGATCTGGTGGCCGCCGTACGCCGCATGCTGGCATGACCGCCGCCGCGGAACGCGCCATCGGCGAACGCCTGCTGGCGGCCTTTCGCGCCGAGGGCGCAGAGCCGGTGGAAACCGGGGTGCTGCAACCCGCCGGGACATTGCTTGACCTTTACGGCGAGGACATCCGCGCCCGCGCCTATGTGACCTTCGACCCGGCCGAAGGCGAAATGATGCTGCGCCCCGACTTTACCGTGCCCGTGGTTCTGGGGCACATGGCCGGGGGCGCGGAACCGGCGCGCTACTGCTATCTGGGCGAGGTGTTCCGGCGGCAGGACCGGCCCGACAGCCGCCCGCGGGAATATCTGCAGGTGGGGTTCGAACGCTTCGACCGGGACGCCACTGCCGCCGACGCGGGCGTCTTCGCCCTGTTCGCGCGGCTGCTGGCGCCCCTGGGCCTGACCCCTGTCACCGGCGACATCGGCATCCTGCTGGCGGCGGTCCAGGGCCTGACCACCACCGATCGCCGCCGCGCCGCCCTTCTGCGCCACGTCTGGCGGCCCGCCCGGTTCCGCCGCCTGCTGGACCGGTTTGCGGGCCGCGCCGCGCCCCCGCCCGGCCGCCTGCGCCTGCTGGATCACCTGCAGACCGCCGACCCCGAAACCCTGATCGCGGCGGCAGGCCCCGCCATCGGCCTGCGCAGCGCGGCCGAAATCGCCGCCCGCGCCCGCACACTCTTGGACGACGCGAGCACCCCGCCCCTGCCCGCCCCCGAGGCGGCGCTGCTGTATGACCTCTTGTCCCTGCAGGCCCCGGCGCAGGCGGCACTTGCCCACCTGCGCGGCATCACGCCCCTGCTGCCTGCCATCGCCCCGGCGGTGGACCGTTTCGCCGCCCGCCTTGACGCCCTGCAGGCCCTTGGCATCGACACGGCAACGCTGGCCTTCGAAGCCAGCCATGGCCGCACCGCGATGGAATACTACGACGGCTTCGTGTTCAGCTTTGTCACCGCCGATCCGGCACTTCCGCCCGTCGCCAGCGGCGGGCGCTATGATGCGCTGACGGCGGCACTGGGGCAGGGGCGGTCGATCCCGGCCGTTGGCGGCGTCATCCGCCCCGGCCTTGTCGCTGCGCTGGGGGGCCTGTGATGCTGAAGGTCGGGGTGCCCTCGAAGGGCCGTCTCATGCAGGACACATTCGACTGGTTCGGCACCCGCGGCCTGCCCATGCGCCTGTCGGGGGCCGACCGCGAATATGCGGGCGCCGTCGACGGCCTGCCGGGCGTTCAGGTGGTCATGCTCTCGGCCGGGGAAATCCCGCAGGAACTGGCCGCAGGGCGCATCCACATCGGCGTCACCGGCACCGATCTGGTGCGCGACAGGCTGGCCGACTGGCCGTCGCTGGTGGCCGAACTGGCGCCCATGGGGTTCGGCCATGCCGACCTCGTGCTGGCCGTGCCCATGGCCTGGATCGACGTGGAAACCGCCGATGACCTGGATGCCGCCGCCGCGGCCTTCCGCGCCGCCCATGGCCACCGCCTGCGCATCGCCACCAAGTATCACCGGCTGGTGCGCGACTGGCTGACCGAACGGGGCGTGGCCGACTACGCGCTGGTGGACAGCCAGGGGGCGACCGAGGGCACGGTGAAGAACGCCACCGCCGAAGCCATCGCCGACATCACCTCCTCGGGCGAAACGCTGCGCGCCAACCACCTGAAGCCGTTGGCCGAAGGGCCGATCCTGCAAAGCCAGGCCACGCTCTTCGCCGCGCGCCGGGCCGACTGGGCGACTGTGGCCGAAGCCGCGGGGCACCTGTCGGCGCGCCTTGGACTGGCGGGCTTGCCGCCGGGCTGAAGGCCGCAAGGGCCTGTCTGCGTGGGACAATCATGAAAATCGGGTTAACGCGCGCCCGTAACATGTTGATTTATAAGTATCTGCATTTTGTCCCACGGTGGGACGACCCAAATCGGCACCGGATCGCACTGCGCCGGCCGGGGATGACGCGCTTCCCTCCCCCCTTGTTGAGAGGCGAGAGGGTGGGGGGGGCTGCGCGAAAGGAACGCGGGCTAGAACCATTGCCCCGGTTCCATCAGGCCCAGGTCCATCAACTGCTGGCTGTGCCACTGGAACGGCACCGAATTGCGCCAGCGGAAATCGGTCACGTCCCACTTCGACCCCGGATTGGTGCGCAAGGCCTTCGCGGTGCGAAAGCTCAGCACCGCGGTGGTGATGTTGTTGTGCCAGGGGCAGGCATAGGTGTTCATCTCTTCGTCCGACAGCGTGTAATCCTCGCGCAGCCGCAGGCCTGGCCTGGCCTTGAACAGCGCAATGCGGTCGATCTTGCGGCGGTGTTCGGGGACGTGTTCCTCGAACCGCCAGCGCAGGCCGCCGAAAAAATCATACTGCCGTTCACGGTGGCGCCCCGTGCCATCCTTTCGCGAAAGGGCATAGTAGCCCGACCGGTCCAGCAGCGCGTCGTTGCAGACGGCGTTCGGGTGGCGGTCCAGATCGCCTGCATACAGGTCGATCACATAGGTCAGGAAGGCCTCGCGCCGTTCCTCGGTGTGGAAGGCGATCATCTCGCGCACGTTGCGCGTCTCGCAGAAGGGGTGGAACAGGTATTCGGCGTTGAAGCCCCAGTACAGCCAGGTGCCCGGCATCGCCTCGATCAGGGCGTTGACGGCGCCCGTCAGGGCCCCCTCGGAGAAGACATCGTGGCGGATGCGACGCACCTGAGGGGCCAGGTCGGGCGACAGCGGCACCGCGTCATCGGCCAGAACCAGCACCTCGCGGAACCCCGCCTGCAGGTGATGCATCACCGTGCTGTCCACCTCGACATCATCTTCGGCCAGGATCACCGCCACCGGCCCCTTCACAGCGGTTCGCTTCACGCCGTCCAGAAAGGCGGCAAGTGTCTGCGTTGCCGGTGCCTGCATCATGCCCGTTCCCCGTTTTCCGGACGTTCGCCCAAAGCGGCGCCAAGGTCAAAGGCCTGTGCGTTGCCGGGGGGGCGGCGGGGGTGTAGAAGAGCAGCCTGTTCCCGGCCCCCATGCCCCAGCCCCCGGTTCCCCGATGACTGACGCCAAGAAGCTGTATCTGAAGACCTATGGTTGCCAGATGAACGTGCACGACAGCGAACGCATGGCCGAAGTGCTGGCGGCCGAGGGGTACACGCAGACCGAGGTGGCGGAAGAAGCGGACATGGTGCTTCTGAACACCTGCCACATCCGCGAGAAGGCCTCCGAGAAGCTGTATTCCGACCTCGGGCGACTGAAGCCGCTGAAGGCCGCCAGGCCGGCGCTGAAGGTGGCGGTGGCGGGCTGCGTGGCGCAGGCCGAGGGGGCCGAGATCGCGCGGCGGGCGCCGATCGTCGATCTGGTGGTGGGGCCGCAGGCCTATCACCGCCTGCCCGAATTGCTGCGCGCCAAGGGCCGGGCGGTGGACACCGAATTCCCCCCCGAGGACAAGTTCGACCACCTTCCCGCCCGCAATGGCCAGGCCGGGCCGACCGCGTTCCTGACGGTGCAGGAAGGCTGTGACAAGTTCTGCGCCTTCTGCGTGGTCCCCTATACCCGCGGCGCCGAAGTCAGCCGCCCCGCGACCCGCATCCTGGCCGAAGCCGCCGATCTGGTGTCGCGCGGGGTGCGCGAGATCACCCTGCTGGGCCAGAACGTGAATGCCTGGCACGGCACCGGCGCCGAGGGGTTCGGCGATCTGATCCGCGCATTGGCGCGGGTTCAGGGGCTGGAGCGTATCCGCTACACCACCAGCCACCCCAACGACATGAGCGACGACCTGATCGCCGCCCACGGCGACGAGCCGAAGCTGATGCCCTATCTGCACCTGCCGGTGCAGTCGGGCAGCGACCGCATCCTGAAGGCGATGAACCGCAAGCACACGGCCGACCACTACCTGCGCCAGATCGACCGCATCCGCGCCGCGCGCCCCGACATCCTGCTGAGTTCCGATTTCATCGTTGGCTTCCCGGGCGAGACGGATGCCGATTTCGCAGCGACCATGGACCTGATCCGCGCTGTCGGCTTCGGGGCCGCGTTCAGCTTCAAGTACTCGCCCCGCCCCGGCACGCCAGCCGCCGAAAAGCCCGGCGTCCCGTCCGACGTGGCCGACGCGCGCCTGCAGGCCCTGCAGGCGCTGGTCACCCAGCAGCAGCGCGCGCGGCAGGCAGCGATGGTGGGGCAGGTGGTGCAGGTGCTGTACGAAAAGCCGGGCCGCCTGCCGGGGCAATGGGTGGGCAAGTCGGAACATCTGCACGCCGTGCATGTGCCGGACCCTGGCGGGAATCGGGGCGAGATTGTGGCCGCGCGGGTGGTGGCGACCTCGACAAATTCGCTGTCCGGGGTGCGGCTTTCGTGACACAGGACCGGGGAGGGCGGAAACGCTGCCACAATTGCCCCGCGGATTGTTGACGGATTCGATACAAATCATTGAAAAATCAAGATAAAACCCTAGTTAACGCTTTACAGGCGTGGCTTTCCGGTGCAAGGGTCGTGGCGAAAGTACGACGATTTCCCGGAGGGTTCGGCGGTGAAGACGTGGATTGTGGCGGGATGGCGGATGGCGGTTGCGTCTGCGTTCGCGCTTGGAATGGCGCTGCCCCACGGGGCGGCCGCGCAGACAAAGCCCCAGCAGGTCGGCAAGATCGAGTGGGGTGCCTGGATTGACGACGACGGCTGCATGCACTGGTGGGCCGATGGTGGCGAAGAGGGCTACATGGTGCCCCGGCGCGATCCGAAAACCGGCAAGCCCGTGTGCCTGAAGAAGAACACCTGTCTGGTGGAAAACACCGACACGCTGTTCCCCACCGACGGGCACAAACTGACGGCCCAGGGGCGAGCGCGGCTGGAAAGCTTCTTCCGGTCGTCCGGTGCCTTCGGCTATGCCATCTACGGCCACACTGACAGCCGCGCCTCGGATGAATACAACATCCGCCTGTCGCAGCGCCGTGCGGCCTCGGTCGCCGCGGTGGCCCGTTCGGTTGGGGCGCAGGTCGAACGCGAGATCGGCTACGGCGAGCGGCAGCCCATCGCCACCAACGGAACGGCGGCCGGCATGCAGAAGAACCGTCGCGTCGAAGTCGTCTGCTACCGGTGGTGATCGAGATGAAAACGCGTATCCTTCCCCTTGGCCTTCTGGCCGCGACGGCACTGTCCGGCTGCATCGAGGGCACCGTGCCGTACCGGGCCAGCCCGAATACGGTGATCGCCACCGCCCAGGACCTTGGCCGCGACCCGGTTGCCCTGCGCGACGGCGGCTTCGCCATCGCCTATGACCCGGACGGGTGCCAGAACTGGATCATCGACGACGGAGTCGAGGGGTATTCCTCGCCCCGCTACGACCCGAAGTCGGGTCTGCCGGTGTGCAACAACCAGTTCCCACCGGGCGCCGTGGTCAAGGACTATCAGACACCCGACGCCGGCATTCAGGACTATGTGCCGAACGTGAGGCGCGCGCCGTCCCAGTAATCCGGTCAGAACATGCGCAGGGGGCCGCGGCGGAAACGCCGCGGCCCTTTGTCATGGCCGATGCCCGATCCGTCATCGAACCGGCACAATCCCGCGCCAGTCTGCACACAGCGGCAAACATGCCGCTGGACAGGTGGCCCGCACCGGCGCAACCTGTCCACAGGCCCCAACCAGAAGGAGACCCCGTTTGGGCATCAGCGCGCTGACCCCCCCGACCGCCGCCGAAGACGTTGTCGAAACCCAGATGGAATTTCCCGACAACCGGCTTCTGATCAGTCTCTGTGGCGAATTCGACCGGAACCTTGCGCAGATCGAACACCAGATGGGGGTGCATGTCCTGCGGCGCGGCAACAGGCTGGCCGTCGTGGGCGACAAGCCTGCGCGCGATGCGGCGGCGATGGTTCTGCGGGGCCTTTACGGGCGGCTGGAAGGCGGGCGGCCCGTCACGGCGGGCGACATTGACGGCGCCATCCGCATGTCGCGCATCGCCCCGACCGCGCCCGAGGGCGAGCAGTTCGAGATGTTCACCGGCGGCCGCTACGAGCTGCGCACGCGCCGCAAGCCGATCGAGCCGCGGACCGAGGCGCAGAAGGCCTATGTGAAGAACCTGTTCGACCATGAACTGGCCTTCGGCATTGGCCCCGCGGGGACCGGCAAGACCTATCTTGCCGTGGCGGTGGGCGTGACCATGCTGATTTCGGGGGCGGTGGAAAAGATCATCCTGTCGCGCCCCGCGGTAGAGGCGGGCGAGCGGCTGGGCTTCCTGCCCGGCGACATGAAAGAGAAAATCGACCCCTACATGCAGCCGCTGTACGACGCGCTGAACGACTTCCTGCCTGCCAAGCAGGTGGAAAAGCTGATGCAGGAAAAGCGCATCGAGATCGCGCCCTTGGCCTTCATGCGCGGGCGCACGCTGGCCGGCGCCTTCGTGGTGCTGGACGAGGCGCAGAACGCCACCACCATGCAGATGAAGATGTTCCTGACCCGTCTGGGCGAGGGCAGCCGCATGGTGATCACCGGCGACCGCACGCAGGTGGACCTGCCGCGCGGCACCGCAAGCGGCCTGCAGGACGCCGAGCGCATCCTGAAGGGCGTGAATGGCGTCAGCTTCAACTACTTCACGGCGAAGGATGTGGTGCGCCACCCGCTTGTGGCGCGCATCATCGAGGCCTATGACGCCGCCGATGGAGCCGCTGGCTGAGACCGTGATCGAGGATGACCGCTGGGCGGCGCTGGATCTTCCGGCGCTGTCCGAGCTGGCCTGCCAAGCGGCATTTGCGGCACTGGATCTGGCGCCGCAGGGTTTTTCGATCTGCGTGATGGGCTGCGACGACGCGCGAATCGCCATGCTGAACGCCGACTTCCGCGGCAAGCCGCGCCCCACCAACGTGCTGTCCTGGCCCGCATGGGAGCTGGATCGGGCCACGCCCGGGGCCGACCCCGAACGCCCCGACCCGGGCGAGGTGGATGACCCCGAACATGTGGGCGACATCGCGCTGGCCTGGGAGACCTGCGTGCGCGAGGCCGAGGAACAGGAAAAAACCGTTCAGAATCATGTACTTCACCTGATCGTGCATGGCGCCTTGCACTGTCTGGGGTACGATCACGCGGACGATGCCGACGCCGAACGGATGGAGGCGCTGGAGGTTCACGCTCTTGCAACACTTGGGGTTGAAAACCCATACTAGCAGCGGGCGCCCTTGGGGCGTCGTCACCCGGACAAAGGACAGATGGGCAGTAGCAACGACGGCTCTACGGCAGCGCAGCGCGCGCCGGGGCCGGAGACCGGTCGGAATACCTTCACAACCGCACGCGGCGATGGCCTGCTGGGCCGTCTGATTGCCGCCTTGCGCCCTCCTCCCGCCGAGGCCAATCCGCACACGGCGCCGTCTGCGCCCGGACAGGCGCCTTCGGTGCCGGCGGCGCATGGCATGGCCAACCTGCGCAAGCTGCGTGTCGATGACGTGGCGGTGCCCAAGGTGGACATCACGGCCGTGCCGCTGGACATCGGCAAGGACGAGCTTGTGGCCGTGTTCCGCGAACATGGCTTCTCGCGGCTGCCGGTGTACAAGGGCACGCTGGACCATCCGCAGGGGCTGGTGCTGCTGAAGGACCTTGCGCTGCAGCACGGCTTTGGCGTGGCGGGCCGGTTTTCGTTGAAGAAACTGCTGCGTCCCCTCATCTATGTGCCGCCGTCCATGCCCATCGGCGTGCTGTTGCAGAAGATGCAGCGCGAGCGGGTGCACATGGCGCTGGTGATCGACGAATACGGCGGCGTCGACGGGCTGGTGACCATCGAGGACCTGATCGAGACGGTGATCGGCGAGATCGAGGACGAGCACGACGAGGAAGAGGGCGCGCTGTGGAAGGAAGAGAAGCCCGGCGTGTTCCTGGCCCAGGCCATGGCGCCCCTGGACGAGTTCGAGAATGCCATCGGCCTGCGGCTGCGCGTGGCCGAGGATGACGAAGAGATCGACACGCTGGGCGGGCTGGTCTTCCTGCGCACCGGCCGGGTGCCCACGCGGGGCGAGGTGGTGACGCATGAAAGCGGCGTCGAGTTCGAGGTGATCGAGGCCGATCCGCGGCGGCTGAAGCGGCTGCGCGTGCGGCTGCCGTCGGCGGTGGCGGCGCAGCCTGCCGCGGTCGCCGAAACGGCGGCATGATGGCGTCCTCAGCGCCAGAGTTGACCGGCTGGCGGGCACGGGGTACGGCCTTCGGGCTGGGTGCCGTGGCCGCCTGCGGGCAGGCACCGCTGGGGTTCTGGTGGCTGGCGCTGCCGGCCTTTGCCGCGATCATTGCGCTGGTGGCACGGGCGCCGGACATGCGGCGCGCCGCCGGTTTGGCCTGGTGGGCCGGGGCCGGGCATTTTGCGCTGGCGCTGAGCTGGATCGTCGAGCCCTTCCTGATCGACATTGGCCGTCACGGCTGGATGGCGCCGTTTGCGCTGGTGCTGATGGCCGGGGGGCTGGCGCTGTTCTGGGCCTTGGCGGGGGCAGTGTCGGTGGGGTTCCGATGGCGGGCGCTGGGCTTTGCCGTGGCCCTGGCCGCAGCAGAATATGCCCGCAGCCAGGTGTTCACCGGCTTCCCCTGGGCCTTGCCCGGCCACATCTGGATCGGCGCGGCGCCGGGGCAGGGCGCCGCTTTTGCCGGGGCACATGGCCTGACGCTGGCAACCCTTCTGGTGGCCGTGCTGCCCGTAGCCTGGGGCTGGCGCGGTGCGGTGGCGGTGGTGGGGGTGGTGGCAGCCGCATGGTGGGGCGGCACGGCGCGCCTTTCCCTTCCCCTGCCCGCACGCGCCGACGCGCCCTTGATCCGTCTGGTCCAGCCCAACACCGATCAGGCCGGGAAATGGGACCGCACCCGTGCCCGCGCCATCATGGACACCCAGCTGGCGATGACAGCCGCCGCGCCGCCCGTGGAACTGGTGATCTGGCCCGAAACCTCGATCCCCTACCTGCTGGACGGCGCGCCTGACATTCCGCTGGCGCTGGCCGGGGCGGGGCAGGGGGCGCCGGTGCTGGCGGGGGTGCAGCGCACCGACGGCACGGCCCGCTTCTGGAACAGCCTGATCGTTGCCGCGCCCGACGGGCAGGTTGCTGCCAGCTATGACAAGCATCATCTTGTCCCCTTTGGCGAATACCTGCCGCTGGGCGACCTGGTCTATGCCTGGACGGGACTGGGCGCCTTTGCCACGGTCGAGGGGTATGGCTATTCGGCCGGGCCCGGCCCCGCGGTGCTGGACCTGGGGCCGCGGCTGGGCCGGGCCATCCCGCTGATCTGCTACGAGGCGGTGTTTCCCGAAATCCCGCGCCATGCGCCGGGGCCGCGCGCCGACTGGATGGTGCAGATCACCAATGACGCCTGGTTCGGCGTGCTGACCGGGCCGTTCCAGCATTTCGCCCTGGCCCGGTTGCGCGCGGTGGAAATGGGCCTGCCGCTGGTGCGCGTGGCCAACACCGGCGTCACCGGCGTGATCGACGCGCGCGGCATGGTGACGGCAGCGCTGCCCTTCGGCACCCGCGGCACGCTGGATGCCGCGCTGCCCCCCGCGCTGCCGCCCACACCCTATGCCCGGTTCGGCGACACCCCGGTGCTCATGTTGCTGGCCGGTCTGTTCCTGCTGGCCCGCCCGCGCCGCCCTCTTGACCGGAACGTGACACAGGCGTAGCGCAGTTCAACCTGTCACAACGGCTTCCTGGCGTGGCAGCGAAACCCAATGGAGCGCTCTTCCCATGTCTCGCCAAGACTATGTGTTCACCTCGGAATCCGTGTCCGAAGGTCACCCCGACAAGCTGTGCGACCGCGTGTCGGATTCCGTTCTGGACTATCTGCTGGAACAGGACCCGGCCGCGCGCGTGGCCTGCGAAACCTTTGCCACCACCGGCCTTGTGGTCATCGGCGGCGAGATCGGCCTGCCCGACCGTGACGGGCGCCCCGGCGCCGAGCGGCTGAAAGACGTGATGGGCCGCATCCCGCAGATCGCCCGCGATGCCATCCGCGACATCGGGTACGAGCAGGAGAAGTTCCACTGGAACACCTGCCACGTGATGAACTTCCTGCACGAACAGTCGGTCGACATCGCGCAGGGCGTCACCGGCGAGGCCGGGCGCGAGGAAGGCGCGGGCGACCAGGGCATCATGTTCGGCTATGCCACGGACGAAACGCCCGAGCTGATGCCCTCGCCCATCCTGTACGCCCACAAGATTTTGAAGCGCCTGTCCGAAGCGCGCAAGTCCGGCGCCGAGCCGCTGCTGCGCCCCGACGCCAAGTCGCAGCTGTCGATCCGCTATGCGGGCGGCCAGCCGGTCGAGGTGACGTCGATCGTGCTGTCGACGCAGCATGAATCCAAGGCGCAGTCGAGTGCCGACATCCGCGCCATCGTGGAACCCCACATCCGCGATGTGCTGCCCCAGGGCTGGATCACCGGCAAGACGCAATGGCACGTGAACCCCACCGGGTCTTTCGTGATCGGCGGGCCGGATGGTGACGCCGGGCTGACCGGGCGCAAGATCATCGTCGATACCTATGGCGGCGCGGCCCCGCACGGCGGCGGCGCCTTCAGCGGCAAGGACCCTACCAAGGTGGACCGGTCGGCCGCCTATGCCGCGCGCTATCTGGCCAAGAACGTGGTGGCGTCCGGGCTGGCGCGGCGCTGCACGCTGCAGGTCAGCTATGCCATCGGCGTGGCACGCCCGCTGTCGATCTATGTCGACACGCACGGCACCGGCACCGTGCCCGAAGCCGCCATCGAACGCGCCGTGGCCCAGGTGATGGACCTCACGCCGCGCGGCATCCGCACGCACCTGTCGCTGAACCGCCCGATCTATGCCCGCACCTCGGCCTATGGCCACTTCGGCCGGGCGACCACCGATGACGGCGCTTTCAGCTGGGAACGCACCGATCTGGCCGATGCGCTGAAGCGGGCCGTCTAGGTGGGCAACGGCAGCCCGCCCCGGACCGGCTGGGCCATGCAGATGACCGAGATGATGGTCAGCGACTGGTCACAGTCGCTGGCCTTCTGGACGGGCGTGTTGGGCTTTGCCGTGGCCTATACCCGCCCGGCGCAGAAGTTCGCCTATCTGGAACGCCCCGAGGGCGCGCAGCTGATGATCTACGAACGCGACGGCGACTGGGAGACGGGGCCGCTGGAGCCACCCTATGGCCGCGGCGTGGTGGTGCAGGTCTATGTGGCCGATGCCGCCGCGCTGGCCAAGCGGGTGCAGGCGGCGGGGCTGCCGTTCTATGTTCCGTTGCGCGAGAAATGGCGCGACTGGGGTGACAGGCAGGGCGGCCAGCGCGAGTTTCTGGTGCAAGACCCGGACGGCTATCTGGTGATGGTGGCCGAACGCATTGGCGAACGCCCGCTGCCCTGACCCGCCCTTGCGTGGCCCGGCCCAAGCAGGTAGGCGCCCGCGCATGAACGACACCGCCTCGATCGCCGCTGCCGAACGGCGCAACTTCTATGGCCGCATCCGCGGCAAGACAATGCGCGCCAGCCAGCAGGACTATCTGGCCGATCTGGACCGCTGGCGCCTGCCCGGCATCGCGCGCGACGAAAATCCCGGCCGTGACACCATGGCCCACCCCTTTCCGGGGCGGCCGCTGTGGCTGGAAGTGGGCTTTGGCAGCGGAGAGCATCTGGTGCACATCGCTCAGGCCAATCCGGGCGTCGGGCTGATCGGGGCCGAGCCCTTTGTGAACGGCCTTGCCACCTGCCTGGGCAAGCTGCGCGCCATGCCTGGTGCCGCCGTGCGACTGTACCCCGGCGACGTGCGCGACCTGCTGGAGGTGCTGCCCCCGGCCGGGCTGGCGCGCGCGTACCTGAACTACCCCGACCCCTGGCCCAAGGCCCGCCACCACCGCCGCCGCTTTGTCACCCCGGGCTACCTGCAGCCCCTGGCCCGCGCCATGGCCCCGGGCGCCGAGTTGCGGCTGGCCACCGACATTGCCGACTACGCCCGCCAGGCGCGCGAGGAGGTGCCGCCCGCCGGGTTTGCCCTGCACTCCGACAGCGGCACGCCATGGGACGGCTGGACCTCGACCCGCTACGAACAGAAGGCGCTGCGTGAAGGCCGTGTGCCGCAGTATCTGGTGTTCCGCCGCATCTGACAGGTGATTTCCGCCTGCGGTTGTGCCAGACTGACGGCGTTCAGCGATCCGTCATTGCAGGGGCCACCCATGAAGATCACCAATTGTCACATTCACACGTTCACCTCCCGGCATGTGCCGGTGAACTATCCCTACATCTGGCTGCGGCCCCTGAAGATGGTGCCACAGGTGCTCTGGTTTCTTGCGATCCTTTTTCGCCTGATCGGGCTAGAGGAATTCTCGGCCAAGCTCTCTCGGCTCTACAAGTTCAACGCCGAAGGGTCCAAGCGCAGCCAGGCCGACATTCTGGACACCATCATTCCGATGTACCCGAAGGACACGCGCTTTGTCGTGCTGCCGATGGACCTGTCGCAGGCGGGCTGGGGGGCGCCGCCTGTCAGCGTGAACGACCAGCACACCGAACTGGACGAAATACGCAATGACCCGCGGTTCCGTGGGCTGGTGATCCCCTTCGCCACGCTGGACCCCCGGCGTGACGGTGCGGCGGATGAAGCCGCCTACTGGATCGAGAAGCGCGGCTTCCGCGGGTTGAAGGTCTATCCCCGCCTTGGCTTTCCGCCTTGCCACAAGGTGCTGATGGACCGCATCTATCCCATGCTGGTCGAACGCAACCTGCCGGTGATGACGCATTGTTCGGGCGGCGGTGTGCAGGGTCGCTACCTTTCGCGCTGGAAGGCGAACGAATGGTCCGCGCCCTTGGCCTGGAAACCCGTGCGCGACCGCTTTCCCGACCTGCGCGTGTGCCTTGCGCATTTCGGCGGCATGACGTCGTGGAAGGCCTATGTCGACGATGGCATCGACCCGCGCGACCCCAAGGCGTCCGAAGACAACTGGCAGTCCTGCATCCGCGACATGATCGGCGGCGACGACTGGCCGAACCTCTGGACGGACATCAGCTATACCCTGTTCGAGTTCGAGGCCTATGTGCCGTTCCTGAAAATCTTCCTTCAGGACCCGAAACTGGCCGACCGGGTGCTGTTCGGCTCGGACTTCTACATGACGCGGCAAGAGGCGCTGTCGGAACGCGCGGTGTGCTTCCGCCTGCGCGCCGCTTTGGGGGATGACATGTTCCGCAAGATCGCCGTCGAGAACCCGAAGATATGGCTGGGTGAAACGCTGGACGCGGCCCAGGGCATCGGCTAACCCCTGCGGCGCCACGCAAAAGGGAAACGCCCATGTCCGGCCACGCCGCCCCCGAACCGATGACTTCCCGCGCCAGCGGACCGCTGCAGGGTGTGGCAGACGTGCCGGGCGACAAGTCGATCAGCCACCGCTCGCTGATTCTTGGCGCGCTGTCGGTCGGTGAAACGCGGGTGACGGGCCTGCTGGAAGGCCAGGACGTGCTGGACACCGCTGCCGCCATGCGCGCCTTCGGCGCCCAGGTCACGCGGCACGGCCCGGGCGAATGGTCGGTGCACGGCGCGGGTGTGGGCGGGTTCCGCGAACCGGACGGCGTGATCGACTGCGGCAACTCGGGCACCGGTGTGCGGCTGATCATGGGGGCGATGGCCACCTCGGCGCTGACCGCGACGTTCACCGGCGACGCCTCCTTGCGCAAACGCCCCATGGGCCGGGTGACCGACCCGCTCGCGCTGTTCGGCACACGGGCCTACGGCCGCCAGGGCGGCCGGCTGCCGATGACGGTGGTGGGCGCGGCCAACCCATTGCCGGTGCGCTATGCCCTGCCGGTGGCCAGCGCGCAGGTGAAATCGGCCATCCTGCTGGCGGGCCTCAATGCGCCGGGCGAAACCGTGGTGATCGAACGTGAACCCACCCGCGACCATTCCGAACGCATGCTGACCGGATTCGGCGCGCAGCTGCATGTCGAGAAGACCGCCGAGGGCCATGTCATCACCCTGCAGGGCCGCCCCGAGCTGCGGCCGCAGGCCGTGGCGGTTCCGCGCGACCCCTCCAGCGCCGCTTTTCCCGTCTGCGCCGCACTGGTGGTGCCGGGGTCCGACATCCGCGTGCCGGGCGTCAGCCAGAACCTCACGCGCAATGGCCTCTACCGCACGTTGGTCGAGATGGGTGCCGACATCGCCTTCGAAAACCCCCGCGAAGAGGGTGGCGAGCCGGTGGCCGACCTGCGCGTCCGCTTTACCGGGGCGTTGAAGGGCATCGAGGTGCCGCCCGACCGCGCGCCCTCAATGATCGACGAATACCCGATCCTGTCGGTGGTCGCGGCCTTTGCCAGCGGCACCACGGTGATGCGCGGCGTCCGCGAACTGCGCGTCAAGGAAAGCGACCGCATCGCCGCCATGGCCACGGGCCTGCGCGCCAACGGCGTAACGGTCGAGGATGACGAGGATACGATGACGGTGCATGGCCTGGGCGCCGACGGCGTGCCGGGCGGCGCCACCTGCGCCACGCACCTGGACCACCGCATCGCCATGAGCTTCCTCGTCATGGGCCTTGCCGCGCGCAAGCCGGTCACGGTTGATGACGCCAGCCCCATCGCCACCTCGTTCCCGGCCTTCGGCCCTCTGATGCAGGGTCTGGGCGCCACCATCGCGCGGCCCAATCGCGTTCCATGACATTTGCATGAAATTATTGCGAAATCCTGCCCTGCATTGATCTGGATCGGGGCCGACCTGCACCACGTCGGCGACCCTTCTGCCAGGACAAGGGGAGGTTATCGATGATTCCTGCGCAAGCCCGGCCCGCGCGTGACCTGCGGGGTGTCCCGCCGCTGATCACGGTGCGCGACCTGTCGCTGTGGTACGGCGAACGGCAGGCACTGGCCGAGGTCAGCTTCGACCTGTGGAAGGGGGAAATCCTGGCCTTCATGGGGCCGTCGGGCTGCGGCAAGACCACGGCGCTGAAGTGCCTGAACCGCATGCACGACGACACGCGGGGGGTCCGGATCGAGGGCTCCGTGCTTCTCGACGGGCAGGATATCCACGCCCCCGACATCGACCCCCCGGTGCTGCGCCGCCGCTTCGGCTGGGTGGCGCAGAAGCCCAACCCGTTCCCGGTCAGCGTCTGGGAAAACGTCGCCACGGGGCCGCGCATGCACGGGCTCTTCCCGCACCCGGCCGAGCTTGAGGCGCATGTGCAAACCTGCCTGCAACGTGCCGGTCTCTGGGACGAGGTGAAGGATGACCTGCACCGTCTGGAGGGCACCGATCTGTCGGGCGGCCAGCAACAGCGGCTGTGCATCGCGCGGGCGCTTTCCACCCTGCCGGACGTGCTTCTGATGGACGAACCCACCGGGTCGATCGACCCGGTGGCCACGGCGCGCGTGGAGAACCTGCTGGCCGACCTGAAGGCGGACCACGCCATCGTCATCGTCACGCATTCGCTGGCGCAGGCCGGGCGCATCGCCGACCGGGTGGCGTACTTCCATCTCGGCCAACTGCTGGAATCCGGTCTCACGGGGGCCGTTTTCACCAACCCGCAAACGCCGCAGGCGCGGGCGTTCCTGGAAGGGCGGCTGGGCTGACCGGCTTTCTGCCGTCTCACCTTGCCCAAATTCCCTCGGGGGGCACGGGGGGCAGACAGCCCCCGCCCCGCCTCCGGCGACCGGCCAGGAAACTGCCCCGCGGCAGCGGCGGCGGGCGAGTGGCCCCCCTTCGGGGCCGCACCGCCCGCCGCCACCTGCGTTACAGAAGCGCTTCCTTGCGCAACAGCACGCGCAGGTCGGTCAGCGGCCGGGCGCCGAAGTGGCTGATCACTTCCGCCGCCGCCACGCAGCCCATGCGTCCGCACACCTCCAGCGGCCGCCCGGTGGCCAGCCCGAACAGGAACCCCGCGGCAAACTGGTCGCCCGCGCCCGTGGCATCCACCGGCACCACCCGGCGCACCGGCACCACCGCCTGATCGCGGCCCCGCACCACGATCACGTCATGCCCCGACCGGGTGCAGACCAGGCACCCGGTCTCGGCGGCCGCCAGTTCCAGTGCCGCAGACAGGTCGGTCTGGTACAGGCTTTCCCATTCGTGCTCGTTGCCGATCACGTAGTCCAGTTCGCGCACCAGCCGCCGAAAATCCCCGCGGTGCCGGTCCACGCAGAACGGGTCCGACAGCGCAATCCCCGCCCGCCCGCCGTTTTCGCGGCACAGCCGCGCGGCGCGTTCGAAGGCCTGCTTGCCCTTGGGCTTGTCGTACAGGTACCCCTCCAGGAACAGGATTTCGGCTTGCCCGGCCACACTGTCCGACACATCCTCGGGGCCGAGTTCCGACGAGATGCCAAGGTAGGTGTTCATCGACCGCTCGCCGTCGGGCGACACGAAGATCATGCTGCGCGACGTGGGCAATTCGCCCCCGGGCACCGGGGCGTTCACGAAGTCGGTTCCCTCGGTGGCCATGGTCTGCGCATAGAACCGCCCCAGCGCATCGTCATGCACCCGCCCGATGAAGGCCGTGCTCAGCCCCAGGTTCCCGATCCCGGCCAGCGTGTTGGCCACCGACCCGCCGGGCGCCTGCCGACGGTCCTTCATCGCGGCATACAGAAGCTCGCCGCGCTCGCGCTCGACCAGCTGCATGATGCCCTTGGTGATGCCCATGAGCTCAAGGAAGCTGTCGTCGGCTTCGGCAAACACGTCGACGATGGCGTTGCCGATGCCGACAACCTGATAGGGTTTCATGCGGTTTTCTCCGGGAAGGCGCAAAGGTCGGCAATCAGGCAGTCCGCGCAGCGCGGTTTGCGGGCCAGGCAGATGTAGCGGCCGTGCAGGATCAGCCAGTGATGCGAATGGGGCAGGAACTCGGCCGGTACGTTGTCCTCGATGGCACGCTCGACCGCAGCCTCGTCGCGGCCCGGGGCAATGCCGGTGCGGTTGCCCACGCGGAACACATGCGTGTCCACAGCCTGCGCCGGCAGGCCGAACCACATCTGCAACACCACGTTCGCGGTCTTGCGACCCACTCCCGGCAGGCTGGTCAGCGCCGCGCGCGACGACGGCACTTCGCCGCCGAACCGCTCGATCAGCAACTGGCTCAGCCGGATCACGTTCTTCGCCTTGTTGCGGTAAAGGCCGATGGTCCTGATGTAGGGGAGCAGCCCCTCTTCCCCCAGCGCCGCCATCTTCCCGGGCGTGTCCGCCACGGCAAACAGCGCGCGGGTGGCGGCATTCACCGACTTGTCGGTCGCCTGCGCCGACAGCGCCACCGCCACCAGCAGGGTGAACGCGTTCAGATGTTCCAGCTCGCCCTTCGGTTCGGCATTTGCCGCGCGAAAGCGGGTGAAAATCTCGCGGACGGCGTGATAGGGCAGTTGCGGCGTCATGTGTCTGCTATGGCCGATGCTCTTGCCTGCGGCAAGTCCGCGGAAGCCGCAGCAATCGGGTCGCGGGGGCGGGGCGGCCCGCGTATGTAGGGTGGGCAATCTGCCCACGCTGTGCAGCAAAGGTGGGCAGATTGCCCACCCTACGAGGCCCGCCATGACCGACCCAAGCCACACCTACCACTACAACGTCATCGCCCGCGCCCTGCGCGAGATCGACGCGGGCGGGCCGTCTCTTACGCTGGACGGGCTGGCCGAGCGCATGGGGATGAGCCCTGCGCATTTCCAGCGCACCTTCTCGCAATGGGTGGGCGTCAGCCCCAAGCGCTACCAGCAATACCTCACGCTGGACCACGCCCGCACCCTGCTGGCCGACCGGTTCACCGTGCTGGACACCGCCTTGGCCACAGGCCTGTCGGGCACCGGGCGGCTGCACGACCTGTTCCTGCGCTGGGAGGCGATGTCGCCCGGCGATTATGCCAAGGGCGGCGAGGGGCTGGAAATCCGCTGGGGCTGGTTTGACACCCCCTTCGGCCCGGCGCTGGTGATGGGCACCGACAAGGGCATCTGCGGCATCGGCTTCGCCGCCGAAACCGGGGCAGAGGCAACGATGACCGACCTTCTGGCGCGCTGGCCCCGTGCGCATTTCACCGAGGACCCCATGGCCCTGCGCCCTTGGGCCGATGCGGCGTTCGGCGCCACTGGCGAGGCACATCTGTATCTGATCGGCGCGCCCTTCCAGATCAAGGTGTGGGAGGCGCTGATGACCGTTCCCACCGGCCATGTCACCACCTACAGCGAGATTGCGGGGGCCATCGGGCGGCCTGCAGCCGTGCGGGCGGTGGGTACGGCGGTGGGCCGCAACCCGGTGTCGTTCCTGATCCCTTGCCACCGCGCGCTGCGCCGCGATGGCGGTCTGGGCGGCTATCACTGGGGACTGCCGGTGAAGCGCGCGATCCTGGCCTGGGAGGCCGCGCGCACCGAGGCCGCCTAGGCTGGGCCGGAATCCGCCGATACGGCGGCGGCAGTTGGCTGTTCGGCAAAGGCGCTGCTATGCTGCATGTCAGACCGGCAAAGCCCGGTGGACGAGCACGAAACATGAGGCATAGCAAGATGACGTTCAGAACACCTGTCCTGGTGGGCTGCGCCGCGGCGTTGGCGCTGACGGCCTGCGATCCCTATCCGCAAGGCAACCCCGACAACACCCGCGCCCGCACCGGTGCGGCCACCGGCGCCGTGATCGGCGCCGTGCTGGGCGCCTCGGCCAACGGCAGCGGGCGAAACGATGCCCGCGATGCCCTGATCGGCGCCGCGGCCGGGGCCATCATCGGCGGCGGCATCGGCGCCACGCTGGACGCCCAGGCGCGCGAGTTGCAGGGCGCGGTCAGCGGCAACGTGCAGATCGTGAACGAAGGCAACCAGTTGCGGGTGATCATGCCGCAGGACATCCTGTTCGCGGTCGACAGCGCCGCGCTGCAACCCGCCCTGGTGAATGACCTGCGCGCCGTGGCCTCCAGCCTGCAGCGCTATCCGGATTCGACCGTGGTGGTCGAAGGCCATACCGACAACACGGGCGCCGCCGCCTATAACCAGGACCTGTCGCAGCGCCGTGCATCGGCCGTGACCAGCACGCTGATCGGTTATGGCGTGCCCGCAGGCCGTGTGGTGGCCGTGGGCCGGGGCGAGGATGCGCCGGTGGCGTCGAACCTGACGCCCGAAGGACGGCAGCAGAACCGCCGGGTCGAGATCATCATTCGCCCCACACGCTGACGCGGCAATGTGCGAAATGCAAAAGGCCCGGTCGCCAGACCGGGCCTTTTGCCTGACGCAATGTCCGGTTCAGTGCAGCCGCCTGCCCACCTCGGCAATCGCCGCGTCAATCTGCGCCGTCGCCTTCTCGGCGCTGCCCTGCCGGGCCAGAATGTCGGCCGCAGCCGCCACGGCCACCTGCACAGCCCGCTCGCGCACTTCGCGCACGGCGGCCTTTTCAGCCGAGGTGATGCGGTCCTCGGCGGCAATCAGGCGGCGGGCGATCGAGCGTTTCAGCTCTTCCTTGGCCTCTTCCGCAGCCCGCATGGCTTCGTCGCGTGCGTTGGCGACAATGCGGTCGGCCTGCTCCTGCACGTCCTTCTTCTTGCGTTCATAGCTGGCCAGCAGTGTCTTGGCCTCTTCCCGCAGCGCGCGCGCCTCGTCCAGCTCGGACTTGATCTGCGTGGCGCGGGCGTCCAGCATGCCGGTCAACTTGCCCGGCACACCCGCCCTGATCAGGATGCCGACGAAGATCAGGAACGACACCAGCACGATGAAGTTGGTGTTTGACAGCGAGATGAACGGTCCGCTGGCGGCAAATGCGGGGGCGGCCAGCAGGGCAGCCGGAATTGCGATGCGCAGCATGGCCTTACCCCTTCATCTTTGCGCTGACGGCCTCGGCCACGCCATCGGGCACGCCGCCCAGCGCCGCCACCAGTTCGGCCGCCACGTCGCGCGCCACTTCGCTCACGCTGTCCAGCGCACCGGCCTTGATCTCGCCGATCCGCGTCTCGGATGCCGTGGTCTTTTCGGCAATCTGCGCGTCGGCCTTGGCCGTTGCGGCATCAAGGTCGGCCTGGATGTCGGCCCGCGCCTTGGCCACGATCTTGGCCGCCTCGCTGCGGGCATTTGCCAGCGCGTCGTTGTAGGCCTTTTCGGCCTCCACCGCCTTGGCCTTCAGCTCTTCCGCCGCGGTCAGGTCGTTGATGATCGTGCCCTTCCGCTCGGCCAGAACGGCCGCGATGCGGGGCAGGCCCACACGGGTCAGGATCAGGTAGATCGCCACCAGCGACACGGCCAACCAGAAAATCTGGTTCGGCCAGGTCGAGAAGTCCAGCTGCGGCATTCCGACGGAATTCGCGGCCTCGGCCGCGCCTTGCGCAGCGCCTTCTCCGGCGGTTTCGGTGCCTTCGGTCGCCATCTTGGTCTCCTTGCGTCAACAGGGCCGGGGGTCACACCCCGGCCCCTTGTGTCGGCGAAAGGATCAGACGGCGAACATCAGCAGAAGCGCGATCAGGAACGAGAAGATCCCGAGCGCTTCGGCAAAGGCGATGCCGACGAAGAGGTTGGCCATCTGGCCCGGTGCCGCCGACGGGTTGCGCAGGGCGCCCGCCAGGAAGTTGCCGGCAATGTGGCCCACGCCGATGCCGGCGCCGCCCAGACCCATCGTTGCCAGGCCGGCGCCGATGAACTTGCCCATTTCTGCGATATCGCCTTCCATGATCGTCTCTCCTTTGGGGGATTTCAGTGTTGGATGAAAACCCTAGTGATGTGCGCCGCCCACGGCATCGCGCAGGTACACACAGGTCAGGATGGTAAAGACATAGGCCTGCACGACCGCCACCAGCAGTTCCAGGCCATAGATTGCGGTAACCGCGCCCACCACGATGGGGGAAACAACGGCCAGCGATGCAAAGCCCGCAATCACCTTGATCACCGCATGGCCCGCCATCAGGTTGCCCGCAAGTCGAATCGAGTGGCTGACCGGGCGCACGAAGTAGCTGATGACCTCGATCACGGCCAAGATCGGGCGCACCGGCAAGGGCGCCGAGGTGACCCAGAACATCGACAGGAATCCGATGCCGTTCTTGATGAAGCCCAGGATGGTAACTCCCAGGAATACCAACAGCGCCAGCGTCACCGTGACGGCGACATGGCTGGTGGTGGTGAACGACATCGGCACCAGGCCCAAGAGGTTGGCGAACAGGATGAACAGGAACAGGGTCAGCACATAGGGGAAGTACTTCACCCCGTCGTGGCCCGTCACCTCTTCCACCATGTTGTGGATGAAACCGTAGATCAGTTCGGCAACGGACTGGCTGCGCGAGGGAACGATGGCGCGGCCCGACGTGCCGACGATGAAGATCAGCGCAATGACGGCCACGGCGATGGCCATCCACAGCGTCGAGTTGGTGATGGTGTACCAGGCGATGTCAGAGCCGTGGCCCGGACCATTCCCGCCGAACAGCGGGGTGATGATGAACTGGTCCATCGGGTGAATCTGGAAGCCAGAGCCGCCTTCTGCCTCGGTTGCCATCGTCTAACCCTTTGTTCCGTCGGCGGATTTCTCCGCCTCTTGCTGCACCGCCATGGCCTTTGCCGTGTTCAGCATCGTCTTGATGCCGGCGGCAAAACCGAACAGCGCGAAGATGACCAGGAACAGCGGGGCCGTCTGCAGCCACCAGTCCAGTCCAAACCCGATGCTCAGGCCGATCAGCATGCCCGACACCAGTTCGATCACCATCCGCCAGGCGGTTTCACCCTGCGAAAAGGCCTTGCCCGTCTGGGTGCGTTCGGGCGGCGGCGCCCCCTTTGCCTTCGCAAGCTTCGCCTCAAGGGCGCGCAGGCGTTCGGGATCGGGTTCGTCGGCCACGGCGGCCCCCATTCAGGTGCCGTCTGGCTAAGCGAAGGGCAAGCCCGAGTCAATGCGGCAGACAATCTATGAAAGATACGCAAAGACAATGGCTTGCCCATGTATCGCAGGAGCTGTGCCGCCTGCCCCGCTGCCCGCCCCATTGTCAACCCGGCGGTTGACCTTTGGCCGTTGCACCGGCAGGAAGGGGCATGTCCGACCCGCTCTCCCGCGTCTTTTCCGCCCTGGCCGACCCGACGCGCCGGGCCATCCTGACGATGCTTCTGGAAGACGACATGGCGATCAGCGATGTGGCCGCGCCCTTCGAGATGTCGCTGACGGCCGTATCGAAGCATCTCACCGTTCTGGCCGAGGCGGGCCTTATCCAGCAGGAACGCCGCGGGCGGGTGACCTGGTGCAAGCTCGACCCCGATGCGATGAAGGCGGCCAGCGTCTGGATGCAGGGCTTCGGCCAGTTCGAGCCGGTGGACCTGGACGCCTTCGAGGCCTACCTTGAACGCGAACTGGCGGATGACACGGGCGACCCCGAAGAACCGCTTGTGCCGCCGCCGCTGCCCTGAAACAGTCACCCCAGCCAACCGTCAGGAGAGCCCGATGACCGACGCCCCCCACATTGCCCAGAAGGCCCCCTACAAGGTCGAGCTGGAGGCCGGGAAGACCTATTTCTGGTGCGCCTGCGGCAAGTCGGCCAACCAGCCCTTCTGCGACGGGTCGCACAAGGGGTCATCCTTCGTGCCGCTGAAGCACACTGCAGAAGAAGCGAAGACCGGCTGGTTGTGCGGATGCAAGCACAGCGCGAACAAACCCTTCTGCGACGGGACGCACAAGGCGCTTTAGCCCGCGAACCAACCCGCATAGGTCTTGCGCAGCGCGGCTTTCTGCACCTTGCCCATGGCATTGCGCGGCAGGGCGTCCACCACCACCGCGGCCTTCGGCTGCTTGAACCGGGCCAGCCGGTCTCTCACGCTGTCCAGTACCGCAGCGGGGTCCAGCGTGGCGCCGGGGCGGGGCACCAGTACGGCAAAGACACCCTCGCCGAAATCCGGGTGCGGCAGCCCCACCACGGCGCTTTCCAGCACGCCGGGCACCCGGTCCAGCGCCGCTTCCACCTCCACCGGATAGACGTTGAAGCCCCCGGTGATCACCAGGTCCTTCGCCCGCCCGACGATGCGCAGATAGCCGTCCGCATCATGCGTGCCCACATCGCCCGTCCTGAACCAGCCGTCGGGCGTGAACTCCTCGGCCGTCTTTTCCGGCGTCCTCCAGTAACCGGCAAAGACGTTCGGCCCCCGGACCTCGATCCCGCCCACCGGCGCAGACTCCAGCCGCACTTGCACCCCCGGCAGCGGAAAGCCCACGGTCCCCGCGCGCCGCTCGCCCGCATAGGGGTTCGAGGCGATCATGTTCGTTTCCGTCATGCCGTAGCGTTCCAGAATCGCGTGGCCGGTCCGCTCGGTGAAAGCCCGGTGCGTCTCGGGCAGCAAAGGGGCCGAGCCGCTGATGAAAATCCGCATGTCCCGCGCCGCGTCCCTCAGATCCGGTTGTTCGATCAGTCTGGTATAGAACGTCGGCACCCCCATCAGCGCCGTCGCCTGCGGCATCAGCCGCACCACCTCCTCGGCGTCGAAGCCTGGCAGCAGGATCATGCGGCCGCCGGTCAGCAGCACGGTGTTGGTGGCCACGAACAGCCCGTGGGTGTGGAAGATCGGCAGCGCATGGATCAGCACGTCCTGCGCGGTGAACCGCCACAGCTCGGCCAGCGCCACGGCATTGGACAGAAGGTTGCCCTGCGTCAGAATCGCCCCTTTCGACCGCCCGGTCGTCCCCGAGGTGTACAGAAGCGCGGCAATGTCATCGGTGCCGCGCGCGGCCGGAGTCACGGTGTCGGGCTGCCCCGCCGCAAGCTCTGTCAGGCTGCCCGCGCCATCTGCCGCCAGCGTCACCAGCCGCGCCCCGGACCGTTCGGCCGCCGGGGCCAAAGCTTCGGCGCGCGCAGGGTCGGCCACGAACACGCGCGGCGCTGCATCGGTCAGGAAATAGTCCACCTCGTCGGCCACATAGGCGGTGTTCAGCGGCAGGAACACCGCCCCCAGCGCCACCGCCGCCCCCCACAGCGCCAGTGCCTGCGGCGATTTCGCCACCTGCACCGCCACCCGGTCGCCCGGACCCACGCCCAGCACGGCCAGCGCGTTTGCCTGCCGGGCGACCAAGGCAAGGAATTCCTGCCCGGTCAGCCCGGAACCACCGCGCAAGGTAATCAGCGTCGTGTCGCGCAGCGCAAGTGACGCAAACAGCGACTCCCAAAGAGGGTTGGTCATGGCACGCACCCAGCGTTCTCATCTTTGTCCAGATACCCCGGGGTCCGGGGCAGCGCCCCGGCGACCGGGGCCAGGTGCACAATCAGAAGTCGGGCGAAACGCCGGGCAAGGCCAGCGCGGTGATCAGGTCGCGCAGTTCTTGCCGTGCGGCGATGTTCGACAGCGACAACTCGTGAATCCCGGTGTCCTTCAGGTCCAAGAGCGTCAGCCCGCGCGGAAACAGCTCGCGGAAGATCACCCGTTCCGAAAACCCCGGCGCCACGCGAAACCCGATGCGGCGCGACAGGTCTTCCAGTGCCGCGCCCACCTTTTTCTTGTTGTGCATCTGCTGCACGCCCAGCCGGTTGCGCACCACCACCCAGTCGATCGGTTTCAGCCCCGCCTGCGCGCGCAGTTGCCGCGCCTGCCACACCATCTCGGCATAGATCGACGGCCCCTTCACGCGGCCCGTCTCTGGGTCGATGCGCGCCAGCAGGTCGAAATCGACAAAGCTGTCGTTCAAGGGCGAAATCAGCGTGTCGGCCAGCGAATGCGCCACCTGGCTCAACCGCGTGTGGCTGCCGGGGCAGTCGATCACGATGAAATCCGACACCGGTTCCAGTTCGGTCACGGCCGCGGCCAGGCGCGCGTCATAGGGGTTTTCGCCCGGCGCTGTCTCGGCCGTCTCGGGCAGGTCGATGCAGTGCGGCGTGGCCAGCGTCAGCCCCTCGCGCGCCATGAAGGCGCGGCGGTTCTCGATGTAGCGGGCAAAGGATTTCTGCCGCAGGTCAAGGTCAAGCCCCCCCACGCGGTGCCCCATGCGCGACAGCGCGGTGGCCACATGCATGCAGGTGGTCGATTTGCCCGACCCGCCCTTTTCGTTCCCGACCACGATGATGTGCGCCACGAACTGCCCCCCTTGCGTGGCCGACTGCCTAGCGGCTTGGCTGCGCCAAGGGAAGATGCGCCGCGCAGGTTTGCCCCGGCGGTGCAGGTCGCCGGTTAGCCGAGGGCGCGGCGCAGGGCCACAATGCCCTCGTGCGGATAGGTGGTCACCTCGTCCGCACCGGGTTGGCGGATCAGCACGGCGGTCTTGCGCGCCACCACTTCAAACGCCGGGCCGTCGATGGTGCCGAACAGCCAGTCCTGCACAGGATCCGCGCCATCGTGCCAGCGCAGCAGCCGCCAGGCGTTCAGCGACTTCAGGTTCCCGTCCACGATCCACTGCGCCACGGCCTCGGCCACGTGCAATGCGTGCAGGCCCGCGGCAATCCGGTCGCCCGGCGCCGACGGGCCAGCAGCGATGACGCCCGTGGCGCGCAAGGCATTCTTCGCCATCACGTCGGCATAGACCTTTTCGATGCGCCGCCGCTTGCGGCCCTCCTTGCTGAACCAGCACATCAGCGAAGGCAAACCGCGCGTCTTCACCGGTTCGGGCAGTTGCAGGCTGAAGGGGTTTTCGGCACGTCCCGTGGTGGCGCTGACGGTGATCTGGCCCTTGGGGGACAGGGTCACCAACAGGTTTTCGCTGCCGCCCTTTACCCGCAGCACCGATTCCCACGAACCTTCCGCCTTGCCCTTGCGCGTCAACACCGGGTTCAGCCGGGCATCATTGGGCCGCCCCTTCCAGAAGCCCGACTGGTTCAGCAGGTCCATCACCGCGCAGGTGGCCGGTTTCGGCAGGGCCTGGGCCAGATCGGCCAGTTCCCGGCGCAGGGCCTTGTTCCGGGCGCCGGGCATCGCGGCCACGGCGGCGGCAACGGCCGCAGCAAGCTCTGCGTCCGGCTCGCGCCCGGTTTCCGGCACAACGCGGCGCGGCTCGCGGGTCAGCAGGAACACGGCTTCGTGCAACCCCGAACAGCGCTGCGGAAATTTCAGCGGATATTCGGGGTGGCGGTACATCTCGCCCTGGGCCAACCGGTCCGCCACCGCAGTCGGCAAGGGCGCAAGAATGGCCAGCCAGGCGGCCTCGTCCACCATGTCGGCTGCCATCAGGGCCTTGTCCAGCGGGTCCAGCGCCGGGGCGCGGCCGCCGGTGAACCCCGTCTGGCGGCGCGCCTCTTCGGGGTTTGCGGCCAGCCAGGCCTGCGCCTGCCCGATCACCGCCAGCGTTTGCGCCAGGCAGTAGGCCCGCGCCGCCACGGCCGCGTCGCGCAGCATACGCGCGGGGCCGACCCAGAAATAGTTGAAGGCATTGCCGACAAACTGCGAATGACCTCCGTTCAGCACGTTGCCGATGTAGTAGCCCAGCGCACTGGTGGCCCGCAGGTCGGGCGGCAGTTCGTCCCAGTCAAAGCCCTTGGTCAACATGGCCATCAGCAAGCGGCCCATCACCAGCCCCGGCGGATGCTCACCCCGCAGCGCCCCGGCGGTCAGGATCAGCGGAATGTCCGAGGCGGGAAAATCGTACATGTCGGCGACCCGTCATGGCGGGTTCGTCGGTACCCTGCACAGGCCCGGCCAAAAACGAAAGCCCCGCCGCGGGGGCGGGGCCTGCTGTCCGGTACGGCGGCTGGGGTCAGAGACCGAGGCCCGCGTACTTGTTCTTGAACTTCGACACGCGGCCGCCGGTGTCCATCAGCTTGGC
>CAZLIC010000056.1:0-28268 GCA_964559535.1 uncultured Rhodobacterales bacterium
CACAAACCAACCAACTTGGGAATCCTGAATCAAATGAACAACGACACGCTCTAGGCCACCATGGACCTCGCATAGAAGGACACGGCGAAGAGCATCACATCCTTTGAACACTGCGCACCTCTGAACGAGACGGCTGTTCAACCAAGCTTCCAACGTCGAACCCCTGACGCCCGAAGGAATGGCGACAGAGTTTGCGACAAAACCTGGCTGTGTCTCCCTTCAGGCACTTACCGTGCCGCACTCGCCGCGCCGCCCTATCGGCTGGCTTCGTCCGCACTGCCGCACCGGCATCCGTCTGGTCCCGGCCCTCGGCTGCCGTTCGACGCCGCCTTGCGGGCTAGGGAAGCCGCTGCCTGAGCGGCCAGTCGCAGTAAGCGCAGCTGCGGCACGGCGACCGGCCTTTGGCGATGTGGGGCAGATCGGGCGCTTGCCCGGGTCGCGTCACAGCGAAATTTCGACAAACAGCGCTTCATGGTCTGACGATGGCGTCCCGTCGGCACAGAGCGCGGGCAGGACGGCTGGCTTCGTGGCGGTCAGACCCCGCGTGAAGATCCAGTCGATCTTGCCCAGGGGGCGGGGCATCAGCGCGTCTGGAAACCGCTGGGTCGGCGCATCGGGCACGTTGCAGGCGGTCCACTCAAAGCCACGGCCCGCCATCAGCGCAAACAGCGGCTCAAAGGGTTCGACCCGGACCAGACGGTGGGGATCGTCGCGCAGGTCGGGCTGCGAGAACCCGTCCGGTCCGCGCCCCATGGTCGATGTGTTGAAATCGCCGCCGATCAGAACCGGCGCGTGCGCGTCGTATTCGTCCAGCAAATCCAGCAGTTGCGCGACCTGGCCTGCGCGGTGGTCGGGGTCGGAGTGGCTTTCCAGATGCACCGCAACCAGCGTGACCATGACCCCATCAAGCTGGACCTGCCCGCCAATCGCCATCCGGCTGCCGACGCGCGGCTCATCCCTGTCCCAGCCGAACCATTTGCCCTCGGCCTCCAGCCGGAACAGGGCCGGACGGTGCAGCGTGAACCGCGACAGCACGGCATTGCCATGAAATCCAAGGGCGTTTTCGGTGTCGGCATGCGCGGTGCGCTCGGCGGTGGTGCCGCGGTCAAGCTCAATGAACTCGGCCCCATAGGCGTAGTTCTGCCCGATCAGTTCTGCCAGTTCCGCGGTCCGGTGCGTGTTGCCGGTCCGGGCCATGCCCTTGTCGATCTCGGTCAGCAGGCAGACATCGGCCCCGGTCAGCGTCTGGGCAACCGGATGCAGGAACCGCAGGCGTTCGACGTTCCAGGCAACGATGCGCAAAGTGCCTGTGGCACCAGCCTCTTGCACCGCCGTCCCGCCCACTTCGACCTCGCGCAGCGCCGGGATCGTATCCAGCGCGGCGCGCCAGATCGCATGGTCCGCCGGACCATCGCGCAGTGCCGCGCGGCGATCTGCGGGCACCTCGGTCAGGGCACCGACTTGGGTCAGGCAGGGCTGTTGGGTCCAGTCACGCATGATCCGCTCCTGCCTTTGCCTCGGCCACGATCTGCGAAAGCCAGGCCACGTCGTCCCCGGACAGCACGTCGATCAGACCCGCGCGCAACCAGTCGACCAGTTGCGGGCGGACATCCAGGCCGACCTTCTTCATCGCCTCGATGGTTGCAGGCCGGTAGGCGTGGCACCGGATCGTCACCCCGGCGTCATGCAACGCCCGCGCGTCATCGGGGTGGAACATCGACAGTTCGATCGACACCGAATCCAGATCGGCCGACCGCGCCACCTGCACCGGATCGCCGTGGCGGGCATGCAGGATGCCTTGGGTGCGGATGCCCGGGATCTGGGTTTTCAGCCAGCGCATGTCGACATGGTTGAACGAGATCATCTGCACCCGGGCGCGCATCACAGGATCTTCCAAGACCGGGGCCAGGGCGCGGGCGAAACCGGGCAGATCGCGATGTTCCTTGACCTCGACATCCAAGAGCAGGTCCTGGGTTGCAGCCACCGCCAGCGCCTCGGCCAGGGTCGGAATACGCTCTGAGGCAAATTGCGGGGCGAACCAGCTGCCCGCGTCCAGGGCCTGAACCTGCGACAGTGTCAGCTCACAGACCGCCCCGTGGCCATTCGTCGTGCGATCCACGCTCAGGTCATGGATGACCACAATCTGCCCGTCTGCGGTCAGGACCGTGTCGATTTCGGCGGCTGTTCCCCCCAACTCGCGCGTGGCGATCAGGGCAGCGGTGGTGTTTTCGGGCGCGCCGATGGAATGGCCGCGATGCCCGCAGACATGAACGAAACCGTTGGTTGCATAGTCCCAGTGCATTGAAATCCCCTATAGTTTACCCATGCCAGCGGCCATCACATCATCCCGCAGAACCCGTTCGGCCAGAAAGAACACGATCAGCGTCGGCACCAGCAGGATGAAGGTAACAACCGCCGCCGTGGGAAACACCATCACCCGCCCGCCCAGATAGCCCCACAGGACCACTGGCAGCGTCTGCACAAAGGGCGAGCCGATGATGAAGGTCTTTTCGAACTCTTCGAACGAAGAGACAAAGGTCAGCAATCCCCCGGCCACGAACCCGGGCCAGGCCAGCGGGATCAGGATATGGCGGGCGACCATCATCGGCCCCGCGCCCAGTGTGCGGGCCGCGTTGATCAGGTCATTGGGGATCGCCTCGATGGTGGCGGCCAGAACCCGGATCATGAAGGGCAACGTACCGACTGTCTGGATCAGGATCACGCCGGGAATGGAATAAGCCAGGTTGAGACGGAAGAATATGGTGCCGATCCCCACTGCCACGATGATCCCCGGCACGATCAGCGGTGCCAGGATGAACAGTTCGACCGCGCGCTTCATCCGGAACGGCAGCTTTGCCAGCGCATAGGCGGTGGGCAGGGCAAGGATCGCCGTCAGCACCGTGACGGCAATGCCGATCCCGATGGACAAGAGCAGCGCCTCGGCAATCGCGCCGTTCGTCGCGGCCCATTCCCAATGATCCAGCGCATAGGACGGCGGCAGGATATCGGGGGCGAACCAGCCGGTCTTGGGGTCCATGAAGGACCACAGCAAGGCGACGATCAACGGCAGGCCAAGAACCAGCAGCAGCGAGGCCGCCAGACCCGCCGTGATCCAGCGCCCGTCGCTGGGGTGCAGGGCGTGTCTCATCGCACTTCTCCGCCATAGGCGCTGCGCAACGATCGGGTGGCGCGGTAATAGGCCAGCAGGACGATCACGGAAATCAGGCTGAGGACGGTTCCCATCGCGGCCACCAGACCCCAGTTGTTGCGCTCGAACGCGTTCACGTACATGTGCACCGACAGCGGCAGCGGATAGACCGGGCCCAAGAGATTGGGCACGGCAAAGGCCCCCATGCCGCCGATGAAGGTCAGCAGGAAGGCCGCCGTGATGCCGGGCAAGGCCAGCGGGATCTGGATGCGCCAGAACGCGGTCAGCGGGCTTGCGCCCAGGGTGCGGGCGGCCAGAATGATGTCTTTCTGGATGGCCCCCAGCGACCCGCCGATGATCAGGGTCATGAAGGGCACGGCCTTCCACGCCGTCGCGATGATCACCCCGACCGCCCAGTCGTCGCGCACGATCTTGGGCAGGTCGATGCCGATGGGAGTCAGAACCCGCGCGGCCAGACCGCCCCGGTCAAACAGGGTCATCACGATGAAAGCCGCAACGATGCCGGGGACGACAAGGGGCACCTTGTAAAGCGCGTTGAACAGCTTGCGCCCCGGAAAGGTCTGCGCCAGCGCAACCGCCAAAGGCAGCGACAGCGCGAGGCTGACAAGCGTGGGAACAGTCGCAAGATAGGTCGAAAAGGTCAGCCCGTCGCGATAGGCCCTTGTGCCAAACAGCGTGGCATAGTGCTGCAACGTGAACCCGCCATCGCCGCCGCGCGCAAAAAGACCGAAGCTGCCAAGAAACGCCAGAAGCAGCGGCAGGCCGAAGAACAGCGCAAGGTATCCGCCCGACGGCAGGACCAGCAGTGCGGCCACGAGGCTGTGCGGCAGGCGGAGCATCAGTTGGCCCCTTGCAGCGGATGCGGCGGGACGCGCAACACCAGCGCCACGCGGGTCCCTTCGGGCAGGATCGTGGTGCCGGTGCCGCCATCGCGCACCCGCAGAACGGTTCCCCCCAGATCGACCCGGTACTCGACCGCGGTGCCCAGAAAGGTCAGCGACAGGATACGACCGGGGCCGTCCGGTGCCGCCGTGATCCCGATATCTTCGGGCCGGATCGACACGACGCTGCCCGGGGGTGCCATGACCGCATCCCCCCATGGCAACAGGCCATCGGGCGTCACCGGCACGACATTCGTCTGCCCCAGAAACTCCGCGGCGAACCGGGTTTGCGGCGTACGATACAGCTGCACCGGGGCGCCTTGCTCGACAATCGCGCCCTTGTTCATCACCACGATCCGGTCGGCCAGCGCCATCGCCTCGGCCTGATCATGCGTCACATAGATCGCCGTCACGCGCAGGCGCTGTTGCAGATTGCGCAGGTCCTCGCGCAGGTTCTCACGCAGCTTGGCGTCCAGGTTGGACAAAGGTTCATCCAGCAAGAGCACATCCGGTTCGATCACGATGGCGCGGGCCAGCGCCACGCGCTGCTGCTGTCCGCCGGACAACTCACGGGGATACCGCGCGGCCAAAGGCTCCAGATCGACCAAGGCCAATGCGGCACGCACCCGGTCGGCAGCGGCGGCCTTGACAATGCCGCGCATCTTCAGCCCGAACCCTACATTGGCTGCCACCGTCATATGCGGGAACAAGGCATAGGACTGAAACACCAGCCCGACATTGCGCTTTTCGGGGGGCAATGCGGCCATGTCGCGGCCGTTGATGAACACGGATCCTTGATCGGGCAGCGTGATGCCCGCGATCATCCGCATCAGCGTGGTCTTGCCGCAGCCCGAGGGGCCGAGCAGGGTCAGAAATTCGCCATCCGCCACGGTCAGATCCATCGGTGCCACGGCAACCGAGGCCCCATAGGACTTGGCGATGCCGGTCAGGCGTATCTGGCTCATGGGGTGGTCCCCCGCATCACGGGGATGCAGGGGACCGTCCTTGGATTACTTCTGCAGCACATCTGCGACAAACCGGTCCGTCGCCGCCGAAGAGATCACCCCGGCAATCCGCGGACGCGAGCGCTCAGTGTGAATGGCCGTGGGAACCAGACGGTTGGCCATGTCCGCATCAAGCGCCGCGGACAGATCAAGCCCGGTGCGCGCGGTGCGCGAGCCGTTCAGCGAGACTTTCATGATCTGCGCCTCGTCAGACAGCAGGAAGTTCACGAACAGCAGGGCGGCCGCGACGTTTTCAGTTCCGGCGGGGATCATGATCCCGTCGCCGTCGCCAACCTGACCGCTTTCCAGCAGGGTCACGCGGACCTCTGTCGGCAGCAGGCCGCGCCCGATGTAGTCGAACGTCTGGTCTTCCCAGACGGTGCCGACCTTGGCCACGCCGTTGGCGATCAGGGTCAGGGTATCGGTGTTGCCGTTGGTGATTTCCACCAACGGAGCCAGCGCCTTGAAGTAGTCCATCACCGGGACCAGGCAGTCACCCTTGGCCCATTCGACGGCCTGTTCCTTGGTCAGGCTGAAATCCTGGGCCTGTGCCACGCACTCGGGGGTCGCCATGGCAAGGATCGCGCTTTCCAGGAAACCGCCGCCCGAACCGCCACCGGCGGGCGACGTCATGGCAAAGGTTCCCGGCGCTGCGGTCGCAAAGGCCATGATCTCTTCGAACGTGTCGGGCACCTGCTCGGCCGACACAGTGCGGGTGTCGTAGCCGATGGCAGTCTGGTTGCGGTGGAACGGCACGACGACGCCGCCATGGGTATAGCCGCGCGACACGGTGGCAGCCAGCTGGTCCAGATCGGGGGCGGCGGGCAGCATTGTGTTCAGCGGCAGGTTGGCGATGATCCCTGCGCCATGGGCCACGCGGACCTGCCCGTTCGGCATGAAGAACACATCGACCGGCGACGCAGCACCGGCATCCTTTGCGGCGATCAGTTGCTGGATGGACTGTTCGCCATCGACCGAGAAGTATTCGACCGTGATGCCCGGATACTTGGCCTGAAACGCCGGGATCAGGTTGTCGGCAAACAGCGGGGTGAAGGATTCGGTAAAGTCGTAGAACACGACCTTGCCGTCTTCCAGCGCCGCGGCCATCAGCATCTCTTCGAAGTTCTCTGGCGTCAGCGCGGCCAGATCGACAGGCGAGGCCACGTTGAAGGCATCAGCGCCGACCGGATCGGCCGCCTGCGCGGCCAAGGGGAGGGACAGGCCGATCAGGCCTGACAGAATGGCGGTTCTCGGGAACATCTGCTTCTCCTGCAGCGGGAATGGGAAGCGCCGGGCAACCGGCACAGATGCGAAAGGTGTTGGTCGACCAAGTCGTTCGGATGACGCCGGGATCAATATTGAATGAAGTCTGGGTGAATGCCCGCGGGGGGCGGCGCAGGCGTGGGGGCGCGAACACCGGCGGTTCGAGAGCCTGCCCGAGCGCGGCGGCACCTCTGGCGACGATGGCGTCATGGCACTTGCGGGTGTCGAAGGCCTTATCGGCAGGGACGCATGCAAGCTTCCGGTCGGGCGGGACGTGGCCAAGGGGCTTGGGCCGCAGGCCGCAGAAGCCGACCTTCGCCATCAGGTCTGCGCATTCAGATATTCTCGGGACCATAGATATCGAAGTTCAGAATCCGCTTGGTCGGCGCAGCCGCGTCGCTCAGGTCCTTCTGCATCTGTGCAATCGCTTCAGCGGCCAGTCGCTTGATCGGATGGGCGAACACCATAGACAGCAGGTTGTCCATCAGCCCGGCGCGGGTATGGGTGGTCAGTTCGTATCCCACTGTCAGGATCGACTGACCGCGGCCCGAGTTTCGCAGCGCGTCAAGCACGCCGGGCATGCCGCCCCCAGAGACATAAAGCGCCACCAGATCGCGTTCGCGGTGCAGCAGCTGTTCGGTCACTTCGCGCGCGACGGCGTTGTCTTCAAAGGTTTGCACGGGCTCCAGCAAGGTGAAGTCGGGCGCATGTTCACGGCAGTAGGAACGGAAGCCGGATTCGTTCAGTTCCTGGCAGCGATAACGATGGTTGCCAACCACGATGCCGACCGGACCCGGGCGTTTGCACAGGCCCGCGATTGCCCATCCTGCCGTGCGCCCGACCTTCCAGTTGTCCAGACCGATATAGCCCGCACCACAGGCTGCCGTAAGTTCCGAGATCAGCCCATAGGTCGCCACGCCCTGAGACCCGAGCGTCTCGATCGCACTTGCCACCCTTGGGTGTTCCGCAGAAACCACGGCCAGGGCTTGCACCTGCTCTCCCATCCGCAGCATCCGCCCCGCGACCGTTTCGGGCGACAGATCGTCCAGATGCTCGACAATGATATCGACGGGTTCAGGTGAACTCGCGGCCGCGTCCTTCAGCGCATCGGCGATGAGACGATAGAAGGTCCGGTGGGACTGCTGCAGCAGAAACCCAAGGCGCAGCTTTGGCTGATCAACCTTCAGACGCTTGCGCAATGCGGGAAGTGCATAGAACTCAAGCGCTTCTGCAGCGGCAAGAACGCGTTCGGCCGTGCTGGCACGGACCTTGTCGCGGCCGTTCAGGATGCGGTCGATCGTCGAGACGCTGACGCCGGACTTTTCGGCCAGGTCCTGGATCGTCGCTCTGTGTGCCATGCCAGCCTCCTGAAGGATTCCTTCATTTCTGCGTCGCAGAGAATGAGGGAAAAGAGGGGAAATTCTCCTTTCCACATGAAAAGATTATGAGGGGCCGTTTGTCAACCGTATGAGGGATCCATTCTCGTTCGAATCGGAACGACGCTGCCGCGGGAGGGCGGGATGGACGATCTCAAGGTCGGCACGCGGGACAAGCGGGGCAACTGGACCCCCAGCCGCCGCCTGCAGATCGCCCCCTTCTGGGAAGGTAGGTGGGGCCAGATGGGCCGCTACCTGATCGACTACGTCTGGCCGTGGAACGCCTTTCACATGGCGACGGCGCTTCTCTACTGGGTCTATGTCATTCCCGACGTCGCCACGCTGCAAACTCTGTCCTGGGGCTGGGCGCTGCGGCTGTTTGCAGTGAACGCCGCGGGCATCTTCGTGATGTATGGCGCCATCGAGCTGTTCTACTACGTCAAGCGCGTGCAGGGCACGCGGTTCAAGTACAACCACAAGTTCCCCTCGGACAATCCGTCCGACGTGTTCTGGTTCAAGAGCCAGAACCTTGACAACTTCCTGCGCAGCTTCCTGTCCGGCCTGCCGATCTGGACCGCTGTGCAAGTCATCGTGCTGTGGGCCTGGGCGAACAGCTGGGGCAACTGGGTGACATGGGAGGACCACTGGCCCTGGCTGTGCATCCTGACCCTGCTGGTCCCGGCGATCCACGAGATCCACTTTTTCTGCATCCACCGGCTGATCCATACGCCGCTGCTCTACAAATGGGTGCACTCGGTCCACCACAACTCGATCAACCCCAGCCCCTGGTCGTCGCTGTCGATGCACCCGGTCGAGCACCTCATGTACTTCGGCGAGATGTTCTGGCACCTGTTGATCCCGTCGAACCCCGTTGTCGCGATGTTCCAGCTGAACGGCACCGGCTATGGCGCGATCAACGGCCACATCGGGTTCGACACGCTGGAGCTGACCGAGACCCGGTCGCTCGACAGCCACGCCTATGCCCACTACCTGCACCACAAGTACTTCGAGGTGAACTACGGCGCCGACGGGCTGGTCCCGTTGGATAAGTGGTTCGGCTACTGGCACGACGGTTCGAAAGATGCCGACGAGCAGATGAAGGAACGTTTCCGCAGGAAGAAGGAACGTCTGGCCCGCAAGGCCGGAAACGGAGCGACACCGGCTGAGTGACGCCCGGATGTGCAACGCGAAAGGCCGCAGAGAGCGGCTTCAATCGGGGAGGAGACCCTAAATGAAACTTGGAAACATCCTGGCCACGACCGCTGTCGTGACCCTTTTCGCCGGAATGGCCATGGCCGAAGGCGCGAAGATCTTCGTCGTCGGCGGCAAGCCGGACGACCCCTTCTGGGGCGTGGTGAAGAAGGGCGCCGAGGACGCCGGTCTGGTGGTTGCCGCCCAGGGCGGTTCGGTCACCTGGCTTGGGCCGCAGAACTATGACAACCTGGGTGTGGATGCGGCGGAACTGATCCGTCAGGCCATCGACCAGGGCGCCGACGGCATCGTCGCCCCCGACTGGGTTCCCGAAGCCATGGACCCGGCCTTCATCGCGGTCAAGGAAGCGGGCATTCCCTTCATCGTCTACAATGCCGGTGGGATCGAGGCCGCCGACCGCCTGGGCGCGATGAACTATGTCGGCGCGGTGGACTATCTGGCCGGTGTGGCCGGCGGTGAGTTTGCCGCAGCGCACGGCGCCAAGAACGGCGTCTGCATCAACTCGCTGCCCGGTGCCGCCAACATCGAGGACTACTGCCGCGGATACGGCGACGGTCTGGTGAAGGGTGGTGCTGCAGGCACCGTCCTGCCGCTGCCCGCCACTGCCGAAGGCAACGTGACCGCCGTGTCCGAGGCACTGAAGGCGCATCTGCTGCAGAACCCGACCATCGACGCGGTGTTCACCACGGCGAACCTTGATGCGGTAGGGGCTGCGCAGGCGATTGCCCAATCGGGCAAGGCCGGTGCCGTGCAACTGTGCGGCGTCAACTTTGACGAGGCGATCCTCGCGCAGATCAAGGCAGGTGCGCAGGCCTGCGCGATTGACCAGCAGGGGTATCAGCAGGGCTTCTACGCCGTATCGATCCTGAATGGCTGGATCAACTATGGCGTCAGCATCCCGACCCGCGAGATCCTGACCGGGCCGGGCGTGATCGATGCCACGAACATCGACGCCGTCCTGTTCGGGGCCAGCGTCGGCAAACGCTGATCCGCACACCCACCAACCGAAGGCCGCCCGGTACCGCCGGGCGGCCCGTTCCGCCGCAGGACTGATGCCCGGGAATCGCAGGATATGGCAGAGACAAGCACAGAGCGGGGTGGAACCATAGGACGGCTGCTGCGGCGCCCCGAAGCGGGCACGCTGCTTGGTCTCGTCATCGTCTATGTCTTCTTTGCCACGCTCGGGGGCGCGATCTTTCTGGGTGCGCCGGGCTGGTCAAGCTGGATGAACACGGCCGCGCAGGTTGGCATCATCGCGTTGCCGGTCGGCATGCTGATGATCTCGGGCGATCTGGACATCTCGGTCGGCTCGGTCGTGCCCGCGTCCAGCCTGACGCTGGCCATCGTGTCGGGGCACTATGAACTGCCAGCCTATCTGGGGGTCGCGGCCGCGCTTGCGGTCGGTCTCATGGTGGGCATTGTGAACGGGTTTCTGGTGACGCGGACAGCCATCCCATCGCTGATCGTGACCATCGGCACGATGTTCGCGGTGATGGGGTTCACGCTGGGCCTGACCGTGCTGATCGCCGGGTCCACAGGGCTGTTCTATGTGCCCGATCCCCTGTCGAAACTGCTGCTGGGTTCTGCCATAGGCGGCATGTTCCAGGTCGCCATCCTGTGGTGGGCAGGTTTCGTGCTGGCGGCGTGGTATCTGCTGCACGTCAGCCCCTGGGGAAACTGGGTGTTTGCCCTTGGCGGCAGCCGGGAAAGCGCGCGCAATGCCGGGGTCGCGACCGACCGGCTCACCATCCAGCTTTACATGATGTCCGGCTTTGCCGCGGCCTTTGTGGGCGTGCTGCAGGTGATGACATTCTCCAGCGCACAGGTGGCGGCGGGGCATTCGTTCATCTTCAATTCCATCATGTGCGTGGTGATCGGCGGGGTGCTGCTGAATGGCGGCGCGGGGTCGGTGATCGGCATCGTCCTTGGCACCATGACCTTTTCCATCGTCAACCAGGGCATCTTCTTTTCCGGTCTCGACCCCAATTTCGGGTCGATCATCATCGGTGCCCTGCTGCTGATCGCCGTCCTGTCCAATGACAGCTTCCGTGCCGCCGCGCTCAGCTATGTCCCGAGAAAGAAGTGAGGGCCGCAGGATGGACACGTTGAACGCTATGCTGCGCCGCCCGGCTTTGGGTTCTGTGCTCAGCCTGATCGGCGTGCTGGCCTTCTACGTGTTGTTCGGCGGGGTCGATCTGGGCACGCTGGCAGGCGCTGCCAGCTGGCTGAACCTTGCGGCGAACCTTGGCATCGTGGCCATTCCGGTCGGCATGCTGATGATCGCGGGCGAGATCGACATTTCCATCGGCGCAATGATCCCGGCAGGATCGATTGCCACGGCGATCATCTCGGGCCACTACGGCATGCCGATCTGGGCGGGAATGGCGGGGGCGCTTGGCATCGGCGTTGTCGTGGGGCTGGTGAACGGCATCCTGACCACGCGGACCACGGTGCCATCGCTCATCATCACCCTTGGCACGCTGGTTGCGATGCAGGGCATCGTGCTCAGCGCCGCCGTGTTCCTTGCGGGCAATGCCAGCGTGCCGCTGACCGCGCCGGACTGGGCCAAGGCCGCCTTCGGCAGCTTCATCGGCCCAAGCCATCAGATCATCATCGTCTGGTGGCTGCTGGCGACCGCCGTCTTTGCCTTTGTGCTGCATCGGTCGCGGATCGGAAACTGGATCTTCGCGCTGGGTGGCGACAAGGTCTCGGCCCGCAACGCGGGCATCCCCACCACCGGGCTGACCATCAGTCTTTTCGTGCTGTGTTCGACCTGTGCGGCCTTTGTCGGCATGTGCCAGGCGATCCAGTTCAACTCGGCCCAGGTGTCGGGGGGGATGGGTTACATCTTCAACACCATCGCCAGCGTGGTCGTGGGCGGTGTGCTGCTGACGGGCGGGTTCGGGTCGGTGGCAGGCATCTTCATCGGCACCATCACCTTCGCCATCGTGGTGCAAGGTATCTACTTCACCCAGATCGACCGCAACTGGTCGAACCTGATCATCGGCGTGACGCTGTTGCTGGCCGTGGGGATGAACGAGTCCTTCCGGCGCATGGCGACCAACTGGTCGGCCACCAAGAAATCCTGACCAAGGAGAACGCAAAATGCCCGACCAGACACCGATCCTGGCCCTGCGCGGCGTCAACAAGAGCTTTGGCCCGATTGACGTTCTGCACGACATCAACATCGAGGTCCGCGCCGGCGAGGTGCTGTGCCTGCTGGGCGACAACGGGGCCGGGAAATCGACCCTGATCAAGATCATGTCCGGGGTGCACCAGCCGACAACCGGCACCATCGAGATGGACGGACAGGCCACGACCTTTCCAACCCCGCGATCGGCCTCGGAAAAGGGCATCGCCACGGTGCACCAGTTCGGCGGGACCTTTCCCTTGATGTCCATCGGCCGCAGCTTTTTCGTTGGGGTGGAGCCGACCAAGGGCTGGGGCCCGTTCAAGGTGTATGACCGCAAGCGCGCGAACGAGATTGCCGTCAAGGCCGTGCAGGATTTCGGGATTACCCGGATTGATGATGGCGACCGTCTGGTCGGCGGCCTTTCAGGGGGCGAGCGGCAGTCGCTGGCCATCGCCCGCGCGGTTCACTTCGGCGCCCGCGTGCTGATCCTTGATGAACCGACCGCTGCCCTTGGGGTCAAGCAGGCCGCCCACGTGCTGCGCATCGTGAACGAGGCGAAACGACGTGGCCTGGCGGTGATCTTCATCACCCATCAGGTGATGCACGCCATGGCCGTGGGCGACCACTTTGCCGTGCTGATCCGCGGCGCGGTCGCGGCGGATTTCAAGAAAGGGGAAAAGTCCCGCGAGGAAATCACCGATCTGATGGCGGGTGGTGAGACCATGGCCGGGCTGGAGGCCTCGATTGAAGGCTACATGGCCAGTCATCACGGGCATCCGCCGCCACCCGCGCAGTGAACTCCGCGGAAGGCCAAACGCTTCAAACTGCCTTCTCCCTGCCGGTGCCAAATCACACGTCGGCCCGGGTGACCAGCGACCCTTCAGACAGAACCCGAGGCGGAAAGAATGACACAACGTATTGCCGTTATCGGCGCGGGCCTGATGGGAGCCGATCACGCCGCCATCGTGGCGAACGAACTGCCGGGCGCGGTTCTGCAAGTGGTTTGCGACATGGACCTGGGGCGGGCGCGCAAGATTGCCGATGCCTGCGGGGCGGCCGACGTGGCCCGTGACCCGGCGGCCGTCATCGCGCGGGCCGATGTGGATGCCGTGGTCGTGGCCAGCCCCGATGTCACCCATGCGCCGCTCAGCCTAGCCTGCATCAGGGCGGCCAAGCCGGTCCTGTGCGAAAAGCCGCTGTCACAAAGTCCGGCCGAATGCCGCGCGGTGATGGCCGCCGAACAGGCCGCCGGCCGCCGCCTTGTGCAGGTCGGCTTCATGCGCCGGTTCGACCAGGCCTACGTCGAGATGAAGGCCGCCCTTGATGGGGGCCGTGTGGGCCGGGCGCTGATGATGCACAATTTTCACCGCAATGTGGAAACCCCGGCGGCCGACTTTACCGGGGCGATGGCAATCACCAACTCGGCTCCGCACGAATTCGACGTGGTCCGCCATGTGCTGGGCTGCGAATACGCCAGCGTCTCGGCCTACCAGCCAAAGCGATCCGATGCCCGTGTCGCCCCGGTTGTGATGGTTCTGGAAACCACCGACGGCCGGCTGGTGACCATCGAGATCAACAACAACGCCGCCTACGGTTATGACGTGCGCGCCGAACTGGTGGGCGAGGCCGGGTCGATTGCGATGAACAACGTCGCCTATACCCGCACCGACATGGCGCGCTGCAGCGCCACGACCTATGAAGCTGACTGGCGCGGCCGCTATCACGAGGCCTATGTCCGGCAGAACCGGGCCTTCCTGCATTTCGTGAGTACCGGCGAATTCACCCGCACAGGCTCCAGCGCGTGGGACGGCTATGCCGCGGCGCAAGTGGCCGAAACCGGGGCACGGGCGCTTGCCTCTGGCACCAAACTGACCATCGAAATGATCGCCAAACCGGAGTTCTACGCATGAAACTGGGCTTTGTATCCGACAGCCTGGGCGGCATGCCCTTTGCCGAGGTGCTGGACCACGCTGTCCGCATGGGCGTGGCGGGGGTCGAAGTGAATACCTGCGGCTGGTCCACCGCGCCGCATTTCGATCTGAAGGGGATGCTGGGCAACGGCGCCGCGCAAAAGGCGTTCAGAACGGCGTTTTCGGACCGCGGGCTGGAAGTGATCAGCCTGAACGCCAACGGCAACCCCCTGCATCCGACCGACCCGAAACAGGGCAATGACCTGCGCGATACCATCCGCATCGCGGGCGAGATGGGCATCAAGACCGTCTGCACCATGTCGGGCCTGCCTGCAGGCAGCGCGACGGACATGATGCCGAACTGGGTGGTATCCTCATGGCCGCCCGAAACGCAGGACATCCTGCGTTTTCAGTGGCAGGAGAAGCTGATCCCCTTCTGGGCCGAGATCGTCGCGTTGGCCAAGTCCTGCGGGGTCGAGCGGATTGCGCTGGAACTGCACGGCAACCAATGCGTCTACAATGTGCCCAGCCTCTTGAAACTCCGGCAGGCGGTCGGCCCGGTCATCGGCGCCAACCTTGACCCCAGCCACCTGTTCTGGATGGGGGCGGATCCCCTGGTCGCCGCGCAGGCGCTGGGTGAGGCCGTCTATCATGTCCACGCCAAGGACACCTTCCTGAACACCTCGGTGCAGGCCACCACCAGCCTTCTGGAAAACGGCAGCCTGATCGACATCCCCGCCCGCAGCTGGAGCTACATCACCCTTGGTTTCGGCCATGGCGAGGAATGGTGGCGGCAGTTCTGCTATCGGCTGAAGATGGGCGGCTATGACGGCTGGCTGTCGATCGAGCATGAGGACGTGCTGCTGAACAGCCTGGAAGGGTTGGAGAAATCCGTCGCACTCCTGCGGGGCGTCATGCCTTCGGCCCCCGCCGATTTCAAACCCCAAGCGATCTGATGGTGCCCCATGCCCTGGATTGATGCCTGCGCTGCCGACGCCCTTGCGCCCGAAGACGTGATCCGCTTCGACCACGGGTCGCGCACCTTCATCATCGTACGTGACCATCAGGATGGCTACTGGTGCGCCGACGGCCTGTGCACGCACGAAGACATCCACCTGTGCGACGGTCTGGTGGTTGAAGGCACGATCGAATGCCCCAAGCACTCCTCGATTTTCAATGTAACGAACGGAGAGGTCGAGACGCCCCCCGCCTGCAACAACCTGCGCACCTACCCGACGAAGGTCGACGGCGGGCGCGTCCTGATCGAGGTCTGAGATGTCCTTCCAGCTAGCCGCCTGCGCCGAAATGCTGTGGCTTGACCGTCCCATCGACTGGCGCGCGTCGCGTCTGCACGAGATGGGGTTTGGCGTCGGGTTGTGGAACTGGCCCGCCTGGGACCTTGCCGCCCTGGAACGCACCGGCGCCACCTTCACCATCATGAACGGCTATCTCAAGGGTCGACTCTCGGATGCCGAAGGGGCCGAGATTCTGCTGGCTTCGGCCCGCGAAACGGCCCTTGTCGGCAAACGGCTGGGCGTGCATCGGTTGAACCTGCACGGCACGGGTCTTGGCGACTTCGGCCTGCCGGTTCCGCACCTGGCCAGTTTTGCACCGGGGATGGAGATCAGGGCACGCGACACGCTGCACCGCATCTGCGATCTTGCCGAGGAACTGGACGTCACCTTCACGCTGGAAAACCTGAACACGCGCGAACACCCGGGCTGCCCGTTCGGTTCAACTGCGGCAGTGCTGTCGCTGGTGTCGGCGGTCAACCGTCCGCAGTTGCGGATCAACCTTGACCTTTACCATACCCAGATCGGCGAGGGCGACGTGATCCGCTGGGCCGAAGCCTGCCTTCCGTGGATCGGTGAGGTTCAGGTCGCCGACAACCCCGGTCGCTGTGAGCCGGGAACCGGAGAAATGAACTGGCCGAACATCGCCCGCGCGCTGGATGCCATGGGCTATGCCGGTCCGGTGGGAATGGAAGCTTTCGCCAGGGGTAACGAAGGGGCCGCCCTGCAGGCCTTCCGCGCCGCATTCACGCTTTGAAGGAGGCCACGATGGGCATGTACCACAACCGTCCGCACGTGCAGGACATCCGCGCCATGAAGAAGCGGGGCGAAAAGATCTCGATGCTGTTCGTCACCTCCCATGACGAAGCGGCGGCAGCCGCTGCGGCGGGCATTCACATGCTGTCGATCGAGGGCCGCTTCTTTGACGCCGACATGCGCGCGGCGGCGGGGGACTGCTTTGTCCAGGTCGGCCTGCCCTATGGCGGCTGGGGCAGCTTTCAGGGCCGCGCGCTGGCCACAGCCGAAGATTACCTGCGGGCAGCGTTCCACTATGCGGCCCTGGGCGGCGATGCCTACTATTGCTCGGCCTCGTATGACATCCAGAAGGTGCTGTGCGACAACCACATCCCGGTGGTCGGCCACATCGGCCTGATCCCGAGCTACATCAGCTGGACCGGCTGGCGCGCGGTCGGCAAGACGGCAGACGAGGCCGAGGCGCTGTGGAAACACACCCGGATGCTGGAACAGATCGGTGTGTTCGCGGCCGAGCTGGAGGTGGTGCCGGACCGCGTGGGGAAGTTCCTGTCAGAGAATTCGTCGCTGGTCATGCTGGGCATGGGGGCCGGCAGACACGCCGATGCGCAGTATCTGTTCACCGAGGACGTCTGCGGCTACGGCAAGAACCACAAGCCGCGCCACGGCAAGGTCTACCGCAGCCTTGGCCCGGAACTGGACAGGATCCAGCAGGAACGCATCGCCGCCTTCAAGGACTTCAAGGCCGATGTGGACAACGGCACCTATCCGGCGGCAGAGCACAGCGTGGCGATGAAGGATGACGAATTCGACGCCTTTCTCAAAGCGAGTCAGTCCTGCTGATCGGGATGATCGCGGCGGCTTGTGGGGCGATGACGTGTCCGCTGCGGGCGATGCCGGCGCGGCAGAGTACGTCCGGGAAACGTTGACCGGTGTGCAAACCCCGGTCTTGACTACCGTCTGGCCGACATCGCGCCGGGACACGGCGAAAAGCTGCGCCGCAGGATTGGCGGTTTCCCGGGCTGGGCCGTAAGCCGGGGCCGGAGCGGCCACCAGCCACGCCTTCACGCTGTTCCGGCATGACGGCGGCCGGATCAGGGCCGCTGCACGCCAGCCACTGCCAGCGACACGGCATAAAGCGACGTGGTGGCGGCAATGAACAGGCGGTTGCGGCGCGGGCCGCCGAAGGCCAGGTTCGCCACCACCTCGGGCACCAGCACCTTGCCCAGCCGCGTGCCGTCAGGCGCAAAGCAATGCACGCCATCGCCCGCCGAGGACCAGAGGTTGCCCTGCGCGTCCACCCGGATGCCGTCGGGAATGCCATTGTCGATCTGGGCGAACACGCGCTGTCGGGTCAGGCGGCGGCCATCCACGTCGAAGGCCAGGATGTGCCGGGGCGCCTGCGGTTCGTGGCTGGCGCCGCTGTCGGCCACGTAAAGCGTGCGTTCGTCGGGCGAGAAGGCCAGGCCGTTCGGTTGCAGGAAGTCGTCGGCCATGCGGTCCAGCTGCCCGGACGGGTCCAGCCGGTAGATGCCGCGCACCGGCTGTTCGGGTTCGGCGGCATAGCCCTCGTAGTCGGACAGGATGCCGTAGGTCGGGTCGCTGAACCATACAGACCCGTCCGACGACACCACCGCATCGTTGGGCGAATTCAGCCGCTTGCCGTCGAAACGGTCGGCCAGAACGGTGATGGTGCCGTCGATCTCGGTCCGCGTGACCCGGCGCGTGCCGTGTTCGCAGGTGACCAGCCGCCCCTGCCGGTCGCGCGTCTGACCGTTTGCGAAGTGTGAGGGTTGGCGAAAGACGGTCAGCCCGCCGCCGCCCGTGGCATCGTCGGCCCAGCGCAGGATGCGCTGGTTCGGGATGTCGCTGAACAGAAGGCTCCCCGCATCGGCAAACCACACCGGCCCCTCGGCCCAGCGAAACCCGGTGGCCAGCCGGTCCACCTTGGCCGAGCCCACGGTCAGCCAGCGGAACCGCGGGTCGTCGATGACATAGGGTGAATCGGCCATAAGGTGCCCCCGCCGCTAACGCCGCTCTGCCCGGCGCGAGGCCAGAACGATGACGGCAATGATGATAAGACCGGTCATGATCAGCCGGTAACCGGCCTGAAACTGGTAGGTGTTCAGCATCGACACGATCAGGAACATGAACAGCCCCGCGCCCCAGATGCCCGGCACGTTGCTGTTTCCGCCTGCCACCGCGCTGCCGCCGATCACCACCACGGCAATCGACATCAAGAGGTACTCGTTGCCCATGTTAAGCGCCGCGCCACCCGAAAAGCACGACAGCAGGAACCCGTTCAGCGCCGCCAGCACGGCGCACAGGGTGTAGGTGGCCAGCCGCACACCATCCACCGGAATGCCCGCCATGCGCGCGGCCGGCAGGCTTTGGCCGATGGCGGCAATGTGGCGGCCCCAGACGCTGCGGTTCAGCGCCACCCAGGCCAGCGCCGAAATCGCCAGCGCCACCAGCGCCATGTTCGGCACGCCCAGCGTGGACGAGGTGGCGAAGTCGGCCAGCGCCGGGGGCGGCTTGATGCGCAGGCCGCGGTTGGCCCAGATGGCGGTGGACAGCACCACAAAGCTGGTGGACAGCGTGGCGATGATGGGCGGAATGCGCAGCGCCTTGATCAGAAGGTAGTTTCCGCAGCCCACCGCCACGCCGCAGCCCAGCGTCACCGCAAGACCCAGCATCAGCGTGCCGTCCTGCGTGTCCATCGCCTTCAGCGCCAGCGTTCCGGCCAGCGTCATGGTGGCTGGCACCGACAGGTCGATGTTGCCGGGGCCCATGGTGATGACGAACATCTGCCCCAGCCCCACGATCACGCTGAAGGCGGCAAAGGTCAACGTGGCTTCGGTCAGCCCGCCGCTGCTGGCTCCGGCCGTCACGCTGACGGTGGCCAGCCACACGGCGCCCGCGGCAATGAAGCTCCAGGCCCAGGGGCGCGCCAACAGCTTCATGCCTGTGCCCCCCGCCGGTCCAGCCGGTTCAGCGCCAGACGCAGCGCCAGCACGGCAATCAGGATCGCGCCTTGCGCGCCGATCTGCCAGTCGGGCGAGATGCGCAGGAAACTCAGGAACGACCCCGCCAGCGTCAGCGTCAGCGCGCCCACCACCGCGCCCACTGCCGACACCCGCCCGCCGATGAACTCGCCGCCCCCGAGGATCACCCCGGCAATCGACAGCAGCGTGTAGCGCAGGGCGATGTTGGCATCGGCGCTGGTCGCCAGCCCCACCAGCGCCATGCCCGACAGCACGATGAACACCCCCGCCAGCGCATAGGCAGCGGCCTTGGTCCACAAGACCGATGTCCCCGCCCGTTCCACCGTCTTGGCATTGCCCCCCACCGCCCGGATGCGCACCCCAAGGGCCGAGCGCGACACGATCACCCAGCCCAGAAGGGCAATCGCCACCGAGGCGAAGATGGCCATGGGCGCGACCGGCGGCTTCACCGTCATCAATGCGCGCAGCCAGCCGGGCGAGGCGCCGCCGGGCGCGGGCAGCAAGAGTACCGCCAGCCCGGCCCAGACAAAGCTCATCCCCAGCGTCACCACGATGGCGGGCAGGTTGCGCAGGTGGATCACCGCGCCAAGTGCCGCATAGGTGGCCACCACACCGCACAGGATCAGTACGCCCACCAATGGCGCTTCGTTCAGGAAGGTGCCGGTGACGCAGGCCACGAAACTGACCGAGGCGCCGATCGACAGGTCGAGGTCGTTCACCGCCATGATCAGCATCTGCGCCATGGTGGCCAGAGCAATGGGCACCGCCAGGTTGAAGAGCAGGTTCAGCCCCGTGTAGCTCATGGCGCGGGGCTGCATCCAGAAGACGCCCGCCAGCAGTGCGGCCAGCGACAGCATGGGCACCAGAAGGCGCAGGAAGTCGGGTGAGAGCCTCATGCGGCTACACTACATCTGATCAATATCCGTCTGCACTCGCGCTTGACAAAAGAATCAACGTCATTCAAATTGAATGACATCACTCTTCTTGGAGATACAGCGTGACCATCACTTCCGACCAATGCCGCGCGGCCCGAAGCCTTCTGAACTGGACGCAGGACCAACTTGCAACGAATGCCGTCGTGTCCCGTGCCACGATCGCGGACTTCGAGTCCAACACCCGCCAACCGATGAAGAACAACCTTAGATCCATCGCTGACTGCATGTTCGCTGCTGGTATCGACTTCATTCCTGAAGAAGGGGATCTCGGCGTTGGCGTGCGCTTCAACAAGAGGAAGGTCACCTATTTGAAAAGCTCGTTCAAGATCGACCGCTTTAACCGCAGGGCCACAATGCGGATGCGTTTTTCGGACGAGGATTTCTTGTGTGAGATAAGCTTGGATACGGTGGACGACTATCACCGTGCGAACTTCCAGTCTGAAGAAGAGTACGAAAAGGCGATCAGCAATATGCTCCATACCATCATTGCGGCCGCAGAGAGATTTGCCCAGTCTCGCATTCAGAGCGCGATATTGCTTGTCACACATGAAATGCTCAGTTCTGTATGACGGGATAGCCATCATGCCGCCCCCCGGAACGAGGCCTGCAGGATCGCCGCTTCGCTGATGTCTTCGCCCGCCAGTTCGGCCACGATGGCGCCTTCGCGGAACACGTACACGCGGTCGCACAGGCCCATCTCGTCCATCTCGGTCGAGTACCACACGAACGTGCGCCCGGCTTCGGCCTCGGCGCGGATGATGCGGTAGACCTCCTGCTTGGTGCCGATGTCCACGCCGCGCATCGGGTCGTCCATCAGCACCACGGGCGCGCGGGTAGACAGGGCGCGGGCGAACAGCACCTTCTGCTGGTTGCCGCCCGACAGCGACAGGATGGGGTTTTCAAGGTCGGGCGTGCGGATGGCGATGCGGTCTTTCCAGGCCTGCCCGCGTGCAGCCTCGGCCGCGGGCTGCAGCAGCCCGGTCTTGGCCACGTCGCCCAGACTGGCGACGGTGATGTTCTTCAAGATGCTCCACAGGTCGAATACGCCGTTCAGGCGGCGGTCGCCCGCCACGAAGGTGACGCGCGGTGCCGCCCGTGCCCACCAGCGCGGGGCATGGGTTTCGAACAGGGACAGCAGCATCCCCGTCTGCCCGTGCCCGCCAAGGCCCGCAAGCCCCACAACCTCGCCCTTCCGCGCCCGGAAGGGCAGGCCGCGCGGCAGGTCAAGCCGCAGCACCTCGTCGCCCGCACGGGCCGCGCCACGCCCGGCCAGTTCGCGCGCCGTGCTGCCCATCGCCTGAACCAATGCCGCATGGGTAAACTCCGCCGCAGGCCGCTCGGCCACGATGCGGCCGTCCTTCATGACCACCACGCGGTCGGCGGTGGACAGGATTTCGCCAAGGATATGACTGATCAGGATCACCGCGCCGCCCGCCACCACGAAGCGGCGCACATGCGCCAGCAGTTGCGCCGCAAGGCCCGCGTCCAGCGACGAGGTCGGCTCGTCCAGGATCACCAGACGCGGCGCCGCGCCGCCATCAGAGAAGGCCATGGCGATCTCGACCATCTGGCGCTGCGCGATCGACAGGTCACCCACCGTGCCGCTGCAGTCGATGCCGTGGCCGGGAAACACCGCGTCCAGCGCCGTCTGGATGATCTGCCGTGCCGTGGCGCGCCAGCCGAAACTGCCAAGGTTGCGGTGGGCCACGCGGGCGTTTTCGACGATTGTCAGGTTCGGGCACAGCGCCAGTTCCTGAAACACGCAGCGCACCCCCAGCGCCCGCGCCCGGGCAACATTCCAGCCGTCAACCGGCCGCCCGCCCGCCAGCACGCGGCCCCGCTGCGGCACCAGCCCGCCGTTCAGCACCGACACGATGGTGGATTTGCCCGCCCCGTTGTGCCCCACCAGTCCGATGCATTCACCCGCCCGCACGGCCAGCGAAACGCCGTCCAGCGCCGTCACCTCGCCAAAGCGGTGGGCGACGTCGGCAACCTCCAGCACAGATGGTGGGGGTTCGGTCATGCTGCCATCAACCGGGGGCGGATGGGGCGACCCGTGAGGGGCCGCCCCGATGCCGTCACTTGGCGCCGTCGATCACCGCAATGGCGTCGGCCTGGCTGTACTCGACGTTGGCCACGCCGCCTTCGGGCGTGGTGGCCAGGTTCGCCTCCAGCGTGTCCTGATCGATGCGCAGGAACGGCACCGTCAGGTCCTTGGGCACGTCCTTGCCATCCAGGATCTGCTGCGCCACCCAGAAGGCCAGCGTCGACACACCCGGGGCGATGGACACCGACATGGTGGCATAGCCGTTGGCGTCTTTTTGTTCCTTCCACCACTTCAGCTCGTCCTGGCGGTTGCCCATGATGATGATGGGCGTGGGCCGCCCGGCCGCGGCAAAGGCCTGCGCCGCGCCATAGCCGTCACCGCCCTGCGTCACCACCGCGGCGATTTCCGGCAGCGAGGGCAGGATGCCCGCGACAGCCTTCTGCGCCACGTCCTGCGCCCAGTCGCCATGCACCGCGCCCACGTTCTTGAACTGCGGGTTCTCGGCGATGCCCGCGTTGATGCCCGCCGAGATGGCGTCGTCCACGAACACGCCGGCCAGACCGCGGATTTCCAGCAGGTTGCCGCCATCGGGCAGAACCGTCTTCAGATAGTCGATCTCGCTTTTGCCCATGCCTTCGAAATCGACGGCTACGCGCCATGCGCAGGGTTCGTCCACGATGCCGTCGAAGGACACCACGACGATGCCCGCGTCGCAGGCCTCTTTGATGGCGCCGTTCAGCGCGGTGGGCGAGGCGGCGTTGATGACGATGGCGTCATAGCCCTGCAGGATCATGTTCTGGATCTGCGCGGCCTGTTCGGTGGCCTGGTTTTCTGCCGTGGTGAAGGCGTCAGCCGCAGCGACCACGCCATCGGCCACGGCCTGCTTCGTCACCTTGTCCCAGCTTTGCAGCATCGCCTGGCGCCAGCTGTTGCCGGCATAGTTGTTGGACAGGGCAATCTTCTTGCCCGAGGTATCGGCCAGCGCCGCCCCGGCCAGTCCGGCCAGGGCCACCGAGGCCATAAGGACCATTCTTGTCGTCATGCGTTCCTCCCGTGAAACGTTGCAGCAAAGCGTGCGGCCAGCGGTGCCGCCTGTGCGGCGGTCTGTCGTTGACGTGGGGCTGGGTTCCTCCTCCAGCCGGGGCAGGATGAAAGGAAACGCCGCGCAGGCATAGGGCACGAACGGCAATCCTTTTGCGGGATCGCGCGTCGGGCTTGCGGGAACCCGCAAGGCTTGTGCATGTCCCTCTGTAGGTGGCACGCCGCGCATCTGGCATCATGCCGCCAAGGGGGAAGCTCAGTGGACACCGTTCCGCGCGAACTGATCGACCGGTTCTTTGCCATCTCCCGCCTGCTGGCGGGGCAGCTCGATTTCCGCTCGGCGATCCAGGCGGTGGCCACCGAGGTGGCGCAGATCCTGCCGCATGACCACCTTGATGTCTGCATCCTGGAAGCCGATGACCGGTTCCACACCGCCTATGAAAGCGGCTTTCAGACGGGGTGGAGCCGACTGGCCATGGGCCCGGTGCAAGACAGCCCGGTGCGGGCCCTGCTGGTGGGCGAGGTTGACCACATCCTGACCGACGACGCCTGCAACGACCCCCGCTTCAACCCCGCCGCCCCTGCCCATCGCCCGATCTTTGACCATGGCCTGCGGTCGCGGCTGCATGTGCCCATGAAGGTGCACGGCGAGATCATCGGGGCGCTCAACTGCTCGATGACCAGCCCAGGCGTCTATGGCGAGGATCACCTGCGCAATGCCCGGTTTGTGGCCGACCTCTTGTCGCCCTACTTCTTTGCCTTGCGTTCGGTGCGGCAGGCGCAGCAGGCGCAGATCATTGAGGCCGAGGCGCGGGCGCGGGAAGAGGGCCTTCGCATCGGTGCCCTGCGGCTGACCGAGGCGCTGGAAAGCGAACGCCAGCGCATCGGCATGGACCTGCACGACCAGACGCTGGCCGACCTGACGCGGCTGGTTCGGCGGCTGGAGCGCCTGCCACAGACCGGCCCGCTGACTGCTGCCGCGCTGGACCCGGTGACGCGCGGCCTGCACGCCTGCATGCAGGACCTGCGGCAGATCATCGAACAGGCGAAACCCTCGGTGCTGCAGCTGTTCGGCTTTGCCCATGCGGTGGAAAACCAGCTGGAACGCTCGGTCCGCGACAGTGGCCAGCAAATCCGCTGGAGCCTGACGGATGACAGCGCCGCCGCCTTCGACCGGCTGGACCAGAAGGTGCAGGTGGCGCTGTTCCGCATCCTGCAAGAGGCCGTGAACAACGCGGTTCAGCACGCCGAGCCCACCTGCATCGCGGTGCGGCTGATGGCACAGTCGGGCAGCGCCGCACTGTCGGTGGTGGACGATGGCCGCGGGCTTTCCGGCCGCAACGCCCGCCCCGGCAGCGGCATCGACAACATGATGACGCGGGCAAGGTTGATCTCGGCCCAGTTCCGCCTGAACACTGGGCCCTCGGGCACCGGCACCGAGGTGGAGATCCAGCTGCCGCAGGCCCTTCCGCAAGAGAGGACAGCCGCCGAATGAAGGTTCTGCTGGTCGAGGATGATGCGCTGCACATGTCGTTCCTGCGCGAACAGGTGGGCACGGCGCTGCCGGAATGCGATCAGGTGTTCGAGGCCGAAAACGGCAGCGATGCCGAGGAACTGTCGCGACGGCACCACGGCGCCGATATCGTCATGGACCTGCAGATGGCCGGCCGCACCGGGATCGAGGCCGCGCGCACGATCTGGCGCGAAAGACCCGCGACCCGCATCCTGTTCTGGTCCAACTACTCGGATGAGGCCTATGTGCGCGGTATCAGCCGCATCGTGCCGTCAGGCGCCGCCTATGGCTATGTGCTGAAGTCGGCCCCCGAGGAACGCCTGCGGCTGGCGCTGCGCAGCATCTTCGTGCAGAATCAGTGCGTCATCGACAACGAGGTGCGCGGCACCCAGGCGCGCAGCTTTGCCCAGGCCAACGGGTTCTCCGAATTCGAATACGAGATTCTTCTGGACGTGGCGCTGGGCCTGACCGACCGCGCCATTGCCGAACGCCGCAACCTTTCCCTGCGGTCGGTGCAGAACCGGCTGCACCAGATCTACGAAAAGCTGGGCGTGCTGCGCCCCGACCTGGCCGATGGCACCGACCCGGTGCTGAACCTGCGCGCCCGTGCTGTCAGCGTGGCGCTGCTGCGCAAGCTTCTGAACTATGGCGCGCTGGACCGTGCCGAGGCCGAGCTTTCGGCCTGGATCGCCGGGCGGGGCCGCGCGCGGGGGTCAGGCGGGGGACGCTAGCGGCGTGGCAAGGGCTGATTCGCCGTGGGTGGCTGAAGGCTGGATGTGTTGCGCCGCGGCGGTTGCAGGCGCGCGCAGGGGAGCACAGAAGGAAGACGCGGGGAAGACAGGGGCAAGACGCGCCGTACTGCCCCAACCCGCTGGAATCGCCCGCATTGACGTGCCGCGCGCTGCCTGTTGCGCCACGCTGAGGCATGGCCTAAATCGTTGCCATGTCCCTGCGCCCCATCCTGCTGCATCCCGACCCGCGCCTGAAAAGGGTGTGTGACCCGGTTCCGCTGATCACGCCTGAAATCGGCCAGTTGGCCGAAGACATGCTGGCCACCATGTACGACGCGCCGGGCATCGGCCTGGCGGCGCCGCAGGTGGGGGTGACAAAACGGCTTCTGGTGATGGACTGCGTCAAGGACCCTGACCAGCCGCCGCGCCCGATGGTGCTGATCAACCCGCGGGTGACATGGTCGTCCGAAGACCGCAGTTCCTATGAAGAAGGCTGCCTGTCCATCCCCGAGCAGTATGCCGAGATCTGGCGCCCGGCCACGGTGCGGGTGGCCTGGACGGCACTGGACGGCAGCGCGCAGGAAGAGGAATTCGCCGGGCTGTGGGCCACCTGCGTGCAGCACGAGATCGACCATCTGGATGGCCGCCTGTTCATCGACTATCTCGGCCCGCTGAAGCGCCAGCTGATCACCCGGCGGATGGAGAAGCTGAAGCGCGAACGGGCGCGGGCGGGGGCATGACGCCGCACCCGCGGTGGCAAGCAGCGGCGCTCTGCAAGCAGGATCATGGAATAGTCAGGTGACGGTCCGCCGCTGCATCCCTTGGCCCGCTGCCATTTTGCGCACCCCGGCGGCGCATGTGGCCGCGGTGGACGATTCCATTCGCACCCTGTGGGACGACATGGTGGACACGATGGAGGCGATGCCGGGCTATGGCCTGGCCGCGCCGCAGATCGGGGTGGGGTTGCGGCTGGCGGTGGTGGACTGCTCCGAGGCGCGGGGGCAGGCGGTGCGGCTGGCCAATCCGGTGGTGGTGGCGGCCTCGGCCGCGTTGTTTCCCTGGGTCGAGGCGAGCCCCAACCTGCCCGGTGTTTCGACCCGGCTGGAGCGGCCCGCGCGGGTGACGGTGCGGTTCCTGAATACCGATGGTATGGAAGAGGAACGCGAGTTCCGCGACCTCTGGGCGACCTCGGTGCAGCACCAGATCGATCATCTGGAGGGTCGCATGTTCTGGGACAACCTGGGTCCGGTGAAGCGGAAAATGCTGCTGGACAAGGCGCGGAAGGGGCGGTGATGCGGGTTGTGTTCATGGGAACGCCCGAGTTCAGCGTGCCCGCGCTGCGTGCGCTGGCCGCGGCGGGGCATGACATTCCTTGCGTCTATTCCCAGCCGCCGCGCCCGGCAGGTCGTGGACAGGCGCCACGCCCCACGGCGGTGGCGGCTGCTGCTGCTGCCATGGGCCTGCCTGTGCGCACCCCCGTCACCCTGCGCGATCCCCCGGAACAGGCGGCCTTCGCCGACCTGCGCGCCGACGTCGCGGTGGTGGTGGCCTACGGGCTGATCCTGCCGCAGCCGGTGCTGGACGCGCCCCGCCTGGGCTGCCTGAACATCCATGCCTCGCTTCTGCCGCGCTGGCGGGGGGCGGCGCCGATTCACCGGGCGGTGATGGCGGGCGATGCCGAAACCGGCGTCTGCATCATGCAGATGGAGGCGGGCTTGGACACCGGGCCGGTGCTGCTGCGGCAGGCGCTGCCGATCGGCCCGACCGACACCACCGGCGACCTGCACGACCGGTTGTCGGACCTTGGCGCCGCGATGATCGTGCAGGCGCTGGACCGTCTGCCGTCGCTTGCCGCCGACCCGCAGCCTGCGGAGGGCGTGACCTATGCCGCCAAGATCGACAAGGCCGAGGCGCGGGTGGACTGGTTGCTTCCGGCGGTGCAGGTGGACCGGCTGATCCGCGGCCTGTCGCCGCATCCCGGCGCCTGGGCCGATGTGGGGGGCGAACGGGTGCGGCTTTTGCGGTCACGCCTGGCCGAAGGCAGCGGCGCGGCGGGGCAGGTTCTGCACGGCTTTGCGGTGGCCTGCGGCACCGGCGCCGTCGAAATCACCGAACTGCAGCGCGCCGGCAGGCGGCCGATGCCCGCGGCCGAGGCGCTGCGCGGATGGCGCCTGCCGGAACATCTTACCTGACCCTTCGCTTTTCCCTTCCGCCCCGCTATGTCCGCCGGAACTGTCCGGGGGACTGCCATGCTGAACGACCCGCTGTTCATTGTTGTCGCCATCGCCTGCCTTGTGGTGGTGGCAATCCTGATGGTCGGCATCGGCGGCTTTGCCAAAGGCGGTGATTTCAACCGCAAGCATGCCAACCGGATCATGCGGTACCGGATCATCGCGCAGGCTGTGGCGGTGGCGCTGATCCTTCTGTTCGTGTTCCTGCGCCGCATGGGGGGAGAGGGCTGATGGTCGTCCTGTCGAAGATCTACACGAAAACCGGAGATGCCGGGGAAACCAGCCTGGGCAATGGCGCACGGGTGGCCAAGCATTCGCTGCGCGTCAGCGCCTATGGCACCGTGGACGAAACGAACGCGACCATCGGGCTGGCCCGCCAGCACGCCACCGGCGAACTGGCCGCGGGGCTGCAGCGCATCTCGAACGACCTGTTCGACCTTGGCGCCGACCTCTGCCGCCCCGACATGGCCCGCGACCACGAGGCGGGATATGTGCCCCTGCGCATCGTGGAATCGCAGGTGGCACGGCTGGAATCCGAGATCGATGCGATGAATGACCGGCTGACGCCGCTGCGCAGCTTCATCCTGCCGGGTGGCAGCGCGCTGGCCGCGCAGTTGCACCTGTGCCGCACGGTGTGTCGGCGGGCCGAAAGGCTGGTGGTGGAACTGGCCACCATGGAAGAGATCAACGCCGAGGCGGTGAAGTACCTGAACCGCCTGTCGGACTGGTTCTTCGTGGCGGGCCGCATCGCCAATGACGACGGCAAGGCGGA
>CAZLIC010000057.1:0-28118 GCA_964559535.1 uncultured Rhodobacterales bacterium
CCATCCGCGAAGGCGGCCGCACCGTCGGCGCCGGCGTCGTCTCGAAGATCATCGCGTGACGAGCGGCGGGGCATGCCCGGTTGTTCGTACGATCAGGGCCGTCCTTCGGGGCGGCCCTTCTTGCATTGCGCAAGGTCCGCTTGACGCGCGGGCGATTCCACCTAACCATTTGACCACGGGGGGAACCGAACATGTGCGAAATCTTTGCCGGGCAGGATCCCGGCCGATACGAATCCGTGACACGCCGCTTGCGGCTGAACGGGCAATCCACGTCGATCCGGTTGGAGCGCTCGTTCTGGCGGATCATTGACGACATCGCAGCCAAGCAGGGCATGACGACGCCCGCTTTCCTGTCGACGCTGCATGCCGAGGTGCTGGAACAGCACGGCGAGGTGACGAACTTCACGTCGCTTCTGCGCTGCGCCTGCACGATCTCGCTGGGCGAGTACGAACAGATCGGGCAGCCGCTCCGCCCGTCACGGCGCAACCAGATCGCGGCAGCGTGACCGGAATAATGCGACTGTAGTAGGCATCTACTACCCGCGCCGTCGCCGACTGGCCTAGCCTTCCCCCATGGTCGATCAGACGAGGGGGAACGATGGCCAAGGCAGTGCATTCGATGGTCCGCGTGCTGGACGCGGCGCGGTCGGTGGCGTTCTACGACACGGCCTTCGGGCTGCGGGTCGCGGACCGCATCGACTTTGACACCTTCACGCTGATCTACCTGTCGAACGCCGAAAGCGGGTTCGAACTGGAACTGACTGTCAACAAGGGTCGCACCGAACCCTACAACCTGGGCGACGGCTACGGCCACTTCGCGGTGACGGTGGCCGACGCCGAGGCGGAACACGCGCGTCTGACCGCGGCCGGGCTGGCCCCGCGCAAGCTGGTGGATTTCCAGAACAACGGGGTGCGGGTGGCAAAGTTCTTCTTCATCGCCGACCCCGACGGCTACCAGATCGAAGTGATCGAACGCGGCGGGCGGTTCCAGTAGCCGCGCGCCGTCTGCCGCCGCGCGGGGAGGCGCAGCGGCAGGCAAGGAAGGCACCTGAAACAAGGCACCTAGGGAGGATACCATGACGAAACACGACCTGCGCGGCCTGACCCGCCGGGCGCTTCTGTCGCGGGCCGCCGCGGCAGGCGCGCTGGCGGTGACGGGGGCCGGCTTCATTGCCGCGCCCGACGCGGCCTGGGCGATGGAAGTGACGGCGATCACGCCGGAACAGATGGCCACACTGCTGCAGATGGCACGCGACATCTATCCGCATGACCATGTGGCCGACCAGTTCTACGCCGTGGCCGTGAAAGGCTATGACGCCGAAGACAAGAAAGAGATGGTCGCGGCGGGCATCGCCGAGCTGGATGCCGCGGCACAGGCACAGGGCCATGCGTCCTATCTGGCGGCCGGGTGGGAAGAGGACCGCGTCAAGGTCCTGATGGCGGTGGAAAAGACGCCGTTCTTCCAGACCGTGCGGTCGGGCCTGGTGACCGGCCTCTACAACCAGAAAGAGGTCTGGCCGCTGTTCGGCTATCAGGGCGAGAGCTTCTCGCAGGGTGGCTACATCGAGCGTGGCTTCAACGACATCGACTGGCTGTAAGGGAGGGTCGCGGACATGGTTGCGAAGTTTGATCTGAACGACGACTCGGTCGTTGTTGTCATCGGTTCGGGCGCGGGCGGCGGGGTGCTGTCGAACGAACTGGCGCAGAAGGGCGTGAAGGTCGTCACGCTGGAGGCCGGCGGGCGCTATCTGCCCCAGGATTATGTGAACGACGAATGGGACAGCTTCGTGCAGCTGGCCTGGCTGGACGCGCGCACCACCAGCGGCAGCTGGCGCGTGGCCAAGGATTTCAGCGGTCTGCCCGCCTGGATTGTAAAGGCCGTGGGCGGCACCACCACGCACTGGGCCGGCGCATCGCTGCGGTTCCAGGACCATGAGTGGAAGGCGCTGACCAACTACGGCAAGGTCGAGGGGGCAACGCTGCTGGACTGGCCCATCGACGGGGCCGAGATGGCGCCGTGGTACGACAAGGCCGAGGACAAGCTGGGCGTCACCCGCACCGGAAACCGCCCCGGCCTGCCCGGCAACAACAACTACCTGGTGTTCGAAAAGGGCGCCAAGGCGCTGGGCTACAAGGAAGTCCACACCGGGCGCATGGCCATCAGTTCGTCCCAGGATGGTGACCGCACGATGTGCCAGCAGACCGGGTTCTGCTTCCAGGGCTGCAAGTGGGGCGCCAAGTGGTCGGCCGCCTACACCGACATCGAACAGGGCGAGGCCACCGGCAACATGGAAGTGCGCGAGCGCAGCCATGTGGCGCGCATCCTGCATGACGACGCTGGCCGCGTGACCGGGGTCGAGTACTTCGACAAGGACGGCAACCTGCAGATGCAGAAGGCCCGCATCGTGTGCGTGGCGGGCAATTCGTTCGAAAGCCCGCGCCTGCTCTTGAACTCGGCCTCGTCGATGTTCCCCGACGGGTTGGCGAACTCGTCCGGGCAGGTGGGCCGCAACTACATGCGTCACATGACCGGGTCGGTCTATGCGGTGTTCGACAAGCCGGTGCGCATGTGGCGCGGCACCACCATGGCGGGCATCGTGCAGGACGAATCTCGGCATGACCCCAGCCGCGGGTTTGTCGGAGGGTACGAACTGGAAACGCTGGCGCTGGGACTGCCGTTCATGGCGGCCTTCCTGAACCCCGGCGGCTGGGGCCGTTCGTTCACATCCGCGCTGGACAGCTATGAAAACATGGCGGGCATGTGGATCGTGGGCGAGGACATGCCGCAGTCCGGGAACGGCGTGACCCTGTCCGAAACGAAGGACCAGTTCGGGCTGCCGGTGGCGAACGTGCACTTCGACGACCATCCGAACGATGTCGCCATGCGCAACCATGCCTACAAGCAGGGGATCGCGATCTACGAGGCGGTGGGCGCGACGCGGGCCTTCCCGACCCCGCCCTATCCCAGCACGCACAACCTGGGCACCAACCGGATGTCGGAAAAGCCCGAGGATGGCGTGGTGAACAAGTGGGGCCAGACGCACGACATCAAGAACCTGTTCGTGTCGGATGGCAGCCAGTTCACCACCGGGGCGGCTGAAAACCCCACGCTGACCATCGTGGCCCTGGCCATCCGTCAGGCCGACCACATCGCCCGCGAGATGTCGGCCGGCAGCATCTGAGGGGCCAACACCCTGCTGACCGACGGCCCGCCGCGCGCCCCCCGTGCGGCGGGCCCCTTGCATTCCGGACCATGGCCGTCCGCACATCGCGGGCGGCCCCTCCTGCCTGTCAGTGCGACAGCAGCACCGGCATCCGCAGGTCAGCCAGCACACCCTTCGTTGCGCCGCCCAGGATGAAATCGCGCAGTCGGGAATGCCCGAATCCCCCCATGACAAGCAACTGCGCCCCCCGGGCAAGCGCGGCCCCCTGAAGTGCTGCGGCGACCGTGCGACCCTCAAGCGTCAGGTCAACGGCAAAGGCTTCGTACCCGCGCCGCCGCAGCGAAACGGCCAGCGTCTGCGAAATGCCTGAACGGCCAAGCTCTTTCTCGTCGTTCACGGTCAGAACGGAAACCCGGCCCCCGTCCGGGAGAAGACGCAGCGCATCGCCCAACGCGCGCGCCGCCGCGCGGCTTTCGTCCCAGGCGACCGCAATGTGCGAAACGGTCTCGCGCCGCGCGTCTTCGGGGACAAGCATCACCGGAACGCCTGCCCCGAAGACCAGGGCCTGTGCCATCTCGCGGGCCGCCAGGCTTTTGGGCGACCACGGCACGAAAGCCAGGTCGAAATAGCGGGCCTCGGTGACGGCAGCATCCGGCACGGCGCCCATTCCTTCGGTCTGGCTGTTCACCGCCACGGCGGCGCCGGGCAAGGCCGCCCCTTCCACCAGTCCCTTCAGGCGGGTGCAGTCGGCCAGGCTGCGCTCTTCCGCCGCACGCGCCATGCCCTCGATGTTGATGATGTACCCGCCCAGCGGCGAAGCCACAGGCGGAACGTCGACGGCAAAGGTGGCAACATGCAGCGCGAACCCGAGAGAACCGGCAACGCTGACTGTGGCAAGGATCGCCGCGTCGGATACGGGTTCGGGGTAGGTGTCGATCGGCAGATAGGCGATGCGGTCCGGCATGGTCCTGTCCTTTCGGAAGTCAGCGGAATGGTCGGAAGGTTCGTGACACGGCAAGAACACCATCGACAGGTGACGTGGGCACGTCGTTGACCCACGTCAAGCCGCCACCGCGCATTCTGACGGAACGCTGAACAGGATCGTCTGCCGGGCTTCGGCGGCCTGCTTTGTGTCCCCGCAATCAGCCGTCCGAAGCCCTGCACGCTCTGGCGCGGGCTGGACGGTGCCTGCGCCGCGACCGATACTCGGGCCATGGAATGGCGCGATGAAGGCGTGGTGCTGGTGGCCCGGCCCTTTGGCGAGACGTCGGCGGTGGCCGAGGTCTTTACCGCGGCACATGGTCGGCACGCGGGTGTGGTCAGAGGAGGCTCGGGCCGCCGGATGGCGCCTGTCTTGCAGCCCGGCACGCAGGTCACCGCGGCGTGGCGCGCGCGGCTGGATGACCACCTGGGCGCCTTCACGCTGGAACCCCTGCGCCCGCGGGTGGCGCTTCTGTCCGATGCGGGGCGGCTGGCGGCGCTGGGGTCCGTCTGCGCCCTGCTGTGCGCCGTCCTGCCGGAACGCGCGCCGCATCCGGCCCTGTGGCCGGCGACCGTGGCCCTGCTGGACCTTCTGGACGCCGATGACCCGGGCTGGCAATTGGCCTATCTGCGCTGGGAACTGGGCCTGCTTGACGATCTGGGCTTCGGGTTGAACCTGTCGGCCTGCGCGGTGACAGGCGCGACCGAAGACCTGGCCTATGTCAGCCCGCGCACCGGCCGCGCCGTGACGCGGGGGGCGGCAGGCGACTGGGCGCCGCGCCTTCTGCCGCTGCCCGCAGCCCTGGTCGGTCCGGTCGCGGCCACCACTGCCGACATTGCAGACGGGCTGGTGCTGACCGCGCATTTCCTGCTGCGCGCCCTGCCCCACGGCAACCATGAACCCCGCCTTCCCGAAGCCCGCGTGCGGCTGGCGCTGCGCATGAAATAGTCCGATCCGCGACGCCACATGTCGCGCCCCGGCCAGCCCGGACCTGCCCTGTGCCGCAAGATCTAGGCCAGAGGACCCCATGGCACTGCGCTACATCCCCCTGTCCCTGCGCCACACGGGAACGCCGAAGATCGCGCATTTCGCCCTGCTGGCGGGGCTTGAGGCCGCGGTGCGCGGCACGCTGATCTCGGCCATGCCGCTGACCGTCTATGCCGCCACAGGTTCGGCCGAATCCACCAGCAGCATCTACTTTGCGGCGGGCATCGCCGGGCTGGTCTGGGGCATCTGCGTGCCCGGGCTGACGCGCATCATCCCGCGCCGCTGGATGTACACGCTGGGCTGCCTGTTCTATCTTGTGGGCCTGGCGCTGGCCGCCACCGGCACGGTGTGGGGCGTGGCGGCCGCACTTCTGGTGAACGCCTGCGCCAGCGTCACCATCTTTGTCTGCCTGAACGCCTACGTGCTCGACTATGTCTCGCGCGAAGATCTGGGCCGGTCGCAGTCGGTGCAGATGCTGTTTGCCGCGGCGCCCTGGGCCATCGGCCCGATGCTGGGCGTCTGGCTGCGCGACATCGGGCCGGTGCTGCCTTTCGCGCTGTCGGGGGTCTTCGCGCTGATGCTGCTGGCCACTTTCTGGACGCTGCGGCTTGGCAACGGCAAGCAGATTGCCCGGGCCCGCGGCCCGGCACCGAACCCGCTGGCCTATCTTGGCCGCTTTTTCCGGCAGGGGCGGCTGGTGGCGGGCTGGCTGTTTGCCGTGATCCGGTCCTGCGGCTGGTGGGTCTATGTGGTGTACCTGCCCATCTACTGCGTGGAATCTGGCCTGGGCGACAAAGTGGGCGGCATCGCCTTGTCGCTGTCCAACGCGCTGCTGTTCATCACTCCGTGGATCGCCGCGCACGCACGGGTCATGACGGTGCGCCGCGCGGTGCGCGCGTCCTTCGGGGCCTGCGCCCTGCTGTTCGCCGCCTCGGCCCTGCTGGCGCCCGTTCCGTGGCTCGCCGTGCTGGCCATGGCGGCGGCTTCGTTCTTCCTGGTGACGCTGGATGTGGTGGGCGGACTGCCGTTTCTGATGGCGGTCAAGCCTTCGGAACGCACCGAGATGGCGGCCGTCTATTCCAGCTTCCGCGACGTTTCGGGCATCCTCACGCCGGGGGCCGCCTGGCTGGTGCTGCTGGTGGCGCCGGTGCCGGGCGTCTTTGCGGCCTGCGCGGCAGGCATGGCCGCGGCCTGGGTCATTGCCGCGCGGCTGCACCCGCGGCTGGGCACCGACCGCCCCTCGCACGGCCTGCCGCTGCCCGCAGCACCGCTCAGGCCCGGATCACATATTCCTTCAGCGTCGATTCGATCACCCGCCACACACCGCGGAACCCCGGCCGGATGATCCAGGCGTCGCCCGCGCGCAGGGTGATTTCAGTTCCGTCCTCGCCTGACAGCACCGAATAGCCGGCCAGGATGTGTACGTATTCCCACTCGGAATAGGCCACCCGCCAGGCACCCGGCGTCGATTGCCAGACCCCGCACCAGATGCCGTCCCGGTCCTCGACGTTCCACGTGCGGTGAACCGGGTCGCCGTCCACCACCTTCTCCGGGTCCGGCTTCGTGACCTCGGCCGCGATGCCCTCGCGCGCCACGCGCTGCAACAAATCCACTTGCACCCCCCAGTGCGAACACATTCCCATAGGGGGTGGGCTGTCCGCGCCGGTCAAGGCCCGCGGCAAGGCAGGTTGTGCGGGCATCCCGGGCGCGGTATGGCGGCAACACATCGCACGCCTGCGCGAGGGAGAGATGAGCGCCACCGCCCCCGTCCGCCCCGTCCTGCCGCCCGACATCCGCGCCCGCAAGGGCACCGCGCCGCTTGTCGTGCTGACGGCCTACACCACGCCTGTGGCCCGGCTGGTCGATGCGCATTGCGACATCGCGCTGGTGGGTGATTCGGTCGGCATGGTGCTGCACGGCCTGCCCTCGACCCTTGGCGTGACGATGGAAATGATGGTGCTGCATGGCCGCGCCGTGGTGCGCGGCACGGCAAAGGCCATGCCGGTGATCGACATGCCCTTCGGCAGCTACGAGGAATCCCCCGAACAGGCCTACCGCAACGCGGCCCGGCTGATGTCCGAGACCGGGGCCCCGGCGGTCAAGCTGGAAGGCGGCCGCACCATGGCGCCCACCATTGCCTTCCTGACCGCGCGTGGCGTGCCGGTGATGGCGCATGTGGGCCTGACGCCGCAGGCGGTGAACACGCTTGGCGGCTACAAGGTGGTGGGCCGCGGCGCCGAGGCCGAGGCGGTGATGGCCGATGCGCTGGCCGTCGAAGCAGCGGGCGCCTTTTCCGTGGTGCTGGAGAAGGTGCCGGTGGGCCTTGCCGGGCGGATCACGCAGCGGTTGACGATCCCCACCATCGGCATCGGCGCGGGCCCGCAGTGCGACGGGCAGGTGCTGGTGGTGGATGACATGCTGGGCATGTTCACGGCCTTCCGGCCCAAATTCGTGAAACGCTACGCCGAACTTGCCGATGCCGCTGATGCGGCGATTGCCGCCTTTGCCGCCGAGGTTCGCGCCGGCAGCTTTCCCGGCCCCGAGCACGGCTTTGCCGACCAGGCACCCAAAGGGTCGGCACCGTGATCTTGCGGACTGTGGCCGACCTGCGGATGCAGGTCGCGGCATGGAAGGCGGCGGGCCAGACCGTGGGGGTGGTGCCCACCATGGGCGCGCTGCACGATGGCCACCTGTCGCTGGTGCGCGCCGCGCGGGCGGATTGCCCGCGCGTGATCGTCACGATCTTCGTGAACCCCACCCAGTTCAACAACCCCGCCGATCTGGCAAGGTACCCCCGCACCGAAGCGGCTGATGCCGCCCTTCTGGCCCCCGTCGGCGTGGACGTGATCTTTGCGCCTTCGCCGGACGAGGTCTATCCTGACGGGTTTGCCACCACCGTCACTGTCACCGGCGTTTCGGTGCCGCTGGAGGGCGCGCATCGCCCCGGCCATTTTGCGGGGGTGGCCACGGTGGTGGCCAAACTTTTCGGCATGGCGCAGGCCGACCGTGCCTATTTCGGCGAGAAGGACTGGCAGCAACTGGCTGTGGTGCGGCGCATGACCGCAGACCTGAACCTGCCTGTCACGGTGGTGGGTTGCCCCACCGTGCGCGCGGATGACGGCCTTGCCATGTCGTCGCGCAATGCCCGCCTGTCGCCCGCCGCCCGCACCCGGGCGGCTGCCCTGCCCCGCGCGATGCAGGGCGCCATTGCGGCGCTGCGGTCGGGCAGCAACCCTGACCGGGCGCTGGCCGAGGCGCGCGCCGTGCTGGTGTCGGCCGGATTTGACAGCGTCGACTATCTTGCCTTCCGCGATGCCGCCTCTTTGGGGCCGGTGGGCAGCGGCCCTGTGCGGCTGCTGGCTGCGGCCACCGTTGGCGGCGTTCGGCTGATCGACAACATGGGGGTGTAGCCGCTGCGGCGGCGGCGGGCCTACGCCGAACGGGCCGCGTCGGCGGCGGCGAAATGCGCCATCTGGTCGGCCAGGGCCTTCTGGAAGGCCGGTCGGGCCGTGGCGCGGGCCACATAGGCGTGGCAGGCCGGGTGCGCCGCCAGGCCGCCAAACCGCTGCAGCGGGCGCAGTACGTCGGCCATCGCGATGTCGGCCACAGAGAATGCCCCCGCCAGCCAGTCGCGCCCGGCCACCACGGGTTCCAGCCGGTCCAGCCGTGCCGTCAGGAAATCGGCCAGCCACTTGCCGCCCGGCGAGGCGAAATCGTCCTTGCGGAAGTTGAAGAACGTCCAGGGCAGTACCGGCATCTCGACCGAGTTCAACGCGGCAAAGACCCATTCGGTGACCGTCGAGCGCCCCTGTGCGTCGGTTGGCATCAGGGCGGCGCTCTTGCCACCCAGGTGCAGAAGGATTGCCCCGCTTTCAAAGATCGACAGGTCGCCATCGGTCAGCCAGGGCACCTGACCGAAGGGCTGGTGCCGCAGATGCTCGGCCGTCTTGTCAGTGATGGGCACGGTGGCAATGCGGTAAGGCAGGCCCGCCTCTTCCAGCGCCCAGCGCACACGCAGGTCGCGGACATGGCCGCGGGGCGAATTCGGCACCCAGTCATAGGTGGTCAGGACAAGGTCGGTCATGGTGTTCCCCCTTCGGGCAGAATGGCATACCGGGCGGGCTTGCGGAAGGGTGCCGCGGTTACCGCGGGGCGGCGGCGCGGCGCAGGCGGTCGTTGATCGCGGCGCCAAGGCCGGTGTCGGGGACCGGCGCGACGGCGATGGTTCCGTGCGGCGGCGTGGCGGCATCGGCCTGTCGCAAGACGTGGAACAGGCGCGCGGCGGCTTCGGCAAGGTCTGCCGTGGCCGACAGGGTGAAGGGTCCGGGGGTGCCGAAACCGATGTGGGTTTCGCCGGGGCGTGGCGAGGCGGCGTTCAGCCGCACGCGGGCGGCGGGGGCGTAGTGGCTGGCGAATTGCCCGGGTGCGAGCGGCTTTGCCGGATCGGTGCCGCCGGTGGCAAGCGGGCCTGTCAGCGCCTCGATCGTCTCGGCCGCGATGCCGCCGGGGCGCAGCAGGCGCACCGGGCCGTCGCCGGTGGCAAGGATCGTGGACTCGATGCCGACCGTGCAATCCCCGCCATCCAGCACCGCGGCAATGCGCCCGGCCAGACCGTCGGTCACATGCGCGGCGCGGGTCGGCGACACGCGGCCCGAGGGGTTGGCCGAGGGGCCGACCAGCGGGCCGCCGAAGGCGCGCAGCAGGGCCTGCGCCACCGGGTGGGCGGGCAGGCGCAGCGCCACCTTCGGGCCCCCGGCGGTGACGGCAGGGGGCAGGTCGGCGCCGGGGTGCCGCGGCAGCACAAGGGTCAGCGGGCCGGGCCAGAACCTTGCCGCAAGCCGCCGTGCGTCGGGGTCGAACACCGCCAGCGTTTCGGCCGTGGCCTGGTCGGCCACATGCACGATCAGCGGGTTGTGGGCGGGCCTGCCCTTGGCCGCGAACACCGCTGCCACCGCCGCGGCGTTGTGCGCATCGGCGCCCAGGCCGTAGACCGTTTCGGTGGGGAACGCGACCAGATCGCCGCCCCGCAAAAGGGCGGCAGCGCGGGCGATGCCTTCGGGCGTGGCGGGCAGGGTTTCGGTCATGGCGGGGCGTTCCTAGCGCAGGTCGCGCGCGGGGGAAATGTCCTGCGGGATGCCCCTTTTGGCGACATGCCCCGTGGGACAGTGCGTGTCCCACGCTGGGACGGCGCGCCAGTGTAGGAAATTCAACAGGTTACGCGCGCGGATTCACCATTTGGAAAGGAATGCCCTATGAGTGGACCGGTAGGGTTCGTGCTTTCGCGACGGAAGGGCGCGGGCTAGGATCGGGCAGCGGGTGCGGGGGGACGCATGGACCTGGCAGCGGAGCCAACGGCATGACCCGACGCCTGCCGGTGCTGGTGGCGGTACTGGCCGTGGCGGGGGCGACAGCCCTGGCGGTGCATGCGCTGGCGCTGCGGGCCGACCTGACCGAAGGGCGGGTGCGGGCCGAGGCGACACTGGCCCTGACGCTGCGGGCCCTGGACGGGCACCTGCGCCGCTTTGAGGCCGTGCCCGCCTTGCTGGCCGAACAGGCGCAGGTGGTGCGGCTGGCCGATGCACCCGGCGATCCGGCGGCCGTGCAGGCGCTAAACGTCTGGCTGGCACGCAAGGCGGCGCAGATCGACGCCGCGGTCTATGCCGTGGCGCCGGACGGCACGGTGCTGGCCGCCAGTTCCCATGACCGGCGCGACAGCCAGGTGGGGCGGAACGTGGCGGCTTTTCCGCATTTTTCCAGGGCAATGGAGGGAGAGCGGGGGCGTTTCTACGGCATCGTGACCGCGGCGGGGGCGCGTGTGTACCATTTTGCCGCGCCTGTGCGGGCTGCGGGGGGCACGGTGAAGGGCGTGGTGGCCGTGGCCGTGGGGCTGGACGAGATCGAGGCCGACTGGCGGCGGCAGGAGGCCCGGATTCTGGTGACCGATCCCGAGGGGATCGTGTTTCTGTCCAGCGATCCGCGCTGGCTGTTCCGGGCGACCGAACCGCGCGACCGTGACCTTGTGGCGCGCAGTGCCGCGGCGCGGCGCTATGCCGAGATGCCGGTGGGCGAACTGCCGTTGTCGGCAACCGTTGTCGCCGGGCAGCCGGTGGTGCGGGTGGCGGCGGGCGACCCGGCGGCGGGCGAATATGTGGGCGCGCGGCGGTTGATGCCGCTGGCGGGCTGGACCGTGCAGGTGCTGCTGGACACCGCGCCGATGCGGGCGCAGGCGCGGCTGGCCGCCGTGGCGGGCGTGCTGGCGGTGCTGCTGGGAATGGGCGCGACGGCGGTGGCGGTGCAGCGCGGCGCGCGGCGGGCGCAGGCCAAGGCCGAGCTTGAGCGGCGGGTGGCGGAACGGACGGCGGACCTTGCCCGGGTGAATGTGCGGCTGGAGGCCGAGGTGGCCGAGCGTGTGGTCACCGAAGAGGCGCTGCGGCGCACGCAGGCCGATCTGGTGCAGGCGGGCAAGTTGGCGGCGCTGGGCACCATGTCGGCGGCACTGAGCCACGAGATCAACCAGCCTTTGGCCGCCGCGCGCAACTATGCCGACAGTGCGGGCGTGCTGATCGACCGGGGTGACGGCGCGCGGGCGAAAGAGAACGTGGGCCAGATCGTGGCGCTGATCGACCGGATGGCGGCGATCGCCCGCCACCTGCGGAACGTGGCGCGCAAGCCGGAATCACCGCTGAAGGACATTGCCCTGCGCCCCGCGGTGGACGAGGCGCTGGCGACAGTGGCGCCGCGGCTGGCCGGGGTGGCGGTGGCGGTGGCGGTGGCCGATGGTCTGATGGTGCGGGCGGGGCCGGTGCGGCTGCAGCAGGTGCTGGCCAATGTGCTGACGAACGCCGCGGATGCCGTGCAGGACCGGGCCGACCGGCGGATCGAGGTGTCCGCGGAGGCGGGTGGCGGGCGGGTGTTTCTGTCGGTGCGCGACACCGGGCCGGGGGTTCCCGCGGCGATTGCCGACCGCATTTTCGACCCGTTCTTCACCACCAAGCGCGTGGGCTCGGGGCTGGGCCTGGGGCTGTCGATTTCCTACAACATCATGAAGGACTTCGGGGGGGAATTGCGGGTGGCCGATCATCCGGAGGGCGGCGCGGTGTTCACGCTGGATCTGGAGGCCGCGGCGGCGGTGCAGGCGGCGGCGGAATGAGCGGAGCCGCGGCGGCAGTCCTGCCGAGAGCGCCGGGGGCTCTGCCCCCGGGCCCCCGGGGTATTTGCGCAAAGATGAGGGACAGGGGGAGCAGCCTGTGACGGCGGGGCGGGTGCTTTTGGTTGAGGATGACGACCAGATGCGCCGGTCGACCGAGCAGGCGCTGGACCTGGCTGGGTTTGCCGTGACGGCGCTGGCCAGTGCGGAGGAGGCGCTGGACCATGCCGGGCCGGGGCTGAACGGGGTGGTGCTGTCGGACATCCGCATGCCGGGGATGGACGGCATGACGCTGCTGCAACGGCTGCGCGACATCGACGCCGACCTGCCGGTGATCCTGATCACCGGCCATGCCGAAGTCAGCCTTGCGGTCGAGGCGATGCGGCGGGGGGCGTGGGATTTCATCGAGAAGCCCTTTGCCACGCAGGCGCTGGCGGCGGTGGTGCGGCGCGCGCTGGATCACCGGCAGCTGGTGCTGGACAACCGGCGGCTGCGAGCCGTGGCTGGGCAGCGCGACGATCTGGAGGCGCGGATGCCGGGGCGCAGTGCCGCGATGATCGACCTGCGCTACCGGCTGCGCGCCATTGGTGCGAGCGAGGCGGATGCGCTGGTGGTGGGGCCTGTCGGGGCGGGCAAGGAAGTGGTGGCGCGGGTGATGCATGACCTGTCGCCGCGTGCCGCCCGGCCGTTCGTGGCGGTGAACTGTGCCGCATTGCCCTCCACGCTGATCGAGAGCGAGCTGTTCGGGCATGAAGCAGGGGCGTTTGCGGGCGCGCTGCGGCCACGGTACGGGCGGTTCGAGCATGCGCGGGGCGGCACGGTGCTGCTGGACGAGATCGGGCAGATGCCCGGCGATGTGCAGGCCAAGCTTTTGCGCGTGCTGCAAGAGCGGGTGATCGTGCGGCTGGGGTCGAACGAGAGCATTCCGCTGGACGTGCGGTTCATTGCCACCTCGAAGACCGATCTGGCGCAGGGCGTGGCGCAAGGGCGGTTCCGCGAGGATCTGTACTGGCGGCTGAACGTGGCGGTGCTGCGGGTGCCGCCGCTGGCGGCGCGGCGCGAGGACATTCCGCTGTTGTTCCTGCAGCTGGTGCGCGAGGCGGCGGCGCGGCACAGCGCGCCCGACCGCACGCCCGAGCCAGAGTTGCTGGCAGAACTGGCCGCGCGCGACTGGCCCGGCAACGTGCGCGAGTTGCGCAACGTGGCCGACCGCTGGGTGCTGGGGCTGGACTGGGGGGCGGCGCCCGCGGTGGCGGCGCGGCTGCCCGACAGGGTGGCGGCCTTCGAGCGGTCGGTGATCGCCGGGGCCATTGCGGCGCATGGCGGGCATCTGCGGCGGGTCTACGAATCGCTCGGCGTGTCGCGCAAGACGCTGTACGAGAAGATGCAGAAGCACGGGCTGGACCGCCGCCTGATTGTGGATGGCGAGGGCAGCGAGGACTAGGATGGGTGGAAATCCACCCACCGCTGTCACGCCGATGTTACGGGTTCCACCCATGCCGCGCTGCGGCAGGTGCATTTTCGTACGGAAGCCTTCACACGGCGCTTGAGAGGCGTGTCGTTCCGAAGGCTTCTGGCCCCAGCCGCCCGCCCGAGGAGGGGCCGGGCGGGTTCAACGTACAGGGAGGACGCCATGTCCATTAGATTTGCGGGCCTTGCGGCCGCTGCAATGCTTGCCACCACGGCCGCCTTTGCCGAAGGCTATCCGGACCGGTCGATCACCATGGTGGTGCCGTTTGCCGCCGGTGGCCCGACCGACACCGTGGGCCGCCTGATTGCCGAGAAGATGTCGGCCAGCCTGGGCCAGCAGGTGATTGTGGAAAACGTCGGCGGCGCGGGCGGCACCCTGGGTGCGGGCCAGGTCGCGGCGGCGGCGCCCGATGGCTACACCATCCTGTTGCACCACATCGGCATGGCAACCAGCGCCACGCTGTACCGCAGCCTGGCCTACAAGCCGCTGGAAGCCTTTGAATACGTGGGCCTTGTCACGGAAGTGCCGATGACCATCGTGGCGCGCAAAGACTTTGAACCGGCCGACGGTGCCGCCTTCATCGAATACGTCAAGGCCAATGCCGACAAGATCACCATGGCGAATGCCGGGGTGGGGGCGGCGTCGCACCTGTGCGGGATGCTGTTCATGCAGGCGCTGGATGCGCCGATTGTGACCGTGCCCTACAAGGGCACGGGGCCGGCGATGACCGACCTTCTGGGCGGCCAGGTTGACATCATGTGCGACCAGACCACCAACACCACCGAGCAGATCCAGGGCGGCACGATCAAGGCCTATGCCGTGACCTCGCCCGCGAAGCTGGACGTGCTGCCCGATGTGCAGACGGTGGCCGAACTGGGCCTGCCGGGGCTGGAAGTGGGCATCTGGCACGGCATCTATGCGCCGAAGGGCACCCCGGCCGAGGCAGTGGAAAAGCTGACGGCGGCGCTGCAGGTGGCGCTGGCCGACCCGGGGATCGCCGCCAAGATGGGCGAACTGGGCACCGCGCCGGTGGCGGCCGATCAGGCGACGGGTGCGGCGCTGCAGGCCAAGCTTGAGGCCGAGATCGCCCGCTGGAAGCCGGTGATCGAAACCGCGGGCGTCTTCGCCGACTGACCTTCCTGCACGCCCCGGCGACACCGCCGGGGCGTACTTCATTTGCACGGGGGGACTCCATGGACCGCCATTCGTTTGACCCGGCCGAAGTGGCCGCGGGTGTGATCTTTGTGGCCTTCGGGCTGTGGTTCGGGGCGCAGTCGATGGGCCTTGAGATGGGCACGACGCTGAAGATGGGGCCGGGGTACTTTCCCGCCGTGCTGTCCGTCCTGCTGATCGTTCTGGGGCTGGGCGTGCTGGTGGCCGGGTTGCGGACGGCGGGCGCGCCGGTGGGCGACTTTGCCCTGCGCGGATTGCTGTTCATCCTGCCTGCGCCGATTTTCTTTGGCCTGACGGTGAAGGGGCTGGGGTTTGTTCCGGCGATCTTCTTCACCACGCTGATCGCCTGCTTTGCCACGTCGAAGATGAAGCCGCTGCACGCGGTGGCGCTGGCGGCCGGGGTGACGGTGTTTTCCGCGCTGGTGTTCGTGCAGGGGCTGGGGCTGCCGTTCCGCCTGCTGGGCGCGTGGTTCGATCCGGCCGTGGGGGGCTGAACGATGGATTTCCTTTCCAACCTCGCGCTGGGTTTCGTGACGGCGGGCGCGCCGGTCAACATCTTCTTCTGCCTGATCGGCGTGATCCTGGGCACGCTGATCGGCGTGCTGCCGGGAATCGGCGCCACGGCCACCATCGCCATGCTCTTGCCCATCACGTTCCAACTGGAACCGGTGACGGCGCTGATCATGCTGGCGGGCATCTACTATGGCGCGCAGTACGGCGGATCGACCACCGCCATCCTGATCAACATGCCCGGAGAGAGTTCATCGGCGGTCACGGCGATTGACGGCTACCAGATGGCGCGGCAGGGGCGGGCGGGCACGGCACTGGCCACGGCCGCCATCGGGTCTTTCGTGGCGGGCACCTTCTCGACGCTGCTGGTGGCGCTGTTCGCCCCGCCGCTGACGGTGATCGCGCTGAAGTTCGGAGCGGCGGAGTATTTCAGCCTGATGGTGATGGGACTGGTCTGTTCCATCGCGCTGGCGCACGGATCCATCCTGAAGGCGCTGGCGATGGTGGTGCTGGGCCTGCTGCTGGGGCTGGTGGGGTCGGACGTGATTTCGGGCACGCCGCGCTTCACGCTGGGCCTGCCCGAGTTTGCCGACGGGTTGAATTTCGTGGCGCTGGCGGTGGGGCTGTTCGGCATTGCCGAAATCCTGCGCAACCTGGAAGGCGAAAGCGACCGTACCATCCTGGCGACCAAGCTGTCGGGCCTGTTCCCCTCTCGGGACGAGTTGCGCCAGATGGCGGCACCGGTGGTGCGCGGCACGGTGCTGGGCTCGGCGCTGGGTGTGTTGCCGGGGGGCGGGGCGATTTTGGCCTCGTTTGCCAGCTACACGATGGAGAAGCGCCTTTCGGACCGGCCCGAGGAGTTTGGCAAGGGCGCCATCGCCGGGGTGGCGGGGCCGGAATCGGCCAACAACGCGGCGGCGCAGACCAGTTTCATTCCGCTTCTGACGCTGGGCATTCCGGCCAACCCGGTGATGGCGCTGATGGTGGGCGCCATGATCATTCAGGGCATCGTGCCGGGGCCCAACGTGGCCGCCGAACAACCCGCGCTGTTCTGGGGCATCATCGCCAGCATGTGGATCGGCAACCTGCTGCTGGTGATCCTGAACCTGCCGCTGATCGGCATGTGGGTGAAGCTGCTGCAGGTGCCGTATCAGGTGCTGTTCCCCATCATCATGGCGTTCTGCGCCATCGGCGTCTATTCGGTGCGGTCCAACGTCTACGACCTGTTCACCGTCGCGGGATTCGGCCTGATGGGATACCTGCTGCTGAAGCTGCGCTGCGAACCGGCGCCGTTGCTCTTGGGCTTCGTGCTGGGTCCGATGCTGGAGGAAAACCTGCGCCGCGCGATGATCCTGGGGCGCGGCGACCCGACCGTGTTCGTCACCCGGCCGATCAGCGCGGTGATCCTGGCGCTGACGGTGGCGGTGCTGGTGGTGGTGTTGCTGCCCTCGGTGCGCAAGAAGCGCGAAGAGGTGTTCGTCGAGGAAACCTGACCTTTGCGCGGGCCGCACTGCCGGTTGCCCCGGCAGTGCGGCCCGGCTATTGCGGCACCACGCAAAGGGAGGCGGCGATGATCCTGTACGGGCTTTCGACTTGCGACACCTGCAAGACCGCGCTGAAGGCGCTGGAGCGTGCGGGCCACAGCGTGACCTTCCGCGATGTGCGCAAGGATCCGATGTCGGCCGACGAGATTGCCGAAATCGTGGGGGAATTCGGCGACAGGGCGGTGAACCGACAGTCGACCACTTACCGCAGCTTTTCCGATTTCCTGAGGGAATCGGATACCGAGGCGCAGATTGCTGCGCAGCCGACCGTGATGAAACGCCCGGTGATCAACCACGAGGGGCGCTGGTACCTGGGATGGGACACTGCAGTGCAGGCGGCGCTGACCGCCTGACGGTGGCCCTACAACAGGCGAAGGTCCTACAACAGGCGAAGGTCTGAGGCCGACGCACGGCCGTCGCGGCCCGACTGCAGTTCGAAGCCAACCTTCTGGTTGTCGTTCAGGCCCTTGAGACCCGCACGCTCGACAGCCGAGATGTGGACGAACACATCCTTGCCGCCATCATCGGGGGCGATGAAGCCATAGCCCTTCGTCGAATTGAACCACTTCACGGTGCCGGTGGGCATCGCTTTCTCCCTGTCCTGTCCTCCCGTGCGCCCGATTGCGCCGGGCCGAGGCTGCCATGTCTTCCGTTCAGTCTGGCTGCCCTTGCAGTCAGGAATTGGTCAGAAAGGCCGTCTTCGTAGGTGCAATCCTGCCAGACGGCCCTGAAAAATCAAGCCGTCTGTGGCGCGCGCAGGGCGCGGTCCGCGGAAAGCCACCCGGGGCCCAGGATCAGCGGCACGAAAAGCAGCATCCCCCACAGGGTTCGCTGGTCCAGGATCAGCGCGGCGGAATCACGGTCAAACCAGGCGCCAATGGTGGCGGCGTCGGCGCCGTGGCCCCAGATGTCGGTCAGCGACTGCGCCACGATGAAGCCGATCATGCCCAGTGCGGCGGGGCGGGTCAGGAAGCCGACAAGCAGAAGCAGAGGCAGCAGGAACTCGGCCCAGGTACCGGCCAGTGCCACGGCCCAGTGGAACAGCCCAAGCTGCCCCGAGTCGTATCCCGCGGCCTCCAGCGCTTTGGGAAAGATCTGGGCATAGGCGCCGTCCGAGGGGAAGAACAGGCCGCCCACGCCCGGCCCCAGCTTGGTTACGGCCGAAGCCCAGAAATACGGCAGCAGAACCGCGGCAAAGGTCAGCCGGGCCAGCAGCGGCAAGAGGCCGGGCGCCAGCGGCGCAAGCCTTTCGCCGGCCGTGTCGAGGGTGCGGAGAAGGGGAATCATCAGGGTGACTCTTGCAGGGCGACAATCGCGCCATGGGTGACAAGAAGCGTCAGGGTTTCCGGAAGCGGGTGGTCGGGCGGTGCGGCGTCGATGGCCTGCGCGACGGTGCAGCCCTGGGTGAGAGCCGTCAGGAAAGTGGCGGCGCCTTTGGGCAAGGCAACGGGGACGGGGTCGAATCCGGGGCGGAACACCGCCACGTCCTGCGCGCCTGCCTGCGGCTGCGGGCCGCCGTGGTGGAACTGCCAGATCGCGTAGAGCGGCCAGTCGGACCGGACGATGCGCAAGGACGGTGCAAGCGTGACGCGCGCCGACAGCAGGCGTTCGGGCGGCAGGGCCAGCGCGGCGGCCGCAACGGGCGCGGCATCGGCCGCGTGGTAGCTGTGGCGGATGGCCAGTTCCAGCCGCGCGACATCGGGCAGGTATGGCAGGTGTGTGGCGGGGGGGAAGGCCGCCAGAAAGGCGGGCAGGTCGGCACCATACTGCCACAGGCGGGGCGAGACGGGCGGGTGGGCCCGCAGGAACAGCTGCGCCATGGCTGCAAAGAATTCCTCGCCGACAATGGCGCGGGTGACGGGGAAGCCCTCTTCCAGCGCCGTCCGCAGGCCCACCGCCACGTTGTTGCGGTAGACGGCAAAGCGGCGGGGGGCGGGGCGGCCGGCAGGGTCGGTCAGGCCGGGGGGAACCGGCAGGTCGGGGTTCAGCAGGGCGGCGGCAAAGGCGGTCATGCCATGGCCCGAGCCAGATCGGCGGCGCGCGCGGCCTCGGCCTGCAGCGCGGGCCAGTCGGGCACGTCGTTGTCCCATTCGATCAGCGTGGGCTTCATGCCGCCGCGGGCCACCGTGCGGGCGTAAAGGACCCACACCGGGTCTGCCACTTCGCGGCTGTGGCTGTCGATCAGCAGGGGCGCGCCTTGGTCGTCGGTGTCGGCATCGTGGCCGCCCAGATGGATTTCGCCCACCAGGTGCAGCGGGAACCGGTCGATGATGGCGTTGGCGTCGGTCTGCTGGTTGGTGGCCGAGACGTGCACGTTGTTGACGTCCAGCAGCAGGCCGCAGCCAGTGCGGCGGGCGATTTCGGCCAGGAATTCCACCTCGTCCCAGTCTGATTCGGCGAAGGAAAGATAGGTGGACGGGTTTTCCAGCAGCATCCGACGGCCCAGCGCATCTTGCACCTGCGCGATGTGGTCGGCGACGCGGGCCAGCGTGGCGCTGGTGTAAGGCAGCGGCAGCAGGTCGTTGAAGTAGGCCCCGTCATGGGTGGACCAGGCAAGATGCTCGGAGAAGCTGGCGGGGTTCAGCCAGCCGCACAGGTGGCGCAGCCGGGCAAGGTGATCAAGGTCCAGCGGACCTTCGCCGCCGATGGACAGGCCCACGCCATGTACCGAGACGGGAAAGCGTTCGGCCAGGTGGCGCAGCTGCGCCAGCGGGCGGCCACCGTCGCCCATGTAGTTCTCGGCGTGGATTTCCAGCCAGCGCACAGCGCCGGGATTGTCCAGGATGGCCGCAAAATGCTGCGGCTTGTAGCCCACGCCGGGCGCGGCGGGCAGGCCGGGAAGCTGGGTGTCGAACATCGGCCGGTGTCCATTTGGCTTGGTGTCACCTCCGCCCGCCGATTTCGCGGGCGGAGGGAACGGCGTGCGTCAGCCCGTGGGCAGGTCGCGGTCCAGCGCCTCGAGGCTGCCGGTGCGACCGTCGGGCAGTTCCATCGTGGTGCAGGTGCCCTTGGCCACCAGCGTCCAGGCATTGCCCTGGTAGTCGACCTTCGAGGTGCCGGCGCAGGTGGTGCCGGGGCCGGCGGCGCAGTCGTTCTTGCCGGCCAGCGAAACGCCGAAGCACTTTTCCTTTTCGGCCGCCATCGCCGGGGCCGCGGTCATTGCCGCCATCGCGGCCGCCATCGCACCGGCCAGCGCCATCGTCTTCATGGTGTCGGTCATCTGGGATCTCCCTTGCAGTCCCGCAGTTCGTCTGGGGATAGGTAAGGTATAACCCATTGTTCGGGCTACGGTCCTCACAATACGTTTTCCTGACAGCTGCGCGCCGGATGTAACCTTTTGCAGGCCCGCGCCGCGCCTGGCAAGTGCCGGGATTTCCGGGCATCTGCGGGGGCCGGGGTCAGCGCAGATCGGGCGGCGTCGCCTCGGACGCCAGAAGGTCGGCAGCCGTCTCCAGCGGCAATGTTTCAACCCGGGTCTCCCCCAGGCGGCGGATTGAAACAGTGCGCGCGGCCACTTCCTGCATTCCGATGGCGAGAATCACCGGCACCTTGCCCACGGAATGCTCGCGCACCTTGTAGTTGATCTTCTCGTTGCGCGTGTCCGCCTCGGCCCGGACGCCGCGGGCGGTCAGCGCCGCCGCCACCTGATGTACATAGTCGTCCGCGTCCGACACGATGGAGGCCACCACCACTTGCCGCGGCGCCAGCCAGAACGGCAGCTTGCCCGCGCTGTTCTCGATCAGGATGCCGATGAAGCGCTCGAACGAGCCCAGGCAGGCGCGGTGCAGCATGAACGGGCGGTGCTTGGCGCCATCCTCGCCGATGTAGCTGGCATCCAGCCGATCGGGCAGGTTGGGGTCCAGTTGCAGCGTGCCGCATTGCCAGTCGCGGCCGATGGCGTCGGTCAGCACGAATTCCAGCTTGGGCGCGTAGAAGGCGCCTTCGCCGGGGAACAGCTCATAGGTATAGCCCGCCGCTGTGGTGGCATTGGCAAGTGCCGCTTCCATCCGGTCCCAGATCTCGTCCGAACCGACGCGTTTTTCGGGGCGGGTGCTGAGTTTGATGCGCCATGTGTCGAAGCCGAGTTCGGCGTAGATGCGCGACAGGAATTCGATGAACTTCTTCGATTCCGCTTCCACCTGGTCCAGTGTGCAAAAGATATGCGCGTCATCCTGGGTAAAGCCGCGCACCCGCATGATGCCATGCAGCGCGCCGCTGGGTTCATAGCGGTTGCACGAGCCGAATTCGGCCATGCGCAGCGGCAGATCGCGGTAGGATTTGATGCCCACGTTGAAGATCTGCACGTGGCAGGGGCAGTTCATCGGCTTCAGCGCGTTGACCACCTTTTCGCGCGCGCCCTCTTCGTCCACCTCGACGATGAACATGTTCTCGCGGTAGTTTTCCCAGTGGCCGCTGGCCTCCCACAGCTTGCGGTTCACCACCTGCGGGGTGTTCACCTCGACATAGCCGTCGGCGCGCTGGCGGCGGCGCATGTAGTCTTGCAGCGTGGTGTAGATCGTCCAGCCGTTGGGGTGCCAGAACACCTGTCCCGGCGCCTCTTCCTGCATGTGGAACAGGCCCATCTCGCGGCCAAGCTTGCGGTGGTCGCGTTTGGCGGCCTCTTCCAGCATGGTCAGATGCGCCTTCAGGTCGTCGCGGTTCTTGAAGGCGACGGCGGTGATGCGCTGCAGCTGGGGCCGGGAGGTGTCGCCGAACCAGTACGCGCCCGACACGCCCATCAGGCGGAAGGCGTCGGCGGGAAGCTGCCCGGTGTGCTGGAAGTGCGGGCCGCGGCACAGGTCCTGCCAGGGGCCGTGCCAGTACATGCGGATTTGCTGATCCTCGGGGATGCGACCGATCAGTTCCACCTTGTAGGGCTCGCCCGCGGCTTCGTAATGCGCAATGGCACGGGCGCGGTCCCAGACCTCGGTGCGCACCGGGTCTCGTGCGGCGATGATCGCCTTCATCCGCGCCTCGATGGCGCCCAGGTCTTCGGGGGTGAAGGGCTCGGGGCGGTCGAAGTCGTAGAACCAGCCCTTTTCCGTGACCGGGCCGATGGTGACCTTCACGTCCTGCCAGATTTCCTGCACGGCGCGCGCCATCACATGCGCCAGATCGTGACGGATGAGTTCCAGCGCAGGGCCGTCGTCGGCCATGGTGTGGATGGCGATGGTGGCATCCGCGTCAATCGGCCATTGCAGGTCGAAATGCGCGCCGTTCACGCGGGCGCTGATGGCCTTCTTCGCCAGTCCGGGCGAAATGCTGGCCGCCACCTGCGCGGGCGTGGTGCCTGCGGGGAAGCTGCGGCTGGCGCCATCGGGGAAAGTCAGGGAGATATCGGCCATGGCCTGATCCTCGTCGGTTCGGCGCCTACAGATGCGCCCGGTTGCGGGTAGCGCTTGGTGGCGCGGCGCGGGCGTGGCGTCAAGCGCGATTGCAACGGTCGGGCCGTTGTAACGTGGGCTATGATCTGTAAACCTTGCAGACCATGCGGAGGAAGGGAATGCGAAGCTTCGACGAGATTCTGGCGATTGCCGCGTCCCGGAAGGCCGGTGCAGACAACGTGCTGGCCGGGTTTCCCGCCGTGAAGACGGCCGATGAACTGGCCGCCATTCCCGGTGACCGCTGGCTGGCGACCATGGCGCGGGGCATCTTTCAGGCCGGGATCAGCTGGAAGGTGGTGGACGCCAAATGGCCCGGCATCGAGGACGCGTTTTACGGCTTTGACGTGGGGCGCGTGTCGATGATGGATGACGGCTGGTTCGATGCCCTTGTCTCGGACATCCGCGTGATCCGCAGCGGGCCGAAGATCGCGGCGATCCGCGAGAATGCCGCCTTCATCCGGCGGGTGGGCGACTTCGGGCGCAAGGTGGGTGACTGGCCTTCGTCGGATTTCGCGGGGCTGTGCGACTGGCTGGCCAAAGAGGGCAGCCGCCTGGGCGGGTCCACAGGGCCCTACATGCTGCGGTTCATGGGGAAGGAAGGCTGGATCCTTTCGCGCGACGTGGTGGCGCGGCTGGTGGCCGAGGGCGTGGTGGACGGCCCGCCGACCTCACGCAGGGCGATGGCGGCGGTGCAGGCGGCGTTTTCCGGCTGGCAGGCCGAGTGCGGACTGCCGCTGACGGCGATCAGCCGGGTTCTGGCGCAAAGCATCGGGCCGGAAAATGGGCCGGACGACGCGGCCGAGGACGCATGATGCCGCATCTGGTCACGCCGCAGGGACGGAGAATCGCCTATTGCCAGACACCCGGAACCGGGCCGGGCGTGGTGTTTCTGGGCGGCTTCCGGTCGGACATGACCGGCACGAAGGCGGTGTTTCTGGAAGATTGGGCAAAGGCCCGCGGCCGTGCGTTCCTGCGGTTGGACTACTCGGGGCACGGGCAATCGGGCGGCGCCTTCGAAGATGGCTGCATCGGCGACTGGGCCGAGGATGCGTCGGCCGTGATTGCCGCCTGCACCGAGGGGCCGCAGGTTCTGGTCGGTTCCTCGATGGGCGGGTGGATTGCGCTGCTTTTGGCGCGAAACGGGGGGCTGCCGGTGGCGGGGCTGGTGGGCATTGCCGCAGCGCCCGATTTCACCGAACGGCTGTGGGCGGGGATGACCGAGGCGGAGCGCGCGGCGATGCGCGACAGCGGGCGGCTGGAGCGTCCTTCGGCCTATGCCTCCGAGCCCTATGTGTTTACCCGCAAGCTGGTGGAAGATGGCGAAGACCGGCTGGTCCTGACCCGCCGCCTGCCCCTGCCCTTTCCGGTGCGCCTGCTGCAGGGCGAGGATGACCGCGATGTGTCGCCTTCGGTCGCGCTGACGCTGTTCGCCCATGCGCAGGGGCCGGACATCCGGCTGACGCTGGTGAAGGGCGCTGACCACCGGTTTTCGTCACCCGACTGTCTGGCGCTGCTGGCGCGGACCCTGGAAGAACTGGAGTAGGCCATGATGCGCGTGTTCCGCTGGCTGATGTCGGCAATTGTGGTCACGGGGCTGGTGCTGGCGGCACTGTGGTTCCTGGTGCCGCGCACCGGGGTTGACCGGACGCCGCGTTTTGACCCCTCGGCCCTGGGCGAGGACCTTCCCGCCTGGCTGGCAAGCCGGGAAGCGGTGTTCGATGACATCACGCCGGGGGCGGAGAAGCGCATCGTCTGGGCCGGAGCGGAAGGCACGCGAACGGACTGGGCGGTGGTGTACATCCACGGCTTCTCGGCCACGTCAGAGGAAATCCGCCCGGTTCCGGACGATGTGGCCAAGGCGCTGGGGGCGAACCTGTTCTTCACCCGGCTGGCGGGTCACGGGCGCAGCGGCGCGGCCATGGCCACCGCCGTGCCCGAGGACTGGGTGCTGGACCTGGACGAGGCGCTGGCCATCGGGCGGCGCATTGGCAGCCGGGTGCTGGTGATTGCCACCTCGACAGGGGGCACGCTGGCCATGCTGGCGGCCACCGACGCAGGCCGCGCCGAGGGCGTGGCGGGCATGGTGCTGGTGTCGCCGAACTTCCGGCTGGCCAATCCGTCTGCGCAGTTTCTGCTGGACGCCCCGTGGATCGAAAGCTGGGGCGATGCGGTGGCCGGGGCCGAGCGCAGCTTTGAACCGCAGAACGCCGAGCATGGCCGCTGGTGGACCACCGCCTACCCCACGTCCGCCCTGTACCCGATGGGTGCGCTGATGCGGGCCGCGCGGGGAAACGACCCGGGCAATGCGCTGGTGCCTGCGCTGTTCATCTATACCGACGCCGACAAGGTGGTGGACGCCGCGACCACCGCGGCGATTGCCGCGGGCTGGGGCGCGCCCGCCGCGACCTTCCAGCCGACGCTTTCGCCGCAGGACGATCCGTGGTCGCATGTGATTGCGGGGCGCATCCTTTCGCCCGCACAGACGGAACCGGTGGTGGCGGCGATTCTGGACTGGGCCGGGAAGCTGAACCCCTGAGGACGGCACCCCTGTCGGCTAGGCGACCCACCGCTGCACCGCCTGCACCACCCGTTTCACCCAGGGGTTGCCGAACAGCCGGGGGGCGAAGTAGGCGCCCGCTGCCCGCTTGCCGGCCTCGGCCAGCGTCGGGTAGGGCAGCACGGCGCCCGCAATGGCCGACATCTTCAGCCCCGCGGAAATCGCCAGCGCCCAGGGCGCGATCAGCTCGCCCGCCTGTGCCCCCGCGATGCCCGCGCCCACCGGGCGGCCCGCCACCACCATTACCTTCACCAACCCCTCGGGGCGGCCTTCGGCCAGCGCGCGGTCATTCTCGTGGAAGGGCCAGCGCACCACGGTCAGCCGCGGCCCGTGCTTTGCCTGCGCCTCGGCCTCGGTCAGGCCGACCTGGGCGATTTCGGGGTCGGTGTAGGTGGCGCGGGGGATATGGTCGGTGCGCTGGCGTGCGGGCAGGGCAAACAGCGCCTGCCGGATGACCACGCCCGCCTGATAGCCCGCCACATGCGTGAACTGCAGCCCGCCCGCCACATCGCCCACGGCAAAGACCCGCCGGTTGGTCACCGACCGCAGCCGCGCGTCCACCGTCACGCCCTTGGGCGTGAAGGCCACATTCGCGGCCTCAAGCCCCATCCCCTCAACCATCGCCTTGCGCCCCACGGCCACCAGCAGATGCGACCCCCCGATCCGTCGCCCGTCGGCCAGCACCACCGTCGCGGGCGCCTCGGCCTGCGTCACGGCCTGACCCTCGACAATCTCCACGCCCTCGGCGCGCAGGCGGTCCAGCACTACCTTGGCCAGGTCCGGATCCTCGCGCCCCAGTGCCTGTGCGCCTTCCACCACCGTCACCCGGCACCCCAGCCTGACGTGGGCCTGCGCCATTTCCATCCCGATGGGGCCGCCGCCGATGACAACCAGGTGTTCGGGGCGTTCGCGCAGGGCAAAGATCGTCTCGTTGGTCAGATAGGGCAGGGTGTCCAGCCCCGGGATCGGCGGGATGAAGGCACGGCTGCCCGTGGCAATGACAAAGCGGCGCGCGCGGACGACCTCGCCCCCGGCTTCCACCCGGTCGGGCGCGGTGAAACGGGCGAAGGCGCGGATCACGCGTACACCAAGGCGGGTGAAGCGTTCCTCGCTGTCGAAGGGTGCGATGGCGGCAATCACCCGCGCCACATGGTCCTGCGCCGCGACGTAGTCCACCACCGGTACCGCCGGGGCCACGCCGAACGGCCCGCCCGCGGTCATCGCATGGGCATGCTTGGCCGCGGCGATCAGCGCCTTTGACGGAACGCAGCCGGTGTTCAGGCAATCGCCGCCCATCGCGTGCGCCTCGATCAGCACCACGCGGGCGCCCATCTGCACGGCACCCGCCGCCACCGACAACCCGCCCGACCCGGCGCCGATCACACAGATGTCGGTCTCGATCATGTCCGTATCGCCTTCAGCACGATGGGCAACGCCGACAGCGCCGCCAGCCCCAGGATCGGCCCCATCACATGGGGCGCAAAGAACAGCGACAGGTCGGGTTTGCCGCCTTCCGCGAACACCTTCGACAACCCCGATCCGATGGACGTGAACACCAGCGCCCCGGGGATGATGCCGAAGAAGGTGGTGATGGCAAACCGGTCGGCCCGCACACCGACAAAGGCGGGAATCAGGTTGGCCAGGAAGAACGGCACCGCAGGTACCAGCCGCATCAGCAACAACACCGACCATTCATTGGCGCGCAGCCCCGCCATCAGCCGCGCGCCCGCGCCGCCCCCGGCTTCGATCCGCGCCGCCACATCGGCCCCGAAGCCCGCCCGCGCCGCCAGAAACACCGCCACCGCCCCTGCCGTGGCGCCCAGAACGTTGCAGGCCACCCCCGGAAACAGCCCGAACAGGAAGCCGCCCGTCAGCGTGGCCAGCAGGGCCCCCGGCAGCGAAAACGCCACAAGCGCAGCATAGGCCGCGGTGAACACCACCAGCGCCGCGGTGTAGTGCGCATCGCGGAATGCCAGCAGCGTTTCCCGGTGCTGCGCCAGCGCCTCGAACGACAGCCGGTCGCGCAGCGCAACGGCGCCCACGGCCGCCACCACCAGCATCACCAGAAAAGGTATCCGACGTGTCACGGCATTCCCCGCGTTTCCTGGGCTACCATACGCGAAGCCCGGCGCGGCGTTACCCCCCGTGACGTGGTGTCAACTGCGTTGGCGTGCGGCCCGCGGCGCAGATCTGCGGTGGCACCGAAACCGCATGCGCGCCGTTGACTTGGTCCGAAGCCCCGCCTATAGGCCGGGCTTCGGAATTGCGGCGCTCGAATCCCCGGGTTTGCGCCGCCTGGAACTGTGGAGAAACCGCGATGAAGCGCACCTACCAACCGTCCAAGCTTGTGCGCAAGCGCCGCCACGGCTTTCGCTCCCGCATGGCCACCAAGGGCGGCCAGCTGGTTCTGGCGCGCCGCCGCGCGCGGGGCCGGAAGGTTCTGTCGGCATAACTGCCGGGCCCTTCCGGGGCCAACCCCATGGATCGCATCATGACACCGCCGGAGGCTGCAGGTGACACCGCGCCCCCGGCGGTTTCCGTGTGTTTGCTGGAAACACTGAAGAAGCGTGCCGATTTCCTGCGCGCGGCGCAGGCGCGGCGGCAGGGGGCGGCGGGGTTTCTGCTGCAGGCGCGCAACCGCGGCGATGCCAGCGCCACCGTCCGTGTGGGCTTTACCTGTTCCAAGAAGCTGGGCAATGCCGTGGCCCGCAACCGCGCCAAGCGGCGTCTGCGCGAGATAGCCCGGCAGGTGCTGCCCGCCGCCGCCCGGCCCGGCTGGGACTATGTGCTGGTCGGAAGGCCGGACGCCACCGCCACGCGCGACTTCGCCCTGCTGCTGGACGATCTGGCCGCCGCGCTGCGGTCGGTTCACGGGGGCCGCAAGTGACCCCGGCCGCCTGGGTGATCTCGCTGCCGGTGCGTGCCTATCGTCTGCTTCTGTCGCCCTGGGTCGGCCACGGCTGCCGCTTCCAGCCCACCTGCTCGGCCTATGCGATGGAGGCGCTGGAACGCCACGGCGCGCTGCGCGGCGGCTGGCTGGCGGCGCACCGCATATGCCGCTGCCACCCCTGGGGCGGGCAGGGGTATGACCCGGTGCCCGGCGCCGACCCGGACCACGACGCTCGGCGCTAGCTCCGGGCGGGCCTAGCGGTCCGCATCGGGCACGAAATCCATCCGCCGCCCGGCATCGTTCACATAG
>CAZLIC010000058.1:0-28103 GCA_964559535.1 uncultured Rhodobacterales bacterium
GGCGGGGGTCGGCGACACGGTCTTTGGCGGCATCGGCAACGATTCGCTGGATGGTTCGTTCGCTGGTGAAGGCCTGACCATGCACGGCGATGAGGGCGAGGATGTGCTGCAGGGCAGCAGTTCCGACGACACGCTGTTCGGCGGGGCTGGCAATGACGCGATCAACAGCAACGACGGCACCGACCAGGTTTTCGGCGGCGACGGGGCGGACACGATCACCACCTTCCGGGGCACCGTCTTTGGCGGCGCGGGGGGCGACACGATCTCGCTGATCAGCGCTGACACCGGCGTGTTGCACGGCGACGGTGGCAATGACGTGCTGACCGGCAGCGTGTTCAACGACAGCCTGTTTGGCGGGGCGCAGGACGACACGCTGTTCGGCGGCGCGGATGTGGACGCTCTGGACGGTGGCACCGGCGACGACGCGCTGTTCGGCGGAAGGAACGACGACACGCTGTTCGGCGGCGAGGGCAACGACAGTCTGGACGGCGGCAACGCAGACACCTCGGGCGACGATCTGTTCGGCGGCGAGGGCAACGACACCCTGCGCGGCTTTGACGGCATTGACAGTCTGGACGGCGGCGAGGGCGATGACCTGATCACCGCCGGCGGTTTGGGCGACACGATCATCGGCGGCGAGGGCAATGACACGGTCACAGCAGGCACCGGGGCCGACAGTGTGCTGGGCGACGACGGCAGCGACAGCCTGACCGGCGAGGCGGGGAATGACACGATGCGGGGCGGCAACGACAGTGACGCGCTGTTCGGCGGGACCGAGAATGACAACCTGAGCGGCGATGCCGGGCATGACATGGTGCTGGGCGGTGACGGGTTGGACGCGCTGATCGGCGGCACGGGCAATGACACGCTGGACGGCGGGAGCGGCGACGACAACCTGGCCGGGGGCAGCGGCAGGGACAGTCTTGTCGGGGGGGGCGCGGCCGATATCCTGAACGGCGACAGCGGCGCCGACACGCTGGTCGGCGGCACCGGGCGCGACACCATGACGGGGGGGACGGGGGCGGATGTGTTCCTGTTCGCCACGCTGTCCGACCTTGGCAAGAAGGCCGACGTCGTCACCGATTTCCTGACGGACGCCGATCAGGTCAGCTTTGCCGGGCTAGGGCTGACCTTCGTGGAGGGCGCCTTTACCGCGGCGCGGCAGATCCGCTGGGATGCAGGCAGTTCGCGGCTGCAGATCGACCTGAACGGCGACAACCGCGTGGACCTGCAGGTGGAACTGACCGGGGTCGGCGCAGCCTTTGACGCGGCGTCAGACCTGATCCTGTAGCGCGGCAGGCAAATTGCGTTGGCCGGTCTGTCGGCCGCCAGCCAGAGTGGCGGCCGCGGGGTGTGCGGCCTGGCTGGCCTGACGGTGTTGTGGCGGCCGCGGGGGCGTTGCCGAAACGGCCCCGCGCAGTAACGGACCTGCACCCGGTTCCTGAAATGCGTACGCAGCGGCGCGGTTTGCAAAGGTGTTTCCATGCCCACACTGAATTTGAGCGGTCTTTCGACCTTCAGCGTCGATGCCGTCCTGCAGACGCTGGCCACGCTGGAAACAGGGTTTCTAGGCGCGCCGACGGCCACGTCGTTCCAGATCACGGTGGGCACCACCGTGGTCACGCTGACGGGAACCGGCCTGTCCACCACCACCATCGGCGGCCGGGTGTACCCCAGCGGCGGCAGCATCACCGGTATCAGCTTTGCCGAACAGGGCGGGCGGCCGATGGGCTCGGTTTCGGGCCTGTCGCTGAACACCAACACCTTGCGCAACGCGATGCGCGACGATTTCGAAGGCATCCGCGACACGGCCATGGAAGACCTGTTCCGCAACATGGTCTGGGAAGTCCGCGGGTCGATCTTTCCGGCCAACCATCTGGGCGCAAACAGCGTCGAAGGCCAGTCGCTGCAGCTGACGCAGGGCGCGACCTATGCGCTTTCCTTTCCAAGTGACCGTATCAGCGCAGGCTCTGGCAATGACACCATCAACGGCGGGTCCGGCAGTGACACGCTGAGCGGCAACGACGGCAATGACCTGATCGGCGGCGGCGCGCAAAACGACCTTCTGTACGGCGGCAATGGCCGGGACGTGCTGTTTGACGAAGCCGGGCAAAATGGCGGGCCGGACACGATGTATGGCGGCGAGGGCAATGACAGCCTGACGATGCAGAACGGCGGCATGGCCCATGGTGACGCCGGAAACGACACGCTTTTCGCGGGCATCGCAGGCAGCACGCTGAACGGCGGCGACGGGAACGATATCCTGCGGCTGAGTGCCGGGGGTGAGGCCTTTGGCGGCAACGGCAATGACCAGCTGTTCACCGGGGATGGGGGCGGCTGGATCCGGGGCGATGCGGGCAATGACCGGTTGACCGGGGGCATTCTGGGGGAAACTCTGGACGGAGGCACCGGTAGCGACACGTTGACGGGCAACGCGGGCGACGACGACCTGACGGGCGAAGCGGGCAACGACCTGCTGAATGGCGGCGACGGCAACGATTTCATCTTTGGCGGCGAGGGCAACGACACGTCCTATGGCGGCGCCGGGGACAACATCCTTGACGGCAACGAAGGCGAAGACCTGCTGGAGGGCGGCACTGGCAACGACCTGGTCTTTGCCGGCGAGGGCGACGACACGGTGATCGGCGCGAACGGTGCCGACGAGGCCAGTGGCGGCGAGGGCCGCGACACGGTTGACGGCGGCGAGGGCGACGACACGCTGGCGGGCGATGAGGGCGAAGACACGCTGACCGGCGGCACGGGGCTGGATGTGCTGGACGGCGGCGCGGATGCCGACACGGTGTCGGGTGGCGAAGGCAACGACTCTGCCACGGGCGGATCGGGGCACGACAGCGTTCTGGGCGAAGCGGGCCAGGATACGGTGAACGGCGGGTCGGGCAACGACCTGGTGTTTGGCGGCACCGATGACGACCGCGTTCTGGGCGGCAGCGGGCGCGACACGCTGCGCGGCGACGCAGGCAACGACACGCTGTATGGCGACACCGGCGCCGACATGCTGATCGGCGGCGCCGGGCGCGACGTGATGGAGGGGTACACCGGTGCGGATGTCTATGTCTTTGAAGGCTTTGGCGACCTGGGCACCGGGGCGCTGCGCGATGTGGTCGTGGGCTTTCAGGCGGGATATGACCGCGTCGACATGGCGGCGTTGGGGCTGACCTTCATCACCGGCGCCTTCACCTCGGCGGGGCAGGTTCGCTGGGACGCCACCGGTTCGCTGCTGCAGATCGACCGCAACGGCGACGGCAATGTGGACCGCGAGGTGGAGCTGACCGGGGTGGGTGCTGCGTTCGATGCGGCGACGGACTTGATCCTGTAGGAGCAGAGTCTGCCGAAGAGGCCCGCTCGGGTGACGGGCGCGCCGAACGTCTTGCCGGAATCGGCCGGGTTGGGCCATGTATTGATGCAACCAGACATTGTCCCGCAGCATAAGCCCCGACAGGAGATTGCCGATGCCAACGATGACCATCACCGGTTCCGCCCCGAATGATTTCACTGCCGTATTGCGGGGTTTGAACGCGCTGGCCGATGCCACCATCGCCAGCGCCTCGGACCGTTCCATCATGATGTCCACCGCGGGGGCATTGGGCTTTGAACTGCGCGGCGACGGGCTGACCACCGGAACGGCGGAGGGGCGCAGCTATGTGTCGGGGGGAACGGTCAAGTCCATCACGTTGCTGGGCGACGGTGGCGTCGAGATTGCCAGGATCGAAAAGGTCAATCTGGACGGCGCGGTTCTGGGCGGCTGGCTGCAACAGGAATGGGGCAGCACCACCAGCGGTGCGCTGGAGGCCTGGATGAGCGGCGCCTCGTGGACGTTCAGCGGCCTTGGGGTTGGCCCGGGGCTGCTGGCGGCTTTCGTGTCGGACGACGGCGTGACGGTGCAGACCGATGGCAGCGATAATCTGTACCTGGGAGATTCAGGCGATACCGTCAACGCGGGCGCTGGCGACGATTTGGTGCTGGGCCGTGGCGGGGCGAACTTCATCGACGGTGGCGCCGGGGATGACGTGATCTACGGTGGCGGGGGCAGCACCTATCTGGGTGGCATCGGGAATGACACGATCTATGGCGGCGCCAGCAGCAATATCCACGGGGGTGACGGCAATGACCGGTTGGCCATCGATGTTGGCGCTTTCGGGCCAGGCTCGCGCGTGTCGGGCGGCAGGGGGCGTGACACGATCGAGGGCGGACGGGGCGACGAGCGGCTGAAGGGCAACGGCGGGGACGACCATATCGACGGCAGCTATGGCGACGACCGCATCTACGGGGCGGGTGGCGACGACGTGCTGGAGGGGCTTTTTGACGACGACATCCTGTTCGGCGGCAAAGGCGACGACAGCTGTTCGGGTCTCTATGGCGGCGACACGCTGTACGGCGGTGATGGCGACGACCGGCTGGACGGCAGTTTCGACCACGACGCGGCCTACGGCGGAACGGGCAACGATGTGGTGGACGGTGGCACCGGCGACGACCTGCTGGCGGGCGGCGAGGGGAACGATTCGGTGTACGGCGGTTCCGGCGCTGACACGATGGCGGGCGATGCGGGTGACGACCAGCTGTACGGCGGCGGTTCGGTCGATGTTCTGGACGGCGGCGACGGGAATGACCTGCTGGACGGCGGACTGACATCCGACACCCTGTCGGGCGGGGCGGGCACAGATACGCTGACTGGGGGTACGGGTGCGGATGTATTCCGGTTTGCCGACGTGGACGACCTGACCAAGGCCGACGCGCCCGACACGATCACCGATTTCGAAACAGGCGCGGACGTGGTCGACCTGACCGGGCTGGGGGTGGTCTGGCGGGGTGAGGGGGCCTTTGTGGTGGGTGAGACGCAGGCGCGGTGGTCGGCCCTGACGGGCCGCATCGTGCTGGACACTGACGGCAATGGCACGGGCGACCGGGTGATCGCGGTGCAGGGCGATGCGCCGCTGGGGGCGGGGGACGTGCTGGCATAGCGGGTGCCGCGCAACGGGGTTTGACGCAGTTGCGGCAACCTGTGCTAGCATCCGCACCGGCGCTGCGGCGCGCCTGATGTCATCGGGCGGCCAGCCGGGCTGCCATTCCCGCGGGGATTTCCCGCCCTTGGCATTGAGGGACCACATATGGCCATCATGAACCTGCTGCCCGGAAGCCCGTCGATTTCCGACGTCTTTTCCGACCTTGGCCTGCTGGAGGACGCCGTGATCTCGGCATCATCGGCAACGTCGTTGACGCTGACCGATACTGCCAGCGGGCTGGTCTTCACGATGACCGGCACCGGGTTCAGCACTGCGGTGATTGGTGGCCATACCGTGTTGGCCAGCGGCACAATCGACGCGATCACGGCGCTGCAGGGGGCGGTGCAGGTGGTTGACGTGTCGGGTCTTGCTCTGACGGCCGATGTGTTCCGCCCGGCAGTGCTGCGCGACAGGGCGGGGGCGAATTCGGCGGTCGAGGCGCTGTTCCTGGGCCGGATCTGGACGTTCAATGGCACCGGAGGTGCCGACCTTCAGGACGTGGCCAAGCCGTCCGAGGATGGGGCCGCGCTGCTGCCGGTCATGGGCAACCACTACCTGCTGGGCAACGGCGGCGACACGGTGACGGCGGGGACGGGTGCAGACCGGATCGAGGGCGACGAAGGCGACGACAGCCTGGCCGGGGGCGACGGCAACGACACGGTCGAGGGCGGGGCGGGCAACGACACGCTGACCGGCGATCTGGGCGCGAACCAGCTGTTCGGTGGCGACGGGCGCGACCTGATCACCGTGCAAAGCCTGGGCGACACGGTGGATGGCGGGGCGGATGCCGACACCATCAACGGCAACGCCGGGAACGACGTGCTGGACGGCGGCAACGGTGACGACCGCATCTCCGGCGGGGGCGGCAACGACACGATGACCTCGGGCGACGGGGCCGACCGGATGTATGGCGGCTTTGGCGACGACCTGATGACCGTCACCGGGAACGGTCAGGCCACGCTGGAAGGTGGGGCCAACAACGATTCCATCATCGGCGGCTTTGGCGATGACCGGGTAGAAGGCGGCATCGGCAACGACACGATCGATGCGCGCGAGGGGTTCAACCTTGTATACGGTGGATCGGGCAATGACAGCCTGACCGGCGGCAGCGGCACCGGGCAGGACACCATCAGTGGCGGAAAGGGCCGGGACGTCGTCTTCGCCGGCGGCAATGCCGATGACGTGGACGGCGGGTCGGGCGATGACTACCTTGATGGCGGAGCGGGCGATGATTTCGTCAAGGGTGGATCGGGCGCTGATGACATGCTCGGTGCCGACGGGAATGACAGCCTGTTCGGCGGCGAGGGCGAAGACGACATGAATGGCGATTCCGGCGACGACCTGCTGGAAGGGGGAGGCCAGAAGGACGACCTGAGCGGCGGCGAAGGCGACGACATTCTGAACGGCGGCGATGCGGACGACACGCTGGACGGGTTCCTTGGCTTTGACGTGCTGTACGGCGGTGAAGGCAACGACGTCCTGTACGGCGGCCTTGGGGCCGATGTCTTTGTCGGCGGGGCCGGGGCGGACCGTCTGGTGGCAACGGGCGATGCGTCCGACAATGGCGATGTTTTCGTGTTCGCCACCCTGTCCGAAACCGGCCGCGGCACCGGGGCCGATACGATCGACGGGTTCGCCTCGGGCAAGGGCACGATTGACCTGACGCAGATCGGCGGGCTGGTCTGGCTGGCCGGGGCGGCCTTCACCGGCGCCGGAGGCGAGGTGCGGTGGGACGCGGGGCTGGGGCGCATCCTGATCGACACCGACGGCGACCCGGCATCCGAGCACGAGATCGTGGTGCAGGGCGACGCGCCGCTGGGGGGCGGCGACGTACTGGTCTAGCCAACGCTTGCCGCGCGGCCGGTGCGGGTCCATATCGGGCGGATGGCTGTTCCCTTCCGTTTCGACAACTCCTATGTCCGCGACCTGCCCGGCGCCTGGGTGCGCCGGGTGCCCGACGTGGCGCCGGCGCCGCGCCTGCTGGCGCTGAACCGGGGACTGGCGGGCGACCTGGGGCTGGACGTGGCAGCGCTGGAGGCTGGCGCGGCGGGGTGGTTTTCCGGCGCGGTGGTGCCTGACGGCGCCGATCCGGTGGCAATGGCCTATGCCGGGCACCAGTTCGGGGGGTTTTCGCCCAGTCTGGGGGACGGGCGGGCGCTGCTGCTGGGCGAGGTGGTGGCCCCCGATGGCCGACGCTTCGACATCCACCTGAAGGGCTCGGGCCGAACGGTGTTTTCGCGCGGGGGCGACGGCAAGGCGGCGGTAGGGCCGATGCTGCGCGAATACCTGATTTCCGAGGCGATGCACGCGCTGGGCGTGCCCACCACCCGCGCGCTTGCCGTGGTGGCGACGGGCGAAGATGTGGCGCGCGAAACGCTGCTGCCGGGCGCCGTGCTGGCCCGCGTGGCGGCCAGCCACCTGCGCGTGGGCACCTTCCAGTACTTCGCCGCGCGGGGCGACGGGGCGGCGCTGCGGCGGCTCTTGGACTACAGCATCGCCCGCCACTACCCCGGCCTGCCCCTGGGCGACGGGCTGGCCTTCCTGAGCGCGGTGGCCGCCCGTCAGTCGCGGCTGATCGCGCAGTGGATGGGCCTGGGGTTCATCCATGGCGTGATGAATACCGACAACATGGCGATATCGGGCGAGACCATCGACTACGGCCCCTGCGCCTTCATGGAGGCCTACGCCCCCGGCACGGTGTTTTCCTCGATCGACCGGCAGGGGCGCTATGCCTGGGCCAACCAGCCGCTGATCCTAACCTGGAACCTCGCACGTCTGGCCGAGACGCTGCTGCCCTTCATCGACACCGACGAGGACAAGGCGGTGGAAAAGGCGATGGCGGTGCTGCAAGAAGTGGCGGCGCGGTACCGGGCGGAATGGGTGGCGGTGATGGCGGCCAAGCTGGGGCTGGCCGCACCGGATGGCGATCTGGCCGACGGATTTCTGGCCGCGATCGAGGGGCAGGGCGCGGACTGGACGCTGACCTTCCGCGCGCTGGCGATGGCCGCCGGGGGAGACGAGACCTTCCTGCGCGCGCGCCTTGCCGACCCGTCGCGGCTGGACGGCTGGCTGCCCCGCTGGCGGGCGGCACTGGCCCCGGATGCGGCGGCGCGGATCAGGGCTGCGAACCCGCTGGTCATCCCACGCAACCATCTGGTGGAAGAGGCGCTTGCGGCCGCCACGAACGGCGACATGGCGCCCTTCGATGCCCTTCTGGCGCAGGTCACGGACCCCTTCACCGACCGGCCGGGGCGCGAGGCGTTTTCGTTGCCCGCGCCCGCGGGGTTCGGCCAGTACACCACCTTTTGCGGCACCTGAGGGAGCAAGGCGCTCCCCTCCCCACGAAAGGTGGAGGGAGGCGCCTACCTGCGACCCGTAGCGCTGCGGCCTGTCGCTTTCCCGGCTGGCTCTGCCGCCCTGCTGGCGTATGCTGGGGCAAAGCGGGGGCCGAACATGACCGAATTCCTTGACCACATCCGCAGTGAACTCGACGGCATCCGCGCCGCGGGCATGTGGAAGACCGAACGTGCCATCAGCGGCGCGCAAGGGGCGCATGTTACGATTGCGGGCAAGCCCGCGCTGAACCTGTGCGCCAACAACTATCTTGGCCTTGCCGACGACCCCCGGCTGGTGGCGGCGGCGAAGGCGGCGATGGACGAAGGCGGCTTCGGCATGGCGTCCGTCCGCTTCATCTGCGGCACGGCGGTGGGGCACCGGGCACTGGAGGCGCGGCTGGCGGGCTGGCTGGGGCACGACGACGCGATCCTGTTCGCGGCCTGCTTCGATGCCAACGGCGGGCTGTTCGAGCCGCTTCTGGGGCCCGAGGATGCGGTGATCTCGGATGCGCTGAACCACGCAAGTATCATTGACGGCATAAGGCTTTGCAAGGCGCAGCGGTACCGTTACGCGAATTCTGACATGCAAGACCTTGAAACGCAGCTGAAAACCGCGCGGGCAGATGGCGCGCGGTTCGTCATGGTGGCAACGGACGGCGTGTTCTCGATGGACGGATACCTGGCAAAGCTGCCGGACATCCGCGCGCTGTGTGACCGCTATTGCGCGCTGCTGATGGTGGACGACTGCCACGCAACCGGGTTCATCGGGCCGAAGGGCGCGGGGACGGGTGCGCATTTCAGGGCGCGGGTGGATGTGCTGACGGGCACGCTGGGCAAGGCACTAGGCGGCGCGCTGGGCGGCTACATCGCCGGGCCGCAGCCAGTGATCGACCTGCTGCGCCAGCGCGCGCGGCCCTACCTGTTTTCCAACGCCCTGCCGCCCGCGGTGGTAGGCGCGGCGCTGGCGGCCATCGACATCATCGAAGCCGCCGACGATCTGCGGTCGCAATTGCAGGCCAATGCGGCGCATTGGCGGGCGGGGTTGCAGGCGGCGGGGTTCCGGTTGCTGCCAGGCGAACATCCAATCATTCCGGTGATGATCGGCGAGGCACCGGCGGCGCAGGCGATGGCGGCCGATCTGGCGGGGCGCGGCGTGCATGTGGCGCCGTTCTTCTTTCCCGTGGTGCCCAAGGGGCTGGCGCGCATCCGCACGCAGATGAACGCCCGGCTGACGCGCGACGATCTGGATTTCGCGCTTGAGGCGTTCGCGGCGGCGGGCAAGGCTGTGGGGGTGCTTGCGTGATCCTGCCCTCGGTCATTGACGCGATGGAAGGAACGCCGCTGGTCGACCTGTCGCGGTTGGTGGCCGTTCTGGGGCTGCAGGGGCGGCTTCTGGCCAAGCTCGACAACCTGCTGCCCGGGTATTCGAAGAAGGACCGCGCAGCGCGGTCGATCATTCAGGCCGCCTTGGCCGATGGGTCGCTGCAGCCGGGGCAGGCGGTGGTGGAACTGACCTCGGGCAACATGGGCACCGGGCTGGCGATTGTCTGCGCGGTGCTGGGCCACCCGTTCGTGGCGGTGATGAGCGTCGGCAACTCGGTGGAACGCGCGCGGATGATGCGGGCCTTGGGGGCCGAGGTGGTGACCGTGCCGCAGGCGGCGGGGGGGGTGCCGGGGCAGGTGACGGGGGCGGACCTCGCGCTGGTGGAAGACGCTGCGCAACGGATCACGCGGGACCGGGGCGCCTTCCGGGCCGACCAGTTCCGCCACCCGGGCAACCCGGCGGCGCATGAGGGCGGCACGGGGCCGGAAATCTGGGCGCAGTCCGGCGGCACGGTGACGGCGTTTTGCGATTTTGCCGGGTCGGGCGGCACGCTGGGCGGGACGGCGCGATACCTGTCGGCACGCGGAGTGCGCTGCTGGGCGGTCGAGCCGCAGGGAGCCGAGGCCATCGGCGGCGGCAATGTGTCGGCGCCCGATCACCCCATTCAGGGCGGCGGCTATGCCATTGCGGCGCTGCACCATCTGGCTGGCGTGGCGCTGGCCGGGACCCTGGTTGTCACCGGCGAACAGGCGCGCGACCATGCGCGGATGCTGGCGCGGACCGAAGGCATCTTCGGCGGCTTTTCGGCAGGTGCGAACCTTGCCGGTGCGGTGCAGTTGCTGCAAGGCCCCGAGCGGGGCGGCACTGTTGCCTTTGTGGTCTGCGACAGTGGCCTGAAATACTTGTCCACCGACCTGTGGGAGGCATGAGATGAAGACGCTGGTGAAGGCGAAACCCGAGGAAGGCCTGTGGATGGAGGACCGACCGGTGCCCGGGATCGGCCCCGATGACGTGCTGATCCGCATCCGCAAGACCGGCATCTGCGGCACCGACATCCACATCTGGAACTGGGACGAGTGGGCGCAGAAGACGGTGCCGGTGCCGCTGGTGACGGGGCACGAGTTTGCCGGGGAAATCGTGGAACTGGGCCGCAACGTGACCGACCTGAAGGTCGGCCAGCGGTGCAGCGGGGAAGGCCACCTGATTGGAAAGCACTCACGCCAGTCGCGGTCGGGCCGGTTTCACCTCGACCCAGAAACGCGCGGCATCGGGGTGAACGAACCCGGCGCCTTTGCCGAATTCCTGCGCCTTCCGGCCTTCAACGTGGTGCCGCTGCCCGACGCGATTGACGACGAGATCGGCGCGATCCTCGATCCGCTGGGCAATGCCGTGCACACCGCGCTGTCCTTCGACCTTGTGGGCGAGGATGTGCTGATCACCGGTGCGGGCCCCATCGGCATCATGGCCGCCGCCGTGGCCCGGCATGTGGGCGCGCGGCACGTGGTCATCACCGACGTGAACCCCGACCGTCTGGCGCTGGCGGCCGAGGTGGCCGATGTGACGCCGGTGAACGTGGCGACCGAAGACCTGCGGTCGGTGCTGCCGAAGCTGAAGATGGTGCAGGGGTTCGACGTGGGGATGGAGATGAGCGGCAACCAGCGCGCGCTGGACCAGATGGTCGAGGCGATGGTGATGGGCGGCCGCATTGCCATGCTGGGCATCCCGCCGGGCAAGTCGCCGGTGGACTGGAGCCGCATCGTGTTCAAGGCCATCACCATCAAGGGCGTCTATGGCCGCGAGATTTTCGAGACCTGGTACAAGATGATCGCCATGCTGGAGAACGGCCTCGATATCCGCAAGGTCATCACCCACCGCTTCCCCGTGGACCGGTTTCAGGAAGGGTTCCAGACCATGCGGTCGGGCAAGTCGGGCAAGGTGGTGCTGGACTGGGCCTGACCTGTCAGGGGCAGGCGTCGGCAGGTACGCGCGGCAGCAGGAACACGCGGTCGTCGCCCCGGTCGCCGTGCAGCGTCACGAAGCCCCGCATGCCTTCGAAGCTGAGGCCCCGGCGGGCCAGCGTGACGCGCACGCCCTTGCCCGAAGGCTCGATGCGGAAGGCGCCCGCGTCGCCTTCCATCAGGCAGTCCATCGGCACGCCCCAGCCGTCGCAATAGGCGCTGCCGCTGTAGGCAAGATCGTCGCCGCGCACCATCACCATCACCCGAAGGATGGGCGCGTCGGCCTCCTCGGCCCCGGTTTCGGGGCCGAGCGCGATCAGCGTCACCGTCTGGTCGGGGTGGCTGGCCAGATGGTCGCGCGAATACTGGCGCAGGAAGCATTCGCCCGGCGCCATGGTCTGCGCCGCGGCGGGTGCGGCCAGCAGGGCCACCAGCGCAAAGGAACGGATCATGCTGCCACCTTCTCGGCCAGTTCGGTCACCACTTTCGGGATCATCGCCACGTCCTCGGCCGTGCAGTCGAATGTCCCCACCTGCACGCGAATGACGAACCGCCCGCGGTGGCGCGTGCCCGTCAGGTAGATGCGGCCATCGTCATTGATCTGGTACAGCAGCGTCTCGGTGGCAAAATCGCCCGCCGTCAAGGCGAAGGTGAACAGCGACAACGAAGGCTGCGTCACGATCTCGATCCCCGGCATGCGGGCCAGTTCGGCAGCCGCCGCCTGTGACCACGCCACATGGTTGCGGATGCGGGTGCGCAACCCGTCCAGCCCATAGGCGCGCATCAGGAACCACAGTTTCAGCGCGCGGAACCGGCGTCCCAGCGGCACCGTCCATTCGTTGAAGTCGGGCGGCGGCGGGCGGCCGGTGTCGGGCGTTTCCAGGTAGCTGGGCTTCAGCCCCAGCGTGCGGATCTGCGGCGCCGGATCGGCCAGGAACTGCACCGCGCAATCGAACTGCGCGCCCAGCCACTTGTGCGGATTGAACACAATCGAGTCCGCGCCCTCGACGCCGTCCCACAAATGCCGGAACTCGGGTGCGATCATCGCCGAACCGGCCCAGGCGGCATCCACATGCACCGGCAACCCGTGCGATTTCGCCACGGCAATGCAGTCGCGGATGCGGTCAAAGGCGCCCACCGACGTGCCCCCCGCGCACAGGATGACGCCCGCGGGCAGCATGCCTGCCGCACCGTCGGCGGCGATGGCCGCATTCAGCGCGTCGGGACGCATGGCCAGGTCGTTGCCGGTGGGCACCTTCACCAGGTTCGCCTGCCCGATCCCGGCAATCCGCGCGGCTTTGTCCACGCTCGAATGCGTCTCGGCACTCGCATACAGGCGCAGGCGCGGCAGGTCCGACAGGCCCTGCGCGTTGCCCTCCCAGCCCACCGACCGCTCGCGCATCGTCAGCACAGCCGACAGCGTGGCGGTGGTGGCCGAATCGTGGATGGTGCCGCGGAAATGCCCGGGCAACCCCAGCGCCTGCACCAGCCAGCCGCACATCACCTCTTCGATCTCGGTCGCCGCAGGCGCCGTCTGCCACAGCATGCCCTGCGCGGCGATGGCGTTTGACAGCATCTCGGCCAGCATGCTGGCGGGCGCGGCATTGGCGGGGAAATAGGCGAAGAACCGCGGGTGCTGCCAATGCGTCATGGCGGGTGGCACGATGCGGGTGAAATCGTCAAAGATCGCCTGCGCCGGTTCGCCGTGCTCGGGCGGGGTGTGCGGCAACAGGGCTGCCACGGCCCCGGGGTCCAGCGGCGCACGCACGGGCCGGTCGCGCAGCCCCTGATGATAGTCGTAAACCCAGTCCGCGGCTTTCCGCGACCAATCGCGCAGGTCGTCGTGGTTCATGCCATCCCTCTTCCCGGCCCATATCAAGGCATGCCGTTTTCGGACGATCAAGCCTTTTGACGCCGGGCTTTGCGCCGGGCGCAAACGGGTGTAAAGCCGGGTCATGACGAAGACGGTGATCCGCATCTGTGGCATCTGCCGCTGACCTGACGGTCGGGCGGCTCATCTTCGCATTTCCCCAAGGGATCGAAGCTGCTAGACCGCCCCGACCGGTGCGCTGCCGGAGGGAAACATGACGACGATCCGCCTGACCAACACCAAGACGCGCCGGAAAGAGGACTTCGTTCCGCTGGATAAGTCCAACGTGCGGATGTACGTCTGCGGTCCCACGGTGTACGACCGCGCCCACCTGGGCAACGCCCGCCCGGTGGTGGTGTTCGACGTGCTGTACCGCCTGCTGCGCCACGTCTATGGCGCCGACCACGTCACCTATGTGCGCAACTTCACCGACGTCGATGACAAGATCAACGCCGAGGCGCAGCGGCGCCAGGCGGCGGGGGCGGCGGGCACGCTGGAAGACCTGATCCGCGAACGCACCGAGGAAACCATCGCCTGGTACCACGCCGACATGGACGCGCTGGGGGCGCTGAGGCCGTCGATGGAACCTCGCGCCACCGCCTTCATCGGCCAGATGATCGCGATGATTGCCGGGCTGATCGACAAGGGGCACGCCTATGCCGTCGACGGCCATGTGCTGTTCGCGGTCGACAGCTATGCCGCCTATGGCCGCCTGTCGGGCCGCACGGTCGATGACATGATCGCGGGCGCGCGGGTCGAGGTGGCGCCCTACAAGCGCAACCCGATGGATTTCGTGCTGTGGAAGCCCTCGGATGCGTCCTTGCCGGGGTGGGACAGCCCCTGGGGCCGCGGCCGCCCCGGCTGGCACATCGAATGCAGCGCCATGGCGCATGAATTGCTGGGCGAGTCGTTCGACATCCACGGCGGCGGCCTGGACCTGCAATTCCCCCACCACGAAAACGAAATCGCCCAAACCGCCTGCGCCCACCCGCTCGGGGAATTTGCGCGCGTGTGGATGCACAACGAGATGCTGCTGGTCGAGGGCAAGAAGATGTCCAAGTCGCTGGGCAACTTCTTCACGGTGCGCGATCTGCTGGACAAGGGTGTGCCGGGGGAAGTGATTAGGTTTGTGCTGCTGAGCACGCACTACCGGAAAGAAATGGATTGGACTGAAGAAAAAGCCACAGAAGCTTGGACGATTCTGAAGAAATGGCACGGAATTGCAGGTGGAGCCCCGCCGTCGGTTCGCCCAGACAATTGGTTCATTGATATCATTGCGAATGATCTGAATACCGCCTTGGCACTGCAGGCGCTTGATGACGTTGCTAGCGAGGGTAGTCCAGAGAAGCTGGTTGCATCAGCAAATCTACTAGGCCTTTTAACAGATGGCCAGCCTGCTTGGTTTTCTAAACGATTTGACCCAGTTGTAATTGTTTCTGGACACAGAAATCAAGAGCCGGAATGGGAAACTGTCAGGCTCTTGGCAGAAAGATGGAATCATTTCCGGGCGAAAAGAGATTTTGTTGCTGCTGACACGCTCCGTCGGGCATTGAACGACGCGGGCGTTGAACTACGCGCAACACCGGCAGGTGTTTCTGCCGAATTGAGAATGAGCTTGAATCGCAGCGTTCTGGAATCATTGAAATGACCAAAACTCATTACGTTGTCCCTGATAGGTCGCGCAGCAGGGGTATTGGAGTTCCAAAACAATGACCGGCCCCACCCCCCTCTCCCTCTTCGATACCACCCTCCGCGACGGGCAGCAAACCCAGGGCGTGCAGTTCTCCGCCGCCGAGAAAATCCAGATCGCCACGGCGCTCGATGCCCTGGGGGTGGACTATATCGAGGGGGGGTGGCCCGGCGCGAACCCGACGGACAGCGAGTTCTTCCACACAGTCCCCCCCACCCGCGCCACCATGACCGCCTTCGGCATGACCAAACGCGCCGGGCGGTCGGCGGACAATGACGACGTGCTGGCCGCCGTGCTGGACGCCCGCACCCCTGCGGTCTGCCTTGTGGGCAAGACCCACCCCTTCCACGTCGCCACCGCGCTGGGCATCACGCTGGAGGAAAACCTCGTCAACATCGGCGCCTCGGTGGCCCATGTCACGGCCAAGGGCCGGGAATGCCTGTTCGACGCCGAACACTTCTTCGACGGCTACCGCGCCGACGCCCCCTATGCCCTGTCCTGCCTGAAGGCCGCCCTTGCAGGCGGCGCCCGGTGGGTGGTGCTGTGCGACACGAACGGCGGCACGCTGCCCGCCGACATCGGGCGCATCACGGCGGCGGTCATTGCCGCGGGCATCCCCGGCGAGAAGCTGGGCATCCACTGCCATGACGATACCGGCAACGCCGTGGCGAACTCATTGGCCGCCATCGACGCGGGTGCGCGGCAGGTGCAGGGCACGCTGAACGGGCTGGGCGAACGCTGCGGCAACGCGAACCTGACCACGCTGATCCCGACGCTGTTGCTGAAGGAACCCTTCGCCAGCCGCTTCAGCACCGGCGTCACGCCACAGGCGCTGACCCACCTGTTGCGCACGTCAAGAATGCTGGACGACATCCTGAACCGCGTCCCCCTGCGCGCCGCCCCCTATGTCGGCGCGTCCGCCTTTGCCCACAAGGCGGGCCTGCACGCCAGCGCCATCCTGAAGGACCCCGCCACCTACGAACACATCGACCCGGCGTCGGTGGGCAACGACCGCATTATCCCGATGAGCAACCAGGCCGGCCAGTCCAACCTGCGCGCCCGCCTGCAGGCCGCGGGCATCGAGGTGGCGCCGGGCGACCCACGGCTGGCGCGCATCCTTGAGGTGGTGAAGGCGCGCGAGGATCAGGGCTATGCCTACGACAGCGCGCAGGCGTCGTTCGAGCTGATGGCGCGGGCGGAACTGGGCCTCTTGCCGCAGTTCTTCGAGGTGAAGCGATACCGCGTCACGGTCGAACGGCGGAAGAACAAGTACAACCGCATGGTTTCGCTGTCGGAGGCTGTGGTGGTGGTGAAGATCGGCAACGCCAAGATGCTGTCCGTCAGCGAATCGATGGACGAGACGGGTACCGACCGCGGCCCGGTGAACGCCCTGTCCAAGGCGCTGGGCAAGGACCTTGGCCCCTATCAGGCCAGCATCGACGACATGAAACTGGTGGATTTCAAGGTGCGCATCACGCAAGGCGGCACCGAGGCTGTCACCCGCGTCATCATCGACAGCGAGGATTCGACGGGCCACCGCTGGTCGACCGTGGGGGTCAGCGCGAACATCGTGGATGCCTCGTTCGAGGCGCTTCTGGATGCGATCCAGTGGAAGCTGATCCGCGACGGGGTGCCCGCAGTGCCGGTGACCGTGGCGGATGCTGCCGAATGACCATCGCCGCCTGCGCGGAGATCGTCCGCAAGGGCGACCCAGACCGATTTGCCGCGACCATGGCCGCCCCGGTTGGCCTGCGCGAAAGGCTGTTCCCGCTCTATGCCTTCAATCTTGAGGTCGCGCGGGCGCCATGGGTGACGCAGGAACCGCTGATCGCCGAAATGCGGCTGCAATGGTGGCGCGACGTGATCGCGGCACCCGACCGCAAGGCGCACGAGGTGGCGGGGCCGCTGCATGACGTGATCCGCGCGGGTGCGCCGGTGGCAGCGCTGGACGCGCTGGTGGCGGCGCGGCGGCTGGATGTGATGGCTGAGCCCTTTGCCGACCGCGCGGCGCTGCTGGCCTATCTGGGTGACACAGCCGGGGGGCTGATGTGGGCGGCGGCGGCATCCTGCGGGGCGCCCGCGGCGGCCGAGGCTGTGGCGCGCGACTATGGTCTGGCGGCGGGCGCCGCCGCGTACCTGCGTGCCTTGCCGGAACTGGTGGCGCGCGGCAGGCCCGGCTTGCCCGACGATACCTCCCCGGTCGATCTGGCGCGCGAGGGGTTGGGTGCATTGACCCGTACCCGCAAAGGCCTTGCAACTCTGGGGCAGGGACGGCCGGCCGTGCTGGCCGCCTGGCTGGCCAGGCCGGTGCTGGCGCGGGTGGCGCGCGGGCAGGCGCCCGAGGTGGCCGAATTCACCCGGCGCGGGCGGCTTTTGTGGGCGGCGGCGACAGGGCGGGTCTGACGTCGGCTTCCGCCGCCCTACCTCTGGTTCCCGGTTTGCGCCTGGCCGGACTTGGGCCTTACGAGGCAAGGTCTTGCCGTCCGCTGCGCAGACAAGGACGCCTTCGGATGCAACGCCCAATGCTCAGTCTAGCGCCTCAACGCGGTCACATTCCGGCAAGCGCTTCGAAAGCCGGAAGGCTCGCCTCGATCATGTCATGCGTGCCGGTCAGGCTGATCCTGAAATCGCCAGGTCGCTCGAACAGGGTTCCGGGCATCACATAGACGCCGCGTTCTGCCAGGGCTGCGGTAAAGGCCAGGGCATCGCCGCCGGGAGCCTTTCCCCACAGATAGAACGCCCCGGCGGGCTTCGTCATCTCGTAGCCCCATTGCGTCATCGCATTGTAAAGCCGGTCGCGCTTGCGCTGATAGGCGGCCACGTCGATCGAGACCTTTTCCAGATCCTTGACCGCATATTGCAGGATCGAATCCGGAAACGCGCAACCAGAGGACAACTGCACCTTTTCGGCGGTGGTGTGCAGTATTTCGCGGACATCGTCCGGCATGTCCGGGCCTATCGCCAGATAGCCCAGCCGCAAGCCGGGTGCCAGAAGCACCTTCCCGAAACTGTAGTCGATCAAGGTCCAGGGATAGACTTCGGCGGGGCTGGTGAACGCGGCGCCGTCGAACCTGATACGGCGGTATGGCTCGTCCGACAGAATGAAGATCGGCCGCCCGAATTCCGCCGACTTTCGCTGCAGCAGGGCCGCAAGCTCCTGCAGCCTCTCGCGGCTGTAGATCACACCTGTCGGGTTGTGCGGCGTGTTGACGATCACGATACGCGTGCGGGCGGTAATGGCTGCACCGATGGCAGCAATGTCCAGATCGAAGTCCGTGTCGCGCAACGGAACCTTGACGGCCACGGCGTGATTCAAAGACAGGGTGGTTTCGTAAAGGAACCATCCCGGCACCGGAATGATGCATTCGTCGCCGGGATCCAGAAGGATGGAAAATGCCAACGCAATCGCCCCATAGGCCCCGAGCGTCATGGCAATGTCGTCCGGCGCGAAATTCAACCCGAGTTCCGCCCTAAGTCCCTCTGCAATGACACGGCGCGGCTCCTCCTCGGACATCTTGTAGGCAAACCAGTCCGTTGATTTTGGCTCAATATGGGTGCGCAGGGCGCGAACGAGGTCGGGCAACGGCGGCTCGTGCGGATTGCCGAAGGTCAGGTCAGCCACAATTTGATCTTCCGGGACGCCCGCCCTGTAGTTCTGAATGAAATCAAGGACAAGTTGCTGGTCGCGGCCTGCGGAAACGGAATGATCGGACACGAGTTTCATTGTGAAGTCTCCTGATCTGGAAAAGTCGCGGCCCGGTTGTGTCGATCATGTCGCGGCATCGGGCACGGGCGCCGCATTTGTGGCCTGCCCAGCCTACGCAGATATCTTGGGCCCGTACACGCAAGAATGGGTCGCAATCGGAAATTGTCAGCGCGCAGCTTCAGCGCCTGCGCTGAATGTCAGTTCAGGGTCGAAAGGCGTTATCTTACCGTTCAGTCCAGATTTGCGCGGCCTGCGACCGGGCCTTGAGTCCTTCGGGCATATCTTGTCGGGTGGCCAAGGTCAGCCGATGTCCACCCAGATGGCGTGGTGGTCCGATGCCGCGTGGATGTCGCGTACCAGTTCCGGATAGACCTCCCACCGCTTCGGCCGCACGCCCGGCCAGGCGCCCATCCGGAACAGCCCAGCCGCGGTGATCCGCCCGAACAGCGCGGGCGACAGCAGAATGTGGTCGATCTTGTTGCTGTCGTTGCCCAGGCCGTAGGTGCCGCGCCCGGCAAAGGCGCCGGTGTCGAAGCCCGGAAATTCCGACACCTCGCGCAGGTCGGTGTCGTACAGCGGCGCCAGCGGCCAGGACCCTGGCGTGTCGTTCAGGTCGCCCAGCACCACGACATTGCCATACCCCTCGGACCGCAGGCGGGTGTAGTAGCCCGCGACCGCCTCGGCCTGCCGCCGCCGCCGGGCGTTGCTTTCGGCCGGGCTGCCGTAGCCCTTGGATTTCAGGTGGTTCACCAGCACCCAGACGGTTTCGCCCTGGGGCGTGGTCACCGCATACTCCGGGCAGTCGCGCGAAAAGATGCGCGAGGTTGCGGTGCCGTCATGCACATGGCTGCGCATCAGCCCGATGTCATAGCCCGCCCGCGTCATGATGCCCACGTCGATGCCGCGGTCATCGTTGCCGTCAATCACCATGACGTTGGCGTAGGGCGCCCCCTGCACCACCGGCAGCACATCCTCGTTGAACTTGCGCAGGGCGGTGCGGTCCTCGGCCTCGACCACGGCCAGGATGTCGGCCCCCACATCGCGGATCACCCGCGCGGTGTTCTGAATCGCGGTGGCGTTCACCGGCGCGGTTTTCAGTTCGGCCCAGCCGATCCAGTCGCCGCGGCCATCGGCAATGATCTGCAGCCCCGCCGCGCCCCGCCGCACCAGCGCGCCCCGGTTGCGCCGCAGGATCACGAAGGGGCCGTCATCGTCGGCCACCAGGTCCAGCACCGCCATGAGTTCGATCATCCTTGCCTTGTCGGCGTCCGAATAGACGGGACGTTCCAGCAGGTCGGTGAACTCGGCAAAGGCATCCAGCACGGGTTTGCCCTGGTCCCAGTTGTCCAGGTTCATGATGCGGGCGCGGTCGAACAGGTTTTCCACGTTGAATGCGGCAATGCGCATGGCAATCTCCTTCTACCTATGGGCGAAGGATACCGCAGGTGCACCCGCGCTGTCACCGGCGCGAAAGGTTAGGTGGGCCTGCGACTAGGCGCGCGAGGGTGGCCGCAGCCACAGCCAGATCAGCGCGCCGCCGGCCAGTGTCAGGAACGGCAGCATGGCCAGGTTCACCGCATTCCATCCCGCCACCACGTCGCTGCCCGCGCAGTTCATCAGCCCGCCCGACGACATGGACGCCAGCGTGACCCCGCCGAACACGATGAAGTCGTTCATCCCCTGCATGCGGCCGCGTTCGGCGGGGGTGTGGGCGGCGGTCAGCATGGCGGTGGCGCCGATGAAGCCGAAGTTCCAGCCGATGCCCAGCAGCACCAGCGCGCCAAAGAAGTTCACCAGTTCCACCCCGGCCAGCGCCACGCCGCCCGCCAGCGCCAGAATCATCAGCCCCAGCGCCACCACCCGTGTCGCGCCGATGCGGGCGATGATGGCGCCCGTAAAAAACGCAGGCGCATACATCGCCAGCACATGCGCCGTCACCACATCGGCCGCGTTGCCCTTGGTGAAGCCGCAGCCCACCACCGCCAGCGGCGACGAGGTCATCACAAGGTTCATCAACGCATAGCTGACCGTGGCGCAGATCACCGCCACGACGATGACCGGATCGCGCAACAGGTCGCGCCGCGACCGGCCCCTGGCATCGCCGGGCTGCGGGGCGGCAGGTTTGGGCAGGTCCAGCAACCGGAACAGCAGCGCGCCTGCCACGTTCAGCCCGATCATCGTGGCATAGGTGGCCATGAAGGGCACGGCGGTGGCATCCGCCGTCACCTTCACCAGCTGCGGCCCCACCACGGCCGACAGAAGCCCCCCCGCCATCACCAGGCTGATGGCCCGCGGGCGGTAGGCGTCGGTTGCGGTGTCGGCCACGGCAAAGCGGTAGAAGCCCTGCGCGCTCATGTACACGCCGATGAACAGCGACCCCAGAACGAACAGCACGAAGGACCCGACAGACAGCCCGTAGGCCCCCAGCATGGCCCCCAGCGCGCCCGAAGTGACACCTGCCGTAAAGCCCGCCACGCGGCCCATCCGTGTCATCAGCGCTGACAGCGGGTTGGCGGCCAGCATCGACCCCACCACCATCGCGGTGATCGGCAGCGTGGCCAGACAGGGGTTGGGCGCCAGCGTCTGCCCGGCCAGCCCCGCCACGGTAAAGGCCATGGGCAGCTGCGCCCCGGCAATGCCCTGGGCGGCAATCAGCACCATGACGGTGCGGCGGGTGCGGGCATCGGGATGCGTCGTGGTCATGGTAAGGCTTCGCTACGCCCGCCAAGTAGCGGGGGCAAGTGTCAGGCTTCAGCGAACTTGTACGGGGCACAAGCCGGGCGCTCCGTCAGTCGGGCAGCACCTTGCCGGGGTTCATGATGCCCAGCGGGTCCAGCGCCGCCTTCACCGACCGCATCACCGCCACCGCCACCGGGTCTTTCCGGCGGGCCATCGAGCCGCGCTTGGACAGGCCGATACCGTGTTCGGCCGAAAAGCTGCCCCCCAGTGCCAGCACGGCATCCTCCACTTCGGTGACGACACGTTCGTACAGCGCGTCGTCCATTTCGGGCGGATAGACCGAATAGTGCAGGTTGCCGTCGCCCAGATGCGCCACCGTCACGTCATGCGCGCCGGGCGCCACCACCGGCAGGCGGGCGGCCATGCGGCGGAAGAAGTCATCCACCCGGTCCACCGGCAGCGAGATGTCGGTATCCACAAAGGGGCGCACGGCAAAGCCGATCTCACCCGCCGCCTCGCGACGCGCCCACATGGCACGGCGCTGCGCGGTGCTGCCTGCGATTTCGGCGCCGATAACGGCACCGGTTTCCACCATGGCGCCCAGCGTGTCGGTCAGAAGGTCGGCCAGCGGCAGGCTGCCGTCAGCACGCGGTGTGGTGTGGTCAGGGGCGGTTGCGCCCAGTTCCACCAGCACCGCTACGTCATGCACGGTGCCAAAGGGCAGGCCCAGGTCGGGGCGGATCAACTGCAGGCGACGCATGTAGGACGCGGGCATCAGCTCGAACGCCTCGACCGCGCCGCCGCTTGCATCCTGCAGCCGGTTCAGCAACGCCAGCGCATCCGGCACGGACCGCAGCGCCACCATGGCCGTGGCATGGGCGCGCGCAGCAGGCACCAGACGCATCACCGCGGCCGTAATCACCCCCAGGGTGCCCTCGGCGCCGATGAACAGGTCCTTCAGGTCATACCCGGTGTTGTCCTTGTGCAGTTCCGACATCAGGTTCAGCACGCGTCCGTCGGCCAGCACCACCTCCAGCCCCAGGCACAGCGCGCGCGTGTTGCCATAGCGCAGCACGTTCGACCCGCCCGCGTTGGTGGACAGGGCGCCGCCCAGCATGGCCGACCCGCGCGCGCCAAACCACAGCGGAAAGTACAATCCCTGCGCCTCGGCCGCGTCGTGCAGGCTGGACAGCACGGCCCCGGCTTCGGCCACGATCAGCCGGGGGCCGGGCTTGACCGCACGGATGGCGTTCATCCGGTCCAGTGACAGCATCACCCCGCCATCGGTCATGCAGCCGCCGACAATGCCGGTGCGGCCCCCGGCCGGCACAATGGCCAGCCCGTGTTCCGACGCGATCTGCATGACTTCGGCCACCTCGGCCGTGCTGCCGGGGCGCAGCACGGCGGCGGGGCGGGCGGTGTACTGGCCCGTCCAGTCGGGGCCATAGGGGGCGGTGTCGGGGCCGGTCAGGATGCGTGCGGGGCCGATGGCGGCGGCAAGGGCAGTGTGGGCAGCGTCGGTCAGGGGCATGGCGGGATCCTGCGGTTTCGCCTGCAGAATGGCCGTGGGCGGTTGACAGGGCAAGGGTGGCGGAACACCCTTTGCCCAAGGCAACGCGGAGGGCGTCGATGCGCGGACTTGTCATGCTGCTGGCGGCCCTGTGGCCGGGCATCGCCGGGGCGCAAGAGGCCAATCCGCCCAAGGCCGGCACCTACTGGGCCGATCCGGCGCATACCCGGCTGCTGGTCGATACCGACCACCTGTCGTTTTCCCGATACCTGTTCTTCATCCGGCACCTGCAGGCCGAACTTCAGTTCGATCCCGAAGCACCGGAGACCATGCAGGTCACCGCCCGCGTGGACATGGCCAGCGCGATCACGCTGGACGGCGCGACAGCGTACGATTTCGACGCCATCGTGAAGGCGCCCGAATTGCTGGACGCCGCGGCGCACCCCCAGGCCGTGTTCACCAGCACCGCCGTCCGGCTGACCGGCGAGCGCGAGGCCGAGGTGACAGGCGACCTGACCTTCCGCGGGGTGACGAAACCCATCACGCTGCGGGTGCGTTACAACGGCGGCTACGGCGGCCACCCGATGGACCCGGGCGGCGCGCGCATCGGGTTTTCGGCCGAGGGAAGCCTTATGCGGTCGGACTTCGGGATGACAGCGGGGATTCCCGCGCCCGGCACCACGCTGGGCGTGGCCGACGAAGTGCGCCTGCGGATCGAGGCGGAATTCCTGAGCGTGAAGCCGCCCGCACCCTGACGCGACGGCGTCAGCCCTCGGCGCGGTCCAGAAGCTGCAACACCTCGGGCCCTATCGTTTCCACCACCTTCGCCACACCGGCCGCATTGGGGTGGATGCCGTCGGGCTGCATCAGGCCGCTCGCAAGGTTCCGCGTGGTCTGGTCCACCAGCGGCGCGAAGAAGTTCTGCGTCACCTGCGCGCCATGCCTTGCGGCAAGGTCCGGATAGATCGCGTCGAATGCCGTCTTGTAGTCCGGCCCCCAGTTGCCCGGTGCCCGCAAGGCCACCAGCAGCACGGGAATGTCGCGGCCCTGCGCGGCGGTCAGGATGGCGTCCAGGTTGCCGCGCACCTCGGCCGGGTCGATGCCGCGCAGCAGGTCGTTGCCGCCCAGGTTCACGATCATCGCATCCACATCCTCGGTCAGCGTCCAGTCCACCCGCGAAGCGCCGCCCGCCGTGGTGTCGCCCGACACGCCCGCGTTCACCACCGTCACATCGCGCCCCTGCGCGGTCAGCCAGCGTTCCAGCTGCGGCACGAAGCCATCCGCCTGCGGCAGGCCATAGCCCTGCGTCAGGCTGTCGCCCAATGCCACCAGTGTCAGCGGTTCGGCCAGCGCCACCCCTGACATTGCCACCCCTGACAGAAGCGTGATCGCCAGCATACTGTTGCTTAACGCCCGGCAGGCGCCATATGCGGCGTGACGCTCCCTGCGAAAGGCCCGCCCGATGACCGACCCTGTGCTGTCCCTGACGGACGTGCGGCTGACGCTGGCGGGCAATGCCGGGCCGGTCGAGATCCTGAAGGGGATCACACTGCAGGTGGGCAAGGGCGAGACGGTGGGGCTGGTCGGTCCTTCGGGGTCGGGCAAGTCGTCACTCCTCATGCTGCTTGGCGGGCTGGAAAGCGCCACGTCGGGGCAGGTGCTGGCGCTGGGCCAGGACCTGACGGCAATGGACGAAGACGCGCTGGCCCGGTTCCGCCGCGGCAATATGGGCGTGGTGTTCCAGAGCTTCCACCTGATTCCCACCATGACGGCGCTGGAAAACGTGGCGGTACCCATGGAATTGATGGGCGCAAAGGACGCGTTCGACCGGGCGGCGGCGGAGTTGCGGTCGGTGGGGCTGGGCGCCCGGATGGACCACTACCCCAGCCAGCTGTCGGGGGGCGAGCAGCAGCGGGTGGCGCTGGCCCGCGCCGCGGCGCCGCGGCCCGCGCTTCTGCTGGCGGATGAACCGACGGGGAACCTGGACGGGGCGAACGGCGCGGCGATCATGGACATGCTGTTCGGCCTGCGCGACCGGCACGGCGCCACGCTGGTGCTGGTGACCCACGCGCCCGACCTGGCCGCGCGCTGCGACCGCGTGGTGCGGCTGGCCGACGGGCGGATGGTGTCGGATACGGCGCGTCTGGCGGGGGCGGCGGAATGAACCTTTCCCTGCCCTGGCGCCTTGCGCGGCGCGAGTTGCGCGGCGGCATTGCCGGGTTCCGCATCTTCCTGGCCTGTCTGGCGCTGGGCGTGGCGGCGATTGCCGCCGTGGGGCTGGTGCGGGCGGCGATCGAGGCGGGTTTGCGCGATCAGGGCGCGGTGCTGCTGGGCGGCGATGCGCAGATCGAGTTCACCTATCGCTTCGCTACGCCCGAGGAACGCGCCTGGATGGCGGCCGAGACGGGTGCGGCGTCCGAGATCGTCGATTTCCGGTCCATGGCGACCATGGGCGACGACCGCGCGCTGACGCAGGTCAAGGCGGTGGACGACCTGTACCCGCTGACCGGTGCGGTGGTGCTGGACCCGGCGGTTCCGCTGGCCACGGCGCTGGCGCCGCAGGGCGGCCTGCCCGGCGGCGTGATGGACCGGGTGCTGGCCGACCGGCTGGGGCTGGCGGTGGGCGACCGCTTCATGCTGGGCACGCAGGCGTTCCGGCTGGGCGCGGTGCTGCTGCGCGAACCCGACAGCGCCGCTGGCGGCTTTGCGCTGGGCCCCCGCACGCTGGTGCGAACGGCCGATCTTGCGGCTTCGGGCCTCTTGGAGCCCGGCACGCTGTATGAAACCGAGTACCGCCTGCGGCTGCGGCCCGGCGACACGCTGGACGCGCTGCAGGCGCGGGCCGAGGCCGCCTGGGGCGAGGCGGGGATGCGCTGGCAGGACAGCCGCCGCGCCACGCCCGGCGTCGAGCGTTTTGTTGAACGGATGGGGGCCTTCCTGGTGCTGGTGGGCCTTGCGGGGCTGGCGGTGGGCGGCGTGGGCGTGTCGTCGGCGGTGCGGTCCTATGTCGAGGGCAAGGTGCCGGTGATTGCCACGCTGAAGGTGCTGGGGGCCGAACGCGGCACGGTGTTTGCCGTGTACCTGCTGCAAGTGGGCGTTCTGGCGCTGGCGGGGGTGGCGGCGGGGCTGGTGCTGGCGGTTGCCGCGGTGATGCTGGCCGCGCCCTTCATTCAGGCGTCGCTGCCGATGCCCGCGGTGTTCCGGCCCTGGCCCGGGCCGCTGGCCGAGGCCGCGTTCTACGGCATCCTGACGGCCTTCGTCTTTGCCCTGTGGCCGCTGGCGCGGACCGAAGGTGTGCGGGCGGCTGCGCTGTACCGGGGCGGGTCAGGCGGGCGGCCACGGGCACGGTACCTGCTGGCGGTGGCGGTGCTGGCGGCGGCGCTGGTGGGTGGCGCGGCGATCCTGTCGGGCGCCATGGCGCTGGCGCTGTGGTCGGCAGCCGGTGTGATCGGGGCACTGGCGGTGCTGGCGCTGGCGGCACTTGCGCTGCGGCAGGGCGCGCGGGCGGCGGCACGGGCGGGTCTTGCACGCGGCCGGGTGGCGTTGCGGCTGGCCCTGGCCTCGATCGGCGGCCCGCGGGACGAGGCGATGCCGGTGGTGCTGGCGCTGGGCCTTGGCCTGTCGGTACTGGCGGCCGTGGGCCAGATCGACGCCAACCTGCGCGCCGCCATCGCCCGCGACCTGCCCGAACGGGCGCCGTCGTTCTTTTTCCTCGACATCCAGCCCGACCAGATTGACGCCTTCATGGCGCGGGTCAAAGGCGATGCCGACGTCGCGCGGGTGGACAGTGCGCCGATGCTGCGCGGCGTGATCAGCCAGATCAACGGCCGCCCGGCGAGTGAAGTGGCGGGGGATCACTGGGTGGTGCAGGGCGACCGCGGGCTGACCTACGGCGACACGCCGGGCACCGCCACGGTGACGGAAGGCGCCTGGTGGCCCGAAGGCTATGACGGGCCGCCGCAGATCAGCTTTGCCGCCGAGGAAGCGGCCGAGATGGGGCTGAAGCTGGGCGATACCATCACTGTCAACGTGCTGGGCCGCGACATCACGGCTACTGTCACCAGCTTCCGCAACGTCGATTTTTCCAGTGCGGGCATGGGCTTCGTGATGACGATGAACCCCGCCGCGCTACGGGGCGCGCCGCACACCTGGATTGCCACCGTCTATGCCGAAGGCGCGGCCGAGGCGGCGATCCTGCGTGACATCGGGCGGTCCATGCCCAACGTGACCGCAATCCGCGTGCGCGAGGCGATCGACCGTGTATCCGAAGCCCTGACGGCCATCGCCAATGCCACCGCCTGGGCGGCGGGGGTCACGCTGGTGACCGGCTTTGTCGTGCTGGTCGGCGCGGCGGCGGCGGGCGAGCGCGGGCGCACCTACGAGGCGGCGGTGATGAAGGTGCTGGGCGCCACGCGTGGCAAGATGCTGGCCAGTTTCGCATTGCGCGCCGCCCTGACCGGCGCCGCGGCCGGGCTGGTGGCGCTGGCCGCGGGCACTGCGGGCGCCTGGGCGGTGATGCGCTTCGTGATGGAGGCGGACTTCGCGCTGGAACCGGTGTCGGCATTGCTGATCGTCACCGGCGGCGTGGCGCTGACCTTGCTGGCCGGTCTGTTCTTTGCCTGGCGCCCGCTGGCGGCGCGGCCCGCGCAGGTGCTGCGCGCGGCGGACTGAGCGCGTTTTCGCAACCGGGTGGCGTCCTCGGGGGCATCGAGCCCCCTCGGCCGCCGCTGCCGGGGGATGATCGTTGGGGGGGCAGCCTGCGCGAAGCGCCGCGGGCTCCGCCCCCGGACCTCCGGAGTATCGGAGACCGAAGGAACATTGGCAGGGCACCGAGACGGCGGGGCCGCCCGGCGCGACAGCGCCCTGCGGGCGGGTTCGGTCCGGGTGCGGGGGTGCAAGGGGGCCTCTGGCCCCCGTGGCGGGGCGGTCGGCCGGGCGGCCCGCGGGCCGCCGGCCCGGGCGGGGCCCGCGGGCGGGGCCGGGGGGCGCGCGAGGCGGGCGCGGGGCCGG
>CAZLIC010000059.1:0-27328 GCA_964559535.1 uncultured Rhodobacterales bacterium
CGACATCCACGCCGATGGCGCGGAAGGCCAGTTCGCGCTGGAAGGCGCGGCTGGCCACCGTGGCGGGCGTAGCAAACAGCGCCACATGCTTGACCGCCACCTCGCGCGGGGGCGAGTTGTCGCCCCACTGCCGTTCGGTCAGCGCCTCGATCAGCGGAACGAACACGCCCAGCACCCGCTTGTCCCTGGGCACCCAGGTTTCCTGCATGCGCTTCAGCGCGGCCGCCGAGGCCGTGTTGCAGGCCAGAACCACCAGATCGCACCCCTCGGCCCACAGCCGCTCGGTAGCCGCACAGGTGAGGTTGAAGATGTCGTCGGGGGTGCGCACACCGTAGGGGGCATGGGCGTTGTCGCCCAGATACACGAAGGGCACCTGCGGCAGGCGCCGCGCCACCGCATCCAGCACCGTCAGCCCGCCAAGGCCCGAATCGAAAATGCCCACCGCCATGCCTGCCCCCGTTTCTTGCGGCCAGCGCCGGGGGCTTTGCATACCCGGACCCTGGCGGGATGTTTGGGCCAGGAAGAAAGACAGGGCCTTCCTCAGCCGCGAGTCCGGTACTTGTCCTCGAACTCGTAGCCGTAGTCATAGGACGGCAGGGGGCGCGGCGAAAGGGCATAGGTTTCGCGGCGCAGAAGATCCATCATCGCGTTGGCGTCCGACTTCATCGGCTGCAGGCGGGCCGCGGCAATGGGGTCGCCGATCACCACGCGCACCGGTTCATCCACACGGCTCTTGAATTCCTTGATCAGCAGGCCCAGCCGCAGCGTGTAATGCAGATGGCTGGCGATCTGGAACAGCCGCGAGTTGGCCCCGTCAAAATAGATCGGCACAACCGTGGCGTCGGATTTCGCAATCATCTTGGCGGTGAAGTTGCGCCAGCCCGGATCCATGGGGCGCGAGAAGGGCTTGGCAGCCGTTGACACCGTACCGCCCGGAAACACGCCGATGGCGCCCCCGTCGGACAGGAACTGCAGCGCGGTCGAGCGGGTCTGCAGGTTCAGCTTCACCGCTTCGCGCGTTTCGTCAAACGAGATCGGCAGGATCACCCGGTTCAGCGCCTCGGCCCGGCGGAACACGCTGTTGGCCAGGATGCGGAAGTCGCCGCGCACGGCATCCAGCAGATGGCCCATCATCAGGCCGTCGAGGATGCCGTAGGGGTGGTTGGCGATCAGGATCAGCGGGCCATTGGCCGGGATGTTGCCCAGGCTGCCGCCCACGATGTCCAGCGACAGGCCGAAACGCTCGGGGATCACCTGCCAGAAGCTGCGGCCGCCCTCGATCTCGTTCTCGTAACCCTCTGCCCGGCGGATCAGTGACAGGCGGCCGGTGACGTTCTCGATGATGCGGATCAGGGTGCGGCCGGCCCGTGAACGGGCCGAGGAGGCATAGCTGATGTCGCGCGTGACACTGTTCTTCATGTCGCTCCGTCCGATGCGGGGCCAAGTCTAGCGGTGGGGGCCGATCTTGGCCAGCAAAGATAACCGAATTACGACAAAGCGTCGTGTCAGGACGCCGCAATGGACGAATGTGTGGGCGCTGCAGTCAGCTCCTGCAGAATCGCCCGGCGGCGTGCGGCTGCCCCTTCGGCATTCGCAGCCTTTACCGGTCCGAATCCGCGGATGGCAAGCGGCAATTCGGCAAGCTCCCGCACGCGCGCCACATGGGCGGGCGTCACCTTTGGCAGCCACTCCGCCATGTCGGCCTCGTATTCGGCGATCAGGGCGCGCTCCATCCGGCGCTCTGCGCTGCGCCCGAACGGGTCCCACGCCGTGCCGCGCAGCGCCTTCATCGCGGCAAGGGCCCGGAACACCGGAACCATCCACGCGCCAAAGGCCCGCTTCTTCGGGCGCCCGGCGGCGTCCTTGCCGGGCAGCAGCGGCGGGGCCAGCCAGAAGCGCGGGCGCAGGCGCCCGTCGAACTCGGCACGGGCCTTGTCCATTGTCGTCAGGTGCAGCCGGGCAACCTCGTATTCGTCCTTGTACGCCAGCAGCTTGTGATAGCCCTTGGCGATGCTCTCGCGCAGCGCATCGGGTGCGCTGTCGACAAGCCGCAGATAGCGGCGCGCCAGCGCGTCGTCCTGATAGGCGCGCAGATGGTCGGCGCGAAAGGTCACCGGGTCCACTGCGGCGGGCACGGCGGGTTTCAGCAGGGCGGCTGCCTGATCGGGGTGCAGCACGGCCCAGCGGCCCAGCGCGAAGGCGCGGCTGTTCTGCGCCACGCCCGCGCCGTTCAGGTCGATGGCCCGTTCGATGGCGTCCAGCGACAACGGCACCAGCCCCCGCTGCCAGGCCGCGCCAAAGACCATCATGTTGGAATAGATCGAGTCGCCCAGCGTCACCTTCGCCATGTCAGAGGCATCAAACAGCGTCAGGCGATCTTCGACCTTTTTCCGAACTTCGTCGCGCAAGCGGCTGCCGGGGATGCGGAATTCGGTATTTCGGGTGAATTCTCCGGTGATGATCTCATGGTCGTTCACCACGGCACCGGTGCGGCCCCGTGCCATCAGCGCCGTGGTCTTTGCCCCTGCCGTCACCACCAGATCGCCGCCGATCACCGCGTCGGCCTCGCCCACGGCCACCCGGACGGCGCTGATGTCGGATGGCGCGTTGGCGATACGGCAATGGATGTGCACCGCGCCGCCCTTCTGCGCCATGCCCGTCATCTCGATCATCGCGGCGCCCTTGCCGTCCAGATGCGCCGCCATCGACAGGATCGCACCCACCGTCACCACGCCCGTCCCACCCACGCCGGTGACCAGCACGTTCCACGTGCCATCGATCACAGGCAGTGTCGGCAAGGGCAGGTCGGGCAGGTCGACGCTGGCCGTTGCGGCCTTCTTCGGCCTTGCGCCATCCAGCGTGACGAACGACGGGCAGAAGCCGCTCAGGCAGCTGAAATCCTTGTTGCAGGACGACTGGTCGATGGCCCGCTTGCGCCCCAGTTCGGTGTCCACCGGCACCAGCGACACGCAGTTCGACTGCACCCCGCAATCGCCGCAGCCTTCGCACACGTCGGTGTTGATGAACACGCGGCGGTCGGGGTCGGGGAAGGTGCCGCGCTTGCGGCGGCGGCGTTTCTCGGCGGCGCAGGTCTGGACGTACAAAAGCACCGTCACGCCTGGGATGCGGCGCAGGCGTTCCTGCACCTCCATCAGCTTTTCACGGGGGTGCACCTCGACGCCCCTGGGGAACAGGCCGGGGTAGATGTCTTCCTTGGTGTCGTAAACAGCGACAACCTTCCTCGCCCCCACAGCCACCATTTCGGCCGCCACGCGATAGGCCGTCAGCCCGCCGTCATTGCCCTGCCCGCCGGTCATCGCCACCGCGTCGTTGTACAGGATCTTGTAGGTGATCGTGGTGCCCGCAGCCACGGCGGCGCGAATCGCCTGGATGCCGGAATGGTTGTAGGTGCCGTCACCGATGTTCTGGAAAACGTGGGTTTCCTTGGAAAACGGCGCTTCGCCGATCCAGTTCGCGCCCTCGCCCCCCATGTGGGTAAAGCCCAGCGTGTCGCGGTCCATCCACTGCACCATGTAGTGGCACCCGATGCCCGCGTAGGCGCGGCTGCCCTCGGGCAGCTTGGTCGATGTGTTGTGCGGACAGCCCGAACAGAAATACGGCAACCGCGCCGCGTGGTCGCGGCCGGTATCCGCCGCCCGCGCCGCAGCCAGCCGCGCCAGCCCCGCCGTCACCGCATCGGTCGCCACCCCCTCGGCCTGCAGGATCGCGCCCAGCTTTTCCGCCACCATGGCCGGGTCCAGCGCATAGCGGGTGGGGAACAGTTCCTGCCCGCGGTCATCCTGCCCGCCAAATACCCGCCGCCCGCAGCGGTCGTGAAAGATCGCTTCTTTCGCCTGCACTTCGATCAGCTTGCGCTTTTCCTCGACGCAGACGATCAGGTCCACCCCCTCGGCCCAGGCGCGGAACCCCTGCATGTCCAGCGGCCAGACCTGCCCCACCTTGTAGGTGGTGATGCCCATCGCCTCGGCCCCAGCCTGATTGATGCCCAGCAAGGACAGGGCATGCACCAGGTCCAGCCAGTTCTTGCCCGCCGCCACAAGCCCGATCTTCGCTCCGGGCCGCCCCCACACCCGCCGGTCGATGCCGTTGGCGCGCGCAAAGGCCTCTGCCGCGAACCGCTTGTGGTCGATCATCCGCGCCTCTTGCGCGACGGGCATGTCGTGCAGGCGGATGTTCAGCCCGCCGGGCGGCATGACGAAATCGGGCGTGACGAAGGACAGACGGAAGGGGTCGCCATCCACCACCGCCGTCGCCTCGACCGTGTCTTTCATGCCCTTCAGCCCCACCCACACCCCCGCAAACCGCGACAGCGCCCAGGCGTACAGGCCATAGTCCAGAATCTCCTGTACCCCGGCCGGGCTGACCACCGGCATGTAGGCATCCACCATCGCCCAGTCCGACTGGTGCAGCGTGGTCGAGGACTCGCCGGTGTGGTCATCGCCCATGGCCATGATGACCCCGCCCTTCGGCGCAGTGCCCGCGAAATTCGCGTGGCGCATGGCATCGCCCGACCGGTCCACCCCCGGGCCCTTGCCGTACCACAGGGCGAACACACCTTCGTGTGTGCCCTGCCCGCGCAGGTGCGCCTGCTGCGTGCCCCAGGCCGCCGTCACCGCCAGGTCCTCGTTCAGCCCCGGCTGGAACACAATGTCGTTCGCGGTCAGCACCTTGCCCGCCCGTGCCATCACCGTGTCCACCGCCCCCAGGGGCGAGCCGCGATAGCCCGTGACATACCCCGCGGTGTGCCAGCCCACCGCCCTGTCGCGCGCCTTCTGCATCAGCATCAGGCGGACAAGCGCCTGCGTGCCGTTCAGCAGCACCGGGGATTTCGCAAGATCGTAACGATCGGCAAGCGATACGTTCTGCAGGCTCATGGCGACCCTCCCCGGTGACAGATGAAGTTTAGGTCAACAAGGCTGACCGACAAAGCGGAAACTGCCGGTTTCCGTCACTCTGCCGTGAAGTTTGTTGGCGGCAAAGCGCGTTCCATGTTAGCGCCCGTCATCGTGAAGAAAGATGCGCCGATGGACTGGGACAAGCTACGGATATTTCACGCGGTGGCCGACGCGGGCAGCCTGACCCACGCAGGCGACACGCTGCACCTGTCGCAATCGGCGGTCAGCCGCCAGATCCGCGCGCTGGAAGAATCACTGAGCGTCACCTTGTTCCACCGGCATGCCCGTGGGCTGATTCTGACGGAACAGGGCGAGTTGCTGTTCGACGCCACGCAAGCCATGGTCAAGCGGCTGGAGGCGACGGCGGCGCGCATCCGCGACAGCGAGGACGAGGTCTTTGGCGAACTGAAGGTCACCACCACCACCGGCTTTGGCACCCTGTGGCTCGCCCCCCGCCTGTCGGCGCTGTACAAGAAATACGCGCACCTGAAGATCGACCTGATGCTGGAAGAGCGGGTGCTGGACCTGCCCATGCGCGAGGCTGACGTTGCCATCCGCATGAAGGAACCCAGCCAGGCCGACCTGATCCGCCGCCGCCTGATGAACATCAACATGCGGCTTTACGCAACGCCCGAGTATCTGGCCGAGGCGGGCACGCCCACCACGATGGACGAATTCAAGACGCACCGTCTGATCTGCCAGCACGCGGGCACCCCGCAGGTGGCCGCGGGCGCCTTGCTGGTGCAGGAACTGATGAGCCACGAGATTGCCTCGACGCTGACCGTGAACAACTATTTCGGCGTGCTGCAGGCGGTTCTGGCGCATGTGGGCATCGGCGTGCTGCCCGACTACCTGACGGATGGCGAGACGAAGCTGGTGCGCGTGCTGCCCGACGTGCAGTCGGCCGAGGTGCCGGTGTTCCTGGCCTACCCCGAGGAACTGCGGCATTCCAAACGTGTCGCGGCCTTCCGCGATTTCGTCACGGAAGAAATCTTCGCCTACCGCAAGCGGCAGCAATCCTAGCGGCGATGCCATGCAAGCGCTGCATGGCCGATCTGCACAATCGCTGTAGCCTCTGCCCTTGCTAGACGCTGCAGCGCCGCATATCTGTGCACACGAAGAACAGCGCGGCTTCCGCCAGTTCTTCTTACCTCCCTGTTGGACTTGGGCCGAGCTTTTGCTCGGCCTCTTTTTTTCTGCGCTGCAGCAGCAGGGCATCCGCCTGCGTGGGCGCCAGGGCGATGGCGCGGTCAAACGCGGCCAAGGCCGCGCGAAACTCTTGCAGCCGTGTCAAGACCATCGCGCGCGCCGCGTGATACGGCTGGTGGCCCTCCAATGCGGGCGCCAGGGCATCCAGCAGCATCAGCGCAGGCGCCGCCTGCCCGGCCTCGGCCAGGGCGACGGCATGGTTCAGCGCCACCACAGGCGTGGGTTCGTGGCGGTACAGTGCGGCGTACAGCGCGGCAATCTGCGGCCAGTCGGCGGCGCCATCCGCCGCGTGCAGCGCGGCAATCGCCGCCTTGATCTGGTAGGGGCCGGGGTCGCCGCGGGCCATGGCGGCGTCCAGCACGGTCCTGCCCCGTGCGATGGCCGCATGGTCCCACAGGGTGCGGTCCTGTTCCGAGGGCGGCACCGTGGCGCCATCCGCCCCGACCCGCGCACGTCGGCGCGCATGCGTCAGCAGAAGCAGCGCCAGACAGCCCTCGATCTCGGGATCGCCCGGCCGCAGGGCATTCAGAAGGTCGGCCAGGAACACCGCCTCGTCCCCCAGATCGCGCGTGCCGCCCTGTGTATAGGCGGCCGTGAAGATCAGATAGACCGTGGCCAGCACCGACGACAGCCGCTCGGGCCACAGGTCGGGGCCCGGCACGGCAAAGGGAATTCCCGTGGCCCCGATCCGCGCCTTGGCCCGGCTGATGCGCTGGCCGATGGTGGCGGGCAGGTCCAGAAAGGCCGCGGCGATTTCCTCGGTCGTCAGCCCGCCGATCACCCGCAAGGTCAGCGCCACATGGCTTTTGCGGTCCAGCGCCGGGTGGCAGCAGGTGAAGATCAGGCGCAGGCGTTCGTCCGGGATCATCTCGGGGTCCTCTGCCGCTTCGTCGGGCAACAGGGGCGCCAGCGCCGCCTGCCCCGCCTCTGCCCGACCCCGCGCCCGCCAGCTGTCGATCATCCGCCGCAATGCCGTGCGCAGAAGCCAGGCATCCGGACGGTCCGGAATACCAGGCGCCCAGGCCACCAATGCGGCGGCGCAGGCGTCCTGCAGGGCTTCCTCGGCCGCGGGAAAGGTGCCGCCGCGCGCCATCAGCGCGGCCAGCAGGCGGCCGCGGTCCTGCCGGATCAGTCGGTCCAGGACCGCGGCCGAACGCATCAGTACGCCATCACCGGACGCAATTCGACCGAGCCCCAGGCCGCCGAGGGGATCATGGCCGCATAGGCGATGGCGGCATCCAGATCGGGCGCCTCGAAAAGATAGAACCCGCCCAGATGTTCGCGGGTCTCGGCAAAGGGGCCGTCCATGGTGTCAACCTTGCCGCCCCGCACGCGCACGGTCGTCGCCGTGTCTGTGCCTTTCAGCCCCTCGCCCGCAATCCAGGCGCCGTCGGCCTTCAGCTTGTGGGACAGGGCAAAGTAGCCCTCCATCATCGTCTGGAACTCTGGTGTGCCAAAGCGGGGCTCGTTTTCGGGCGCGGTGTAGATCAGTGCCATGTAGTGCATTGTGGTGGTCCTTTCGGGGTTGGGGTGAAACTGGCAGGGACGGCCGGGGCGGAGCAAGGCTACAGAAGGGCAGCCGCGGCGGCGATCAGCATCGCCGCATGCGTGCCGACCCCGCCGATCACCCGCAACGGATGCGCGGGCCGGTCGGCGTGGACGCCGAAGGGATGCACCAGCCGCGACACCACCAGAATGACGCAGGCCAGGCTGACCACTGCCGCCGCCGCGCCGTTCGCCTCGGCCACGGCAATGGCCAGCAGGGCCAGCGGCGCGTTTTCCATCAGGTTCGCATGGCGCCGGATCCACAGGGCAAGCCGCGGATTGCCACCGTCGCCAAGGGCTATGCCCAACCGACCGCGCAGGGTGCTGACAGTGACCGAAAGCCCGACGCTCAGCACCGCCAGCGGCGCAAGGGTCAGGGCAGTTTGGGGAAGCATGGCATGTCCTTTCAGGTGGCTTTCCCCAAGGACGTGCGAGCAGGCAGGATTTCGACAGACCGAAGGCACTACACGGTTTCGTGATGTGCGCGGCGAACAACTTCGTCTTTGCAGCACGACTGAAACCGTTAATCTGCCCGCAATCTGGGTTCGCCGTTTTTGGCTTGCCGGTCTGCCATGACCGGGTGATTCAGCGGTGCGCCATTTCCGCAGCTTTCGTTCAGATCAAGGGGTATGGATTCATGGCGCAGTTCAATCTCAGCGGCTCGGGGTTCCTCGACCTTACCACAACAGACCTGTCCAGTTTCGACGGGCTGTTCTTCATGACGACGGGCAATCTGACCGTCAGGGTCACAGCCTTCCAGATCATGGAGTTCGGGACCTTTGCGGCGTTCACCGGCTCGGGCTTCCGCGACACGGTCGAAGTCATCGCGTCCCCCGGACAGGTGGTCAACGGGTCCAACTGGGTGCTGAACGGCTGGACCGCGAACCGCGACGGTTTCCGGTTCATCGACATGGCCGGCAACGACACGATCACCGGATCGCAGGGCAACGACACCATATCCATCACGCAGGGCTTGAACACGGCCGACGGCGCGGGCGGCGACGACCTGCTGGTCATCGACTGGACCGGCGACACCGGCGCCTTCGGCATGGCCAGCGCAACGACCATCACCGACTTTTCGAACACCCAGGTCAGCTTCGCCAACATCGAGCGGATCGACCTGACGCTGGGCTCGGGCAACGACAATGTAAGCACCGGCGCGGGCAACGACACGCTGAACGGCGGTGCGGGCAACGACACGCTGAACAGCGGCGCCGGCGCCGCAGTTGTTGACGGCGGCGGCGACACCGACCTGTGGGTGGCCGATTTCAGCAATGACGCCACGGCCAAGACCATCGACCTGTCGCTGACGGGCGTGCAGGTGGCGGGCAACGGCACGACCTATGTGAATGTGGAACGGTTGAACATGACGGGCGGCGCGGGCAATGACCGGTTCCAGACCCGCACGGACAACGCGAACGACGGGCGGAACGACACGCTGAACGGCGGCTTCGGCAACGACACGCTGGTCGTGGGCGGCGGGCTGGACGTGGTGAACGGCGGCGACGGCGATGACCTTCTGGTCATCGACTGGTCCACCGACGCCGGCGCTTTCACCATGGCCGCCGCCACGACCATCACCGACTCCTCGAACACCCAGGTCAATTTCAGCAACATCGAGCGGATCGACCTGACGCTGGGGTCGGGCAACGACAACGTCAGCACCGGCGCGGGCAACGACACCCTGCGCGGGGGCGACGGCAACGACACGCTGAACAGCGGCGCGGGCCGGGCCGACGTCAACGGCGGCATCGGCACCGACCTCTGGGTCGCCGACTTCTCGGCGGTGAACCAGGCGCGGACCATCAACCTGAACCTGGCGGGGCGGCAGGCGGCAGGCAACCAGACGTTCTACGAAGGCGTCGAGCGGCTGAACGTCATAGGCGGCGCGGGCAACGACCGTTTCGAAACCCGCACCGACAATGCCAACGATGGACGAGCCGACGGGCTGTTCGGCGGCCTTGGCAACGACACGCTGGTGGTGGGCGGCGGCATTGACACCGTGGACGGCGGCGACGGCGACGACCTGCTGATCGTCAACTGGTCCACCGACACCGGCACTTTCGGCATGGCCAGCGCCACCGCCATCTCGGACTTCTCGAACACCCAGGTCAATTTCTTCAACATCGAGCGGATGGACATCACGCTGGGCTCGGGCAACGACAACGTCAGCACCGGCGCGGGCAACGACACGCTGAACGGCGGTGCGGGCAACGACACGCTGAACAGCGGCGCGGGCGCTGCCGTGGTGGACGGGGGCGGCGACACCGACTTGTGGGTGGCCGACTTCAGCGCCGATCCCACGGCCAAGACCATCAACCTGTCACTGACGGGCGTGCAGAACGCGGGCAACGGCACGACCTATGTGAACGTCGAGCGGCTGAATGTGACCGGCGGCGCGGGCAACGACCGTTTCGAAACCCGCACCGACAATGCCAACGACGGACGGGCCGACGGGCTGTTCGGCGGCCTTGGCAACGACACGCTGGTGGTGGGCGGCGGCATTGACACCGTGGACGGCGGCGACGGCGACGACCTGCTGATCGTCAACTGGTCCACCGACACCGGCACTTTCGGCATGGCCAGCGCCACCGCCATCTCGGACTTCTCGAACACCCAGGTCAATTTCTTCAACATCGAGCGGATGGACATCACGCTGGGGTCGGGCAGCGACAACGTCAGCACCGGCGCGGGCAACGACACGCTGAACGGCGGCGGCGGCAACGACACGCTGAACAGCGGCGCAGGCGCTGCCGTGATCGACGGCGGTGGCGGCACCGACCTGTGGCAGGCCGACTTCAGCGCCGATCCCACGGCCAAGACCATCAACCTGTCGCTGACGGGCGTGCAGAACGCGGGCAACGGGACCACCTATGTGAACGTCGAGCGGCTGAACGTCATAGGCGGCGCGGGCAACGACCGTTTCGAAACCCGCACCGGCAGCCCGAATGACGGGCTGAACGACACGTTGAACGGCGGGGCCGGGAATGACACGCTTGTCGTGGGCGGCGGCCTTGACGTGGTGGAAGGTGGCAACGGCGACGACCTGCTGATCGTCGACTGGTCCTCCGAGACCGCGGGGTTCGGGATGGCCAACGTCAACGTGATCTCGGATTTCTCGAACACGCAGATCAGCTACAGCACCGTCGAACGGGTCGACCTGCGGCTGGGTTCGGGCAACGACAATGTCACCACCGGCGCGGGCAATGACACCATTCGCGGCGGCGGCGGCAACGACACCCTGAATGGCGGCGACGGCGTCGACGTTCTGGACTTTGCCGACGCGACCTCCGGGGTGCGGGTCACGTACAACGCGCAGGGTATCGGGCTTGCCACGGGCACCGGCCTTGGGACGGTCACCTTCCAGGGCTTCGAGTCGTTCTCGGGCGGGGCCGCGGGCGACCGGCTGACCGGAACCTCCGGGTCCGACACGCTGGTCGGCAACGACGGCAACGACGTGATCCGCGCGGGCGGCGACGCGGATGTGGTGATCGGCGGAACCGGGCGCGACACGCTGAGCGGCGGCAACGGGGCGGATCAGTTCGTGTTCCAGACGGCCAGCGATTCGCGGGCGGGCACGACCCAGCGCGACACGATCACCGATTTCGATCCGCTGCGTGACAAGATCAACATGGTCGCCCTCAGCCAGCTGCTTGGCGGGTCCGGTCCGCTGGTCTTCGTCGGCAGCGGTCCGTTCACGGCCCTGGGTCAGGTGCGGGCGTTCGACGACGGGGTCGAAACGACGGTCGAGGTCAACCTGCTTGGCAATCTGGATGCCGACATGGCGATCCGGCTGACCGGCTTGCTGACGCTGGACGCGGGCGATTTCCTGTTTGTCTGACCGCGGTGCGGGCTTCTCCTTGGAAGGTCATCGCCCTATAGCGGCGGCAATCCGAGGAGTCGCCCGATGACCGAACCCGAAGTCACCCCCGCGCTTGTCGCCGCGCACGGGCTGAAGCCCGACGAATATGACCGGCTGCTTGGCATCATCGGGCGGGTGCCGACCTTCACCGAACTCGGCATCTTCTCGGCGATGTGGAACGAGCACTGTTCCTACAAGTCGTCCAGGAAATGGCTGCGCACCCTGCACACCACCGGCCCGCAGGTGATCTGCGGCCCGGGCGAGAATGCGGGCGTCGTGGATATCGGCGATGGCCAGGCGCTGGTCTTCAAGATGGAAAGCCACAACCACCCCTCCTATATCGAGCCCTACCAGGGCGCGGCCACCGGCGTGGGCGGCATCCTGCGCGACGTCTTCACCATGGGCGCGCGCCCCATTGCCGCGATGAACGCACTCTCGTTCGGCGAGCCGTCGCACCCGAAAACCCGCGCGCTGGTCAAGGGCGTGGTCGAAGGCATCGGCGGCTACGGCAACGCCTTCGGCGTGCCCACGGTGGGCGGCGAGGTGCGGTTCCACCGCAGCTACAACGGCAACTGCCTGGTCAACGCCTTTGCCGCCGGTCTGGCCGATGCCGATGCCATCTTCTATTCGGCGGCCAGCGGTGTGGGCATGCCGGTGGTCTACCTTGGCGCCAAGACGGGGCGCGACGGCGTCGGCGGCGCCACCATGGCATCCGCCGAATTCGACGACACGATCGAGGAAAAACGCCCCACCGTGCAGGTCGGCGACCCCTTCACCGAAAAGCGCCTGCTGGAAGCCTGCCTGGAACTGATGGCGTCGGGTGCGGTCATTTCGATCCAGGACATGGGTGCCGCGGGGCTGACGTGCAGCGCGGTGGAGATGGGCGACAAGGGCGGCCTGGGCATCCGCCTGAACCTTGACGCCGTGCCGCAGCGCGAAACCGGCATGTCGGCCTACGAGATGATGCTGTCGGAAAGCCAGGAACGCATGCTGATGGTCCTGCGGCCCGAGAAAGAGGACGAGGCGCGGGCGATCTTCGTCAAATGGGACCTCGACTTTGCCATCGTGGGCGAGACGATCCCCGAAGACCGCTTCCTGATCCTGCACCGCGGGGAAACCAAGGCCGACCTGCCGCTGTCCAAACTGTCGTCCAGCGCCCCGGAATACGACCGGCCGTGGGTGCCCACGCCCGCCGCCGCCCCCCTGCCCGCCTTGCCCGCCATCGCGCCGATGGCCGCGTTGGAAACCCTGCTGCGCGCGCCCTCCTACGCGCACAAGGCCTGGGTGTGGGAGCAGTATGACAGCCAGGTCATGGCCGACACGCTGGTGATCCCCGGCACGGGTGCCGGTGTGGTGCGGGTGCACGGCACGTCCAAGGCGCTGGCCTTCACCAGCGACGTCACTCCCCGCTATGTGAAGGCCAACCCCGAGGAGGGCGGCAAGCAGGCGGTGGCCGAGGCGTATCGCAACCTGATTGCCAAGGGCGCCGTCCCGCTGGCCGCGACCGACAACCTGAACTTCGGCAACCCTGAAAAGCCCGAGATCATGGGGCAATTCGTGGGTGCCATCCGCGGCATCGGCGCCGCCTGCCGGGCGCTCGACTTTCCCATCGTGTCGGGCAACGTGTCGCTGTACAACGAAACCGACGGGTCGGGCATCCTGCCCACCCCCACAATCGGCGGCGTCGGGCTTATCGCCGACACCTCGCACATCATCGGCGGCCGCCCTGCCGCGGGCATGGTCGGCCTGGTGGTCGGCACCACCGCAGGCCACATGGGCCAGTCGGCCCTGCTGGCCGAGTTGGGGATCGAGGCGGGCGACGCGCCCCCGGTGGACCTGCAGGCCGAACGCCGCAACGGCGCCTTCATCCTTGCCCAGCGCGCCCATATCCGCGCCTGCACCGACCTGTCGGACGGCGGCCTTGCGTTGGCGGCTTTCGAGATGGCCGAAGGGGCGGGCGTCGGTGTCACCTTCGCCGCCTCCGACCTCGCAACGCTCTTCGCCGAGGATCAGGCCCGCTACCTGATCGCCGTCGATTCCGCCGACGCCCCTGCCCTGATCGCCGCAGGTCAGGCCGCAGGCGTGCCGGTGGCGCAGGCCCTTACCTTTGGCGGGCCGGACGTGGTGATCGGCCCCGACCGCCGCGTCATGGCCGAGCTTTCGGCGCTGTGGCGCGGCGCCTTCGCGGCGGCGGTCGGGGTGTGATCCGGCAGGGTGGGTGATTGCACCCACCATGCGCCAAGTTTGGTGGGCAGATTGCCCACCCTACGGCGCGACACCAGCGTTAACCCATTGATAACACTGTTTCGCGCGCGAAACAGCAGCTATCCGCGCAGAAAGGCCACCAAAGCCGCAGTGGACCCGTCCTTGCCCTCGGTCCCCTGCTTGCCCTCAAGGATCGGCTGCAGCGCCAGCGCCAGTTCCTTGCCCAGCTCCACCCCCCACTGGTCGTACGAGTTGATGCCCAGGATCACCCCCTCCACGAACACCCGGTGTTCATACAGCGCAATGATCTGGCCCAGCACAAAGGGCGTCAGCTTCGGATAGGCCAGCATCGTGGACGGCCGGTTGCCCGGGAACACCCGGTGCCGCGCCTGCCGGTCAAGCTCGGCCCCGGTCAGGCCCTTTTTCGCCATGATCGCCGTCGCCTCGGCCAGCGACCGGCCCCGCATCAGCGCCTCGGCCTGCGCTAGGCAGTTCGAGACGAGCAGCGTGTGCTGGTGGGCAAGGTCCGGCTCGTGCCCTTCGCGGGCCACCAGGAATTCGCAGGGCACCACCCGCGTGCCCTGGTGGATCAGTTGGTAGAAGGCATGCTGGCCATTGGTGCCCGGTTCGCCCCAGACGACGGGGCCGGAGTGCATGGTTAGGTCGGCCCCGTCCATCCCCACCCGCTTGCCGTTGCTCTCCATCTCCAGCTGCTGCAGGTAGGCGGGAAGGCGCGACAGGCGCTGGTCATAGGGCAGCACGGCGCGGGTGGCATAGCCGCAGATCTGGTTGTGCCACACGCCCACCAGCGCCAGCATCACCGGCAGGTTCTGCGCGAAGGGGGCGGTGCGGAAATGGTCGTCCATCGCCCGGCCACCGGCAAGGAACTCGGCAAACCGCTCCGGCCCGACAGCGATCATCAGCGCAAGCCCGATCGGCCCCCACATCGAATAACGCCCGCCCACCCAATCCTCAAAGCCAAAGACGCGTGAGGGATCAATGCCATAGGCCGCGGTCTTGTCGGCGGCCGTGGACACCGCGGCGAACTGCGCGCCCGGATCGGCCACTGCCTGCGCCATCCAGCGTTTCGCGGTGTCGGCATTGGTCATCGTCTCGATGGTGGTAAAGGTCTTGGATGCCACGATCACCAGCGTGGTGGCGGGGTTCAGACCGCGCAGCGTGTCGGCGACATGCGCGCCATCGACGTTCGACACGAAATGCACCCGCGGCCCGTCGGCATAGGGCGACAGCGCAATCGCCGCCATCGCCGGCCCAAGGTCGGACCCGCCGATGCCGATGTTGACCACATCGGTGATCTTTCCCCCGGCCCCCGAAAACGTCCCCTCCCGCACTGCCCGCGCAAACTCGGCGCAGCGGTCGCGCACGGCGCGCACGGCGGGCAGCACGTCATGCCCGTCCACCCGGATCACCGCATCATCGCCCGCCCGCAGCGCCACATGCAGCACCGCGCGGCCTTCGGTCTCGTTGATCCTGGCGCCGCCGAACATCGCCGCGCGCTTGGCCGCAACCCCCGCGCCCTCGGCCAGCGCCAACAGCAGGTCGCGCGCTGCCCCGTCGATGTTGGTCTTGGACCAGTCGAACAGCATGTCACCCAGGCGCAAGCTGAAGTCCGCTGCGCGCGCCCCGTCGAACAGCGACAGGATGGACCGCCCCGCCACGCTGGCGTGATGCGCCTTCAGCTTGTCCCAGGTCATCGCAGGCCCCCTATTCCGCCCAGTGTACCGTCGCATGGTCCAGCACCAATCGCACCGGCGCCTCGGTCGGCGGCAGGTGGGCCGCCCGTTCCAGCGCCGCGCGCTTGTCCGTGCCGGTGATCAGGATGTGGATGTGCATGGCGCCGCGCAGCACGGGTGCCGTCAGCGTGATGCGCGGCTCGCCCGCCGCCTCGGCCCTCAGCGCCATCACCGGCGGGGCATCATGCGCCAGCGCCTGCGCCAGCAGGTCGGCGCCCGGAAACAGCGAGGCGGTGTGCATGTCGGCCCCCATGCCCAGCAGAAGCACGGTGATCGGCAGATGCGGCACAATCCCCTGCGCCAGCGCGTCAAGGCTGTCCTCGGGCGCGGCCGTCGCCGCGTACATCGGCACCAGCGTCGCCGCCGCCGCCTTGCCCACCAAGAGCCGTTCCCGCAGCAGCCGCGTGTTCGACCGCGGGCTGTCTTCACCCACCCAGCGTTCGTCGTTCAGGAACACCGCCACCCGGACCCAGTCAAGGTCCACGCCCGACAGGATGTCGAACACCGGCCCCGGCGTGGTGCCGCCCGGCACGCACAGCGAGGCCCGCCCGTCATGCTGCACCGCCTGCGACAACTCGCCCGCAATCCGGTCGGCAAGGCGCAGGAACAGGAAGTCGCGGTCCGGATAGGCGCTGAAATGCATGTCCCTAGTCCCGGATCTCGCGCCAGCGGCGCCCGTCGCGGTGCAACAGCATCAGCGCATCCTCGGGCCCCGACGAACCTGGATCATAGCCCTGCGGACGGTCCCCGCGCGCCTCCCACCCCTCGATGATCGGGTCAGCCCAGGCCCAGGCCGCCTCCACCTCGTCGCCGCGCATGAACAGCGTCTGGTTGCCGCGGATCACGTCCATGATCAGCCGTTCATAGGCATCCGTCACATCGGCATCCGCCCCCAGGGCGGTGGCAAAGCTCATGTCCAGCGGCACCGAGGTCAGCCGCATGCCGCCCGGCCCGGGTTCCTTTATCATCACCGACAGCGTCATCCCCTCGTTCGGCTGCAGCCGGATCACCAGCACATTGGCGTTCCAGCCCGTCGCCTGGTCGAAGATCGAATGCGGCGGTTCCTTGAACACCACCGCAATTTCCGACGCCCGCGCCCGCAACCGCTTGCCGGTGCGCAGATAGAAGGGCGTGCCCTTCCAGCGCCAGTTCGACACATGCACCTTCAGCGCGACATAGCTTTCGGTGCGGCTGGCGGGGTTTTCCGAATGCGCGACGTAGCCGCCCTGCCCGCCTCCGGCCAGATACTGCCCGCGCACAATGTCCTGCGGCTCGACCGCATCCAGCGCGCGGATCACCTTCAGCTTCTCGTCGCGCACCGCATTGGGGTCAAAGTGATAGGGCGGCTCCATCGCAATCAGGCACAGAAGCTGCATCAGGTGGTTCTGCACCATGTCGCGCATCGCGCCCGACTTGTCATAGTAGGCGCCGCGCCCTTCCACACCCACCGTCTCGGCCACGGTGATCTGCACATGGTCGATGTACTGCGCCTTCCAGATCGGCTCGAACAGGATGTTGGCAAACCGCACCGCCATCAGGTTCTGCACCGTTTCTTTCCCCAGGTAGTGGTCGATCCGGTAGATCTGCCCCTCGCGGAAATGCTCGGCCAGCGTGGCGTTCAGCGCCCTTGCGCTGGCCAGGTCGCGACCGAACGGCTTTTCCACCACGATGCGGGCATCCGGCCCGGCAATGTCATGGCTGTGCAGGCGTTCGGCCAGGGCGCCGAACAGGCTGGGGGCGACCGAGAAGTAGAAGGCCTGCACCACGCCGGTCCGCACCATGGCCTTCAGCGCCGCCCAGCCGCCGTCGCCGGTGGCGTCGATGGCGACATAGCCGATGCACGACAGGAAGGCCTCAATCTGCGCCGCATCACGCCGGTCACGCGCCACGAACTCGTCAATGGCGGCGCGGACCAGGTCGCGGAAGGCCTGTTCGGTCATCTCGCTGCGCGCGGCCCCGATGATGCGCGATTGTGCCGGCATCTGTCCGGCGATGAAGCGGCGGTACAGGCCCGGGAAGATCTTGCGCCGGGCCAGATCGCCCGTGCCGCCGAAGATTACCAGGTCGAAGGGTTCCACCGGAATGACGCGCGAGACCATGGTACCCCCGTTCGGCCGACGACCGCTCTGGATGTTAGCGGTAACAAAGGCCTCATATCCTGCCCGATGCCGCAAGTCTAGCATGGCAAGCCCGGCGCTCAAAGCGCTTTGGGTGCCTTACGCCTCCAGTTCCGCGTCCCAGTACAGATAGTCCAGCCAGCTGTCGTGCAGGTAGTTGGGCGGGAAGCGGCGGCCGTGGGACTGCATCTCCTCGGCCGAAGGGGCGCGGGGGGTGCGGGCCAGATGGAAGCCCACCTGCCGCAGGGACCGGTTGCCCTTCTTCAGGTTGCAGGGCGAACAGGCCGCCACCACGTTATCCCAGCTGGTCTTGCCGCCGCGCGACCGGGGGATGACGTGGTCGAAGGTCAGGTCGCCCTTTGCGCTGCAGTACTGGCAGCAGAATTCGTCCCGCAAGAAAAGATTGAAGCGCGTGAAGGCCACGCGCTTCTGGGGTTTGACGTACTCCTTCAGGACCACCACGGAGGGGATCCTGATTTCCTGCCTCTGGCTTCGCACGACCTGTTCGTATTCGGCGACGATGTCCACCCTGTCCAGAAAGGCGGCCTTGATCGCCTCCTGCCAGGGCCAGAGCGAGAGTGGGTAGTATGAAAGCGGGCGGAAATCGGCGTTCAACACCAGCGCGGGGTAGTGTTTCAACCCCGCCGGTTCGCGCACGAAACTGGTTCTGAAATCGCCGTCCATTCCCAAAGCCGACTCCGATATCACCCCTTGACCAGAGGCGGGGAGCCCGCCCCGATGTAGCCCAACTATATCTGGCGTTCCCACCGTGGCAAGCCCCGCGATCTGGCGCTGCTGTCGCGGCAATCGATACGTCCCGTGGGTGACGCGGATGTGACGGTCAGCCGGGCAGGACGTCGCGCAGGAACGACAGTGTCGCGCTCAGGCCATCGGGGGCGATTCCGTGCCCGGTGCCCTTCATCACATGGCCGTAGACGGGAAACCCCGCCCCGATCAGTTCCCGTGCGGCGAAGTCCATGTTGGCGAAGGGCACCAGATCATCCTGGTCGCCGTGGATCAGCAGGACGGGCGGCTTCACCACCGCCTCGGCCGGCAACCTCTCGTGCTCCAGCAGGCGGCCCGAGATCGCCACCACCCCCGCCACTGCCGCCGCCCGCCGCGGGGCCACGTGCATGGACATCATCGCGCCCTGGCTGAAGCCCACCAGCGCCAGCCGGTCGGGCGCCAGCCCTTCGGCCGCAAGGCGGGCATCGAGGAAGGCGTTCAGGTCATCCGCCGCGGCCGCCAGCCCGGCCGCCGCCGCGGCCTCGGACGACCCGTCAAGCCAGGGAATGGGAAACCACTGGCGGCCAAAGGGGTTGCCCGCGCAGGGCTCGGGCGCGTCGGGGGCCACGAAGGCCACGCCCGGCAGATGCGGGCCCAGCACGTCGGCCAGACCCAGCAGGTCGGACCCGTCGGCGCCGTAACCGTGCAGGAACGCCACCAGCGCACGCGGCGCATCCGGCCCCTTGCGGCTGAACTGCAATGCGCGCGTCATGACCGCACCCCTTCCCGATCTGTCGATACCCGGTAATACGCCCAGAGCAACCGCGCCGCCACCGCGCGCCAGGGCGACCACGCGGCGGACATGGCGCGGGCCTGCTTTTCGGTCGGGCGGGCCTCCAGCGCGAACAGGCGGCGCATCGATTCCTGCAGGGCCAGATCGCCGGGGGCAAACACGTCGGCCCGGCCCAGGCTGAACATCGCATAGATCTCGGCCGTCCAGGTGCCGATTCCCTTGATCGCCACCAGCGTGGCGATCACCTGGTCGGTGGGCGCGGTGCGCAGCGCGGCAAAGTCGATGCCCGACTGCGCCAGCGCCCGGCCATAGGCCGCCTTCTGCCGCGACAGGCCGCAGGCGCGCAGGTCTTCGTCGCTGGCTGCGGCCACGGGGCCGGGTTCGGTCAGCCCCGCGGCCGCCAGCCGCGCCCAGATGGCATCGGCGCTGGCGACGGACACCTGCTGGCTGACGATGGCATCGAACAGCGCGGCAAAGCCGTCATCGCGCAGCCGCAGCGGCAAGGAGCCGGTCTGCGCATAGGCCTGCGCAAAGCGCGGTTCGGCCTGGCCCAGCCAGTCCATGCCTTCGGCCAGGCAGGCTTCGGTTCTGATGATGCGTCCGACCATGGCTGTCGGCATAGGGTGGGTTCGGCCCCAAGGAAAGCGAAAACCGGCGGCGATGCATCAGCGTCCCAGCGTGGGACATTGCATGGGACAAGCAATTTCAATGGGTTACGGGCGCGCGTTAACGGAAGGCTTTACCATTGGGCGGCAAGCGCCGGGGTTCAATGCCCGTGCAGGAAACCCGCGGGCGCCCGGCCCAGAAGTTCCTGCGCCAGGTCGCGGCCCAGCGCCGCTCCGTCAGCCACGCTGCCGCGGCGTTCGCCCGCGATGGCCTCGGTTCCATCAGGCCGCAGGATTTCGCCGCGCAGCCACATCGTGCCGCGCTCGATGATCGCCAACCCGGCGATTGGCGTTTCGCAGGACCCATCCAGCGTGGCCAGGAAGGTGCGTTCGGCCACCAGACGCTCTCCGGTTTCGCGGTCGTGGATCGCGGCCAGCAGGCCGGCCACCCTGTCATCGTCCGCGCGGCGTTCCACCCCGATGGCGCCCTGCGCCACCGCGGGCAGCATCTCGGCCGGGTCGATGGCGGATTGCGCGACATGCGCCATGCCCAGCCGGTTCAGCCCCGCCATGGCCAGAAAGGTGGCCGCCGCCACGCCCTCGTCCAGCTTGCGCAGGCGGGTCTGCACGTTGCCGCGGAATTCGACCAGATGCAGGTCGGGGCGGCGCAGTTTCAGCTGTGCCCTGCGGCGCAGCGAGGAGGACCCCACCACGGCGCCTTGCGGCAGCGCGGCAATGCCGCCGGCCAGCGGCGACACAAACCCGTCGCGCACATCGGCGCGCGGCAGGAAGCAGTCCAGGACCAGCCCGTCGGGCTGCTGCGTGGGCATGTCCTTCATCGAATGCACGGCGATGTCGATGCCGCCCTCCGACGCCCCATCCGACAGCGCGTCTTCGATCTCGCGGGTGAACAGGCCCTTGCCGCCGATCTCTTTCAGGGCGCGGTCCAGCACCTGATCGCCCATCACCTTGATGATGACGATGTCAAAGGCAGCCTCGGGCAGGTTCCATGCCGCCATCAGGCAACGCCGCACCTCGTGCGCCTGCCACAGGGCCAGAGGAGAGCCGCGCGTGCCGATGCGCAGGGGACGGTCGGGGGAGGGCAGATCGCGTGTCATCGGGGCAATTCGTAGCCTTGGGATTTCGGGCTGACAACCCGTCAGACTGTCCAGTTGGCTTGACATTTTCGCCGCAACCCCCGACGCATCGGGCAACGGGAGGGCTGCATGACACAGAAAACCATCCTTCGTGCGCTGCGCGGCGAAACGCTGCCCACCCCGCCGATCTGGCTGATGCGGCAGGCAGGCCGGTACCTGCCCGAATACCGCGCCACCCGTGCGCAGGCGGGCGATTTCCTGACGCTGTGCTACACGCCCGAACTGGCGGCCGAGGTGACGCTGCAGCCGATCCGCCGCTATGGGTTCGATGCGGCGATCCTGTTTGCCGACATCTTGCTGATTGCGCAGGCTTTGGGGGCCGAGCTGTGGTTTGCCGAGGGCGAAGGGCCGCGGCTTTCGACGCTGACCACGCCGGGCGGGCTGGCCGCGTTGCGGGCGCCCGGTGACATTCATGACGTGCTGGGGCCGGTGTACGAAACGGTGCGCATCCTGTCGCGCGAGTTGCCCCGCGACACCACGCTGATCGGCTTTGCCGGGGCACCGTGGACGGTGGCGACCTACATGATCGCGGGCCGCGGCACCCCCGACCAGGGGCCCGCGCATGCGCTGAAAGCGGCCGACCGCCCCACGTTCCAGGGCCTGATCGAGCGGCTGACGGATGCGACGGTGGAGTACCTGTCGGCGCAGGTGCGTGCCGGGGCCGAGGTGGTAAAGCTGTTCGACAGCTGGGCGGGCAGCCTGAAGGGGCAGGACTTCCAGGATTTTGCGGTGGAACCCGCGCGGCAGATCATCACCGAGATGAAGCGCCGGTTTCCGGGCCTTCCGGTGATTGCCTTCCCGCGCGAGGCGGGGTCGGCCTATGCCGGGTTCGCCCGGGCGACGGGGGCGGATTGCGTGGCGCTGGACAATTCGGTGGATGCGGCCTGGGCCGCGCGGGCCGTGCAGTGCGACGGCTGCGTTCAGGGCAACCTGGCACCCGGCCACATGGTGACGGGCGGGCCTGCGATGGACGCGGCGGCGCGCGCCATCGTGCAGGCCTTCGGCGGCGGGCCGCACATCTTCAACCTGGGCCACGGCATCACCCCGGACGCCGGCCCCGACCACGTCACGCGGCTGGTCGAGGTGGTGCGGGGCGGGTGATCGGCGTTTCCGCGCCGCATGGGGTGCAGCGGTGGTGACAGGCCGCCCGCGCCGCGGTATGCTGCGGCAAAAGGGGCAGCAGACCCCGGCAGAGGCATCGGAAGGGCGGTTTCATGGTTGGGTTCACGGCGGGGCGGCGGGGATTCCTTGCATCGGCAGGGGCGGCGCTGGTTGCGGCCTGCTCGAACGGCGTGGGCACGAACAACGCCGCACGCATCGACGCGCGGGTGGACGCGACGCGCGACTATCTGTTCGGCCGCTATCCCGGCACGCAGGACCTTGCGGCGAAATCCTCGGGCGTGCTGTACATGCCGCTGATCACCGAGGCGGGGTTCGGCATTGGCGGCGGCTTCGGGCGCGGCGCGCTGCGCATCAACGACGCGACGGTCGATTACTATTCCGCCACGCGCGCCACCATCGGCCTGCAGATCGGCGCGCAGCAATATGCACACGCGCTGTTCTTCCTGACCGAGGCGGCGCTGTCGGATTTCCGCCGGTCGGGTGGCTGGGCGGCCGGGGCGGATGTGCGCTATGCCACGCCCGACCAGGGGGCCAGCATCGGCAAGGAGACGACCGAACTGTCACCCGTGGTGGCGCTGGTGTTCGGCCAGTCGGGGCTGATCGCCGGGGCGACGCTGGCCGGGGTGAAGTACACCCGGATCATCCCTTGACCCTGCGGGCCGCGGGCCTGCGGGCGGTGCTGGCCGTGGCGTCCTGCGGCGCGGCCCTGTCCTGCGGCGCAGCCTGGGCCTGCACCCTGCCTGCCGGGATCGACGCGGTGCGGACCGACATGGTTCGCGCGGTGGACGCGCAGCGCCGGGAGGCCGGCCTTCCAGCGCTGGCCCCCGATGCCCGCCTGACCCGCGCCGCGCAGGCGCACGCCTGCGACATGGCCGAGACGGCGCAGATGCGCCACACCGGTTCGGACGGATCGAAGATGGCGACGCGCATCCGGCGGACCGGATACCGGTTCGCGCAGGCCAACGAGAACGTGGGCGCCGGATTTCAGGATCCCGGCCAGGCTGTGGCGGCGTGGATGGCCTCTGCCGGGCACCGCGCGAACATCCTGGCGGCCGGGACGCGCGATGTGGGCATGGGGGTGGCACTGTCCGAGGACGGCACGCTGTACTGGGCCATGGTGGCCGCCCGGTCGCAATAGACTGCCCGCGCCCTGAGGTCGGCACCGCAGGTTTTCCGGGCCTTCGCAAGACGGCGCAACCGTCCCGCCCATTTACCCGGCAAGCCTGAAGACATGGCCGCACGCCGATGATTTTCAGGGATTTTTGGCTCCGGCGGTAGGGATCGAACCTACGACCAATTGATTAACAGTCAACTGCTCTACCGCTGAGCTACGCCGGAACACGAGCGGCCTCATAGCAAGGTCCTTCGGGGGCGTCCAGAACCCTTGGTCAGTTTTTTCGGCTCTGGAACAGGGCGCTTTCGGCGAGGGTCGGGGTTGCGATGACTTGGCCCTGCTCGCACAGCGCGATGAGGTGGGCAAACGCGTTGCGGGCTGCGGCGGGGTGCAGGGCCGGGGGCGTGTCGGCATAGACGCGCGCGGTCAGCGCCGCCAGAGTCAGGGGGCCTTGCGCCAAAGTGTCCAGAATGACCGCCTCGCGGCGCTGGCGGTGCGCAATAAGCTCGGCAATTCGCGCGGCCGGATCCTCGACCGGCGCGCCGTGACCGGGATAGAGGCGGGACCACCGCGCCCGCCCCAGCCGTTGCAGCGACGCCATGTAGGCCGCCATGTCGCCGTCGGGCGGCGAGACCAGCGAGGTCGCCCACCCCATCACCAGATCACCCGAGAAAAGCCGGTCCCCCCATGCAAGACACAGGTGCCCTGCGAAATGGCCCGGGGTATGCAGCGCCTTCAGGCGCCAGCCTGCACCCACGACATCATCGCCGTCGGCAAGCGGCACTTCGGGAAGGAAGGTCAAGTCAACGCCTTCCCCTCCGCCCGCCAGCCCTTCGGCTGCCAGCCGCGCCATCGTGGCGCTGCGGCCGGCATCCGGGGGGCCGAACCCCAGAACCGGCGCGCCGGTCTGCCGGGCGAGGTCGCCGGCAAGGGCCGAGTGATCGAGGTGGGCGTGGGTCACTATGATCTTCGCGATCCACTCGCCGGCTGTCAGCGCCCCCAGGATGGCCGACAGATGGGCCGGATCGCGCGGCCCCGGATCAATCACGGCGACGCCCCCCTCGCCCACGATCCAGGTGTTTGTTCCCGCCCCGGTGAACGGCGAAGGATTTGCGGCACGCACGCAGCGCAGCCCGGGTTCGATCCAGCGTCGCTCTCGATGTCCTGCCATCCTGTACCTTTTCGCCCGGGCAGGATAGGCTTGTGCCATGTCCACCCGCATCAAATCCGTCGTCCCGCGCGGCCTTTACGGCCGTGCCGCGCTGATCCTGATCGTACCCATCGTCACGATCCAGCTTGTCGTGTCCATCACCTTCATCCAGCGGCATTACGAGGGCGTGACGCGCCAGATGACCAACGGCGTGGTCCTAGAGATGCGGCATCTGATCGCCTTGCTCGCCTCGGACCGCGACGCCGGAGTGGCAAGCCCGAGGGTGGCCGCGATGGCCAAGGCCCTGACGATCGAGCTTGCCGCCGCCTCGGACGCCATGCCCCCGGATGCAGACCGTCGCTTCCTCTGGGACGTGTCGGGCCGCGCGATGATCGAGACGCTGCGCAGGGGCCTCGACAGCGTGCGGGCGGTCGAACTTCTGGACAACCCCGGCGCGGTGCGGCTTTGGATCGACAGCGCCGCTGGACCCGTGATCGCCACCATCCCGCGCAAGCGGATGTCGGCCTCGAACCCGCACCAGCTTCTGGTGCTGATGATCGTGACCTCGATCCTGATGACGTGGATCTCGTACTATTTCCTGCGCGCGCAACTGAAGCCGATCACCCGGCTGGCGCAGGCGGCCGAGGCCTTCGGCAAGGGGCAGGCCATCGACTATCGCCCGCGCGGCGCGACCGAGGTGCGGGCGGCGGGCAAGGCCTTCCTCGACATGCGCGCCCGGATCGAGCGGCAGATCGAGCAGCGGACCCTGATGCTGTCGGGCGTCAGCCACGACCTGCGCACCCCCCTGACGCGCCTGCGCCTTGGCCTGTCGATGCTGCCCGAGGATGAAGAGACGCGCGCCCTTCTCGCCGATGTCGCCCACATGCAGCGCATGGTGGACGAGTTTCTGGCCTTTGCGCGCGGCGACGCGATGGAGGAGCCGGTGCCGACCGATCCTGCCGGCCTTGCCCGGCTGGTGGTCGAGAATGCGGTGAGGGCGGGCCAGCAGGTCAGCTACGAGGGCCCCGCTTCGGCCGAAGCGATTCCGATGCGTCCGCAGGCCGTGGCGCGCGCGCTGGAGAATCTGGTGGCCAATGCCGTCCGCTATGGCACGAAGGCCGTGGTGTCGCTGCGCATGGGCGACCGCGCGCTGCGGCTGGCGGTCGAGGATGACGGGCCGGGCATCCCTCGCGACCGGCGGGACGAGGCGATGTCCCCCTTCACCCGCCTTGACAGCGCCCGCGACCCGAACCGGGGTGGCGGCGTGGGGCTTGGCCTGTCCATCGCCGCCGACATCGCGCGCAGCCACGGCGGGCAGCTGCGCCTGCTGGACGGCGACCAGATGGGCGGCCTCAAGGCCGAGCTGGTCTTTGCCCGCTAGACTGCAGGCTGCAGGTCACTTCGACGCGGCGGTATTCATCACCCAATGGGGCGTCCTGCCGTCCGAATAGGCGACGCCGATGCCGACCTCGCGCATGCCGCCGGTCAGGATGTTCTTGCGGTGCGGCGGCGAGTTCATCCACCACGCCACCGCCGACTGCGGGCTGCGAAAGCCGTAGCCCACATTCTCGGCCGCGATGCGAAAGCGGTAGCCCTCGCGCTTGATCCGCGTTGCCAGCTTGGACCCGTCCGACCCGACATGCCCCATCTTGTCGCGGTTGGCGCTGTCGCAGGCATGGCCCTGCGCGGCACGGGTGAGGGCCGCATTCTCGCGCACCGGACCCAGCCCGGCGGCGCTGCGCTCGGCATTGATGGCACGGATCGCGGCATCGCGCACCGCGCCCACATCGTCGGGCATGCCGCAGGCAAAGGCGGGCGAGGCAGAAAGAAGAAACGCCAGAAGCAGGGGACGGAACATGCGGAACCCTTGGTCAACCACAGTGATTGAAGAAGGCTGCGCAACAATCCTGAAGCTTCGATGACCAAACCATGGCCGCATTGTGGAAGGACGGATGGTGGCCGCTGTGGGGATCGAACCCACACGGGCATGGCCCGAGGCATTTTAAGTGCCTTCCGTCTACCAGTTTCGGCAAGCGGCCCTTCGTCCCGCTTAGCGGCACGGGCTGCGTGCCTCAAGGATCATTTCCTTGTGACGGGTGTGCCGCGGCGCGGCGATTGACGCAACCCTTCCGGTCGGCCACAAACGGGGCAACCCTGCGGAGGCCCCCATGAAGAAAGTCTATCCGAACGCGGCGGCGGCCCTCGACGGCCTGCTCTTCGACGGGATGACCATCGCGAGCGGCGGCTTTGGCCTTTGCGGCATCCCCGAACTTCTGATCGCCGCGATCCGCGCGGCGGGGACGAAGAACCTGACGGTCGCGTCCAACAACGCGGGCGTGGACGGGTTCGGCCTTGGCGTCCTGCTCGAAAGCCGTCAGGTGAAGAAGATGATCTCGTCCTATGTGGGCGAGAACGCGGAATTCATGCGCCAGTACCTGTCTGGTGAACTGGAGCTGGAGTTCAACCCGCAGGGCACGCTGGCCGAACGGATGCGCGCGGGCGGCGCAGGCATCGGCGGCTTCTATACCCGCACCGGCGTCGGCACCGTCATCGCCGAGGGCAAGGACGTGAAGTCGTTCAACGGGCAGGACTACATCCTGGAAACCGGGATCGTGGCCGACCTCTCCATCGTCAAGGCGTGGAAGGCCGACCCGTCGGGCAACCTCGTCTTCCGCAAGACCGCCCGCAACTTCAACCCGCCCGCCGCCACCTGCGGCAAGGTCTGCGTGGCCGAGGTCGAGGAAATCGTCCCCCTCGGCGCCCTCGATCCCGATACGATCCACCTGCCCGGCATCTACGTCCACCGCCTGATCCAGGGGCAGCACGAAAAGCGGATCGAACAGCGCACCGTGCGCAAGAAGGAGACCGCGTGATGTGGGACCGCAATCAGATGGCCGCCCGCGCCGCGCAGGAGCTTCAGGACGGCTGGTACGTCAACCTCGGCATCGGCATCCCGACGCTGGTGTCGAACTATATCCCCGAGGGGATCGAGGTGACGCTGCAGTCCGAGAATGGAATGCTGGGCATGGGCCCTTTCCCCTATGAGGGCGAAG
>CAZLIC010000060.1:0-27298 GCA_964559535.1 uncultured Rhodobacterales bacterium
CCAGTTCCTCGGTCACGATCTTATCTTCGTGTCCACGAAACCGGCAGCAGGCCACAGCGCCAGCGTGGCCGCCGCCGCCGAACGGTTCGAACGGCTGCTTGCCGCCAAGATCGGTGCCGAGCGGGCGCCTAAGGCGATCAAGGCGATCTTGACCGCCCCGGGCTTCGAGACCGCGGAGGGACGGTTGGTCGCCGAGACCGACGCCTGCGAAGCGGCGGTGGCGAGCTCGGCCGCACCGGAGCCATCCAATGAAACAGCCCCGACTGCCGAAGCCGAGCCCGCCGCCGCGGCTGCGCCGATCGTCGAAGCGAACGAACCCAACTCAGAACAGGCCGCCGCGCCCAGCGCCCCGCGTCGCCGCCGGGATGCCGACCTCGAGGCCAAGGCCCGGCAGGGTGAACTGCCCCCACCGCCCGACTTCTCCGCGCCGACCCACGCCCGTTTCCGGGCCAAACTCGCCGCGCTGGTGGAACTGGCTGGGAAGGCCGATGCAAGTGGCCTGCGCGCCATCACGATCAACCCAGTCTCGTCCAGCCCCAAGGCACTGGCCCGCTATCGTGACCTCGCGGTGCTGGCGATTGAGTCAATGCTATCCAACGCTACCGGCCAAGAGTCGGAAGACCCGAAACATGGTTCTTGATGGCAACTGGGTCGAAGCCGACAGACGAAAACCTTGGGCGCACATCCGATGTTTTGTACGTCCAGAGTTTTGCTTCGCCCGCGAATGGATCAAGTGCAACATCGAGCAGGCGTCGATTGAGGGGCTCGGACATCCTTTGGACAAAGGACGTTGATCGACGCGGAGATATGATATTGGCCAACAGCATCACGTTGTCGGCAGCACCTGCGAGGCCCTTAGTGGCACCCCAAACAAGAGAAATCAGGGCTTTGCGTCTGGGGGCCAAGTCGTCAAGCGAAACGTAGTCCTTGAAGTGGTCGGCAAGGACTCGGCGATATTCCTCAGTCGTCTTCTTAATCTCATTTACTCGATCAGAGTTGCTTCGATTTGATCGGCGGTTCATTGCCGAGTCGATTGAACTCATAAAGTCTGCCTTCGCAGTTCGAACATTTGACCCCGGTGTGAAGAAGCCATCAAAGAGATGAAGTTTGTTCATGGGAAAGCCTTTGGGAATAGAGATCAATGGCATGTTTTCGATCTCTGCTTCGATGGACTGGTCCATTTCCAGAATGTCCTCGAACGCCTTGCCCACCGTTGTGTCTGAAATCACGGTCTGCTTCATGTCATCTGACAAGAGCATGCCAAAGTTGTAGTGATAGCACTGATTGGCAATGTCCATTAATCGGACTAGGCCGTCCCTCTCGATCACACGTTCCGAAAGCAGTGAAAGCGCAGCATGCTCGACGGCAGTCCTCGGAGCATTCTGCATATCTGGGTGGTCTTGATATCGTCTACCGAATTCTGACAGGCGCTCAGATGTGAAACCGATCAGACCGAGGTCATTGGGCGTCTTATCGAAGATGCGATTGAAGAGCTTCTTAAAGCCTTCATGCACTAGTACTTTTGGCCAGGCCTGTACGCGTCGATCATCGAACAAGTGACTTGACCACCCCAGCAGTCCCTTTCGAATATCTGGCCAGTCGTCTCGCGCAATAAGCTGCTTCGATGTTGCTACCCCTCTCTGAGCAAGGAATTCCGGCTGGCGGGCAAAGGCCTCAGCGTCGCCTCCTCGCGAAAGTACCCGGATAAAGTCGTTCTTGACCATTTGTCGAATAAGGCTGCGGTTATCCAGTGTCTGTGACAAACCAATGGGGTGATGGAACAGATAACCGTCATTCAAAAGGATCGGGCCAGAGAAAAGGATGTTCCTCAAGATCGATAGATTGAAAAAGTCCGCATCGACTTCGGGTGTGATACCATACCTATTCACAACATCATCCAGCAGTCCTGAGTAAGTCCATGGAATATATGTTGTTCCGGTCATTTTTCCGCGCCGGCGATAAGCTTATGAGCCTGAGCTTCTTTCAGCGCTTGCTTCCGGTCAAGCGCATTCTGTTCACCCTCTCGCCAGCGGCGCCACGTTCCAGAACAGCACCCGCCCCGGGCAGCGCTTGGCGAGACACAGCTCCCAAGCCTTTGCGTGATAGTGCGGATCGGCCGGGAAGGGCGCGGCCAGCGCGGCGCGGTCGCTGAACTTGCGGGGATGGACGTGGATAGTGGCCCCGCCGACCTCGCGCGGGGTGAGGTCGCGGCCTATCTGTACGACGTGGCGGCGGGCATTCGGCTAGGCGGCGGCGAGGCCGCGGGCGAGGACGCCGGACCCGGCGGCGCACCAGAGCTCTTCGGGATCGAAACCGGTCAGACGAGCGGCGGCGGCGATTGCCTCGACGGCGCCGGGGATCTCGGCGCCAAAGGGGATCAGCCTAGCGCCGGTGTTGCGGCAGTATTCCCGGGCGCGGGATTGCACGACCGACAGATAGCCAGGGCTGATCGGTACCACCTTGGCGCCGAGGCGCGCCGCCTCAAACGTGCGGGGATGCGGCCGGGTCCGAGCTGCGACGAAGATCGTGGCGCGTTTGCCAAGGCGCCGGGCGACTTTGGCGATCGCAGTCTGGGCCCCGCCTTCAGGCGGGCTGGCATAGACCGCTTCCTGCACCCCGTCGAAGACCTGGGTGATGAAACGGGCCTTGGTGCCGCCGGGGAATAGGTCGTCGCGGACAACGGCAATGCCGTGGTGCATCTCGAGGATCGGGGCGGTCATTGATCGTCCTCCGGGTCGTCGCTGGGTTCGCCCTCGGCAGCTTCGATCTCGCCGAACTCCACCGGCCCACAGGCCTCGGTCGCCTTGCGGGGATCGCCCTTGCAGAACACCAGCACGTTCTGGTGGGTCCGGCCGAGCTTGCGTGCGGCGGTGAACTGGCGGCCGACGCGGATCGGCAGGGAACCGACGGCGGTGACGAGGATCGCGTCGTTGTAAAAGCGGGCACCGGCGGCCTCGAAAGCCTCGACTGTCAGGCCGGGTAGGTTGACGAAGAACCCGTCGGCATCGCGGACGTCGCCGATCACCCAGACGGCGAAGCGGTTCGGCCAGAGCCGGGCGACGGCCTGTACCATGATCTCGGCCGTTGACCATAGCGCGGGGCCTGAAACTGGTTTACCTAGCGACGAGGTCGAAGCCCTCCTAACCTGCACCGACCTGCACAGGGCCTTTTAGACTGGCTACCAAGCCGTCAATGGGGTTGCGCCGGATGTCACGCCGTCCGAGGTGGGCAGGACGGTCTCAATAGCTCAACCCAAGCCCAGACAAAGGATGGATAAAGGGGTGATAGCTGCTATCTCTAACTGGATCGCATGGATCAAAAGCATGGCGCTCGACTACGCCGGGATGGCCCCGCCTCCTGTGCGCAGAGCACCAACACCTCAGCCTAAGCCTGCGGTGACAATTAATGCCTATCAGACGAGGTCGCGCTCAGACTAATGCAACAGGCTTCTAATTCAGATGGCGAGGAGTTAGGTCGCAGATCAAGCATTGAAGTTGTTTAGACTTTCCGCAACGATAAACGAAGTATAAAGTTTCGACGCGGAGATTCCGTGATCTGCCAAACATCCGATTTCCTGCTTTACCAGCAGCTGAAACGTCCGGAGGCTCCGCCGTTCCTTGGTCTGCTGTCCCTTGGTGACGGGGCACGAGATGAGGCCATTTCGCGGGTGCGCACTTTTCTTGGCGGCAGTGCCCGGGCCATCCCCCGGCTGTTCCAGGCGCATGGATACCTGGCAGGCTGGACAGTGGCTCATGCCCTGAACGACAATTACGGCGGAAATGACCTGCGTATCTATGCGCATCTGGAAGATGTGCTGGGCGTGCCGATCAGGACGCCGGCGGTAAGAGAAGACCTGCATCGTAGCTTTCTGGCGCTTTGCGACAGGCTGGGCCTGCCCAGCCGGGGTCTGGATCGGATGGTAGACCTTTATCTTCTGCATGCGGGGGTGCCGAGGGCGCATATCCAGCAGTTGATCGAGGCGTTCCAGCGCCAGCATGATCTGTTCGGGGCGCCACCTGAGGATTCCTCTACCTTGCTGAACCGGTGGGAAGACGATGCGCTGGACTTCCTGCCCCCCACGGTCATCACGCCGCGGCGTGCGATCCTATGGGATGAAACCGCCTGGCACGCCCGGCTTTATGCGCGGATTGCGGCGAACCCGACCGGGTTTCAGGCCAATAGCCCGTTCGAAAGCTTCTTTGCCGAGTGCTTTGCAAAGGCCGGTGCCGAGCGTATGCGCGGTGGCGTGGCCGCGGCCCTTCCGCCCCGCCCGCGGCTGGTCTGGGGTGCCGATGGGCTGGCCTTGCGGCTTCCGCGGGCCAATGGCCAGATCGCCGTGCATATGGATGATGCTGACCGCCCCCTGCGCCTGAAAGGGGGCGAGGATTGGGCGTTGGAGCAACCTTGGCCCAGACGGATGTCGGGGCAGATTGACGGGATGCCCTTTGCGGTGGACTTTCTGGCCGATGACAGCCGCTTTGCCGTATTCGACCTGACGGCTGGCCAGTTCCTTTGTGAAAGCGCGGGGCATGGGTCCCGCGACCTCATGCTGGATACCTCTGAGGCGCTGGTTGCCGCGCGCCGCCCCTTTGTGCTGGATGATCTGGATGCCTTGCCGCTGGGCGACGGCTGTTTCCTGCAGCGGTTGGTGCTGGACCACAGGCCAAGGATGCTGCGGATCGGCGGGCAGGTCATTGCCCTGGCGACACGACCGCGGCGCCGTCTGGGGCTGATCGGGGCGGAAATCGCCAATGGGCCAAAGGGGCGTCTTTTCGGCCCGGAGGCGGTGATCCGGGTGGAAACCGGCTTGCCCGTGACCGAAACGCGTCGTCTGCGCCTGAGTGTCGCCGGTGTGGACAGGGTGATCGACGTGGCCGTGACCGGAGGGATCGGCGAATGCGGGTTGGCCGATTGCCTGCCCGCCGGGCTGCCGTCGGGGCCGGCGCGGCTGCGGCTGGAACTTCTGGCGCCGGATCGGGAAGCGCGATCGGCGGGGATCACCCTTGGCGCCTTTGTCTGGAGCGAGTTCGAGGCTGTGCGCGGGTTGGACGTGATCTGTGCGGCGGAGCCTTCAAACTTTCTTCCTTCGCATTCCCAGCATGTTAGTGCCTATGGCCGCGGCTTGCAGCTGGACCCCAAGGGGGGTTACGCCCATGCTCTGGCCGCCTTTGGGATCGAGGGTGAGGTGGTATCGTTCCGCCTTGCATGGCCCGATATCAGTCTGGTGCGCCTGCGGTCGGATGGTGTGGTCAGCCCGGTGCCTTTGGGGGCCCGGATCGGGATAGGGGCGGACGACAGGTTTGGTCATGTGTCGATCCGCTGCCCAGATCGCGGAGCGTCCCTTCGAGTGGGGGCGCGGCATGAAGCCCAACCCTTTGCGCTGGGAATGACGCGTAACATCGCAATCTCGGAGCTTGTAGGGAAGACCGGTTCAGTTGTGCTTCGGCGGTCGAACGGTGCCGAAGTGGTGCTGTTTGAAATCCTGGATGCCCTTCAGCCCACACGGTTTGACCTGCGCCCGGCGCGAGTGGGGGTGCAGGCCACATTTGCCATCGGCACGGCTATCGATGCTGTCGCGATCGAGGCCGAGGACGAGATGGGCAACCGTAGTTTTCACGAGGCCGCACTTGGACGAAGGCCTGTGGGGCAGGCCGCGCCCGACTGGCTGCGTGCCGCATTTTCGGGCAACGACACCCGCGAAGTGGCGCTGACCATCGCGCAGCGGCCGGCCGATCAGGGGCTGATGATCGGGCGCGTTTACGTGCGGCTCGACAGCGCGAACCCGGAACAGGGATGGCGCCCGTTGCGGAATGGCCGGAGAGATACCTATGCGTTACCGCTGGTGGCCCCGCACAGCCTGTCTGATGCGCCGGTGGATTTCATCCAGACCCGGTTCGAGACGCTGTGCCGCTGGCTTTCGGATTGCTATGCGGTGGATTGCTGGCTGGACCACGGGCTGGAGCGCGTCCTGTTGCCGCGCTGGCGCAGTCTGGGCGGCGTGATTGCAGGTCTGCCGCTTGCGGGCGGGCTTCTGATGCGGGCGGCGCTGGTGCCGGCACTGGGGGAAACCTCGCCCAGCTGGGTCCCGATGGTGCACCCGGTGGAGATTGATCCGGGCCTTTACTCCGCCCCCACCGCGGCCTTCGATGCCCTTGCCGATCAGGCAGACGATGGGCTGCGGGTAGGAGCGCGGATGGGTGCCCTATCGCGCGTACGCCTGCGCGAGGGGCTTTTGCACGGGCAGGCGCTGATTGCCTTTGCCAATGCCGCGCAAGTCGAGCGGAACCCCGACACGGTGCTGGCGGGCTTTCGGCCCGAACGCTTTTTCAAGCTGTTTCCCCATATGGATACTGATCCTGGGGCAGGGTGGTTCTGGCATGGAACACCGATCCTTGGCCCGGCCCATCTGCGGGCGGCGCAGTTGCGGATGCTGGAGCGGTTCGAGGCGGCCAATGTGCTGTTTGATCCGCAGAGCGAGGGCGGCGGCAACAGCCGGCGCGGCGAAGCCCTGTCGACACTTGCGGCCCACGTTCTTGCGGAATGCTCTCCCGAACGGCGCCCGCCCATGCCCAAGCGCAGACCAGAGGATGACCGGCCCCCCGCGGTTGATTTGGCGGTTGCGGCCACGCTTTCCGAGTTTGCCCGTGCCAGCCGGACCGGTTCAGCCGGGCAGTTTATCGAAACGCTGGCCGCAAGCCTGAACTGGCGTGCGCCGGATGTGCTGGCCTCGATCGGGTTTCTGCTGCGGCTGGCGCCCGAACTGTTCTACTATTTCCTTCTTGTTTGGCAGTTGGCCAAGGTGCGCCCATGACCCACGAACTTGACCCGCTTCTGTTCAAGACCCGGCTGCGTGAGACGCTGGCCCGCTATACCTCGACAGCGGCGGGGGTTTCGGCGGCCCGGGCTCCGCTTCTGTCGCAGCGGGTGGCAGCAACGATTGAGACGGCCGATCTGGTGAAGGGCCCCTTTGTGGAAAGCCTGCCGGATTTCGAGAAAGGCGCTTCGATCCGCCAGATGGTTCAGGACGGGCGGCTGCACAGGGGTTGGGCGGCGCTCGATGGCAGCGAAAGCGGGCGCGCCTTGATGGACCGGCCGTTGCATCTGCATCAGGCGGCGGCCATTGGGCTCGACGAAAACTATCTGGTTGCCACGGGAACCGGTTCGGGCAAGACGGAATCCTTCCTGTTTCCGCTGGTAGACAGCCTACTACGCGATCCTGATCTGGTGCGGCCCGGGGTTCGGGCCATTCTGGTCTATCCGCTGAACGCGCTAGCCAATGACCAGATGCACCGCATCGCGCGCCTCTTGTTTGCCGACCTGAGGGACCCCGGCATCACGCTGGGCCGATACACTGGCCAGGTGCGGTCGAACGAGATGCGAAGCGACGTGGAAAACGATCTGGTGCAAAGTCCGTCGTTCCAGGCGAACTTTCCCGATGCGACCCGTGTTCCGGCCACCTGGCTTCTGTCGCGGCAAGAGATGCTGGACACCCCTCCGCATATCCTGATCACCAACTATGCCATGCTGGAGCACATCCTGCTTCTGCCTCGCAACCGCCGGCTTTTAGAAGGGGCAGACCTTAAATGGATCGTGCTGGATGAAGTGCACACCTACACCGGGGCGCAGGCCATCGAGGTGGCATTTCTGCTGCGCAAGCTGAAGACCCGGCTGGGTTTGGCGCCGGGGCGGCTGCGGTGCGTGGGCACCTCGGCCAGCCTTGATCCGGCCCGGCGCGATGAATTGGCACGGTTTGCCGAGAACCTGTTCGGCGAACCCTTTCCCAGCGGGGATGCCGCGGTCATCACCTCGGAACGGCGGCTGCATCCGCGACTGACCGAAGGGGATGCGACCCATAGGCTTGACCCTCAGACCTGGGTGCAGATCGGCGAGGTGATTGCCGAACTGCGGGCAGCGAACGTTTTTTCCGATGAGAGTGCTGAACATCAGGTGGGCGAATGGAACGCCGCGATGGAGGGTGCAGGGATCGGTGCGCTGCGGCTGGAGGGCCACCACCTGGGGGAGGCGCTGATTCATGCGCTTTCAGGGCTTGCTGAGGTGCGGCAGGTGGCGCGCGCCTTGATGGGCCGGTCCCTGCCATTCGACGGCTTGGCGCGGCTGGTGTTTGGCGATGATCCAGGGCTTGCTCGACAGGCACTGACTGCGCTGATCGCGGCGGGGGTTCTGGCCAAGCCCGCGATCGGCGGCGCATTTCCGCTGTTGCCCGCGCGCTATCACTTGGCAGCCTCGGGTGTGGAAGGCCTGGCCCTAACACTGTCGGCGGAAAATCCCGAACATTGGGAAGGGCTGCCGCAGGTGAGTCGCACTGGAACGCATGTGGATGGCGTTCCGGCCTATCCGCTTCTGGTCTGTCGCAACTGTGGCGAGCCCTATGTCGAGGGATGGGATGATGGCCATGCCCTGCATCCCCGGCCCGATTTGGCGCAGCGAGGTACGCGCCGCGTGTTGCGGCTGGTCGGCGCGGGTCAGAGCGCGTTTGAGGACGATGCCGAAGAGGTTGAGGCTGCCGGAGCCGAGGCGGAGGAGCTGTTCTGGTTCGATCCTAAGTCCGGTGACCTGATAGACGGGCCCGGGGATGGTCTGCTGGGGCTGCAAGAGGCCGAGATGGTGCAGGACACCGAGGAGCGGCGCAGCTATGTGAAACGCTGCCTGTCCTGCGGGCAAAGGGGCGGCCGCTATGCCGAGCCGGTGACAGCGATCAATCCCGGTGACGACGCTCTGGCCGCTGTCGCCGCTCAGACGCTGATCGAAGCCCTGCCACCGCCGGCCAACCGCGAGTCGGATGCGCCAATGAGAGGGCGTAACCTGCTGGTTTTTGCCGACAACCGTCAGGATGCGGCGTTCTTTGCTCCCTTTTTCGAACGCACGGCTCGAAATCAGGCCCTGCGCGCGGCCATGGTCGAAGCGCTGAAGCAAGCCGAGGACGAGAAGCTGGACCTGGAAGGGGTGAAGGAGGGGGTCTGGCGGGCCCTGCGTCGCGAAGGTTTCCGGCTTTATGACCGGCGCAACCCCGAACCCTTAGGCAACACGGCGGTGAAGGACAGGCTGCTTGCGCTGATTGCCGGCGAATTGTGTGACGGCGCCCTGCGGCTTTCAATGGAAACGTTGGGCCTGATGGAGGTGCAGTATCACGGCGAGGATCAGGTGGTGCGCAGCGTGGCCCAGTCCCTGCCTGAAGGGCGGCGGCACCTCGCACAGCCGCTGGTGCGGTTCCTGCTGGACCAGATCCGCTATTCCCGCGCGATCAACGATCTGGGTGGGATGCTTGACCTGACGGACGAAACCCTTTGGGGCGAGGGCAAAGCCAGCGGTGACATTTCCTGGGCGGAAGTCCGGGTGAAAGCGTCGCGCCGGTTGCACACACTGATGCCGGCGCCGAATGCGCAGAACCGGATCAGCTGGCTTTTGGGCCAGAAGCTGGGTTTTTCGCCGGACCTGATCGGCATGGCGATGCGCGCCTTCTGGCAGGCCGCGACGCGGCCGGGCTCGGGCCTTCTGAGACCGGGAGGCCATGGTCATGTGCTGAACCTGGCGGCGCTGCGGATGGTTTCGGCGCCTTCTGGCAGCCTCTATCGCTGCCGCAGTTGTGGTGCGGTAGCGCATCTCGATCTGGATGGCCAATGCACAGCCTGGCGCTGCACCGGCGAGGTCGAGAAAGTTTCGCGCGATGCGCGCGTCGTCGCGGAGCGTTCTAACCACTACCTGGAGCGCTATCGCTCGAGACCGCAAAGCGCGATCGCCCGTGAACATACTGCCGCCATCGGCGTAGCGGAACGGGCCGAGATCGAAGAGCGTTTCCGCCGGGGTGAGGTGAACCTGCTTAGCTGCACCACCACGATGGAAATGGGGGTCGATCTGGGCGATCTTGAAGCCGTGTTCTGTCGTAACGTGCCGCCGGGCATCGCGAATTACCAGCAGCGCGCGGGCCGCGCCGGGCGGCGCGCGCAAGTGGCGCCGATCGCTCTGATGCTGGCGCGCGGAAGCCGGTATGACCAGTCAAGCTTCCGCAACCTGCAATCCTATCTGGAGGCTCTTCCTGCCCCCCCTTATCTGACTCTAGAGAACCCCGATTTCTTTCGTCGCCATCAGGTGTCCATGATCCTGTCTGGCTGGCTGGACCACCGGCTAGCCGGATCTGTCAAGACGGGCGCCCCGCAGCTACGCGACATCCTCGGAGAAAATCTGGATCATGCGCGCGAAGCTGCCCTTCTTGCCGATCTGCGGGCCTGGCTGGCGTCTGATCCGGGCAAGAAGGCACTGGAGTCGGCCGATACTATGGCTGCAACACTGCCAACCGGCCTGTCATCCGTCGCCCTGCGGGGGGGAGATCTGGCGTCGCACTTCCTGCAGAAGCTTGAGGGCTTTGTCGCCGTGATTGCGGGGAGGTGGCGCAGCATACATGAGGGCTATGAGCAGGCTATGGCCGTCCATCATACTGCCACGACCGACGCAGAAGGCAAAAAGGCATTGAACCGAGCAAATGCCCGGATGCGAGACAAGAAGTTATACCTCGACCGCTATGTGGTCGAAGCAATGTCGCGCGCGGCTGTCATCCCGACCTACAGCTTCCCGGTTCATTCTATTCATCTTGAAATCGTCACCGATCAGCAATCGCATGGCGATCAGGGCCGGGCGCTGCAACTGGACAGGGATGCCAGCCTTGCCATCGCGGAATATGCCCCGGGGGCTGAGGTGGTGGCGGGGGGCCGCATCTGGACGAGCGAAGGCATTGCCCGCAAGGCCGCGATCGGCGGCGGCGATGCCTGGACCGAAAAGGGCTATTACCGCATCTGCCCGTCTTGCAACCATGTGCAGATTCACGACGACCGTGAAGGTTTTGACGAAACCTGCCCGCAATGCGGGGCGGGCCAGCAAGGGCTGAAGGTGCGTTTCATTGAACCCTTCGGCTTCCTGACCTCCTACACCGGGCGCATGGGGCGCGACCCCGGTTCATCGCGCTTGCGTGTGCGCCCGGTAGACGAAGCACGGCTGCTGACCCGCGCGATGGAAGAGGATTTCCGTCCCTCTGACCTGAACGGGGTTCTAAGCTTCTTTGCCCCCGCTGTGCCACGCAGCGGGGAAAAGCCGGGGCAGATGTTCATCGTGAACCGTGGCCCGCAGGGCAAGGGCTATCTGTGTTGCCCGCGCTGTGAATACGCCATGCCAGCCCCACGCGATCTGGCGCATGGGGCCGAGGTGCAGAAGCGCCACGACAATCCGCGCAGCGGCGAGACCTGTCCGGTTGACAAGCTGGGCTGGCCCGTCGATCTGGCCCATATCTTTGAAACCGATCTGAGGGCAATCCGCTTTTCCTCCCCTTTACCCGATTTCGGGCGCAAGAAGGAAAGCGAAACCCGCGAGGCGCGCGAAGGCTTTGTGCGCACGCTGTCCGAGGCCTTGAGGCTGGCGGCGACCGACCTACTGGAGACCGACCCGCGGGACATCCGAGCCACGGCCGAGATTCCGACCGGGCATCCTTCGGTGATCTTTTCGGATGCCGTGCCGGGCGGGGCGGGCTATTGCCGCCGCCTTCTGGCCGATGACGAGCCGCGTTTTTCGGCGCGCGCCCTGATCGGCCGCGCCTTGCAGATACTGGAATGCCCAAGTGGCGATACCTGCGAGACAAGCTGCCCGCATTGCCTCAACGATTTTTCCAACCAGCAGCACTGGGACAAGTTGAACCGCCATCCGGTGCGTGCCTGGCTTTCGGGCGTACTGGCCCAGACGCAGCCGCGGCCCGCGCAGGCGCCGGCGGATGTGGTGCCGATTGCCAATACGGCAGCCGAAACGATTGGCCTGCGTTTGCAAGGTGCCAGCCTGATCATTCTTGCAGCGCAGGCTCTGTGGGGAGCGCAGGAGCACGAACAAGCGGCGGCAAGCCTGCGGGCCCTGCGCCGCTGGCTGGACGATGACCGGGCGCGGAAGGCCTATTTCCTGATCCCGGACACTGCAGATATGGCCGGGGCGGGGACCACGGGCCTTGACCGGCGTCTGGTGGATGGTTTGGTCGAATATGAGCGGAACGCGCAGATCGAGGTTCATCTGGCCCGCGCCGATCGTCTGGCCGCGGCGCCGCGGCTTACGGTGGTGAAGCAAAGCTCGGCAGAGGAGTTCTGGGCTGATATCGGGGCGCCCCCGGTGCTGGAGGGGCCTTTGGCGGGCGTGTCGCATTTCGGGCGCAGGGCGCTGGCTGAAAGCTGGATCGGCTGCAACATCCGCGAGCTTTCGGTGCGCAAGGGCGTGCTTGAGGCGTTCAACGCCCGCATCCGCCGCTTTGACTATCGCTCGGGCACGCCGCGCGATCTTGGCCCTGTGTTCGATGCGGTGTCGGGCCGGCAGGTCGATCTTCACATCGAAGACCCGTGGTGCCTTGCCCGACCGCTGCAACGCGAAAAGTTGGAAGCCTTCCTGACGATGCTGAAAAAGCAAGGCGTGCAGGTGCGCCGGCTGACGCTGGTGTGGGAGCCGGCAAATACCCCCGACCTGCCGTCGCGCGATCAGATAGAGGCGGCGGAACAGCACCTTGGCCGGAAGGGGCTGTTCGCCCAGCTTCGCCCTGAACCATCGGACCGCAACCGCCGCCGCCATTTCCATGACCGGTTTGTGGAGGCCACCACGGTGGATGCGCTTGCCCCGCTGAAGGCACGGTTCGACATCACCGCCGGGATCGACAATCTTATGGCGCGACAAAAGGAATGCGCCGTTTTCCTGACCGTCGAGCGCCTGTAACCGTGGTGCAACTTGAACTGCGACTACTCTGTTGGAACCTGTGTTCGGGTTGCTTATGCTTGGATGAAGCAGGTACCTCCGGCGGTCGCGCAAAGAAGCCAGGTTAGGCGAATGTAACTGCCACCGGGTTTCTCTGGCAAAAGCCTACTTTCCCGCCAAGCTGACTGCGCTCGCGAAATTGGCTTGGTCAGCCGACGAAAGCGGGCTGCGCGCTAGCGTAGCGCACTCGGCCTCATTCAGCCCTATGCGCAGGCTCGCCACTGCGACCTCACGGTGCTGGTGGTCGAAGCTCTGGGGGCGCGCATGAAGATCATTTGCAGCCTCAGTCAATCCTTGAGGGCGGGGTTCGAAACCTTGGGGCTGGGCTAAATGTTGTTTTGCCAGCAAATCCGTGAGCCTGCGGTCGAACCGGCATTGGTAACGCGCGCTACACCAGCCTTGAAAACGTATCCGGGATACGTCATCTTGTCGTGAGTAGGAGTGCGTCCGATGTCGGTTCAGGAGCGGATCAAGCGGTACAAGTCAACTGGCGGGGCAGCGGGCCTTGTCCGGGTCGAAGTCTTGGTGCCGCCCGAAGACCGTGCGCAGATACTCGCCATGGCCGCAGAGCTTCGCGCGCGCCACCGTGCCATGAAGCCCGTGCCTAAACGACCAGCCGTCAACCGCGAGACAGTCAACGACCGCGCAAAGCTGATCCTGCACCGTCTGGTCGCTGGGCATCTGCGCCGCAGTGACCAGCTTCTGGTGGAAGCCCGGCAGCGCTTCAAGGCCATGCCGCAGCCGGTGCCCGACTATGTTCGGGACTGGCTCGAAATCCTTGACCAACCTGTCGACGTGGTCGCAGAGCTGATCGTGAAGCGATCGGACGCTCTGACGCGGCTTCGCACGGCCTCTCCTTTCCAGCTATCAGCCGCCTATGACGACCCGGCTTGGCGCCGTCGCGTCTGGCAGAAGGCAAAACTCGGTGCGGCCAAGTGAGGCCTGTCCGCGATCGAGACGACCTTTTGCACGCGGCACGTTCGGTTGCAGAGCATTTCCAGACCGACCGTGTCATTGTCGTCGGCAGTCAGGCCATTCTCCTGACATGGCCCGACGCTCCAATAGGACTGAAGATCACGTCCGAGATCGACCTCTATCCTGAAAACAACCGGGAATGGGAGGCGCGGAATCCGGGGTTCGAAGCATCTGAGGAAATTAGCGCGCTATTCGGAGAGATGTCTGCATTTCACCAGAGGTTTGGCTTTTATCTGGACGGTGTTGATGAAAACACGGCCCAGATGCCGCCGGACTGGATGAATCGCGCCGCGACCGCCGAGATCGACGTCTATGGCCGGACCGTGGTCATCGTTTGCCCGGCAATTCAGGATGTGGTCGTCTCAAAACTCCACCGCCTTGCCGAAAAGGATCTGGACTTCATCCGGGAATGCGTTGCCGCCGGGCGTATGGAGGTTGCTTCGGTTCTTGCGGGTCTGCGCGCGACAAAGCCAGACCCAACTATTCTTTCGCGTGCACAAAGCCTGCTTGAGGGAATGGGCAAGCGCTGAACCCTCATCGAACCCCACCTTTGGTCAAGGGCGCTCCGTTCCAGATTGGACCCGGCCGAGCCCACGCACAGCGAGGCACAACTTCCAAGCTTGCGCGTCGAGTGCCGATCTGCCGGAAAGAGTGCGTCCGGAACTGCGCGGTTTCTCAACGGCTGAGGTGGATGTCGTTCTTGGTTTGGACAGCCTGCCACTGGGACAGCGCGCGGCCGAAATTGCTGACCTGCAAGTCGTGTTGCGTCCCAAACCCTTCCTTGCATCCATGAGTAGCAAGGTTATCAATCGGTTGATGCATAGTTTAGCACCAGAAGCCGAAGTTTGACCCCTGACGCCCCTTCTTTCCTGTCGCACTGCGTATCGGCTGATCTGGAGGTCGATCCGAAGTCTGCACGGCTTTTTGCCTTTGCTGCGGTACGGGGTGAACGGGCCCTGGTTCATAAGGGCGCGGCGCTGGAACCCGCGCTGGACCGGCTGGAAGCGCTGTGTGACGGGGCGGCGCATCTGGTGGGCCACAACATCCTGCGGCACGATCTGCCGCATCTGGTGGCCAACCGGGCGCGGCTTGCGGCGCTGGGCGCAGCCCCGATTGATACGCTGTGGCTGAACCCCTTGGCCTTTCCGCGCAATCCTTACCACCATCTGGTCAAGCACTATCAGGACGGGCGGCTGCAGGTCGGGCATGTGAATGACCCAGAACAGGACGCGCGGCTGGCACTGCAGGTGCTGGCCGATCAGATCGCGGCCTTCGACCGGCTGGGGCAGGAGGCGCCGGATGCCTTGCTTGCCTATCACCATCTGACGACGCGGGGCGAGGCCTCGGCCGGGTTCGATGCGTTGTTCCAAGCCTTGCGCGGCGCCGCGCCTGATGAGGCCGCAGCTCATGCCGCCATCCGTCGCCTGCTAAACGGCCGTGCCTGCAATCATCGGCTGGAGCAGGCGCTGGGCCGCCTGTCCGATCCGCGCAATGGCTGGCCGATGGCCTATGCTCTATCGTGGATTTCGGTGGCGGGTGGAGACTCGGTGATGCCGCCCTGGGTGCGGCTGCAGTTCCCGCAGGCGGGGCGGATCGTGCGGCATCTGCGCGACACCAATTGCGGCGATCCGGCCTGCGGCTGGTGCGTGGAAAAGAACAACCCCAATGCCGCGCTGGAACGCTGGTTCGGCTTTCCTTCGTTCCGCCCGCAGCCGGTCGATGACATGGGCCGCCCCTTGCAGGAACGCATCGTGGCGGAGGCGATCGCGGGCAAGTCGGTGCTGGGCATCCTGCCCACCGGTACAGGCAAATCGGTCTGCTACCAGATTCCGGCGCTGTCGCGGTTTGACAAGACCGGAGCGCTGACGGTGGTGATCTCGCCGCTGGTCGCACTGATGGCCGATCAGGTGCAGGGGCTCGCGCGAGCGGGGATATCGGCGGCGGTCACGGTAAACGGCATGCTGTCGCTGCCGGAACGTCATGACGCGCTGGAAAAGGTGCGGATGGGCGATGCGGCGATGCTGCTGATCTCGCCCGAACAGTTGCGGTCACCGTCGATCCGTACGGTGCTGCAACAACGCGAGGTCGGGCTGTGGGTGCTGGACGAGGCGCATTGCGTCAGCAAATGGGGCCACGATTTCCGGCCCGACTACCGCTATGTCAGCCGCTTCATAAAGGAATTCTCGGGTGATAGCCCAGCGCCCGTGCTGTGCTTGACCGCCACCGCCAAGCCGGAAGTTGTGCGCGACATCCGTGACCATTTCCAGACGCGCCTTGGTGTCGATCTGATTCTGCTGGACGGGGGCGCGGTGCGGACGAACCTCTCCTTCGCAGTGCTGCCCACGCAGAAGGCGACCAAGCTGACGGATATCCTGTCGGCGATCGAGGCCAACCTGCCGCCCGAAGGCGCCTCGGGGGCTGTGGTCTATTGTGCAACCCGTGGGGCGACGGAATGGGTGGCGGAGTTCCTGAAAGGGCAGGGGTTGGCGGCGGATTTCTTCCACGCTGGCCTGCCGCCCGACCGCAAGCTCGATGTGCAAGAGGCGTTTCGCACCGGCCAGCTACGCGTAATCGCCGCGACCAACGCTTTTGGCATGGGGATCGACAAGCCCGATATCCGGCTGGTGGTGCATGGCGATATTCCGGGGTCGTTGGAGAATTACCTGCAAGAGGCAGGCCGCGCGGGCCGCGACCGCGCGCCCGCCAATTGTGTGCTGCTGTTCAGCCCCGAGGATGTAGAGCGGCAATTCTCGCTGTCTGCCCGGTCGCGTCTGGCAAGGCATGAGATTGGCGCGATCCTCAAGGCGCTGCGGCGGATGGAAAAGCACAAGTCGGGCGAGGTGGTGGCCACCCCTGGCGAGATCGTGCGTCAGGAGAAGGATCAGGAGTTCGAGCGCGACAAGACCACCGACGACACCCGCGTGAAAACCGCCGTGGCCTGGCTGGAGGAGGCCACTCTACTGAGCCGCGAGGAGAACCGGGTGCAGGTGTTCCCGTCCTCTCTGCGCATCCGGTCGGTTGATGAGGCGGCGGCCATCCTGACCGGCGCGCAGATAACAGGCAAGCGCCGCACCCAGCTGATGGACCTTGTACGCCAGGTTATGAACGCGCCCGCTGACGCGGGGGTTTCGACCGATGATCTGACGGGGGCCTGCGGGCTGTCCGGCCGAGAATTGCACAGGGCCTTTGCCGATCTTGAGGCGCTCGGCATCGCCAGCAATGATACGGCTATCACGGTCTATGTGCATGTGGGCGTCGAGGATGCTTCAGCCCGCCGTCTGGATCATGCGGCCCGGATGGAAACCGATCTGATCGCCCTGCTGCAAGAGGCGGTCCCGGATGCCGAAGGGGCCGAGGCGCACCCCTTGAACCTGACTGAAATCTGTCAGGCCCTGCGCGACAAGGGCCACGCACAGGTGCGCCCTGATCTGGTGGAAACGCTCCTGCGTGGCATGGCACAGGACGGGCGCGATCAGGACGGCGGGCGCGGGAACCTCATGCTGCGCAAGGTCAGCCGGAACACGATCTTCGTGCGGCTGGAGAGGTCCTGGCCCACGGTGGCCCGCACCGCAGACCTTCGGCGGCAGGGGGCGAAGGCGCTGCTGTCCCATCTGTCGGGCAAGGTGGCCACGCGCAGGCAAGGCAAGGACATTCAGGTGGAAGCCACCCTCGGCGCGATGCTGGATGCTATGAACGGTGACGGCCTTCTGCGGGCCGAGGTCAAGGATATGACCCGTCTGATGGACCGCGCGCTGATGTGGCTGCACGAACAGCAGGTTGCCACCCTGGGCCGGGGCCTGACCGTATTCCGCCCGGCAATCACGGTGCATCTGAACCCTAAGGGTGGGCCCTTCACGGTGCAGCACTTCGCGCCCCTCGAAGAGCACTATAGCGAGACAACGATCCAGACCCATGTAATGGCCGCCTATGCCGAAAGGGGGCTGGAGGCGATGGATCAGGCCCAGCGCCTGTCGGAAGACTACTTCGTGCTGGACCGCGACGCTTTCCTGCGCCGCTGGCTGCCTGGACGCGGAACGGAAATCCGGCGGCAGACCACCGGCACCTCATGGCGCACGATTGTCGATGCACTCGACAACCCGGTGCAAGCCGAGATTGTCCGTGATGACCGCGAACAGACGAACGTGCTGGTGCTGGCCGGGCCGGGGTCGGGCAAGACGCGGGTGCTGGTGCATCGCATCGCCTACCTTATCCGCGTGAAACGTGAGGACCCGCGCGGCATTCTGGTGCTGACCTACAACCGCCATGCCGCCGCCGAAATCCGCGAACGTCTGCGCCGCCTGATCGGGGATGACGCGGCGGGGGTGACGGTGTCGACCTGCCACGCGCTGGCGATGCGGCTGATGGGGGCAAGCTTTGCAGGTGACCACGAGGGCCCGCGCGACTTTGACGGGATCGTCATGCAGGCGGTGGCCCTCTTGCGCGGCGATGGCCTTACCAAGCCCGAGGCCGAGGCCCTGCGCGAGACGCTGATCCAGGGCTATCGCTGGCTCTTGGTGGACGAATACCAAGACATCGGCCCCGAGGAATACGCCCTGATCGGCGCCGTGGCGGGGCGGTCGCTCGAGGATGACCTGCGCATCAGCCTCTTTGCCGTGGGCGATGATGATCAGAACATCTATGCCTTTGCGGGGGCCAGCATCGACTTCATTCGAAGGTTCGAGGCCGACTATGCCGCTAAGCCGGTCTGGCTGACTGAGAACTACCGCTCTTCCGCCCATATCATCGCGGCGGCAAACGCCGTGATTGCCCCAGCGGCCCAGCGCATGAAGGCGGGCCATGATATCACCGTGAACCGCGCCCGTGCCAAGGCGATGCCGGGGGGCGATTGGGCGGCGCTGGACCCGGTGGCGAAAGGGCGGGTCACACTTCTGGACGCGGGCGGCGATGCCGCGCAGGCGGTAGCTGCGCTGGACGAACTGGTGCGCCTGTCCAGGCTGGACCCGGATTGGTCTTGGCGTCGCTGCGCCGTAATCGCCCGCGACTGGCGGCGGCTAGAACCCGTGCGCGCCTACGCAGAAAGCTTGGGTATCCCTATCGATATGGCGAATGAGAAGCCGCTCAATCTCTGGCGAATGCGCGAGATGCAGGGCTTCATCCGCGCCCTGCTGGCAGATCGGACGCGGCTGCTGACCATCCATGATCTGGTCGCCATCCTGAACGCGCAGCCACAATCTCGCTGGACCGATCTGATCGGCGAAGGCATTGGCACCCTCGCACGCGAACTGGTCGAAAAAGCCGCCCCGGTGCCCGACATCATGCAATGGTTTGGCGAATGGGCGCGGGATGTGCGGGGCGAACAGCGGGGGCTGCTGTTGATGACTGCCCATCGCGCCAAGGGGCTTGAGTTCCATCATGTCGCGATCCTGAACGGCGGCTGGGATCGCCCCTCGCGCGGCGAAGATGCCGACGCCCCGCGCCGCCTGTTCTATGTCGCCATGACGCGGGCGCGGTCCACGCTGACCGTAATGACTGACGGACCGCATGCCTTCGTGCAGCCCGGTGACGCCGTCCTGTCCCGCCGCATCACCCCCGACGCCGCCCTGCCACGTGCCTGCCTGCGTTATGTTCCGCCCGACCCGAAACTGGTGGACCTGTCCTTTGCCGGTCGCCTTCGCCTCGGTGATCCATCGCTGGCCGCCATCGCCGCTGCCCGCCCGGGCGACCCCATTCATCTGATCCGCGATGGCGACCGCTGGCGGATCGAGAACGCCCAAGGCCAGACCCTTGCCCGCCTCTCCCGTGCTTTTTCTCCGCCCGAAGGCACCACCTTCCTGCGCGGCGAGGTTGCGGCCATCCTGCAGTGGCGGCGCGAGGACGGGGACGAGGACTATCATCACCTGCTCCGCCGCGACGCGTGGGAGGTGGTCTTGCCCGAACTGGTGTTCGAAAGCCCTCCGTGACCCACCGGCTCTGCGCCGGATCGCTCCATACGGCGGCAGGTTGATTTGTAAAGCGGTTGTCTTTACATTGGTCTTGCAAGCGGAGAGCAGAACCATGGTCGCAGTCACACCCCAAGACGAAGCCCAGCGCCGGTCGCTGATCAACCTGCGGGTCACGCCGCGGGACCGGGATCTGATTGACCGAGCGGCCGCCAGCCTCGGCAAGAATCGGTCCGAGTTCATGATGGACGCCAGCAGGCAGGCCGCCGAGGACGCTCTGATGGACCGGCAGGCGTTCCGGCTGGACGCGACACAGTTCGCCGCTTTCGTTGCTGCTTTGGACGCGCCGCATGCGCCAAACGACCGGCTGCGCCGCTTGATTGCGACCCCGGCGCCTTGGGACAAATGACCGACGGCGCGCTGCAGGCTCCCGTTCCTCTGGCCGATCATCACGACGTCGAGGCTTTCGCCTCTGGCGCACCGACGCTCGATGCCTGGATCAGGCGCAAGGCGCGGGCCAATCAGGCCTCCGGCGCCTCGCGGACCTACGTCCTGTGCCGTGGGCAGAGGGTCGTGGGGTTCTATGCCTTGGCCGCTGGATCGGTCAGTCACGACCTCAGCCCACGCAAGCTGCGCCAAAACATGCCTGACCCCGTGCCGGTCATCGTTCTGGGGCGCTTGGCTGTCGATGCCAGCGAACAGGGCAACGGCCTCGGCCGCGCGCTTCTGCGCGACGCCGTCCTGCGGGTTGCCGCTGCAGCGCGTGAGGTCGGGGTTGCCGCCATGCTCGTCCACGCGCTGAACGACCGGGCGAAGGCGTTCTACGTGGCTGCGGGCTTCGACCCATCTCCCGTTGATCCCATGGTGTTGATCTCGCGCATCAAGGACATCAATGCCCTGATCGGAGACTGACCGACACGACCTTGCCTGCATGCCTTCAACGACCCGTCCGATCCGGGCATAGCGGATGTAGGGAACCAGCCGGTCAACCGGGAGCATGTCGATTTGAAGCACGGGGCGGGGCCTTTCGGATGGGGTCCATGGCAAGGTGCGCCCTCAGGTGCGCACCCAAAGCGCGCACCCAAGGCGCGGACCCAGATTTTTGTTCTGTCACTAGCGGTTAGTCGCGCCTAGGCCCCCCGCATACGTCTCCCTTCCGGGAGAACCTAACGCGGGGGGCCTGCCGGGAGCGGCGGCGGGAGCAGGGGGGAGGGCGTCAGGTGAAGCGATCCGTCGCCTGCACCCTTCGCCATCTTGCCCTTTTTATGCATCAAAACCCGGGAAAGTGTCGCGCCCGAAGTTCGACGGATCGGGCGGGTTGGCCTGCGTTTTGGCCTCGCTTTCGCGCGGTTGATTGCGGGTGGTTGCAGTGAGGGGTTTTGCGCCCTTGCCTTTGCCCTTTGTTTTGTCGAGCTTTTCCAGCTTCTTCGAGATGGTCAGAAGTGCAGCTACCCAGCGGCGCCAGGCGGTCGATCGCACAACACCAGCCCGAATACAGACCTGCCGCCAGCGGGCACCCTCGGCCCGAAGCCAGACGATCCGGGCATCCTCGGGATCGAGGAGGAGCAGCCAGTCGAAGCATTCCTCCATTCGGCTGATGGCGGCGGCGCTGGGGATCACCCGCATCGGCCGTTCGGGCGTGTAGCCGTAGGCCTGCTTGGCGTCGTGCACCACCGGGGGCCAGGAGTTGCCATAGCCGCGGGGGCGGTCCTTCTCGGGCAGGTTCCTCAGGGTGTAGGCGGCTTCCTCGAGGCGATCCTCGATCTCGCGGGGCGTCAGGCGCAATGGTTGGCTCCTTCGGGGCAGGGGGCGGATCAGTAGATTTGGTGGGCGCGCAGCGTGGCCTCGGTCACAAGGCCCGACCGCAGCAGGGCATCGCGCTGGGTGTTCGTGACGGCGCTGGGCGGCACGTAGGCGCCCGAGTTCAGCCAGGCGGCCAGACGCGCCAGCCGATCCTCGGGGCTGATGGCTGGGCTGCCGGGCGCGACGGCAGGGCCCGCGCCAGCTTCCCCAGCCCTTTGAGACTTTGTCGCCTGGGCGATCCGCTTGGCATGGCGCGCTGTGATCGCTTGGGCGAAGTACTCCCACGTTCGGATCGGGCTGCCCCTGGGCTTGGCCGTGCGCTCGGCGATCACCGGCAGGACGTCGAGTTCGAGGTCGTAGCCAGCCGCCAGCCAGGCACCGATCGTCGCCGTCGTGGCGGTGATCGCTGCCCGCGCTGCCGGTGCCTTCCCCTCGCCGCAGGCGCCAAGGCAGGCGGCCTCTGCCGCGTCCAGATCGGGGCCTTCGTCGTCGGCCTGGCCCTCGCGCGTCGCGCCCGCGTCACGCGCGGTAGTAATTACTGGTTCTTTACTTACATGGTTAGTGTCCAGATTCTGGACATGGCTTTTCGCGAAATCTGGACATGGCTTTTGCCCATTTCCATGTCTGGATTCTGGACATGGGTCGGGCCGGTTTTCGGCCGCCAACGGCAGTTCCGCCTGTGCCGAAAACTCCGGCTCGAAGGCCAGGAAGTACCGGGTTGATTGCCGCCGGTGGGCGCCCTCGGAGTGGCGCCGTTCGCGGCGGATCAGCCCGGCCTGTTCCAGCTTGTCGAGATGGGTGTTGAGGCTGGCGCGCGAGATTTCGGCATCGGCCGCCAACTGGTCCTGCGACGGGAAGCACCCGTAGTCCGGGTTGTGCCGGTCGCAGAGATGCCAGAGGACGAGCTTGGTCGCAGGCGCCAGCCCGCGCTGCTGGATCGCCCAGTTGGTGGCACGATGGCTCATAGCGCGGCCGTCACCGTGAGGCGGCGCACAATCGCCTCCATCAGCGCGATCCGCAGATGCGCGTCGTCCTGGCGCATCTTCCCGGCCCGAACTTTGGTCCAGTAGAACTGGCGCCGCAGGTCAAGTTCGCGCTGGGCCTCGGCGATCAGGGCAGAGACGGGGAAGCGGCCTTCAGGGGTGAGTTTGGTCATCGGCGCCCCCATCTCAGCGCCGCCCGGCCACGGCCTTGTGCTGGCCGGTCTTGCGGGCTTCCTGCTCTTTCAGCCAGTCGCGGACGGCCTCCTTCCGGTAGAGCACTTTGCGGCCGACTCGCACGCAGGGCGGCCCGACCCGCCGGGTTTCCCAGCGCTGCAACGTGTCGACGGAAAGGGCCAGCTGCCGGGCCAATTCCGCCCGGTCAAGCCAGCCATCCAGCAACGCCGGATCGGCGCCTGCGTCCTTCAAGGGATTGGTATCCATGGGTTTCTCCTCGCGCCGCCGCCCCGGGGATCGGAGCCGGTCATCGGCCAGGAGAGGCAAGCACACGGCAGGGACCGGCGAAGAGGCGGAAACCGGCGGAAAGGAAAAGGGAATTACGCCGGTCACGCTGGACCGTAGTTCAACCGGCGAAACGCACCGCGCAACCGGCTTGATTGGCGACAGGTTTATGACAATCTGAAGGGGAGCAGTTCACAACAGATTCGCCGAAACGTCGCCGCGCCCGAAAGGGCGAGGTGCACGGCCCCTGTGCGTTCAGGGGCTGGAGAAAGGAGGGCGGTAACGGGGGGCAGGTAATGGCGTTTGTCGCCCGGAATTTCTATTCGGTTCTCGAGACATCCTTCCGCTGGGAGTGCAGCCAGACCGAGATCGTCGAGTTGGCGATGGCCGAGAAGCTCGACCTCGTCATCGCCCTGCCGAATGTCCGGTTTGACGATGGCAGCGAGGCGCGGATCGGCGTGATCGAGGGTGGTGCTGTGCGCCCCTTGTTCCGGGGCTATGGCCTACTCGAGGAGTTTGTCTTCATCCGCCAGGCGCGACCTGCGAACTGCGGCTGGAAGCGGATCGAGGAGCCCAAGGAGGGCATCCGCGTCATGGCGCCGGATGTGCTGATCACCGCGGCCGAGGTGGAACGGTTCGAAGACGAAAAAAACCTGGTGCGGAGGGTCGTGTCTGGCCCGGGCGCGCAATCCCGCTACGACTGGGACGGGTTCTACTGTGAGATCATCTGCCGGGTTCAGGAGGACGGCCTGCCTGCAAAGCAGAAAGACCTGATTGACGAGATGTTCAACTGGTTCCTGAGCAAGTCGGTCAACGGGGACGCCCCTGACGAGTCGACAATCCGCAAGAAGATCAGGGGCTTCTGGGGACGGCTGCGCCCTGACTAGCCTCACGTCCGCCCAGCGCCGCCTTGACCGGCGTAATTCCCCGGACCTTTCCGCCGGTTTCCGCCTCTGCGCCGGTTGACCCCGAATGAGACATTGCTCCGCGCCGCGGGTCGTCGCTGACTGCGGGTGAAAGGAGCATCGAATGAAGGCAAAACTCTCTGAACGCGTTGTAAAGGCTGCTGAAATCGGCAGCCGCAAATACGTCCTCTTCGATGAGGATACCCCCGGCTTTGGGCTCTGCGTCTACACCACCGGGCGCAAGGGGTTCGTGCTGATCTACCGGATCGCGGGCCAGCAGAAGCGCTTCACGATCGGAGTCTGGCCGACATGGTCGGTCACCGCCGCCCGGGATGAGGCCAAGCGCCTGATCCGCGAAATTGATCGCGGCGAGGACCCGCTCGACACCCGCAAGGCCGCTCGTGGGGCGCCCACGGTCAAGGAACTGGCGGAGCGGTTCATCGAGGAACACCTGCCAAAGCTGGCCCCGACCAATGCCTCAGACCAGAAGAGCATGCTGGAAAAGCTGGTCCTGCCGGAATGGAAGAACCGCAAGGTGGCCGACATAACACCGACGGACGTCGATCGCCTGCTGACCAAGATCGCGGCCGGCCGGGCGCGGCCGTCGAAGAAGAAACCCACGCAAAAGCGGCGCAAGAAGCTGGCCCCGCCCAAGCCCACGCCGGTGCGGGCCAACCGCGCGGGCGAGATGCTGCGCAAGATGTTCAATCTCGCCATGCTGTGGAAGATGCGCCCTGACAACCCGGCCTTCGGCTTCCGCCGTCGGCCCGAGGTCGCCCGCGATCGGTTCCTGTCTTTCGAGGAGATCGAACGCCTGGCCAACGCCCTGGCCGTGGACGAGGATCAGCGCGCGGCCAGCATCATCCGCCTTTGCATGCTGACCGGCGCCCGGCTGGGCGAGGTCCGCACGGCCACCTTCGACCAGTTCAACCTCGATCTTGCCATCTGGACCAAGCAGGCCGCCTACACCAAACAGCGCCGCATCCACCGCGTGCCGATCTCGCATGAGGCGGTCGCGTTGATCCGCTTGCGCCGTGAAATCGTGCCGAAGGGCTGCCCGTTTCTCTTCCCCGGCGACGTGCCCGATCAGCCGGTCGGCGATCCCAAACGCTTCTGGCCGAAGATGCAAAAGGTCGCCCAGATCCCCGACGTCCGCATCCACGACCTGCGGCACACCTTCGCTTCGCTGCTCGTCTCCGGCGGCGCATCGCTGGAAATGATCGGTCGCCTCCTCGGCCACACCCAGATCGGCACCACCCAGCGCTACGCCCACCTGATCGATGCGCCTCTGCGGGCCGGGGTCAACGCTGTGGGCGAGATGCTGAAGCCGAGGCTGAGGGTGGTGGGGGAATGATAGGGAGCCGCCTCTTGCGGCACCAGTTCCTATCCAAAGCAGTGTTTGACAGGCTTGTCGCCCGCGCTTCGTCCGCATACGTTGTAAGGGCCGAATGCAATGGTTTTTCAAGCATTTTGGTAATCTGGCCCGTGTATGGCGGTTCTTGAAATCGATCTGATCTGATCGTGCGTGAAGTGGAGAGAAAATGGCCGCCCTGGAGGACATCAAGAATGGCGCTCAATTGCGCGGCGTTGTTCCCGGTCAGCCGGTAGAGGTTGTTTCCGTTGAATGGATTGGCGATCAAGCCATAAACTTAATCTATCGTGTGCCGGGAGCGGGCGTTTCCGAGACAACCCTCTATCGCGATGATCAAGCTCGGATTCAAATCGAGGCTCGCGGGCGGGCCTGGTCGTTTGATGCTGACGGCGAAATGCTACGCCTTGTCACGGAGGCAAATCGGATCAAGCTGGCGCATTACTTCGATCCCTACCTTGCGATCCACACCAGCCTGGTTGATCCGCTTCCGCACCAGATTTCTGCGGTCTACGGCGAAATGCTCCCGCGCCAGCCGTTGCGTTTTCTTCTCGCCGACGATCCGGGTGCAGGAAAGACCATCATGGCGGGTCTCCTGATCAAGGAACTGATCGCCCGCAGCGATCTTGAGCGCTGCCTTGTCGTTGCGCCGGGTAGTCTGGTCGAACAGTGGCAAGACGAACTTGGGGAAAAGTTCGGCCTGGAATTTGACATCCTAACCCGCGACATGATCGAGAATTCTCGCTCTGGGAATCCGTTCAGCGACCGCAATCGACTGATCGCTCGGCTTGATGTTCTCGCCCGTAATGAGGAACTGCAGGACAAGCTCGCGCAGGCGGCTGAGTGGGATCTGATCATCTGTGACGAAGCTCACCGCATGTCCGCGACCTACTTCGGCGGTGAGGCGAAATACACCAAGCGGTATCGCGTCGGTCAGAAACTCGGCGAAGCCTGCCGTCACCTGCTCCTGATGTCGGCAACCCCGCACAATGGGCATGAGCAGGACTTCCAGCTGTTCATGGCGCTGCTGGATGGTGACCGGTTCGAGGGCCGGTTCCGCGACGGCGTTCACTACGCCGATACTGCCGACATGATGCGGCGCCTTACGAAAGAGGAACTGCTGCGCTTTGATGGCCGCCCGCTCTTCCCCGAGCGCCGTGCCTATACGGTCAAGTACGAGTTGTCGCCCGAAGAGGCAGCACTTTACGCTGCTGTGACCGAGTACGTTCGCAACGAGATGAATCGGGTCCAGCGTTTTGCGGCTGAGGATGGCAAGAAACGGAACAACGTCGGCTTTGCCCTTCAAATCCTTCAGCGTCGCCTCGCCTCTTCACCGGCCGCGATCTACCAGTCGCTGAAAAGGCGGCGCGAACGGCTGGAGGCAGAACTGGCCGAGGCGCGGCTGATGGTTCGCGGCAAGAGGTCCGGTTTCGATGCCCCTGACGTGCCGGATGATGCCCTGCAGAACCTCGAGGAACTCGGTCAGGACGAGATCGACGATATCGAAGATCGGATTTCCACGACCGCGACGACCGCGGAAACCGTCGATCAGCTCGCCCTTGAGGTCGAAACGCTCCAAGGCCTCGAACGAATGGCGCTGGGCGTTCTCAGCTCTGGCCAGGACACCAAGTGGTCGCAGCTGAATCGTATCCTCGATGATGAGCTTATGGTCGACTCGCAGGGCAACCGCCGCAAGCTGATCATCTTCACCGAGCCGAAGGACACCCTCTACTACCTGCATGATCGCGTCAGGTCGCGTCTTGGCCGCGCCGATGCAGTCGAGGTGATCCATGGCGGAGTGTCCCGCGAGGATCGGCGGAAGATCGTCGAGCGGCTCATGCAGGACCGCGACATGCTAGTGCTCATCGCGAACGACGCGGCCGGTGAGGGTGTGAACCTTCAGCGTGGCCACCTGATGGTGAACTACGACCTCCCCTGGAACCCCAACAAGATTGAGCAGCGGTTCGGCCGTATCCACCGTATCGGCCAGACCGAAGTTTGCCACCTCTGGATGAGCTGCTGCCGGTTTCGTGGACAGCAGGTTAAGCGTAAGCGTTGTTGCCCCGTAAGCGTTGTTGCCCCCCCACCTTCTGCCCGGCTTCCTGATCTGGGATTTGA
>CAZLIC010000061.1:0-27195 GCA_964559535.1 uncultured Rhodobacterales bacterium
ATCTTGTGCGCCACCCGGTCCAGGAACGGCACCACGAAGTTGATCCCCGGCCCCAGCACTGCCCGCAGCCGCCCGAAACGTTCGACCACATGCTTTTCGCTTTGCGGCACGATCCGCACGCCCAGGAAGATGCACAGGATGACAAAGACGGCAATCGCCAGGAACACGATGTTGCCGTTCAGAATGTTACTGACGTTCATGTCTTGGCCCTCGAACGAAATCTCTGCGCGCACCCTGCCCCGAACGCCCGCGCCGCGCAAGGTTCAGGCAAACACCCCCTGCGCATACCACCCGGCCCCCAGGTTTGCCCCGTGCACGCGGAACAGCCACAACCGCTCGCCCCCGTCGGTCTCGATCCGCCAGTAGTCCCTGGGGCCGCTGCGCCAGTCCGGGTCGTCCAGCCACCATTCGGGTGCAATGCGCTCGGGCCCCGTTGCCCGCGCCACCGTCATCTCCTGCCGCCGCCAGCGGAACCGCAGCGGCACGCCGCCGCCCTCTGCTCCGTCCAGCGGCTCCACCGGCTCGGGGCGGAAGATCGACAGGGGGCGCGGCGCCGGAGGGGCGGGCCAGGGGGCGGGGGCAGGGTCGGCCCAGGCGGCCATCAGCGCCGTGGCCGCCTTCTCGGGAATGTGGCTTTCGGCCGGATGCAGCCGCAGCACCGCCTCGGTGCCCAGCCGCGCGCCCAGCCGCCCCACCAGATCGGCCAGCGCCACCCCGGCCTCACCACTGCCGCGCCGCCGCGCCTCGGCCGTGGCCATGGCATGCCCGGCCATCTGCCGCGCCTGCACCGCCTCGGTCTCGGGCGCCACCAGTCGCAGCACGTCGAACCCGAACCCGGCCTCCATCGTGTCCAGCTTCAGCATCAGCAGCGGGCGGATCGCTGCGGGCGTGTCGCCCGGCCGCGCCAGCCCCACCTCGATGCGCGCCACCGTGCCGTCGGTGCGCCACCCCTCGAACCGCACCCGCCGCGCGCCGCGGCCCACGGCGCGCAGCCGGTCGCACAGCGCGGGCAACAGCCGGTCCAGCCCCGCCGTCACATCCTCGGCCAGACCCACAGGGTCGGGCAGGGTCAGCCGCACGGCAAAATGCAGCGGCGCCCGGGCGGGTGAAACCGGTTCCGGCTCGGTGCCCAAGGCCTGGTCGATGCGGCGCAGCAGGTCGGTCCCGAACCGCCGCGCCAGCGCGGCGCGCGGCATGCCCAGAATGTCGCCCACCCGCCGCAGCCCCAGCCGTGCCAGGCCTTCCACCGTCTCGTCGGGCAGCCGCAGCGCGCCAACGGGCAGCGCCCCCAGGGCCTGCCGCATCAGGCCGGGTGGCGCCACCACGCCCTGCGGCGCCCGTTCCGGCCCTGGGGGGGCAGCAAAGGCCGCGTCCGGCACCGCCCCCCGCCTGCGCGCCGCGCGCGACCGTGTAGCGCGCGCCTCCTGCTCGATCGCGTCGCCCGACCGCGCCCCTGCCCCTGCCGCCACCCCGGCAAACCGTGCCAGCGCCCAGGCCGCCCCCACCGTGTCGGCAATCCCGCTGCGCAGCGTCAGCCCCATGCGTGCCGCGTCGCCCTCGACCTCGGCCAGAAGCTGCACCTCGCCACCGAACAGATGCGCGCAACCGGTCAGGTCCACCGTCAGCGCATCGGGCGGCTCTTCCGCCACCCAGGGGCTGAACTTGCCCACCCAGCGGCGCAGCACCGACAGGAAGGCGGCTTCTGTTGCCGCATCCTCGGGCCGGGTCAGCAGGGCGGGGCACATCGCGGTGGCGTCGCGCAAGGGCTGGCCCTGCCGCAGCCCCGCCGCCTCGGCCATCGCCGACAGCGATGTCAGCACCTGCGCCCCCCGCCGGTCGCCCACCACCGCCAGGGGCGGCGGCAAGGCGGCCGCCACCCGCCGCAGGTGCATCTCGGCCGCCAGGCGCGGGAACCACAAGGACAGGATGCGGCGATGCTGCGACACGGGCGACTCGAATGTTCCCTCAATGTTCCCGTTGTGCCGCCACCCCACGGCAGAGTCGAGTCCGCCCTGACCCGGGCAATGACAATCGCGTGAGGCGCCGGTTTATCAGACCAAGGTCCGATACCTTCGCACGCCGCCGCGCTAGTCTGCCGCTGTTGCTGCACGTCGACACGTCACAAGCGAGGACCCGAATGCGCCTTATTTCCAAAGCCCTGATCGGCACCCTTTCGCTTTGCGCCGGTGTCGCGATCGCCGCCGAAGCCACTGATCCCACCGCCAAGGCCCGTCAGGAACTGATGGACGTGATCGGCATGAACATGAAGGTTCTGGGCGACATGGCCGGCGGCAAGTCGGCCTTCGACGCCGCCGCCGCGGAAGCCGCCAAGGCCGCGCTGGTTGCCGCCGCCGCCGAGATTCCGGCCAAGTTCGAAACCCAGGCCAGCGATCCGAAAAGCCGCGCCAAGGCAGAAGTCTGGACCGATTTCGAAACCTTCAAGGGCAACGCGACCAAGCTTGGCGAAGCGGCCGCCGCGCTTGACGTGGCGTCGGTCGATACCGTCAAGGCAGGCCTCGGCGCCGTCGGCGGCGTCTGCAAGGACTGCCACACCGCGTTCCGGTCCGAGTAAGCGGCCGGACACCGGGCCGGTCCCCAGCGGCCCCGGGTGCGATACCCCTGCCCGCCTTTGCGGGCGGGGGTTTTCATTTCAGCCGCAGGTCACGCGGATGATCGTCTCGCGCGCGTCGATCTCGATGTTCAGCCGGTCGGCGCTGTAGTCCATGGTCACCGCCATACCGGGGCGGATGATGCGGACCTGCTGACCGAATCGCATGGTTTCCAGCACGCGGGCCGACTGGCCCACCAGCGATTGCAGGTCCGTTGCTCCGCAGGCGCCCTCGGGTGGCAGCGGCGACGGGACCGTCGGCGGTTCTTCGGGCGTGCAGGCGGCCAGCACCAGAAACGGAAAAATCAGGATGGGGCGGCGCATTGCGGGCCTCCTTGGGCGTTGCATTCGCACGCATTCTGCCACAGCCTGCCGACCGCCAGACAGGGGGAGAAACCTTACCATGCGCACCCGTGCCGCCGTTGCCGTTGCCGCCGGAAAACCGCTTGAAATCATGGAGGTGAACCTCGACGACCCGAAGGAGGGCGAGGTTCTGGTGGAAATCAGGGCCACCGGCCTGTGCCACACCGACGACTTCACGCTGTCGGGCGCCGACCCCGAAGGGATGTTCCCCTGCATCCTGGGGCATGAAGGCGCGGGCGTGGTGGTGAAATGCGGGCCGGGGGTCAAGTCGCTGAAACCCGGCGACCACGTGATCCCGCTCTACACCCCCGAATGCCGCGAATGCCCCTCGTGCCTGTCACGCAAGACCAACCTCTGCACGGCGATCCGCGCGACCCAGGGCAAGGGCGTGATGCCCGACGGGACGACCCGCTTCTCGATGCTCGATGGCACGCCGATCCTGCACTACATGGGGTGTTCAACCTTTGCCAACCACACCGTGCTGCCGGAAATCGCGCTGGCGAAAATCCGTGACGACGCGCCCTTCGACAAGGTCTGCTACATCGGCTGCGGCGTGACCACCGGCGTGGGCGCCGTGCTGAACACCGCGAATGTCGAGGCCGGGGCCAAGGTGGCGGTCTTCGGGCTGGGCGGCATCGGGCTGAACGTGATCCAGGGCGCGCGGCTGGCGGGCGCCGACATGATCATCGGGGTCGACATCAACCCGGGCAAGGCCGAATGGGGCCGCCGGTTCGGCATGACCCATTTCGTGAATCCCACCGAGGTGCCCGACGTGGTGGCGCATCTGGTGGAGATGACCAGGACGCCCTTCGACCGCATCGGCGGCGTGGACTACTCGTTCGACTGCACCGGCAACGTCAAGGTGATGCGGGCAGCGCTGGAATGCACCCACCGCGGCTGGGGCCAGTCCATCGTCATCGGCGTGGCGCCCGCGGGCGCGGTGATCGAGACGCGGCCGTTCCAGCTGGTGACAGGCCGCATCTGGAAAGGCACCGCCTTCGGCGGCGCCCGCGGCCGCACCGATGTGCCCAGGATCGTGGACTGGTACATGGACGGCAAGATCGAGATCGACCCGATGATCACCCACATCCTGCCGCTCGACCGCATCAACGAGGGGTTCGAGCTGATGCACAAGGGGGAGAGCATCCGGTCGGTGGTGGTGTTCTGACACCCTGTGCGCCAAATGACAAAGGGGCGGCTTCGGCCGCCCCTTTGTCTGTTTCGAGGGATGGATACTCCGTTTCCGGGAGCTGGAAGGCCGAGCCTACCCCTTCACCCGCGCGTTCCGCGCCGCGATCAGGCGCAGGCGCAGGGCGTTCAGGCGGATGAAGCCGGCGGCGTCTTTCTGGTCATAGGCGCCCGCGTCTTCCTCGAAGGTCACGTGCTTTTCGCTGTACAGCGAGTGCCGCGACCAGCGGGCCACCGTGCGGACCGAGCCCTTGTACAGCTTCACCCGCACCGTCCCGGTCACATGTTCCTGCGTCTTGTCGATCAGCGCCTGCAGCGCTTCACGCTCTGGCGAGAACCAGAAGCCGTTGTAGATCAGTTCCGCATAGCGCGGCATGACCCAGTCCTTCAGGTGACCCGCGCCTGAATCCAGCGTGATCTGTTCGATGCCGCGGTGTGCCTCCAGCAGGATGGTGCCGCCGGGGGTTTCGTACAGGCCGCGTGACTTCATGCCGACAAAGCGGTTTTCCACCAGGTCCAGCAGGCCCACGCCATGCGCGGCACCCAGGTCGTTCAGCCGGGTCAGCAGGGCGGCGGGCGACAGGGCCTGCCCGTTCACCGAAACCGCATCGCCGCGTTCAAAGCCGATTTCCACCATCTCGGGCGCGTCGGGGGCATCCTCGGGGCGCACCACGCGCTGGGCGACGAAATCGGGCGCCTCTTGCGAGGGGTCTTCCAGAACCTTGCCCTCGGACGAGGTGTGCAGAAGGTTCGCGTCGACCGAGAAGGGCGCCTCGCCCCGCTTGTCCCTGGCAATCGGAATCTGGTGCGCCTCGGCAAAGGCCAGAAGCGAGGTGCGGCTGGTCAGGTCCCATTCCCGCCAGGGCGCGATCACGCGCAGGGCGGGGTTCAGGGCGGCCACGCCCAGTTCGAAGCGCACCTGATCGTTGCCCTTGCCGGTGGCGCCATGCGCCACGGCATCGGCGCCCGTCTGTTCCGCAATGCGCACAAGGTGCTGGGCGATCAGCGGGCGGGCAATGGAGGTGCCCAGCAGGTACAGCCCCTCGTACACCGCATTCGCGCGGAACATCGGGAACACGAAGTCCCGCACGAATTCCTCGCGCACATCGGTGATGTGGATGTTCGCCGGGTCGATGCCCAGCAGGACAGCCTTGTCGCGTGCCGGCCCCAGCTCCTCGCCCTGGCCCAGATCGGCGGTGAAGGTCACCACCTCGCAGCCATAGGTGGTCTGCAGCCACTTCAGGATGATCGAGGTGTCAAGGCCGCCGGAATAGGCAAGCACGACTTTCTTGGGGGCAGACATGGGCAACCTCCGCAACAGTTCGGTGCGGGTTAGCGCGCTGCGACAGCAAGGGCAAGCATCGAGCCTGGCACTGGCCCCTTGCAGTTGCTTCCGCCCGGCGGCACCACTGCCAGATGACCGCATTTCCCGCCACCGCCCGCCACGCCGCCCTTGCCCTGCGCGAGGTGTTCGAGCCCACGCCCTGCCAGCGCAACGACCACCTGTCTGCCCGCTACAACGCCGACATCTGGCTGAAGCGCGAGGATCTGTCGCCGGTGCGCAGCTACAAGCTGCGCGGCGCGCTGACGGCAATGTGCAAGGCGCTGGCGGCGCGGCCCGATGGCAGGCACTTCGTCTGCGCCAGTGCGGGCAACCACGCGCAGGGCATGGCCTATGCCTGCCGCCACAACGGCGTGCACGGCACCATCTTCATGCCGGTGACGACACCCAGGCAGAAGATCGACAAGACGTGCATGTTCGGCGGCGACGCGGTCGAGATCGTGCTGACAGGCGACTACTTTGACCAGACGCTGGCCGCCGCGCAGGCCTATTGCGCAGACCGTTTGGGCCATTTCCTGTCGCCCTTCGACGACCCCGACGTGATCGAGGGGCAGGCGTCGGTGGCGGTGGAACTGATGGACCAGTTGCCCGCGGCGCCCGACCTGGTGATCCTGCCGGTGGGCGGCGGGGGGCTGGCGGCGGGGGTGACGCAGTACCTGCGCGCGGTGTCGCCCGGCACGGCCTTCCGTTTTGTCGAGCCCTTGGGCGGCGCCAGCCTGACCGCTGCGCTGCGCGAGGGCAGACCGGTGACGTTGCCGCGGGTGAACAGCTTTGTCGACGGGGCCGCGGTGGCCCGTGTGGGCGCCCATACCTTTGCCGCTCTGCGCGACACCGACCCGGCGCACGTGCTGCGCGCGCCCGAAGACCGCATCTGCGTGACCATGCTGATGATGCTGAACGTGGAAGGCATCGTGCTGGAACCGGCCGGGGCGCTGTCGGTGGATGTGCTGCCGCAACTGGCCGATGACATCGCAGGCAAGACGGTGGTCTGCGTCACCTCGGGCGGCAACTTCGACTTTGAACGCCTGCCCGAGGTGAAGGAACGCGCGCAGCGGTTCCAGGGGCTGAAGAAGTATTTCATCCTGCGCATGCCGCAGCGGCCCGGCGCGCTGCGCGAATTCCTGTTCATGTTGGGCCCCGACGACGACATCGCGCGGTTCGAGTACCTGAAAAAATCCGCCCGCAACTTCGGCTCGGTGCTTCTGGGCATCGAGACGACGTCAGCCGAGAACTTCACCCGGCTGGCCGAACGGATGGACGCGGCGGGATTTTCGTGGCGCGACATCACCGGCGACGAGGCGCTGGCGGAGTTCCTGGTCTGAGCGGCCTCTAGACCGTTCTGGCCCTGTCCTCGATCCGGTCCTTCAGCGATGCCAGCAGTGCCAGATCGGCGGGCGTAAACACCTCTGGCTCGATCGTGCAATAGGGCAGGCGCCCCGGTCCCTCATCGGCGGCGTGGGGTTCGCTCAGGTCGGCAAAGCCGTCAAACCCGTGCGCCCGCATGACCGGAACCAGCGCCTGCGCCGCGGCCCTCCGTCGCCCGGGCGGATAGATGGTATAGGCCGTCACATCACCCGCAAATTTCAGCCGCCCTGCCCGCACCTGTCGCAAAAGCCGCATGCGGTTGATGGAGAAGCCCAACTGTTCGTGCATCCATGCAAGGTTCGAAAGCACGGCCTGCACCTTCTGCGGGGGTTTTGACGTGGCCTCGGGGTCGGCGAAACCTGGCACCAGCGTACCGGGCGCCAGGCCCAGAAGCCCGTCGAACAGCGGCAACACGTCGAACCCCGGCTGCGCCAGAACCGTTTCAAACCCCGCGCCCAGTTCGTTGCGCAATGTTGTCAGCGCCACAAGCAAGTTCGGCACGCTGGACGACACCTGCCGCAAGAAGCCTTCGAACTTGCCGCGGTTGTCCTGAAACCTTGCACGTTGCAGGTACATCGACTCGATGAACGAGGTGTACTCTCGCAGCACCACCACCATCCGCACCCGAGGGCGCCCCAGCGCCGTGACAAACCCGGTCAGCCTTGGCAACCGTGGCGCGTTGAACAGGTTCGAGAACTGTTCGGACGAACAGACCGCCAGCCGCGGCGGCCCGTCCGGCTGTTCGGACACTTCGGTCAAAAGCCGGGCTGCATGGAGCATGGGGGCATCGGGCCCCTCCTCCCGCAAGGCGATGGCAAGTTCATGATGCGCGTTTCCGCGCCGCCCTGACAGCGGGTACAGCACCCCGGACCTGGCCAGAACCTGCGCCGAACCCGCCAGCGTGGCCTGCAGGACCGACGTACCCGTCTTGGGAATGCCGCAATGGATCAGGAATTCGGTCAACCGCCGCCAGCCCCCTCCGCAGCCCCCTTGCCACGCGGGGTGACCTTGGCGGCTGGTTTGGCCGCGGTCTTGGCGGGCGCCTTGGGCTTGGCTTCCGACTTCGGCTTGGCGGGCGCCCTGGGTTTGGCCGCCGCCTTGGCGGCGCCGGCAGGTTTGCGCTTGGCTGCACCCTTCTTGCCGGTGCCCGCCTTGCCTGCCTTCTCGCCCAGAATCTCCAGGGCGCGGTCCATCGTCACATCGTCGGGCGCCACGTCCTTGGGCAAGGTGGCGTTCACCTTTTCCCACTTCAGGTAGGGGCCGTACTTGCCCGGCATCACCACGATGGCACCGCCATCTGGGTGGTCGCCCAGCGCGCGCAGCGCCTGCGCCGCCGCCCCGCCCGCAGGCCGCCCGCCGCGCGCCGCCTTCTGCGCCAGCACCTCGACCGCGCGGTTCATTCCGATGCTGAACACCTCTTCCATATCCGGCAGGTTCGCATAGGTCGCCCCATGCTTGATGTAGGGGCCGAAGCGCCCGATCGCAGCCTCAACCGGCTCTTTCGTTTCCGGGTGCGGGCCGATCAGCCGTGGCAGGTCCAGCAACATCAGCGCCCGTTCCAGCGTGACCGAATCTGCCGACCATCCCTTCGGCAGGCTGGCGCGCGGCGGTTTGGGCTGTTCTGCCGTCGCCTCGCCCTTCTGCACATAGGGCCCGAACCGCCCCGCCCGTACCGAGACGGGCAGCCCCTCGGGGTCGTGCCCCAGCACCTTTCCGTCAGCGCTGCCTTCCTCGCCTCCGGCCAAGGCGCGGGTATATCGGCAGTCGGGATAGTTGTCGCAGCCGATGAAGGCGCCGCCCGACCGTGCCGTCTTCAGGTGCAGCCGCCCCACGCCGCAGGTCGGGCAGACCCGCGGGTTGCCGCCATCCGCCCGCGGCGGATAGAGGTGCGGCGACAGGAAGTCGTCGATCTTCTCCAGAACCTCACCGATGCGCAGGTCGGCGGTTTCGCCCACCGCGGCCGAGAAATCCCGCCAGAACCGCGCCAGCACTTCCTTGTAGTCGCGCGACCCCGCCGACACGTCGTCAAGCTGTTCTTCCAGGTCGGCGGTAAAGTCGTATTCGACATAGCGGTGAAAGAAGTTCGACAGGAACGCCGTCACCAGCCGCCCCTTGTCTTCGGGGATCAGGCGGTTCTTGTCCTTGCGCACATATTCGCGATCCACCAGCGTGGTCAGGATGCTGGCATAGGTGGAGGGGCGGCCGATGCCCAGTTCCTCCATCCGTTTCACCAGCGTCGCCTCGGTGTAGCGCGGCGGCGGCTGGGTGAAATGCTGTTCGGGCACAACACCGCGCTTGTCCACGCCCTCGCCCTGCATCAGCTGCGGCAGGCGGGCGCTGTCTTCGTCATCGTCGTCGCGGCCTTCGTCGTACACCGCCAGGAACCCGTCGAACAGCACCACCTGCCCGGTCGCCCGCAGCACCACATGGCCATCGGCCGATGCGATGTCGGCGGTGGTGCGTTCCATCCGCGCGGCGGCCATCTGGCTGGCAATGGTGCGCTTCCAGATCAGGTCGTACAGCTTGCGCTGGTCGGCCTCGGTCAGGCGCAGGCTGGCGGCATCGGCGCCCATGTCGGTGGGGCGGATGCATTCGTGCGCTTCCTGCGCGTTCTTGGCCTTGTTCTTGTACATGCGCGGGCTGTCAGGCACGTACTTCGCCCCAAACCGCCGCCCGATTTCGGCGCGTGCCGCCATCACCGCCTCGGGCGCCATGTCGATGCCGTCGGTGCGCATGTAGGTGATGTGCCCGGCCTCGTACAGCCGCTGCGCCGCCGACATGCAGGCCTTCGCGCCCATCCCCAGCTTGCGCGACGCCTCTTGCTGCAGGGTCGATGTCATGAACGGCGGCCAGGGGTTGCGGGTGGCGGGTTTCGATTCCACCGCCTTCACCGCCAGCGGCCGCGACTTTACCGCCTGCACGGCAATCTCGGCCGCCTCGGCCGTGGGAATGTCGAACTTGTCCAGCTTCTTGCCGCCCAGCACCGACAGCGTCGCGGTGAACTCCTGCCCCCGCGGCGTCACCAGCACGGCCTGCACCGTCCAGTATTCCCGGGCGCGGAACGCCTCGATCTCCATCTCGCGCTCGACCACCAGCCGCAGGCAGACCGACTGCACCCGCCCGGCCGATTTCGCCCCCGGCAGCTTGCGCCACAAGACGGGCGACAGGGTGAAGCCCACCAGATAGTCCAGCGCGCGGCGGGCGAGATAGGCCTCGACCAGCGGGCCGTCCACCTCGCGCGGTTCCTTCATTGCCTTGGTCACGGCGTCCTTGGTGATGGCGTTGAAGGTCACGCGGCTGACCTTCTTGCCCTTCTTCAGGCTGCTGGCCAGCGCCTCTTTCAGGTGCCAGCTGATCGCCTCGCCCTCGCGGTCGGGGTCGGTGGCCAGGATCAGCGTGTCATCGGTCTTCAGCGCCTCGGCAATCGCCCGCACATGCTTTTTCGATTCGGGGGCAACCTCCCACAACATCGAAAAACCGTCGTCGGGCAGCACCGAGCCGTCTTTGGGCGGCAGGTCGCGGACATGGCCATAGGACGCCAGAACGGTGAACCCCGGCCCAAGATATTTGTTGATTGTCTTGGCCTTGGCCGGGGATTCAACAACAACGACCGCCATGGCAACCCTTTCAATCTGCGCCGCAGGGGGTGCCTGTCGGCGGCGCGGCACCATGGGGCGACGCCCCGCAGGATGTCAATGCGGCCGGATCAGCGCCGCGCCACGTCCTTGTGGATGATGACGTCGGCCTGCGGATAGGCGGCAAGGATGGCCCGCCGCAGCCCCGCGCCGATGTCATGCGCCTGCCGCAGCGGCTGGTCGCCGTCCAGCTCGATGTGCAGGTTCACGAACACCCGGCTGCCGGCCGTACGCGTCTTCAGGTCGTGAAACCCGTGCACCCCCGGCCAACCCCGCGCAATGGCGGCGATCCCCTCGATCACCGCCGGGTCGGCGCGGCGGTCCATCAACGCGTCCCAGGCACCCCGCCCGATCTTGACCGCGCCGATGACCATCATCGCCGCCGCGCCCAGCGCCACCACCGAATCCACCTGGCCAAGGCCAAAGGCCGAACTGGCCGCCAGCGCCACGATGGCGCCCACGTTCGGGATCAGGTCGCCCAGATAATGCAGCCGGTCCGCCGCCACCACGCGGTTGCCGGTGATCCGCGCCACCCGCCCCTGCCACAGCACCAGCCCCGCCGTGACGGCGACCGACACCATCATCACCGCAATCCCTGCCGCCTCGTCTGTCACCTGCCCGGATGATGGCGACAACAGCCGCGCCACCGCCGCCCAGCCGATCACCCCCGCCGACACCAGCACGAACACCGATTGCCCCAGCGCCGCCAGATCCTCGGCGCTGGTATGGCCAAAGGCGTGGTCTTCGTCGGCGGGTTTCGCAGCATACAGGATGGCCGCCACCGCGGCCACCGACACCATCAGGTCCAGCGCGGAATCGGCCAGCGAGGCCGCCACCGACAGCGACCCCGTCGCCGCCAGCGCCCACAGCTTCAACACCACCAAAAGCGCCGCCACACCGACCGACGCCGCACCGGCCGACAGGTTCAGCTTCACCGTGTCAGTCATCGCCGCCCCAGTCGTACATCACCACGCCCTCGGTCTCGGCCCCGCCCGCCGCGCGGTATAGGCCCCGCGCCGGAGTATTCCCATCCTCGGTCAGAACCCAGGCCGACCCGCACCCTGCCTGCTGCGCCAGGTTCAGGATGGCGGCCATCAGGGCGCGCCCGATGCCATGCCTCTGTGCGTCCTCGTGCACCGATACCTCGTTCACGAACAGCGACAGCGGCTTGTCGGGGTGGCGCACGAAAGCGCCCGAGGCAAAGCCCAGAAGCCGGTCACCGCTGCGGGCGATCACCATGACCTGCGTCGGATCGGACAGAAAATCCGCCGCGCCCTGGGGTGTCACCGGCTGGTCGAACACCGTATCGCCCGCCGTCACCAGAAGCGCGGCATCGCCCGGCCCGGCCTTTGCAATCGTCCATTCCAAAGCCAGCCCCCGCGCGACCTGCGCCGCGGTTTACTCGATGATCTCGCCCGGATCGACCCCCCAGAGCGATGCCTTCTTCACCCAGCCCTTCGTGCCATCCGCCATGATCCGGCACCATTCGGCGCTGCATTCCAGCAGCCGCGCGATCACCCCGTATTCCGCCTGCAGCACCGGCACTGCGGCCTCATCGGGCCGCGCGCGGAACTCCACCATGTCTTCGGTCACCAGCACCGCCCGCGTTCCCGACAGCAATGCATAGTGTATCCAGCCGCCCACACCCTCGGCGTCCTCGACCCGACGCCAGTTGTCAAACTCGGCCGTCACCTTCAACGGCATGCCGGGCCGGGTGAACACCCAATCAATCCGGTGCGTCAGCGACGGCCCGCGCCGCGCGTTGCCTTCGGACCCCTTCAGCGTCACAAAGCGCGGCAGAGGCAGGTTCGTCACCGACCCGCGCGTAGCGACGCGCGGCGCAGCCGCCGTGTCTTCCACATTCACCGGCGTTTCCTGCGCCACGCCAGCACCTGCCAGCACCGCCAGGGCCAGCACCAGGGCCCTGCCCGAACCGTTCATCTCTGCCTCGCCTTCCGGGGTCTTGTGCGCGCCCCGACTGTCGCCCACCATGCCACCCAAACGCGCGCAGGGAAAGCGCAAGGGAGGACCATATGCCAGCCAGACGCCCGACTGTGGTCGTGACGCGACGCCTGCCGCAGGCGGTGGAAACGCGGATGAGCGAATTGTTCGACTGCACCCTGCGCGACCCCGACACGGAAATGACGCGCGACGAGCTGGTGGCGGCCATCGGCCGGGCCGAGGTGCTGGTTCCCACCATCACCGACAGCATCGACGCCGGGCTGCTGGCGCAGGCCGGGCCGCAGCTGCGGCTGATCGCCAACTATGGCGCCGGGGTGGATCACATCGACGTCGAAACCGCCCGCCGCCGCGGCATCCTTGTGTCAAACACCCCCGGCACGGTGACGGAAGACACCGCCGACATGACCATGGCGCTGCTGCTGGCCGTCACCCGGCGCATTCCCGACGGGTTGGCGGAACTGCGGTCGGGCGCATGGACCGGCTGGTCGCCCATGTCGCACCTTGGCGGCCGGATTGCCGGCCGTCGGCTTGGCATCCTTGGCATGGGCCGCATCGGCCTGGCGGTGGCCCGCCGCGCCCGTGCCTTCGGCATGCAGGTGCACTATCACAACCGCCGCCGCCTGCGCCCCGAGACCGAGGCCGAGGTTGATGCCACCTGGTGGGAAAGCCTGGACCAGATGCTGGCACGCATGGATGTCATCTCGGTGAACTGCCCGCATACGCCCTCGACCTTCCACCTGCTCAGCGCCCGGCGGCTGAAGCTGGTCAAACCCTCGGCCATCATCATCAACACCTCGCGCGGCGAGGTCATCGACGAGGCCGCGCTGGCACGCGGGCTGGAGGCCGGTGAAATTGGCGGCGCTGGTCTGGACGTGTTCGAACGCGGCGCAGGTGTGAACCCCCGGCTGCTGGCGGCCCCGAACACGGTGCTTCTGCCGCACATGGGCTCGGCCACGCTGGAAGGGCGCGAGGAGATGGGCGAGAAAGTGATCCTGAACGTTAAAACCTTCGCCGACGGCCACCGCCCGCCTGACCTGGTGGTGCCGGGGATGCTGTAACGCCGTCTCCGTGACGCAACGGCGCGGTTGATCCCGGTCCGCGGCAGCGGCAGCGTGCGGCCACGCCAAGGAGCCCGCGCATGACCCTTTCCGAACTTGCCCAACGCATAGCCCGCAAGCTGGCCGATACCCCGTTTCAGGGGTCGCTCAAGTTCGACTGCGGCGACGACGGCGTGATCGTTCTGGCGGACGGCACCGCCACCACGGATGACCGCGCAACAGACTGCACCCTGTCGCTGTCACAGGACAATCTGGTCAAGCTTCTGACCGGCAAGCTGAACCCGATGCTGGCCATGGCCACCGGCAAGCTGCGGCTGGCCGGCGACATGGGCGTTGCCATGCGCCTTGCCCGTTTGATCGCCTAGACCGACGGCCCGCCCGGCTCAGTTCGACGCCACCACCGACATCGGCCCCCGCCGCGGTGCCTGCGCGCGGCCCGAGTTCGTATCGATGAAGTTCAGCACCAGGGGCCGGATGTTCAGGCGCCAGCTTTTGCCGGCAAAGATGCCGTAGTGCCCGGCATCGGGCTCCAGATGGCTGGCCTTCTTCGAGTCCGGCAGGCCGGTCAGCAGCTTCAGCGCGGCATAGCACTGGCCGGGCGCGGAGATATCGTCCTTTTCGCCTTCCACCACCTTCACGGCCACCTCGGTGATCGCGCCGATGTCCACCTTCTTGCCCGCCACGCTGAAGTCGTTCCGGGCGATCTCGCGGTTCTTGAAGACCCGCTCGACCGTCGAAAGGTAGAACTCGGCCGTCATGTCCATGACCGCAAGATACTCGTCATAGAACCGGTTGTGCGCGTCGTGGTCGCCTGCCTGCCCCTGGGCCACCCGCATGATCTGGTCCGAGAAGGCCTTGGAATGCCGGTCGGCGTTCATCGACATGAAGCCCTGCAACTGCATCAGGCCGGGATACACCAGCCGCCCCGCCCCCTTGTGCTTGAACCCCACCCGCTGGATCGCCAGCTGTTCCAGCTGGCCCATCGTGACGCGGCGGCCGAAATCGGTGACCTCGGTTGCGGCCGCGTCGGGGTCGATCGGGCCGCCGATCAGCGTCAGCGTCTTCGGCTGTGCGGCGGGGTCCTCTCCGGCCAGGTAGGCGGTGGCGGCCAAGGTCAGCGGTGCGGGCTGGCAGATGGCAATCACATGCGTGTCCGGCCCAAGGTGGCGCATGAACTCCACCAGGTACAGCGTGTAGTCCTCGACGTCGAACTTGCCCGCGCTGACCGGAATGTCGCGGGCATTGTGCCAGTCGGTCACATACACGTCGCAGTCGGGGAGCAAGGAAGCGACGGTCGAGCGCAGGAGCGTGGCATAATGTCCCGACATGGGCGCTACCAGCATGACCTTGCGGGCCATCGGGGGGCGGCGCCGCACGAAGAACTGCACCAGGTTGCCGAACGGCTTTTCCACAACGGGCTTGATGTCGACAAGGTGATCCTGTCCGTCAGGCCCCACGATGGACCGGATACCCCAGTCGGGCTTGGCCACCATGCGGGCAAAGCTGCGCTCGGTGACCTCGCCCCAGGCCGCCATCAGCGGCAGCACGGGGTTCATCGACAGGGCGAAGGCGGGGTAGGACGCAAAGGCACGGGCGGTGGCGCCCAGCCACTCGTTGGTGTTGCGGGCGCTTTCCATCAGGTCGTAGGTCGTCATATACTTCATTACGCGTCTCCTTGGCGCGGCGGGACGGCTAGGCGTCGCTTTCCCCCCTCAAGCAAGGCGACGGTATGTTGCGCATCAATGGCCTTGGAAGACGTAATGCTGCGCAGCGGCAAGAGTAGGGGGAATTTGTTGACATGACAACCGACGACGGCGCGGAAACCGCTCGCCTTGTCCGGCTGAACGCGAATCTGGCGCGGCTGGAAGAACTGTCGCAACGGATGACGGCCGCTGTGGCCCGCCGCAAGCTGGCAGATCCCTCGCTGAGCGGGCCCAGCCAGGATGTCTACATGAAGGCCGCGGCGGCCTATGTGGCCGAGATGATGCAGAACCCGTCGAAGGTCATCGAGCATCAGGTCAGCTACTGGGGCAAGACGCTGAAGCACTATGTCGAGGCACACCAGACGCTTCTGAAGGGCGAGCTGAAGGCGCCGGCCGACCCCGGACCGAAGGACCGCCGCTTCTCCAACCCGCTGTGGGATACGCATCCGTTCTTCAACTACCTCAAGCAGCAGTACCTGCTGAACGCCGAGGCGATGACCGGTGCCGTTGCCGGGCTCGACATGTTGGAGCCCGAAGACAGGAAGCGGGTCGAGTATTTCACCCGCCAGCTTGTCGACATGTTCAGCCCGACGAACTTTCTGGGCACCAATCCCGACGCGCTGGAAAAGGCGGTGCAGACCGATGGCGAAAGCCTGGTGCAGGGCCTGGAAAACCTGGTGCGAGACATCGAGGCCCACGATGGCGAGCTGCTGGTGACACTGGCCGACCGGAAGGCGTTCAAGCTGGGCACGAACATCGCCACCACGCCGGGCGCCGTGGTGTATCGCAACCGCATGCTGGAGCTGATCCAGTACACGCCCACCACCGAGAAGGTGCATCAGACGCCCCTGATCATTTTTCCGCCGTGGATCAACAAGTTCTACATCCTTGATCTGAAGCCGCAGAACTCGCTCATCAAGTGGATCGTCGATCAGGGCTTTACCCTGTTCGTCGTCAGCTGGGTAAACCCCGATCCCTCGTACCGCGATGTCGGCCTGGATGACTACATCCGCGATGGATACATGCGCGCCATGGCCGAGGTGCGGCGGATCACGGGCGAAAAACAGGTGAATGCGGTGGGTTATTGCATTGCCGGCACCACCCTGTCGCTGACGCTGGCCTATCTGGCCAAGGCGGGCGACACCTCGGTGAAGTCGGCCACGCTGTTCACCACACTGACCGACTTTTCCGACCGCGGCGAAGTGGGCGTGTTCCTGAACGACGATTTCGTCGACGGGATCGAGCGTCAGGTGCAGCAGGACGGCATCCTGAGCAAGCTGTTCATGAGCCGCACCTTCAGCTTCCTGCGGTCGAACGACCTGATCTACACGCCTGCCATCAAGAGCTACATGCTGGGCGAGGCGCCGCCTGCCTTCGACCTTCTGTACTGGAACGGCGACGGAACGAACCTGCCCGCGAAGATGAGCATCGAGTACCTGCGGGGCCTGTGCCAGCGTGACGAGTTCGCGCAAGGCACCTTCCCGGTGCTGGGTCACCCGGTGTCGCTGAAGGACATTGCCTTGCCGGTTTGCGTGGTGGCCTGTGAAACCGACCATATCGCGGCGTGGAAGGGCAGTTTCAACGGCGTTCGTCAGATGGGCTCGAAGGACAAGACCTTCATCCTGTCCGAATCGGGGCACATCGCCGGGATCGTGAACCCGCCCTCCAAGGGCAAATACGGCCACTACACCAACGACGTCCCCATGACGACGCCCGACGAATGGAAGGCCCGGGCCACGTTCAACCCCGGTTCCTGGTGGCCAAGGTGGGGCGAATGGCTGGCGAAACGGTCGGGCAAGATGGTGCCCGCGCGGCATCCGCAAGAAGTTCTGGCACCGGCGCCAGGCACTTATGTGGTGGCCGCCCAGGTTGAAGCGTGACGCAACCCACGGGTACCTAGCCGGTTCGTGTGCCCCACTGCGGCGCGACGCCGCGTCATGCTGCATCGCAGAAACTTCACTTGCAATGCTGCAGTGCAGCATCTATATTGTTTTCATCAGAACAACGGTTGCCGCCCCGGCACGATGGAGATGAAAATGACCAAGACCCCCGATTTCGGCAAGACCATGCAGGACATGATGGCGGCGTTCCCGGTTGACCAGACCGCCTTCCAGAACATGTTCAAGACGAACGCCGCCATGGGCGAGAAGCTGTCGAAAGTGGCCCTGGAAGCCGCTGAAAAGTCGACCGAGATCTCGGCCGCCTGGACGAAGCTGACGATCGCGAAGTTCGCCGACGTGACCAAGGCCAAGCCGGAAATGACCGACTACACCAAGTCGATGACCGACTTCGCTTCGGCCACCGCCGAGATGGCTGCCGAGCACATGGCTGCCTTCGCCGAAGTGGCGAAGAAGGTCCAGATGGAAACGGTCGAGCTGATGCTGGCTGCCGGCAAGGACTTCTCGGAAGACGCGACCGCCGCGGTGAAGAAGGCCACCACCGACGTGCAGACCGCTGCCAAGAAAGTCGCCACGGCCGCCGCCGCGAAGTGATCTGACGGATCGCACGGACGATCTTCCTCCCTGTCGACTGCCGTGCGTGGGGCGGGCTTCCTTCGGGAAAGCCCGCCCTTTCTTTTTGCAATTGCGTCACCTAGACTTGCCGCACCTGCACAACCGGAGGGTCGACATGGCCGACACGGAAAAGCCGCTGCTGATCAAGCGCTATGCCAGCCGCCGCCTGTACAACACCGAGACCTCCGACTACGTGACGCTGGAGGACATCGCGGGGTTCATCCGGTCGGGCCGCGAGGTGCAGATCGTTGATCTGAAGTCGGGCGACGACCTGACCCGGCAGTATCTGCTGCAGATCATTGCCGAGCACGAATCGAAGGGCGAAAGCGTGCTGCCCATCGCCGTTCTGACCGACCTTGTCCGCAGCTATACGACCGACATGCAGTCGGTGGTGCCGAACTTCCTGCAGGCCAGCTTTGAAATGCTGCGCGACGGGCAGTCGAAGATGCTGGAAAACCTCTCGGCCTTCCCCAACCCGATGGCCGCCATGCCGGGGTTCGAGGCGATGCGGAAGGGCCAGGAAGCCATCATGAAGACCATGATGTCGGGCCTGCCGGGCTGGGGCGCGGGCGGGGTCCGGGAACCGGCGACAAAGGACGAAGAACTGGCGCAGATCAAGAAGCAGCTGGCCGACCTGCAGTCGAAGCTGTCGAAGCTCTGACAAACAAGAAAGCGGCGCCCAAGAGGCGCCGCCTCGCAGTGACATCTGCCGTCACGCGACTTCGCGGAACACCTTGTCCAGCGCCATTTCCAGCTTGCCGAACATCTCGTCCATCTGCGCGGGCGTGGTGATGAACGGCGGGCACAGCACGATGGCCTGGCCCAGCGGACGGCAGATCAGGCCCTGGTCGGTGCAGGCATTGGCAATGCGTTCAGAAACCGACAGCGTGCCGGGGAACGGCGTCTTGGTGGCCTTGTCCTGCACCGCTTCCAGCGCGCCCATCAGCCCCTTGCCGCGCCATTCGCCGATGTTCTTGTGCTCGGCCAGCCGCGCCAGCCCGGCCTCGAACTGCGGCGTCAGCGCGCGCACGTTGTCGGCCAGCCCTTCGTTCATCACGATGTCGATGGCCTTCAGCGCAATCGCGCAGCCCACCGGGTGGCCCGAGGCGGTAAAGCCGTGCGGGAACTCCTCCACGGCTTCCGAGGCCGCCTGCACGCGGTCGGCCAGATCGGGCCCAAGGATCACCGCGCCCATCGGGAAGAAGCCCGCGGTGATGTTCTTCGAGCTGATGATCGCATCGGGCATGAAGTCGTAGGTCTGGCAGCCCCAGGTGTTGCCGGTGCGTCCGAAGCCGCAGATCACCTCGTCGGCGATCAGCGGGATGCCGTACTTCTTCAGCACCTTCGCCACCACCTGGAAGTACCCCGCCGACGGCGGAATGACCCCGCCCGCGCCCATCACCGGTTCGGCGAAGAAGCCCGCGATGGTGTCGGGGCCCTCCTTGATGATCGTCTCCTCCAACTCGCGCCCCAGCCGCGCGGTGAACTCCGCCTCGGTTTCCCCGGGGCGGCCGAAACGCCAGTAGTGCGGGCAGCCAAGATGAATGAACCCCGGCAGCGGCAGGCCGAAGACCGAATTGTAGGGCTTGCCGGTCATGCTGGCCGACACTGCCGTCACGCCGTGGTAGGAATTCACCCGCGTCAGGATCTTGCGGCGTTCCGGGTGGCCTTCGGACCGGCCCAGGAACCACAGCATCTTGACCATGGTGTCATTCGCCTCGGACCCCGAGTTGGTGTAGAACACCCGGCCGCGGTCGAAAGGCGAGACTTCCACCAGCTTCTGGCTGAGCATCACCGTCTGGTCGGACATGCGGCCAAAGAAGGCGTGATAGCCCGGGAAACGGTCGTACTGCGCCTTCGCCGCGGCGATCAGGCCGGGGTGGTCAAAGCCTGCCACCATGTTCCACAGGCCCGAGTTGCCGTCGAAATAACGGCGGCCATGCACGTCGACCACGTAGGGACCCTCGCCATGCGTCAGGATGACGGCGCCGCGGTCATGGATCGTGGGCAGGTCGGTGAAGCCGTAAAGCGAATAGGTATCGGCGCGCGATTCCCATGAATTCGGTGCGTCGTCACGCATCTGTCAGGTCCTTCGGTCAAGCATGTGAATGACCGCAAGGCTAGCCGGGCACCAGACATTAAGCAATCGCCGCCGCAGCAGGCGGCGGCGAAGTGCAGGCCTGGACCGGCGTTATGCCGCGCCGCGCTTCAATGCGTCGGCGCTTTGACGGACCTTCTCTCCCGCAGCCAGGATCGCCGACGCCAACGCGTCACATTCGGCCGGCGTCAGGCGGGCCGGCAGGCGGATGTCGCAGGCGCGCATCAGCATGGCGCGGGTCTTCGGCAACTCGGGCAGGGGGCCCAGGAATTCCCAGTTCCAGAACGCCCGCGCGTTGCCTTCGGACAGTCCGAACACATTGACCGGCGCGCCCAGCGCCCGCGCCTCGGCCTGGAAGGCCCGGGCCTCGTCATCCGTCCAGTCGCCCTGCAGCATGAACTGGAAGCTGTCGGGGGCGCGGGTTTCCGGACCCAGCGCCGGGGGCACGTGGAAGTAAGGCACGGGCGCCAGGGCGGCCGCCACGCGGTCATGGTTCAGCAGGCCCCGGCGCGACCGCAGTTCCACCAGCGGAAGCTGCGGGCGGATCACGGCGGCCGACAGGTTCTGCATGCGCAGATTGTAAAGCGGCAGCTTCTTCTGCCACTTGCCCGCAATGTCCTTCAGCCCGGAATGCGACTTCCAGTTGCTTTCATAGGCGCCCGACATGATGGCGGCCCGCGCCGCCAGTTCGGGGTCGTCGGTGATCATCATGCCGCCTTCGCCGGCGTTCACCAGCTTGTAGGACTGAAAGCTGAAGCAGCCGGTCTTGCCGATGGTGCCCAGCTTCTTCCCGCCCCAGGTGGCGCCCAGCGAATGCGCCGCGTCCTCGATCACCGGAATGCCCAGCGGGTCGCAGGCGGCCATGATCGCGTCCATGTCGGACGTATGCCCGCGCATGTGCGAAATCATCACCGCACCCGCCCCCGGCAGCTTGGCCCGGAAATCATCCATGTCGATCCGCAGGCTGTTGTCCACCTCGACCAGCACCGGCTCAAGCTCGGCATGGACAATGGACGAGGGCACCGCGGCAAACGTGAAGGCCGGGATCAGCACCCTTGCGCCGCGCGGCAGGTCCAGCGCCTTCAGCGACAGGAACAGCGCCGCCGAACAGGACGACACGGCCAGCGCGTACCTGGCGCCCATCAGCGCGGCGAATTCTTCTTCCAGGCGGGGCACGGGCGCCTTGTCGGGCGAGGTGTAGCGGAACAGGTCACCCGACGACAGCAGCCGGTCGATCTCGGCCCGCGCTTCGGCCGGAATCGGATCGGCCTCCTGCACATTGATGTCCCCGGCAGCGATGCCATTGCCCGATCCGTCGTGCCACATGTGCCGTCCCCCGTGTGTAGTTTCCCGAACCTATAGTCGTTGAAACCGAAACAATCCAGCATCACGCAACAGCCGTGCGACAAGGGCGGCAACACCGCGACTGTGACGCAGCGTTACATCCCGGTCACAGCCCCAGCCGGTCGCGCAGCGAATACCAGGTCATCGCCAGCACCAGCAAAGGCCAGCGCCCCGCCACCCCACCCGGAAAGCGCGGCTGCGGCAGGCGGGCCATCAGGTCAAACCGGTCCATCGTGCCGCCCACCGCCTCGGCAAGCACGCGGCCCGCCATGGTGGCCAGCGCCACCCCGTGCCCGCTGTAGCCGCTGGCCGACCAGACGCCGGGCATGGGACGGATGAAGCAGGGCATCCGGTTCATGGTGATGGCCAGGGTGCCGCCCCAGGCATGGTCGATGCGCACGTCGGCCAGATGCGGATAGATCGCCAGCATGTGCCGCCGCACCCGGCTGCCGATGTCAGCCGGAAACCGGTAGCCATAGGATTCGTCGCCCCCGAACAGCAGGCGCCCGTCACCCGACAGCCGCCAGTAGTTCACCACGAACTTGGAATCCTCTACGGCCACCGGCTTTGACAGCACCCCCGTCGCCCGGTCACCCAACGGTTCGGTGGCGATGATGAAGTTGTTGATCGGCATCACCCGCGCTTCCACCTGCGGCGCCAGCCCGGACAGATAGCCGTTGCAGGCCAGCACCACATGTTCGCAGGTCACCTGCCCCGCACCCGTGCGCACCACAGGCCGCGGCCCCGGGTCAATCCGGTGCACCTCGGACCGTTCATGGATCACCGCGCCCGCGGCCATGGCCGCCCGCGCGATGCCCAGCGCATAGTTCAGCGGGTGCATATGCCCCGCGCCCCAGTCGATCGACCCGCCCTGAAACGCATCCGACCCGATCAGCGCGCGGATACCGTCGCGATTCAGCTTCTCCCCTTGGGTGTAGCCATAGTCGCGCGCCAGCCTGTCGCCATAGGCATGGTCCGCCCGCACCTCGGCGGCCGACCGGCACACATGGGCCACACCTGGGCGGTAGTCGACCCCCGGTGCATCGGCGGCAAGGTCCCGCACCAGCGCCTTCGCCTCTTCCGCCATGGCCCACAGATGCCCGGCATCGTCGCGGCCGACCATCGTCTCCAAATCGTCCTGGTGCAGCCGCTGCCCGCTGCTCACCTGCCCGCCGTTGCGGCCCGATGCGCCAAAGCCCACGCGATGCGCCTCGACCACCACCACCCGCTTGCCCGCCCGCGCAAGGTGCAGCGCCGCCGAAAGCCCGGTGTAACCCGCGCCCACCACGCAGACATCTGCTTGCACCTGCCCCGTCAGCGCGGGCAGGCGCGGCAGCGGGTCGGCCACCGTGGCCGCGTACCACGACGGCGGATACTCCCCCGCCCGGTCGTTGGCGTGCAGCAGGTTCATACGTTCAGCAGAAGGTGTTCCCGCTCCCACGGGCTGATGACCTGCAGGAACTCCTTGTATTCATTACGCTTTACACTGTCATACACGGCGCAGAACCCCGGACCCAGTGCCTCGACCAGCGCCTTGTCCTCTTCCAGCAGGTCCAGCGCATCGCCCAGCGTGTAGGGCAGGTCGCTGTCCATGTTGTAGGCGTCGGTCTTGCATTCGGGCTTGGGCTCCTTGCCCTCTTTCATGCCCAGATAGCCGCAGGCCAGCGACGCCGCCAACCCAAGGTAGGGATTGCAGTCCATCCCCGCCAGCCGGTTTTCCAACCGCCGCGCCTCGGGGCCCGACACCGGCACGCGCAGGCCGGTGGTACGGTTGTCGCGCCCCCATTCCAGGTTGATGGGCGCGGCAAAGTCGGGAACATAGCGGCGATAGCTGTTCACGTAGGGCGCGAGCAGGGCCACGGCGCCCGGCAGGTGGTTCTGCATGCCCGCAATGAAGTGGTGGAAGGCCGCCGTTTCATGCCCCTTGCGCTCGGAAAACAGGTTCTTGCCCGTCTTCATGTCCACCACCGAATGGTGGATGTGCATGGCGCTGCCCGGCTCGCCTTCAATCGGCTTGGCCATGAAGGTGGCGAAACAGTCGTGCCGCAGGGCCGCCTCGCGGATCAGCCGCTTGAAGAAGAAAATCTCGTCCGCCAGCTTGATCGGGTCGCCGTGGGCCAGGTTGATTTCCACCTGCCCGGCGCCGCCTTCCTGCAGGATGCCGTCAATTTCAAACCCCTGCGCCTCGGCAAAGTCGTAGATGTCGTCGATCACCTTGCCGTACTCGTCCACCGCACTCATCGAATAGGCCTGCTTGCCGGCCGCGCGGCGCCCCGACCGGCCCATCGGCGGGATGATCGGCATGTTCGGGTCGATGTTGCGGGCGACCAGGAAGAATTCCATCTCGGGCGCCACGATGGGCTGCCAGCCCTCGGCGTTGTACAACTCGATCACCCGCCGCAGCACGTTGCGCGGCGCGGTGGGCACCATGTTGCCCTCGGCGTCCTGCGCGTCGTGGATCACCTGCAGCGTCACGTCGGCCGTCCAGGGCGCCGCGGTGGCGGTGCTGAAATCGGGCACCAGGATCATGTCGGGTTCGGTGAAATCGCCGTGCGGATTGTCGGCCCATTCACCGGTGATCGTTTGCAGGAAAATCGAGTTGGGCAGGAAATAGCTGGCCTGCTTGGCAAACTTCGACGCCGGCATGGCCTTGCCGCGGGCCACCCCGGCGATGTCGGCAATGATGCACTCCACCTCGTCGACGCGGCGCCCGCCGATGAAGTCGCGCGCCGCGTCCGGCAGTCTTTCGGTCCATTTGGACATGTGGTCTCCCTGCCGCGCGTCTGGTCAGGACAACCCCGCGCGCGGTCAGGGAAAGCCCATGAAGGGCACCGTCAGGCCGCGTCCTGCCGGGCCCGCGGCATCTTGAAGAAGGCGGCAATCCGTCCGGCGACCGATGGCGCAGACAGCGGCGTATCCAGCCGTTCGCGCGCCGCAGCCATGGTGTCTTCGGGCACAAGTCCGGGTCCGCGGGTGCGCATCAGACCTGCGATGAAGTCGGACGGGTATTCCGGGTGCGCCTGCAGGCTGAACATCGTGTCGCCATAGCCCAGCGCGGCAACCTGACAGGCACCGTTCTGCGCCAGAACCGTTGCCCCCGGCGGCACCTCGACCACCTGGTCGCGGTGCCAGGCGTTCAGCGTAACGGTCTCTCCGCCGAAATCATACGCGGTCGGCCCCACCGACCAGCCGCCCGCAAAACGCTCTACCCTGCCGCCCATGGCCTGCGCCATGATCTGGTGGCCAAAGCAGATGCCCACCATCGGCACGCCCGCTGCATGGGCATCGCGGATGAACTGCTCCAGCGGTTTGATGAAGGGATGGTCTTCGTACGCTCCGTGCCGCGAGCCGGTGATCAGCCAGCCCTCGGCGTCATGCACGCTGGCGGGGAACTCCATGTTCTCGACATGCCAGTTCTGGAACGTCAGGCCGTAACCGGCCAGGATGCGCTGGAACATCTCGGGGTAGTCGCCCGACTCTGGTTTCAGGGCGTCGGGCGCCTGGCCCGTCTGCAGGATGCCGATCTTCATCGGAGGTCTCCGTTTCAGGTTGCAAGAGTAGTGATGGGCTGCGGAACCGGCAAGGGGGGCCGCAGAACCGCAGGGAAGGTCGCAACGCGCGCTTGCGCCGCGGCCACATCGGCGCGACGATGCCGCAGGGGAGGGCCACGTCCATGATCGAGATTGCCACCGACAAGGTCGTGCAGGTCGTCTATCTGGCGCGAGAGGGGCTTCGTGGCGGGGCCGAGCTTTCGGCCTTCATCGGCGGGCTGAACGACGACGAGAAGGCGCACCTGACGGCCATAGCCTGGGTCGGCCGCGGCGCGTTCGAGGCCGAAGACTACACAGCTGCCGTCGATACGGCGCTGAGCGAGGCGTCGGTGCCGACGGCGGACTACCTGATGGGCATGCCCCACCTGGCCGAAAACCTGGAGGCCGGGCTGGACGCGCTGGGGGTGGACGTGGCGGGCGAGGAAGAAGACTTCCTCTGACCGCTCCGCACGGCTGCACCGCATGATTCCTCCACCCGCCGTCCCGTGGCGTTGCGCGCAGGATCGGGCGTATCAGTAAAGAAACCGGTCACTCCGGCCCTGCCGTCGGCAGGTGCGGGCGCAATCACGCGCCCGGCCCGCCTGCCGTGCGCGGTCAGACCGTGTCGAGATACAGTTCGACCTGCTCTTCGCGGCTCATCTCGGCCAGATAATGCGCCTCTTGCCGCTTGGTCTGCACATAGTTGCGGATCAGTTCGCGCGGCAGGATTCGCGGCAGCACGGCACTGCCTTCGAAGGCGTCGATCGCATCGATCCATGTGGTGGGGATCTGCGCAAGACCCGGAACCGCATAGGCATTGCCGCTGACCGGAGCGGGCGGTTCGACGGTGTCTTCCAGTCCGGCCAGCGCGGCACCCAGGATGACGGCCAGCATCAGGTAGGGGTTCACATCGCCGCCTGCCACGCGATGCTCGATCCGCCGTGCCGCCGGGTTGCCGGCCGGAATGCGCAACGCGCTGGTGCGGTTCTCGTACCCCCAGCAGATCGCCGTCGGCGCATGGGCATCGGGGATAAGCCGCTCATAGCTGTTGGCATGCGGCGCGAAGATCAGCGCCGAATCGTGCATGGCAGACAGGCAGCCCGACACCGCGTGCCGCAACGCGGCGGTGCCCTTGGGCCCCCCGGAATCGAAGATGTTGTCGCCCGCTTCGTCCAGCACGCTGAAGTGCGTGTGCAACCCGCTGCCCGAATACTCGGGATAGGGCTTGGCCATGAACGAGGCGGCAAAGCCGTGCCGCCGTGCCAGACCCTTCACCAGCATCTTGAACAGCCAGGCATCGTCGGCCGCACGCAAGGCGTCGTCACAATGCATCAGGTTCACCTCGAACTGGCCAAGGCCGGTTTCCGAGGTGCTGGTGTCGGCGGGAATGTCCATTGCCTCGCAGGCGTCGTAGAGATCGGTGAAGAACACGTCGAAGGCGTCCAGCGCCCGGATCGACATGGTTTCCGCCGCCTTCCGCCGCTTGCCGGACCGCGGGCTGGGCGGCACCTGCAGCGTCTTGCCGCTGTCGTCGATCAGGAAGAACTCCAGCTCCATCGCCACCACGGGGGTCAGCCCGCGCGCCTTGAAGCGGTCCACGACCAACCGCAGCGCATGCCGCGGATCGCCCTCGTAGGGCTGGCCGTTGTCGCGGTACATCCAGATCGGCAACAGCGCCGTCGGTGCCTCCAGCCACGGCATGGGCATGAAGCCCCGCTCGGTGGGTCTCAGGACACCGTCCTGATCGCCCTGCTCGAACACCAGCGGGCTGTCGTCGATATCCTCGCCCCAGATGTCGAGGTTCAGGATGCTGAAGGGAAAGCGCGTGCCGTCCTTCAGCGCCTTGTCGGCAAAGCGTGCCGGAATGCGCTTGCCGCGGGCCTGACCGTTCAGGTCTGCCGCTGCCACCCGGATCGTCCGCACCTCGGGGTGTTTCCGCAGCCAGTCTTTCATCGTCATGGGTCACCGCACCAGTTGCGGGCGGAGCCGGATGCGCGCGCGCAAGGCCGCGGGCAGATGCCGGTTGAGCCGCCGGTTCACCATCCCGAAGACCCCGATCAGGACAAGCGTAATCAGGACGAAGTAGAAGGCAACGATGGGGTACGGGATGAAAGGGTTGAAGGTCTTGTCCGCAAAGTAGTTGGCATAGTACAGCGCGTCGCCGCGCTGCTGGAACGCCGGAAAGCCGGAAAAGAACACCAGCGTCGTGGCGTGGAACAGAAAGATCGCCTCGTTCGTGTAGGCAGGCCAGGCCAGACGCAGCATGGTGGGCCACTGGATGCGCCGGAACCGCGCCCAGCCCGACAGGCCATAGGCATCGGCGGCCTCCAGATCGCCCTTCGGGATCGACCGCAGCGCGCCGTGGAAGATTTCGGCCGAATAGGCGGCCGTGTTCAGGAACAGCACGATCAGCGCCCCCGCCCAGGCCTTCGACAGCCATGACACATCGGCGGTCAGCCCGAAGACCTCGATGCCGGTTCGCGGCA
>CAZLIC010000062.1:0-26985 GCA_964559535.1 uncultured Rhodobacterales bacterium
GACGCAGGGCCGCGGCGACATGGCCGCACTGGAGGCCGCACTGACGGCAGGCGCCCGGTTCACCGCCTTTGTCGGCAGCGCCCGCAAGGGTGCCACGCTGAAGGCCCGGCTGGCCGACAAGGGCCTGCCGCCCGCGGCGCTGGCCGGGCTGGTGGCGCCCGCGGGCATCCATATCGGGGCGGCCACGGCGGAAGAGATTGCGCTGTCGGTGCTGGCGCAGGTGGTGCAGGTACGGCGCCGCAAAGGGGATGCGGCATGATGCAGCTTCTGGCGCGCCTGCGCACACGGCTGTTCCCACCCATGACCCCGGGACAGGCACAGCTTCTGATGCAGGTGAAGTTCTCCTGCTGCTAACAGCAGGTCACAAGGGGCAAGGGCTTGTCCGGAGCGCCTCCCTCCCCCCTTGTGGGGGAGGGAAGCGCCTTGTTCCGTCGGACGGCGCCTGTGGGACAGTATGAAGATTCCCCTAACGGGCGCCCGTAACCCATTGATTTCACTAAATCGAGCGTGATGTCCCAGCGTGGGACATGCGGTTGTCCCACGCTACTGCCCGTCCAGCAGCACCGCGGTCGGGTCCAGCAGATAGCGTTGCGACAGCGGAATGGCCGCGGCGCCCAGCGCCCGCGCATCGGGGCCAACCGAGCCTTCGCGGATCACCGGCACGGTCAGCCCCGCCAGGTCCAGCCGGGCAAAGGCCGCCTGCGTGGCGGCCACAAGCCTTGCGCGCAGGCTGGCAGGCAGCCAGCCGTCAATGACAATCGCTTCCAGCTCCAGCAGCGCCGCCGCCGACAGGATTGCGGCCGCCAGCCCCTCTGCCGCGCCCTGCACCCAGGCATCCAGCACCTGCGGGTCCACCGTCCAGCCCTCGGGCCGCTCCCAAAGCTGCCCCGCATCCCCGCCCCCCGCGTCGATCGCCCGCGCCAGAACCGACAGCGAAGCGACACCGATCAGCCGCCGCATGGTGCCGTCGGGACCGGGCACGGGAATAGGACCAACACCCGCCGCGTTCCCGGTGCGGCCGGGAAACAGGCGCCCGTTCAGCACCAGCCCGCCCCCCACGAAGAAGCCGACGTAAAAGGTCAGAAAGTCGCGCGGGCGGTCTCCCGTGCCAAACACCAGTTCCGCCCCGCAGGCAGCAGTGGCGTCGTTCTGCACCGTCACAGGCACCCCCGCCAGGGCCGCCAGTTCCGCCGAAACGTCGCGCTGGCGCCAGGCGTCCATCTCGTCCTGCGGCGCGCCCAGCAGTTCGGTCCAGCTCCACAACTGGAACGGCATGGCCACCCCCATGCCGCCGATGCGGTCACGCAGGGCCGCGGGCAGCACACCCGTCACGGCAGGCAGCGCCTCGCGCACGAAGGCCATGATCGAATCGGGGGTGGGCCAGCGGTAGGTGCGGCGGCGGCTGGCCCGCACGGTGCCGGTGAAGTCGATCAGGATCAGGTCCGAAGACCGCCGCCCGATCTTCAACCCCAGGAAGAACGCACCGTCCGGCGACAGCGACATGGGCACCGAAGGCTGGCCGATGCGGCCCCGCACCGGCTCGCCCCGCAGAAGGAACCCGCCATCCTCCAGCGCCCGCATGATCACGCTGACGGTCTGTGCCGACAGCCCCGTGATGCGCGCGATGTCCGACTTGGCCAGCGCCCCGTTCTGCCGCACCAGCGACAGCACCAGACGCTCGTTGTGCGCGCGCATGCCCGCCTGGTTCGATCCCCGCAGGCCCGGATCATCGTGCACGGCCTCGGACGGCGGCGGGCTCATCCAGCGGCGCCCCCCTGCAAGATCACGCCCTTGCGCAGGATGACGTTGGCGAAAAGCTCGGCTTCCGACGTGGCAACAATGGCATAGGCCCCCCGGATGCGCGGATACAGCGCCTCGCCCGACAGCGGCGTGACAGCAAAGCCGGTGCGCGCGCAGGCCGCATCGATGCGGCGGTGAATGGCCCCCGCCTGCGCCGGGTCATTGTTCAGCGACGCCCGGAACAGGGCTGCAGGCACGGCACGGTCCAGTGGCAGCACCGTCAGGATCGCTTCCAGCACCGCCAGCACCCCATGCCCGTCGGCCCGCACCAGCCGCCGGGCATGGTCGGACGCCGGGTAGTTCCCATCCACCACCGCGATCTCGTCCCCGTGACCCATGGACCGCAGCGTGTGCAGCAAGTCGGGCCCCAGGATCGACGGAATGCCGATCAGCATGGTGCATTCTCCATCCTGCGGGCCACGTCGTTGCGCGCCCGCCATCCTCCCTTCGGCTGTCTTGCGCAGCCGACTCCGAGGGCCAGACTGCGGGGGGCAGGGGCGGGCTGTCAATACTAAATCAGAGTGATTTATTTAACTTGACGGCGGACCGGGAATCAGGTTTTGTGGGTTTGTCGCAGCGGGAGGAACGTCTGCGCACAGACGCCACCAACGGGGTTCGCCCCCACGATATCCTTGGGAGGATACGCATGAAATTCAAGACCACCGCCCTGATGGGCGCGGCTGCGCTTGCCCTGATGGCAACCACCGCCTCGGCAGCCGATCTGGCCTGCCTGATCACCAAGAACAACACCAACCCGTTCTTCGTGAAGATGAAGGAAGGCGCCGAGGCCGCCGCCGCTGCCGCCGGTCTGGATTTCCAGGCCTATGCCGGTGAGAAGGACGGCGACGCCGCCCCGCAGATCACCGCCATCGAGAACTGCATCGCTGCAGGCGCCAAGGGCATCCTGATCACGCCCTCGAACGACTCGGTCGGCCCCGCCCTGAAGGACGCCCGCGCCGCCGGCATCCTGGTGATCTCGCTGGACACCCCGCTGGGCGATGCCGAAGCGCAGGACATCACCTTTGCCACCGACAACTTCGAAGCTGGCCTGCTGATCGGCAAGTGGGCGGCCGCCACCATGGGCGAAGGCGCCGCCACCGCGAAGATCGCGATGCTGGACATCAACAAGGACAACATCTCGGTCGACGTGCTGCGCGACACCGGCTTCCTCGTCGGTTTCGGCATCGAAGTGCCTGACCTGACCGTGATGGGTTCGGAAACCGATGCGCGCGTGATCGGCCACGAATCGTCGGACGCCAACCCCGAGGGTGGCCTGCGCGCGATGGAAACGCTGCTGGCCAAGGACCCCGACATCAACGTGGTCTACACCATCAACGAACCGGCCGCAGAAGGCGCCTATCAGGCCCTGAAGAATGCCGGCAAGGAAGGCCAGGCGATCATCGTTTCGGTTGACGGCGGCTGCCCCGGCGTGGCCTCGGTCAAGTCGGGCGTCATCGGCGCCACCTCGCAGCAGTACCCGCTGAAGATGGCCTCGCTGGGCATCGAGGCGATCGTGGCCTTCGCAAAGGACGGCACCAAGCCGACCGTTTCGGAAGGCCTGTCGTTCTTCAACACCGGCGTGAACCTGGTGACCGACAAGCCGGTCGAAGGCGTGCCATCGATCGACAGCACCAAGGGCACCGAGCTCTGCTGGGGCTGATCGCGCTTCACGTCTGACTTGATTACCGGAAGGGCGGCTTTACAGTCGCCCTTCTTCATAGGCGGCCACGGCAGCCAGTGACGCAGAACCCGGGGGGGAAGCACGGCATGAGCTCGCAAGATGCACCGACCAAGACGATTTCCGATTTTGAAGCGGCACTGACCAAGGCGGATACGGCGGTTGCAAGCTTTGAACGCGACGACAGGTCCTTCATCCACCGGATACGCGGTTTCCTGCGGAACTATCCGACGATGGTTCCCGCGCTGGTTCTGCTGGTGTCCATCGCCGTCTTCTCGATCCTAGCGCCGCGGTTCTTCGGCATGGGTGCGCTGTCGACCATCCTGAAACAGGTAACGGTCACGGGCTTCATCGCGCTGGCGCAGACGCTGGTGATCCTGACGGCCGGCATCGACCTTTCGGTGGGCGCGATCCTGGTCTTGTGCTCGCTGATCATGGGCAACCTCGCCGTGGTGTCGGGCGTGCCCGTCATGATCGCGGTGGTGATCGGCGTGTTCTTCGGCGGCCTGATGGGCCTTGTGAACGGCGTCCTTGTCGCACGGGTGAAGCTGCCGCCGTTCATCGTGACGCTGGGCACGCTGTCGATCTTCGATGCCCTGAAGCTGTGGTATTCGCAGTCCGAATCGATCCGCAACGTCGACATCGAGGAGAAGGCTGCGGGCCTCTTGTGGTTCGGGCAGGGCTTCAACTTCAACGGCGCCAGCCTGAGCTATGGCGGGATCACCCTGATCCTGCTGGCGGCAGTGCTGTGGTATGTGCTGAACCAGACGGCCTGGGGTCGGCATGTGCATGCCATCGGCGACGACCCCGACGCCGCCATGCTGTCGGGCATCAACGTCGGCCGCACGCTGATCTCGGTGTATGTCGTGGCCGGGCTGATCTGCGGCTTTGCCGCCTGGATTGCCATCGGCCGCGTCGGTTCGGTGTCGCCCATCGCCTTTGCCGATGTGAACCTGGCATCGATCACCGCCGTGGTGATCGGCGGCACCTCGCTGTTCGGCGGCCGCGGGTCGATCATCGGGTCGGTGCTGGGGGCGATGATCGTGGGCGTGTTCATCACCGGCCTGTCGCTGGCGGGCGTGGATGACTACTGGCAGAAATTCGCGGCGGGCTGTCTGGTGATTGTCGCCGTGGCGCTGGACCAATGGCTGCGGAGGGCTTCGCAATGACCGCTGTTCAACCGATCCTGCAGGCGAAGGGCCTGATGAAGCGATACGGCACCGTGGTGGCCATGAACGGCTGCGACTTCGACCTGATGCCGGGCGAGATTCTGGGGGTCATCGGCGACAACGGCGCCGGGAAGTCCACCATGATCAAGGCGCTGTCGGGGGCCGTCATCCCCGACCATGGCGAAATCCTGCTGGACGGCCGCCCGGTGCATTTCCGCAGCCCCGACGATGCCCGCGCCGAGGGGATCGAGACGGTGTACCAGAACCTTGCCATGTCGCCGGCGCTGTCGATTGCCGACAACATGTTCCTGGGGCGCGAGTGGCGCAAGCCGGGCATCATGGGGTCTGTTTTCCGGCAGATGGACCGGGCGCGGATGGAGAAGTTCGCGCGCGAGAAGCTGAGCGAGCTGGGATTGGCCACCATCCAGGACATCACCCAGGCGGTTGAAACCCTGTCGGGTGGCCAGCGGCAGGGCGTGGCGGTGGCCCGTGCCGCGGCCTTCGGGTCGAAGGTGGTGATCCTGGACGAGCCCACTGCCGCGCTGGGGGTGAAGGAAAGCCGCCGCGTGCTGGAACTGATCCGCGACGTGCGGTCGCGCGGAATTCCGATCATCCTGATCAGCCACAACATGCCGCATGTGTTCGAGGTGGCCGACCGCATCCACATCCACCGGCTGGGCTCGCGGCTGTGCGTGATCAGGCCGTCGGACTATACCATGTCGGATGCCGTGGCCTTCATGACCGGTGCCAAGGTGCCCGATGGAGTTGCGGCGGCGGCGTAGCGGCGGCGTAGCGGCGGCGGCCAACCTCAAGAACTTGTGCAGGGCGGCCTTGGGGGGCCGCCTTTTTTTGCGCTTGCCGGGGTGGCTTGCCGCACTGATGGAACGCGTGGGCAGCCTTCCATCTTTACCGCGCCCACCCCGGCGCCTATAAGCCGCCGCATGACCATGTTGCGGCGCATCCTTCGAATTCGCCGCCCGGCGTCCTGATCCGCAGGGCGCCGGGTTTCGTTCCCGCATTCCCGTTCCGAAGGATCGCCCCCGATGGCCGACACCGTTCCTGACGCTGCCCCCGACTATCGCAGCACCGTCTTCCTGCCCGAAACCGACTTTCCCATGCGCGCGGGCCTGCCGCAGCGCGAACCCGCCTGGCTGGACCGCTGGGCGCGCATCGGCGTCTATGACCGCCTGCGCGAACGCGGGGCAGGGCGGCCTTCGTATGTGCTGCACGACGGCCCGCCCTATGCCAACGGCCACCTGCACATCGGCCACGCGCTGAACAAGATCCTGAAGGACATGGTCGTCCGCAGCCAGCAGATGACCGGCCACGACGCCCGCTATGTGCCGGGGTGGGACTGCCACGGGCTGCCCATCGAGTGGAAGATCGAGGAGCAGTACCGCGCCAAAGGTCTGAACAAGGACGACGTGGATGTGGTGGCCTTCCGCCAGGAATGCCGCAAGTTCGCCGAGGGCTGGATCGACATCCAGCGCGCCGAGTTCAAGCGCCTTGGCGTCACCGGCGCCTGGGACCGCCCCTACCTGACCATGGACTACCACGCCGAGGCGGTGATCGCGGCCGAGTTCATGAAGTTCCTGGAGAACGGGTCGCTGTACCAGGGGTCGAAGCCGGTGATGTGGTCACCGGTGGAGAAGACCGCGCTGGCCGAGGCGGAGGTGGAGTATCAGGACCATACGTCGCATCAGGTGTGGGTGAGGTTCCGCGTGGTGGCGGGCGACGCGCTGTTCACCAAGACGCCGACCGATGTGGTGATCTGGACGACAACACCCTGGACCATCCCGCAGAACCGCGCCGTCGCCTATGGTCCGGCCATCGCCTATGGCCTGTACGAAGTGATCGGGCGGCCCGCCGACAGCACCGCAACCATCGGGCAAAGGCTGGTTCTGGCCGACAAGCTGGCCGAGGGCGTTCTGGCGCAGGCCAAGCTTGCGGGGCCAGAGATGCTGCGCCGCCTGTGCGACGTGCCTGCCGCCGAACTGTCGGCGCTGGTCTGCGCCCACCCCTTCCGCGGCATCGAGGGCGGCAACGGCGAGTGGGACTATGACGTCCCTCTGCTCCCCGGCGACCACGTCACCGATGACGCAGGCACGGGCTTTGTCCATACCGCCCCCAGCCATGGCGACGACGACTACCTCATGGGCCTGAAGTTCGGCCTGCCGATGACCTACAATGTCGAGCCGGACGGGTCATACCGCGCCGACCTGCCCTTGTTCGGCGGCCAGCACATCATCACGCCCGACGGCAAGGAAGGCCCCGCCAACGTCAGCGTCATCAAGCAGCTGGCCTATGCCGGTGCGCTGTTCGCGAAGGCGAAGCTGAAGCACAGCTATCCGCATTCCTGGCGGTCGAAGGCGCCGGTGATCTACCGCAACACGCCGCAGTGGTTTGTGGCCATCGACAAGCCGCTGCACGACGGCAAGGGCCACCACGGCGACACAATCCGCGCCCGCGCCCTGACCAGCATCGACCAGCTGGTGCACTGGACGCCCGCCAGTGGCCGCAACCGCCTGCATTCCATGATGGAGGCGCGGCCTGACTGGGTGCTGTCGCGGCAGCGCGCCTGGGGCGTGCCGCTGACCTGCTTCACGAAGAAGGGCGCGAAGCCGACCGATGCGGACTTCCTGCTGCAAGACCCAAGGGTCAACGCCCGCATCGTTGCAGCTTTCGAACAGCGCGGCGCCGATGCGTGGTATGTGCAAGGTTTCAAGGAAGATATGCTCCTGGGCCTGCACGATCCGTCCGATTATGAACAGGTCTTCGACATCCTCGACGTCTGGTTCGACAGCGGGTCAACCCACGCCTTCGTGCTGCGCGACCGGCCCGACGGCACGCCCGACGGCATTGCCGACCTGTACCTTGAGGGGACCGACCTGCACCGCGGCTGGTTCCATTCCAGCCTGTTGCAGGCCTGTGGCACCAAGGGCCGCGCGCCGTACAGGGGTGTGCTGACCCACGGCTTCACGCTGGACGAGAAGGGCATGAAGATGTCCAAGTCCTTGGGCAACATCATCGCGCCGCAGGCGGTGATCGACCAGTACGGCGCCGACATCCTGCGCCTGTGGGTGGCGCAGACCGACTATACCAACGACCAGCGCATCGGCCCGGAAATCCTGAAGGGCACCGCCGACAGCTACCGCCGCCTGCGCAACACGCTGCGCTTCATCCTGGGTGCGCTGAACGGCTGGTCGGAAACCGAGCGGCTGCCGGTGGCCGAGATGCCCGAGCTGGATGCCTGGGTGCTGCACCGGCTGGCCGAGGTCGACGGGCAGGTGCGCCGCGGCTATGCCGCCCATGACTTCCAGGGCGTGTTCTCGACCGTCTTCACCTTCTGCACGTCCGACCTTTCGGCCTTCTACTTTGACGTGCGCAAGGATGCGCTGTACTGCGACGCGCCGGGGGCGACCCGCCGCCGTGCCGCGCGCACGGTGATGGATGCCCTGTTCCACCACCTGACGGCCTGGCTGGCCCCGGTGCTGGTGTTCACCGCCGAGGAAGTGTGGCTGTCGCGCTTTCCGTCCGAGGATGACTCGATCCACCTGCGCGACTTTCCGGCCGTGCCCGAAGGCTGGCTGAACCCCGCGCTGGCCGAGAAGTGGGAGCGCATTCGCCACGTCCGCCGCACGGTCACGGCGGCGCTGGAGGTGCAGCGGACGGCCAAGGTGATTGGCGCCAGCCTGGAGGCCGCGCCGGTGGTGTTCGTGACACCCGAGATGATGGCCGTGCTGGAGACGGTGGCCTTCGAGGAGGTCTGCATCACGTCCTGCGTCTGGCTCTCGACCGCGGCGCCCCCGGCCGGCGCGTTCCGCCTGTCCGACGTGCCCGAGGTGGCGGTGGAGTTCCGCATGGCCGATGGCGAGAAGTGCCAGCGCTGCTGGCAGATCCTGCCGGACGTGGGCACGCATGGGCATGCGGGGGTTTGCGCGCGGTGTGACGCGGCGCTGGCGGGGTAGGGTGGGCAATCTGCCCACCTTGGGCCGCAGGGGTGGGCCGATGGCCCACCCGACGCAAAGCCCATAGGAAACTTTCCCCGCCCCGCGCTAGTATGCCCGCCAGCGCATCCTTGGGAGGGGATCATGACCGTCTACCGCAGCCCACATCCGCCCGTCGCCCTGACCGGCGAGACGATCACCGAACGGCTGTTCCGCGGCCTGGGCGGCCGTGACGAACCGGTGATGATCGACGGCCCCAGCGGCCGCAGCCTGACGGCCGCGCAGCTGGAAGGCGGCATCCGCAGGCTGGCAGGGGGACTGGCGGCGCGCGGCATCGGCCCCGGCACCACCGTGGCCATCATGGCGCCGAACTGCCCGGAATACGCCATCGTCTTCCACGGTGCGCTGTATGCCGGCGCTACGGTCACCACCATCAACCCGACCTACACCGCACCCGAGGTGCACCACCAGCTGGCCGACAGTGGCGCCACGCTGTTGTTCACCGTCACGCATTTTCTGGAAACCGCGCGGGCGGCGGCCGAAGGCACCGGTGTCACCGCCATCACCACGCTGGACGCGCTGGCCGACTGGATGGGCGCCCCGCAACTGTCGCAAACGCCGGTTGACGTGGAAACCCACACTGCCGTGCTGCCCTATTCCAGCGGCACCACCGGCCTGCCCAAGGGGGTGATGCTGACCCACCGCAACCTTGTTGTGAACGTGGATCAGGCGGCGGGCATCCTGGACGTGCGCCCGGGGGACTGGACGGTGGCGTTCCTGCCGTTCTTCCACATCTACGGCCTGACCGCGCTGATGAACCTGCACCCCTCCTTTGGCGCCGGCGTGATCACCATGCCGCGCTTTGATCTGGAGCTGTTCCTGAAACTCGTCACCGCACACCGCACGCGGCAGATCTTCTGCGCGCCGCCGGTCGTGGTGGCACTTGCCAAGCACCCGATGGTGGACCAGTTCGACCTGTCCTGCGTGGATCGGCTGTTCTCGGGGGCAGCGCCGCTGGGCGGCGAAGTGGCCGATGCCGTGGGGCGCAGGCTGGGGGCGGTGGCCGTGCAGGGCTATGGCATGACCGAAATGTCGCCGATGTCGCACGCCATACCGCCGGGAACCACCCGCGCCGGGTCGGTCGGCCTGACCGCGCCCAACACGGAATGCCGTCTGGTCGATCCCGAAACCGGCCTTGACGCGGCACCGGGCGGCGAGGGCGAACTGTGGGTGCGCGGGCCACAGGTGATGAAGGGCTACCACAACAATCCGCAGGCCACCTCGGCCACGCTCACACCCGAGGGTTGGCTGCGCACCGGCGACCTGGCCGCGATCGACGATGAAGGGTTCGTCTACATCCGCGACCGGGTCAAGGAACTGATCAAGGTGTCGGGCTTTCAGGTGGCGCCGGCCGAGCTTGAGGCCGAGCTGCTGTCGCACCCTGCCGTCGCCGACTGCGCGGTGATCGGCAAGCCCGACGAAACGGCGGGCGAGGTGCCGGTGGCCTTTGTTGTGCTGCAGAAAGGTGCCGAAGCCGACCCTGCGCCGATCATGGCCCACCTTGCGGGCAAGCTGGCCACCTACAAGCAACTGCGCGCCGTGCATTTTGTCGACACCATCCCGAAGTCGCCCAGCGGCAAGATTCTGCGCCGCATGCTGCGCGACAAGGCGTGAACCGGCGGCGGAACCTGCCGCTCGCCAGGACGTGACGCTGCGGGGGATTCCCCCAGGCGCTGCCTGCGCCTATAGTGACGCCATGAAACGCCGCACCCTGCTTTTCGCCCCGCTTGCCCTGCTGCCGCTGGCCCGCCCGGCCCTGGCCGAAAAGGTGCCGCTGGCCGAGCTTTCGGCCTATATCAACGGTATCAAGACGGCCGTGTCGGACTTTACCCAGGTGAACCCGGACGGGTCGGTGTCCACCGGGCGGTTGTGGTTGCGGCGGCCGAACCGGATGCGGTTCGAATATGCCCCGCCCGACAGGAATCTGGTATTGGCCAGCGCCGGGTCGGTGGCAATCTTCGATGCCAAATCGAACGAGCCGCCGGAGCAATACCCGCTGCGCCGCACGCCGCTGCACCTGATTCTGGGCAACAACGTGAACCTGGGGCGGGCGAAGATGGTGAAGGGGCACAGCACCGCAGGCAAGGATACCGTGGTGCGGGCACAGGACCCTGAACACCCCGAGTACGGCTACATCGACCTGATCTTCGCGCCCGACCCGGTTGCCCTGAAAAGCTGGGTGCTTACAGACGACAGCGGCGCGCAGACCACCGTCATCCTGGAGAACCTGACGGTGGGGGCCAACCTTGGCAAGGTCAACTTCGACATCGACACCGAGGCCGAGCGCCGCAAGGGCTGAGCCCTAGCGGCACTGCTGCAGTTGCACCCGATAGGTTTCGGCCCGCGACGCGACGCGGTCGGACACCTCGATCAGCCAGGGCTTGGAATTGTAGCTGCCGCGGGCATAGCCGGTGCGGCCTTCGTGATAGGCAAGGTACTGGCTGCGCGCATCCGCCGGCGAAATGCCAAGGCGCTGTGCCGAATTGTACATGTACCAGCCCATGAAGTCGGTGGCGTCGCTGATGCGGTCCCGGCGTGCGCCGCGGCGGCCCTGATCGTCCTGGTATTCCTCCCATGTGCCGTCCAGCGCCTGGCTGTAGCCATAGGCCGAGGATTGGCGACCGACCGGAATGACGCCAAGCACATACTGGTGCGGCGTGCGGGCGTTGCCCACGAACTTCGATTCCTGATGGATCGTTGCCATCAGCACATGCACCGGCACGCCCCACTTGCGTTCCGCAGCGCGCATCGCCCCCAGGTACTGCGGACGCTCTGCAGCGATCGCACAGGCGTTATCCAGATCGCGCGGCGCCGAAAACTTGCCGCCGCCCCCGCAGGAAGCAAGGAACAGCAACATCACGGCCGCGCGGAGAAACCTGCTCATCTGCCCCTCGCACGTTCTTGTTTTGCCGCGACAATAGGCCAACGGACCGTCCGTGGGAATGCCGCTGCAAGGCCAGCCGATCAGAAATCCGCGAGCGCGCGGCAAACCTGCCACCCCAGATTGAGGCAAGATTATGGCATTGGGCGTCACAGACTGTTTCTGTGGCTTCACGCGATGCGGGTAGACAAGTTGCGCCGGAAAGGATTACCAACCGGTCAAGGGGACAGTGTCCGATGCTGAAGAGTCACGCGAAGTATCATCTCGGTCAGGTCCTGCGGCACCGCAAGCACCCGTTTCGCGGCGTTGTTTTCGATGTCGATCCGCGCTTCTCGAACTCTGACGAGTGGTACGAGAACATCCCCGAAGAAAGCCGTCCTGCCAAGGACCAGCCGTTCTACCACCTGCTGGCCGAGAATGACCACAGCTACTATGTGGCCTATGTTTCGGAACAGAACCTGATCCCCGATGAAACCGGCCGCCCGGTGACCCACCCCGACCTGGGCGACCTGTTCGGCGACTTCGAGGATGGCCGCTATCCGCTGCAGTTCCAGCTGAACTGAACGCTATCGCAGCCGCACCGTGGCGCGGGCCGAGCGCCCCTGCGCGTCGATCACCGACAGGGTGACGAACCCCGGACCGGGGTTCGGGATCAGCGTTTCTGCCCGCCGTTCGCCCAGCACCACCGGCGCCCCGTCCATCAGCCATGTGAAGGGTGCCGTGCCGCCGCGCACCCGCAGCATCAGGCCGTCAGGCATCAGTTCCACTTCAGAGCCGTCTTTCGGAAAGGCCACCGCGGGGGCATCCGCCGCCGCCTGAAACACCGCGTGGCGGCTGCGGAAGCGCTGCAGCGGCTGGGGCAACTGCGCGTTGGCCACCAACAGCGTGGCGGGCGGCGCCGGGCGCTGCGGGTCAAGCCTCGGCTTCAGCCGCGCGAAGGCCTGGAACAGCACGGGCGCTGCCAGATCGGCACCGAAGGCTCCGGGAACCGACGATCCGTCGGCGCGGCCCAGCCATACCCCCACCACATGCCGCCCGTCGAACCCCACCGCCCAGGCGTCGCGGTGGCCGTAACTTGTGCCCGTCTTGTAGGCCAGCCGATTCTCCGGTGCACCGGGCGGCGGCGGCAGGCCCGCCAGGATGTCGGCCACCTGCCAGGCTGCCACGTCCGAGATCACCCGCGCGCCTTCGCCTGCGTCGCCCGTGGCGCGCAGCGGCACGGCCACGCCGCCGCGGGCCAGTGCGGCGTACATCGACACCACTTCCTCCAGCGTCAGCCCCACCCCGCCCAGCGCCACGGCAAGCCCCGGCTGGTTCCCCGGAATGCGCGGATCAGCCCCCGCCCGCCGCAGGGCTGCAATCAGCTTTGCGGGCCCCAGCGCCTCGGTCAACGAAACGGCCGGAATGTTCAGGCTCAGCTGCAGCGCCTCGCGCGCCCGCACCGTGCCGCGGGTGATGCGGTCAAAGTTCTGCGGCACGTAGCCGTTGAAGTCGGTCTGCCGGTCCTCAAGCAGCGTTTCGGGGTGGGCCAACCCCTGGTCGAAGGCCAGGCCATAGATCAGTGGTTTCAGCAGCGACCCGGGCGAGCGCGGCGCCGCCGCCATGTCGACGAAGCCCAGCCGCAGGTCGGCCTGATAGGCCGCAGACCCGACCTCGGCCAGAATCTCGCCCGACTGGTGGTTGGCCACCACGATGGCCACCTGCATCTGCTCGCCCTGCGCGGCCACGGTGTCGGCCGCCAGCCGTTCGACCTGCGCCTGCAGCGTGGCGTCAATCGTGGTGCGGATCATCGGAGCGGGGGCGGCGGTCTGCAGCCGCTCGGCCAGATGCGGCGCCAGCATCGGCACGTCGCGCCGCGCCGTGGGCATCGGCTCGCGCAGGGCCGTGGCCGCCGTATCGGTGTCGATCACCCCGGCACCCACAGCGCGTGCCAGCACCCGCTCGCGCGCGGCCGCGGCGGCCTTCGGCGCGCGGTCGGGCCTGCGGGCCTCGGGCGATTGCGGCAGCGCCACCAAGAGCGCCGCCTCGGCCGGGGTCAGGCGGCGCGGTTCCTTGCCGAAATAGCCCAGGGATGCGGCCCTGATGCCTTCCAGATTGCCGCCGTAAGGGGCGAGCAGCAGATAGAGTTCGAGGATCTGCTCCTTGGTCAGCCGCCGCTCCAGCGCCAGCGCCACGCGCGCCTGCCGCAGCTTGCCCGCCACCCGGCCCGTCCCGCTGTTTTCCAAGAGCCGCGCGACCTGCATGGTCAGCGTGGAGCCGCCCGACACCACGCGGCCCGAGGTCACCGCCTGCCACAACGCCCGCGCCACGGCGCGGGGGTCAACGCCGGGGTGGCTGAAGAACCGCTTGTCCTCGAAGGCCACAAGCTGCGCGACAAAGCCCGGATCCACATCGGCCAGCGCCACGCCCATGCGCCAGCGCCCGTCGGCCACCTGCCAGGCGCGCAACAGCCGCCCGTCGCGCGCCACCACCTCGGGTGAAACCTCGACCGTCAGGGATGGCAGCAGCGTCGCGTCGATCCAGCGGTCGCCCGCATCGCGCGCGGCTCCGCCTGCCCAAAGGGTCAGCGCCACGGCAAACAGCATCCGGTGAAGTCGCATCACACCCTACACGGAATCGCGCTTCCCTCCCCCCTTGTGGAGGAGGGTTGGGGCGGTTGGCCGAGAAAGCCCATGCCTCACGGCACGATCACCAGCCGCCCGACGTCGGTGCGCGCACGGAAATCGGGGCGGTACATGTCCTCGACGGAGGCGGCGGGATGGTGGAACTCGCCGGGCGAGACGGCCCGCACGATATAGGCCAGACGGAACGCGTCGGCGTTGTAGCGGTCGATGGCGGTCAGGAACCGGTCCTGCCGGAACTCGCTGTGCGCCACCTCGTTCACCACCTCCAGCCAGTCCAGACCGCCGATCTGCCCGCCCGCGATCAGGTTGGGATTGTCGATCTCCAGCCCGGCGGGCAGCGGGTCGTTGATCATCAGCCGCCCCTCGCCGCGGGCAAACGGCGTGATCTCCAGCACCACCACCATCCGCGTGCCCGCCTTCACCGGCTGGCCTGCGGGCACCTGTTGCCCGTCCAACGTATAATAGCTGCGGGTAATGGCATAGCCGTTGCCGCCCGCCGGTTCCGGTTCGGTCGGCACGCCGTAGGACGTGACGGTGACGAACTGCGTGCGCCCGGTGTCATTCTTCACCACCACCGGGTCGCCCAGCCCGCCTTCCATCACCTGCACCAGCGGGCCCGCAGGCGGCAGGCCGTTGAAGGTGATGCCCGTCAGCCCCGGCCCGTCCACCAGCGCATGCGTGGCCAGCAGCATCCACGTCGCCTCTTGCGTGGATAGCGCGCCCTTCGCGGTGGACAGCGAAACCGCCAGCGTTTCGGCATCCACCACCGACGACCCCGCCTCGACCGCCAGCGCCAGCACCGCCGCCGCATCGCGGCGATTGCTGCCATAGTCGGCGCGGAACACCTGATCGGTATCCGGACCGGGCACCACGCGGGCCGCGGCGCGGGCAAACATCGCATCGGCCCGTGGCTGGTCGCCATAGGCGGCCAGCGCCGCGCCCAGCTGCGCCTGCGCGATGGCCGTGCTGAAGGCATCGCCCTTCACATCGGCATAATAGCGCAGGTCGCCGATGGCCGCGGCACCTTCGCGCGCCAGTACCATCAGCGCATAGGCCAGCGCCTCGCCGCCCGCATCAAAATCGGGCTGGTAGTTCACCTGGTTGCGCAGGTTGTCCAACGCCACGCGGAACGCCGGGTCGGGCACCGCGAACCCCTGCGCACGGGCACGCGAAAGGAAGTCGGTCACATAGGCATCCAGCCAGAAGTCACCCGAAGACGGCGACCACAGGCCAAAGGCGCCTTCCGCCGACTGGTTGGCCAGCACTTCGGCGACGGCCTGGCTGATCCGCACCTGCAGGTTTTCCGACCCGGGCAGCCGCATCGCCTGCGCAACCTGATCGAAGTACAGCAGGGGCAGCGCCTTCGACGTGATCTGCTCGGTGCAGCCATAGGGATAGCGGTCGAGCGCCGCCAGCAGCCCCGGCGCATCCATCCGCGCAATCGGCCCCACTGCCAGCGTCGCTTTCGACGTAGGCAGCGACAGGCCGGTCAGGGCCTGATTGTCAAACGTCAGGCTGTCGCCCTGGGCCAGTTCCAGCCGGGTGGTGCGGGCGACCTCGGGGTCATTCACCTGCACCGGCAGGGTCAGGCGCTTGGACAGCACGCGGCCGTCCGGCGTGGTCAGCCGGATGTCGATGCTGTGCAGGCCCACGTCGGTGGCCGTCAGCGGCACCTGGAACACGGCCTTGGCCTTCTCGGCCAGATCAAAGCCCGAAGGCACCCTGCCCACGGTCAGCCCGCTGGCCGTCACATCCAGCCCCATCCGGCCCGAAGGTCCGGTGGCGTGCACGATCTCCAACAGGACGCGCGAGGTGTCACCGGGCGCCATGAACCGTGGAACGCTGGCCGTCACCACCACCGGGTCACGCACCAGCACATCGGCCTGCGCCTGCCCCACACCGGTCTTCGACCACGCCACCGCCATCACCCGCACCGTACCGTTGAACGACGGCAGGTCGAAGGTCGCCCGGGCAAGGCCATCCGGCCCCACCTGCACCGGGCCGCTGAAATAGGCCACCAGTTCCTCGGTCGGCGGGGGCGACTTCAGCCGCGCCTGCGCCGCGGAGTCGCCGCCCGACCGCACCGCGCCTTCCACGCCCGCCATGCCGTCGATCAGCCGCCCGTACAGGTCGCGGATGCCCACGCCCAGCTTGCGCTGGCCAAAGTAGTGGCCCTGCGGATCGGGCGCCTCGTAGGCCGTCAGGTTCAGGATGCCTACGTCCAAGGCAGCCACCGTCACCCAGGCCGTCTCGCCCGCCGTCACCCCATCCACCTTCACCGCCACCTCCAGCGGGCCGCGCGGCGCGGCCTCGGCCGGGGCCTGCATGGTGGCCTGCAGGGCACGCGGGCCAGGATCGACCTTGGCGTAGGAAAGCCCCATCGCCCGCGCCGGGTTGCGCCCGGCGGCCACATCCATCGGCCGCAGCACCGATGCGGTCACATACACCCCCGCGCCCCATTCATCCGTCACCGGCACGGGGATCAGGTTCTCGCCTTCGCTTACCTCCACCGCCTGCATCGACACCACGCGGTTCGACAGCACGGACACCAGCGCCGTTCCCGCCGCCCGCGGCACCAGCCGCAGCATCGCGGTTTCGCCCGGCCGGTAGTCCGGCTTGTCCAGCGACAGTTCCAGCGTGTCGGGCGTCGAGGTCACGTCGGCAGGCGCATACCATCCGGCATAGAAGGCCATCGACGTTGCCGCCCCGCCCGTCTGTTCCACCGAAATCTCGTACTCGCCCCACTCCACAGGCGCCGAAATCTCCACCGGCCCGGCGCCCAGCGTGGCGGTGCCTTCGGCCACCCGCGCGCGGCTGGTCACCGGTTCCCAGTTCCACTGGCCGTATTCCTGGTACCACTGGTAGTTCACGCGCACCCGCGTCACTTCCCAGCGCACCTCCATCGGCGCGGGCTTCAGGTCGGGGCCGATGGCCATGACCTGGAACCGTGCGTCGCTGCCTTCTTGAACCACATCTTCGAACATCGGCTTCACGCCGATCATTGGCGAAGATGGCGTCAGCACCTTCGTCACCCGGCGTTCCACCGGCCGGCCCGACCCTTCGGCCACCCGCACCGTTGCGCGGGCCTCCAGCGGGCGACCCGGATCCTCGGCCTGCGGCAGCGCGGCAGAAATCACCGCCTTGCCTTCGGCATCGGTGGTGTAGCCGCCGAACGGCTCCATCCGCGCATCGAAACTCACATCATGCCGACCGAAACGGTAGCCGACAAACCCCTCCAGCCCCTCGGCCGCGCGCAGCAGTACCTCACCCTCGATCGCCAGATCGGCGGCAGGCGCGCCGAACAGGTACCGGGCGTCCACAGTCAGATCCGCCGTCTCGCCCAGCCGCCAGGGCGCATCGGGCAGCGCCAGCGCAAAGTCGATGCGTTCTGGCAGAAAGTCCTCGACAAGGAAGGTCGTGCTGCGCAGCGCGGCAGCCTCGGTGTCGGCATACAGCTCCAGCCGCCACTGGCCGCGCGGCGCAGAACCGGAAATCGGCTGGGCGAACACATAGCCGCCGCCCGCATCCGTTACCGTCTGGCGCGCCCATTCCACGCCGTCCGGCCGTTTCACCACCGCCACCAGCGGCAGCCCCTGAATAGCCTGCGAGGTGCTGTCGCGCGCCAGTGCCGTGACATGCACCGTCTCTCCGGCCCGATAGGCGCCGCGGTCGGTTGTCAGGAACACATCCACCGGCGGCGCCGGTTCGCGCCCCTCGACGCCGCGGTCCGACAGGTCGAACTCGGGGTCGGTCAGCGACAGGAAGGCAATGTCCGTCTCGCCCTCTTTCGCCACCACCATGGCAGGCGCGCTGCCGCCGGTGCCGCGGGCCAATGCCGCCGGGAACACCGCGAACCCGTTCGAATCGGTCACCGCCGTGCCTAGCACCGCGTTCATGCGCGACAGAAGCTCGACCGTCACCCCAGCCTTCGGCCCCGCATCGCCCAGCGAGCGTGCCACGACGTGCAGCCCGTCCACCCCCGACAGCGTGGTCAGCCCCAGATCCGAAATCACGAACCACTGCCAGGCGGGCGAGACGGAATACTCGTCCTGCCCCGGAACAAAGGCCTTCAGCGCGTAGATGCCCGCGGGCAGCCCGGCAATCGCCTCGTCCATCGGCAGACGCGTGGTGACATCCTTGTTCACCTCCTGCGCCACGGTCCCCGTGCCCGACCACAGCTTTTCACCGATGACCGAGGAGAAATCCTCTTCCTGGTAGTATGCCATGGGCTGGCCGAAATAGTCGTTCTGCACCGCGCGCAACAGATTGCGGTCCACCACGCGGTACAGTGTCAGTTCCAGCGTCGTGGCGTTCACCGTCTCCACCGGGATCGACGCCCCCGCCGCCTTCGGCAGCACATAGGCCCGGCCCGGAAAGCGCACCGCCGGGGTGCGGTCGCGGATGTACGACGTGATGGTCACCGATTTGGCCATGGTCTGACCATCGGCGGCGGGCAGGCCTTCGCGGAAGGTGACGGCGGCGCGCTGGCCGTGCGTCATGCCTTCGACGCACAGTTGCTGGTCGCCGGTCCTTTCCACCGACAGCCCCGTTTCAGGCAGCTGCACGTAGGTGGAATAATCCACCCCCGCCTTCACCAGAGGCTCGCTGAAGTTCACGCAGATGCGTGGGCGGATGCTGTCGGACTGGACCTCGTTTTCGGTGATGCGGAAGCCGTATTTGCCGATGGCTGCGTCCAGGGCCACGGCGGTGTCGTCGCGCGGGCTCAGCGCTTGCGCCAGCCGCAGCGCCTGCACCGTGTCGCGCCCGCGCCCCAGCGCCTCCAGCGTGGCGCCCATCTGCACCAGGATGTTGTGCCGCTGCGGCGCCTTGTCGGCACGCAGGTAGGCGTTCACCGCCGCCGACAGCGAACGTTCGCGGTACAGTTGCGCATTCTGCTGGCTTTGCCGGGCGGCGGGCAGGTTCAGCCGGGCATACTCCAGCCAGCCGTCGGCCGAGTCGGTGATGTTCAGCGCCGCCCCCACGAAGGCGGCTGCACTTTCGTGGTTCCCCTGCGTTTCGGCCTGCGCGGCCGAGGCCATGTGGTCCTCGACCGTCCACTGGCCGGTGATGTGCAGGCCACCCAGTTGCAGGGCAAGGGCATTGGCGGCACCAAAGTCCCAGGTCTGCAGGAAGCCCAGTTCGGCCGCGCGTTCGGCCGCACGCTCGGCCAGCCCCGGTCGGGCGGGAACAACCTTGGCCGAATAGGCGCCTTGGAAGAATGCCGCATCGCCCGGCCCGGCCTTCAGGAAGCAGGCCCCTGCCCGGCTGTTGAAGGTCAGCGCCTCGCAGCGCCGGTTCGACAGGCAGGCGCGTTCGCAGGCGCTGATGTCGGTGTCGTACAGGTTGGCGATGTCGCCCCCCGGAAGGTCGGCGTTTTCCTGATAGATCAGCCGCTTCGGCGGGATCAGGTCCTGTGCCTGCGCAGCACCCGCCAGCCCCAGGAAAGCGGCCGCCGCCGCCAGAAGAAACATGCGCATCGAAACCTCCCGGGCAACCGCCCCGCCAATGCGCGCAACCTCGCACGCGGGTGCGAGTCTGGCAAGCGGGCGTCAGTCCACCAGCAGGGGCCAGACCGCGGCATTCCGCCGGGCAAAGGCGCCCAGATGGCCGATGCGGGCCAGCCCGTGTTCGGCGGGCCGCAGCACCACCTGCCGTTTCAGCGCATGCGGGTACATCGCCATGCCGCGCCAGACAGCGGCGGGCGGCACCCAGGCATCATCGGCCACCGCCACCACCCGCATGTCGCCCCGCACGGCGCCCGCGTCGGGCAAGGGCAGGCGGTGCCCTACCTCGGCCAGATGGAACCCGCGTGTGGTGCACCAGCGCCGCCAGTCGCGGTACACGCCCAGCGGCAGGTCCATGCCCAACCCCAGCCGACTCCCCGGCAGGTAGCCCATCATGGCGGCCACCGGCGCCATTCCGTACCACAAGACCCGGGCCAGCACGCCGAACCCCGCCGGATGGTCGGACAGATGCACCGGGCCCGAGGCCACCACGACCGTGCGCGCTACCCCCGCCATGCCCGGATGGAACGCCAGCATCACGCCGCCCAGCGAATGCCCGATCACCCAGCGCGGTGTGCCCGGCACGATGGCCGCCGCCGCGGCCAGTGCCGCAGGCTGGTCGCGCAGGCCCCAGTCGGCCATCGTCGCTTTTGCCCTTTGCACAGGGCCGCGCGCGGACTGTCCGAAGTCGCGGTAGTCATAGGTCAGCACCGCCACGTCGCGTTCGGCCGCCAGCCACTCCGCGAAGGCACGGTAGTAGCCCATCGGCACCCCCGTCGCCCCGTGCAGCACCGCCACCGCCACGGGTCGCCCCGCAGGCCGGTACAGCCGCCCCGCCAGAACCGCGCCCTCGGCCGCGATCCGCACATCCTCGGCCCCCGCCCGTTCCGGCCAGACCCTGCCCATCGCGCTCATCGCCGCCTCCACTAGACCGATCGGTCCAATAGCACGACTGGACCGATCGGTCTAGCGATTCGCTTGCAGATCGGCTATCGGGGGACATGGAAGATCTCCCGACCCGCGCCCGCCTGGTGGAAACCGCCGCCCGCCTGTTCCGGCAGAAGGGCTATCATGCCACTGGCCTGGCCGAGGTACTGGCCGCGGCCGGGGTGCCGAAGGGTTCGCTGTACCACCACTTTCCGGCCGGCAAGGCCGACCTTGCGCGTGCCGCCGCCGACTGGACCGCGGATGTGCTGCTGCGCATCATCGACGATGCCTTTGTCCCGGCGCCCGACTGGCCCCATGGCACCGCTACGCTGTGCCACAAGCTGGCGCGCCTGCTGGACACGCTGGACAGTGCCGACGCCTGCCCGATCTCGGCCCTGCTGTTCGACGGCCCCGAAGAGGCCGGGTTCCGCGCCCATGCGGCGGCCGTGCTGGACCGCCTGCAACAGCACGTTGCCGCGCATGCCACCCGCCTGGGGGCAGCCGGCCCGCAAGACCGCGCCGAAGCGCTGCTGATCGCCATCGACGGCGGCTGGACACTGGCCCGCGCCCGGCGCGATTCGGACGTGCTGCGCCGCATTCCGGCCCGGCTGGGACACTGACTTGCGACTCTGCGCGCCCCGGCCTATATGACGGGGCGAGAGGTTGGCGCGGGCAGGCGCCTCGCCAACCCGGTCAGGTGCGGAAGCAAGCAGCCGTAACGAGCCCCGCTTGGGTCGTTGTCCAGCCTCTCACCCCTCCCTCATGGTCGTCCGGGCCCCGGCAGCACGGTCTATCTGGTGTGCTGGCTGTCGGCTGACCGCGCCTGTCCGGCAAGAAAGGCCACCACGGCCAGCATGCCGCCCAGCGCCGCAAAGGTCAGCCGGAAGCCTGCATTCTCGGCCACCCAGCCGATCGAGGCCGGCGCCACAAGGATGCCCGAGTAGCCCATCATCGTCACCAGCGCGATCCCGGCGCCTGCGGCAAGCCCGGGATGGTTGCCTGCAGCGGAAAACAGGATGGGCACCATGTTGGCCACGCCGACGCCGGCCAGCGCGAAGGCCGCGATGGCCACCCAGGGCCCCGGCGCCGAGGCCGCGAGCACCAGCCCCGCCGCCCCGATCAGCGCCGAAACCCGCAGCGTCCGCACGGCACCGAACCGGTTGCGCACGGCGTCACCGGCAAAGCGCAGGACCGCCATCGCGCCCGTCAGGAACGCCACCCCCAGGCCGGTAACCGAAACCGCCGCCCCCAGACCGTCGGCCAGATACAGCGCGCTCCATTCGATCACCGCGCCTTCGGGCACCATCGAGAACAGCGCCATCACGCCCAAGAGCCACAGCATGGGGTCGCGCGGCAGCAAGGCGCGCCGTTCCCCGGTGCTGCGCGGCGCGGGCGGGTCGCCCGGCGTGAGGAAGGGCATCGCCCCAAGCACCAGCACAGCCACCGCCGCGGCGGCCAAGAGCGCGTGCCCCTCGGCCCCCAGCCGGGCGATCAACCAGCCGCCGCTGCCGCTGCCGATGGCAGCGCCCAGGCTCCAGAACCCATGGCTGGACGACATGATGGCGCGGCCCAGCCGCCGCTCCACCTCGACCGCCTGCGCGTTCATCGACACATCCATCACGCCCATGATGCCACCCAGCGCCGCGATGGCCGGCGCCACCACGGCCAGCGAAGGCGCGAAGACGACGGCGGGAAGGGTGGGGATGATGGCCAGCGCAAAGCCGCACAGCACGGGACGCGTGCCGTAAAGCGCGATCAGCCGCCCCGAGAACGTCATCGCCGTCACGGCACCGATGCCCAGACCCAGCAGCAGCAGGCCCAGAACGGCTTCGCCGATGTCGTGGCGCGGGATCAGCAGCGGAATCTGCGGCGCCCACGAGCCGGTGACGTACCCGTTCGCCAGGAACATCGCCGCCACGGCCCAGCGCCCGCGCCGGGCCGCCGCCATGCCATCCGCCATCATCGCCTGTCCCCTGCCTTTGCCGCGCCTGTTAGCGCCACCGTGCCGCGGGGTGAAGGCCCTGTTTCCGGGCGGGCCATGTTCCGGGGCATCATGTCCCGCGCGGTTTGGCCCGTGTGGTGGGGTCGGCCTGCGTCGGGTCTTCGGGCCAGGGATGGCGGGGGTAGCGACCGCGCATGTCGCGGCGCACGTCGGCATAGGAACTGGCCCAGAAGCCCGGCAGGTCCTGCGTCACCTGCACCGGCTTTGCTCCCGGCGACAGCAGGGTGATGCGCAGCGGGCGGCCGCCTACCACCGGGTGGCGCGTGACGCCGAACAGCTCCTGCAGGCGCAGTTCAATGGATGGCGCCTCGCCGTCATAGTCGATGGCAACCTCTCGCCCCAGGGGCGTGGTGAAATGGGCGGGCGCAATGCGATCCACCTCGGCCATGCCAGCCCATCCGGCCATCGTGCGCAACGCCTCGGTCAGGTCCAGCGCCCGCAGGTCGCTGAGCGTGCGCGCCTTGCCCAGCCATGGCAGCAGGCCTTCGCCCGCCAGAAGGGCCGCATCCGACACATCGGGCACCTTTGCCCCTTCGGCCCGCGCCAGCAGAACACGCGCCTGCAGCCGGGCGGCGGACGGTGTGAAGCTCAGGCCGCTGGCCCGCAACCCCTCCAGCGCCGCGCGGGCCAAGTCTTCGGGCGGGGCATCTGTCCAGGGGCGGTCCTCTACCGCGATGGCGCCGAACATCACACGGTCGCGCGCCGCCACCCGGCCTTCGCGCGTATCCCACTGGCAAGTCCGCTCGCGGCGAAAGCGATGGGCGTACAGCAAGCGGAACTCGCCCTCATCCAGGGCCGCCGCCTGGCGCACCCGCGCTTCGCGCGCCTCGCCGTCCAGATCGGTTGCCACGATCATCCGCGCGCCCGACAGCGGCAGGCCCGCGTCCATCGCCGCACCCCTGCCGCCGCTCAGCAGCCAGCGCGGCGCATCCCCACTGCGCCGCAGCCCGATCCGGTCGGGGTAGGCCAGCGCCGCCAGTGCACCGGCCGACAGGCCGCGGTCGGGGCCAGCGTCCCGCGCCAACCGCTTCGCCTCGGTCCTGATCCGGTCCAGCACCGGCCCGTCCCCGGAGCGCCGCCCGGCCAGCGCCTCCAGCCGCAACAGCAGGTCCGGCGGCGCCCCCCGCAGCGGGTCGCGCTCGGCCAAAAGGGCCGCCACTTGCGGCGCCAGCGGTCCGCCGCCCGCCGCCAGCATGTGTGCAAGCCGCGGGTGCAGCGGCAGGGTGGCCAGCGCACGCCCATGCGCAGTGATCCCGCCATGGTCATCCAGCGCACCAAGGTCGGCCAGCAGCGCCCGCGCTTCGGCCAGCGCGGGTGCGGGCGGCGGCGTCAGGAACGGCAGCCGGTCGCTGCCCCACATGGCAAGGTCCAGCGCCAGCCCGGTCAGGTCGGCCGCGGCAATCTCGGGCGGCGGAAAGGCTGCCAGCGCCCCCTCCTCGGCCTTGGCCCACAGCCGCCAGCACACCCCCGGCGCCGTCCGCCCTGCACGGCCCTGCCGCTGCACTGCCTCGGCCCGCGTCACCCGTTCGGTCACCAGCCGCGTCATGCCCGAGGCCGGATCGAACCGCGCCCGCCGCGCCCGACCGCCATCCACCACCACCGTGATCCCCGGAATGGTCAATGATGTTTCGGCAATGGCCGTGGCCAGCACCAGCTTGCGCCGCCCGTCGGGTTCGGGCGCGATGGCGGCACGCTGGGCATCAAACGCCATCGCCCCGAACAGCGGCCGCACCGCGCAACCACAGTCACTCAGTGCCGCCGCCACCCGCCGGATTTCCCCCTCGCCCGGGCAGAATGCCAGCACATCGCCCGGCGCTTCCTCCAGCGCCTGCCGCACCAACCCCGCCATCGCCGCCTCCCAGCGGACCTCACGCGACAACTGCCGGGGCAGCCAGACCGTCTCTACCGGAAACGCCCGCCCCTCGGCGGTGATCCGTGGCGCATCGCCCATCAGTGCCGCCACCGGCGCGGCGTCCAGCGTGGCCGACATCGGCAGCAGCACAAGGTCGGGCCGCAGGGCGCCGCGGATGTCCAGCGCCAAGGCAAGGCCAAGGTCGGCATTCAGCGAGCGCTCGTGGAATTCGTCGAACAGGATGGCACCCACGCCGGGCAATTCCGGGTCATCCTGGATCATCCGGGTCAGGATGCCCTCGGTCACCACTTCGATCCGCGTGGCGCCCGACACGCGGCTTTCGCCCCGCATGCGGTAGCCCACCGTCCGCCCCACCGGTTCGCCCAGCGTGGCCGCCATCCGCTCTGCCGCGGCCCGTGCTGCCAGCCTGCGCGGCTCGAGCATCAGGAACCGCCCTGCCACCAACCCGGCCTCCATCAGCGCCAGCGGCACCCGCGTGGTCTTGCCCGCGCCCGGCGGTGCCTCCAATACCGCCATGCCGCGGGTACGCAGGGCGTCCAGCAGGGCAGGCAGGGCATCGTCGATAGGCAGGCGGTCCATGCCCCGCCTTATGGCGGCGCGGCCGGCCAGATTCTAGCGGCGGCGCAGCACGGCGCGGCCGAACAGCGTGTCGGCCTCGATCCGGTCGATGTGCAGCAGGCCGTCAGCACGCGGCAGATAGGTCACCCGGAACGAAAAACGTGACCGTTCGGCCAGGTCCCGTGCCGGAAACCCGGCTATCCGGCGATAGGTGCCTGCGCATTCCACCCCGCCGCCATCGGCAGGCAGAGGTGCGGCCAAGGCGACCGAGGTGCGGCGCTGCCCGTCGAACACCTGGAACGAAAGGGCGCAGGCCGCATCGGGTGCCACTGGCCGCATTCCGGCATAAAGCGCCGTCAACGGATCGACCGTGCCCTTCTGCGCCGCGGGGTCCGCGGCCTCCACCTCGATTTCCTCGCTGCTGTCATAGGCCTGAACGGTGGGCGCGCCGCCCCTCCACGCCAGCCTTGCGCTGGTCTGCCGCCGTCCGGTGTCGATCTCCTCGCGAAAGGATGACGGCATCAGCCGGGAACCCTTGCTTGCGCCGTCCACCTCCGCATCCCACCGCACCGGCCGCACTGCACCCACCAACCCACGCGTTACCACCTGTGCCGTGGCGCGGTAGGTCTTGGGTCCATCCTCTCCATCCACGGTCATGCTGGCCACCCGCACCCCCGCCAACGTCACGTCAAAGGCAAAGGTCTCTGCCAGCAGGGCAGAGGGAAGCAGCAGGCAAAGGGCAAGGATGCGCAGCATGACGGGCAAACTAGCGGCGGCAATTGACATTTCCACGACTTCTCCGCCCTCTCAACCACAAAGGAGAGGTGGATGGACGATCTGGCGGAACGCGTGATCGCGGGCGACCGGCGGGCACTGGCGCGGGCCATCACGCTGGTGGAAAGCCGCCGCGCCGACCACCGCGCGCGGGCGCTGGACCTGGGCGACCGATTGCGCGCCACCGGGCGGCAGGCGCTGCGCGTAGGCCTGTCGGGCACGCCGGGGGTGGGCAAATCCACCTTCATCGAAGCCTTCGGCCTGCATCTGACGGCGCAGGGCCTGCGTGTGGCCGTTCTGGCAGTTGATCCGTCGTCCACCCGATCGGGCGGGTCGATCCTGGGTGACAAGACGCGCATGCCGCTCCTCTCGCGCGATCCGCGGGCGTTCATCCGCCCCTCACCCAGCCAGTCCACGCTGGGCGGCATAGCACGCCGCACGCGTGAGGCGGTGGCAGTGTGCGAAGGGGCGGGCTTCGACGTGGTGCTGGTGGAAACCGTGGGGGTAGGCCAGTCGGAGACACTGGTGGCGGGGGTGACCGACATCTTCCTGCTGCTGCTGGCCCCTGCGGGTGGAGACGAGTTGCAGGGCGTCAAGCGCGGAATCATGGAAATCGCCGACATCGTGGTGGTGAACAAGGCCGACGGGGCGCTGCTGCCGGTGGCCGAGCGCACCAGGGCCGACTATCAGGGCGCGCTGCGGCTGATGCGGGCGCGGCCCGAGGACCCGCCGGGCTATCCCATGGTGCTGACCGCCTCTGCCGCCGAAGGGCGCGGGGTGGAAGAGATCTGGGGGGCGATCCGAACGCTGGCCGACTGGCGGCAGGCCCACGGGCACCGGGACGCGCGCCGCGCCGCGCAGGCGGCCGAGGCCTTTGCCGAGGGCGTGCGCGAGGGAGTTCTGGCCACGGTGGCCGCACGCCCCGCGTTTCAGGCGGCGATGCGGCAGCTGGGCGAAGAGGTGGCCTGCGGACGCTCCTCGCCCGAACGGGCGGCCGAGCTGGTGTTGCGGCAAATTTCGGGCTGAAGGCACCTGTTCCGGATGCACCATGCCCTATCTGGCAAGGCAAAGGAGAACGTCATGCAGATTGCCGTGCTGTACCTTGCCACCTTCGGCACCTTTCTGGTGCTGGATGCCATCATGCTGACGCTGGTCATGCGGCCGCTGTTTGCTGCCCACATCGGCCCC
>CAZLIC010000063.1:0-26906 GCA_964559535.1 uncultured Rhodobacterales bacterium
CTCAACTACTTCATCGCCGCAGGTTACGAACCCGATTGGGCGTGACAGGCTCTAGCGATTTCAATGGGTCATGTTTTGAAGATGGCGGACAGTGAGGGATTCGAACCCTCGAGACGGTTCCCCGCCTACACACTTTCCAGGCGTGCGCCTTCGACCGCTCGGCCAACTGTCCGTTCGCGCGTGCCTACACGCAGGGCGCAGCCGTCGCAAGACATGTCGCAGGGCCAGTCGGCACGCTGGCGCCGGCCGGAAACACGCCGGGCCCGATCCAACGCCGAACGCCCCGACGCATCTCCGTGCCGGTCCGGGGCGCGATCCCCGCCGCGATCCAGACGCCGGAAAAAAGGACTCCGGCGAACCCGCCCGTCCCCATGGCACATCATTGCCCGGAATGCCGGACAACGGGCCGACCCTATATCCCGGCGGGGTTGTCGACCTCCCGGTCCATCTCTCGCAGGTCCGCATACCGGTCTCCGATCCGATGGTGCGGACGGCCGCGTGTTGCAGCACCCAAAGCCACAACCAGCTCGTCATGACCGGGCGCATCAGGGACCGCGAACTGCACGGTCAGATAGTGCGAACGGCGGCCGCTGTCATGTTTGTCCATCAGGGGAACCTGGATCTGCGTGTTCGCCGGACCGCGCGCGTTGGTGAAGCCAAGATAGGTTTTCGCGCCCACGGCCTCGCGATAGACGTTGCCAAAGCGCAGGGTATGGATCAGCGCTGATCCGTGTTCCAGCTCGCAGGCGGTGCCGCACAGGGCCGCCTTGCCATAGGCCTCGATCGCCTCACCTGAGCCCGCAAGGGCGATCAGCCGATCCGTCAGCAACTTGCCCAGAACCGGCGCCATCCGGCGGATGTCGGGTTGAAGGTCCTCGACAAACCCGCGCCCGTGCCAGGGGTTGGTCACCACCGCGGCGACCCCGATCATCCGCAGGACCGGAACACAGGCACGACCGCCGTCCGAGTGAATGTGCTCGTCAAAGGTCACAACCTTGCGCAGTTCGGGAAGAAGCATCTGCAGTCCTTTCTGTTCCGGGCTCAGGGCAAGCTGACCTGACGGACCGAGCCCGTGGTTTCGTTTCCATGATAGATGCTGAAGGCGCCGTTGCGGAAATCCGCCGCGAACCGGGCCAGCATCTGGGCTTCCGCGGCATTTGCCAGGGGCGCACCGGCCAAGGCGGCCAGCGGCACAACCTGGAAGCCCGCCGGAACCTTGCCGCCAACGCGGCCGTGGTAATAAATCGCGTGGCCGCCGGCCGGGCGGTCGTCAAAGGCCGCGTAGACGAAGTCTATCTCGGGCTGCAGGCCCTGGGCGACAAGCCCCGACTGCAGCGCATCAAGCGACGGCAAGGGCCCGGGCGCCAGCGGCAAGGACAGCCGCCCGCCTTCATCGGACGCCAGAAGAACACCACCGTCGCAGGCAAGCACCGCACCGATCCGGCTGCCCTTTGCCGCCGCCGCAGCCTCGACCAAGTCACGCTCCAACCCGATCGAGAAGTAATTGCCACGGAAGTAGCCCAGCGGCTGGCCCTCGCCGGTTGCGAAGTCCTCGACGCGACCGATCAGGATCAGATGGTCACCCGCATCGACAAGCTTGTGGCGCACGCAGGTGAACTGGGCCAAAGCGCCCGTCAGCAGCGGCATATCGGCATGCCCCGGCGACCAGGCACATTGCTGGAACTTGTCCGGCGCGCGCGAGGCGAACAGGCCAGAGATTCCCTTCTGGGCTTCCGACAGGACGTTCACGGCAAAATGCCGGGCCTCGGCAAAGACCTCGCAGGAATGCGCGGATTTGGCCAGGCACACCAGCAGCAATGGCGGATCCAGCGACACCGAGGTGAAGCTGTTTGCGGTAAAGCCGCGCGGGATGCCATCGGCCTGCCGCGTGGTAATGACGGTGACGCCGGTTGCAAAGGCGCCAAAGGCACTGCGCAGCGCCCGCGGATCGATCTTTCGGCGCGCGGGCAGGTCCGCAAGCGCCTGATCCGCGCCAAGGCGGGGCGGGGCAGCCGGGGCGGGTGCCGGGTTGGCGGTGAACCGCAAGGGATTGCCTGCGACACGCCAAGGCTGCTTGCCGGGCTCGGCATGGGGCACGGACTGGATCATGCCCCGCGCGGCGACATGGGGGTCGGCAAAGATGGCGCGGATGTCGTTCATCGGGCCGAACGGAATGCGACCGCCCAGAAGGGCGCTCAGTTCGGACACCGAATGCTGGGCGGTCCAGTCGCTCACGCCCCGGTTCACTTCGGCCATCCGCGCGCGGCGCGCCGCACGCGTGGAAAAGTCCGGATCGGCCCCCAGTTCGGGCCGCCCCATGACATCGGCCAGAACGCGCCAGAACGCGTCGTCGACCACGCCGATCGCCACCATCCCGTCCCGCGCGGGGAAAAGGCCGAAGGGGGCCAGCAGCGGATGGCCGTTGCCTTCGGGCCCCGGCACGCTGCCCTCGATGTCATGCTGGTAGACCAGCCGTTCGCACAACGACAGCATGGCGTCGTACATGGCAACGTCCAGGAACTGCCCCTTGCCGGTCGCCTCGGCCGCGCGCAGGGCCGCAACGATGCCAAAGGCCGCAACCATCCCGGCAAAGACATCGCCGATCCCCGGCCCGACCTTGGCCGGATGGTCGCGGTCCAGCCCGGTGACGGAAATCAGCCCGCCCATCGCCTGTGCCACCACGTCATAGGCGGGCCAGGTGGCGTAGGGGCTTTCTCCGGTGCGCGGGTCGCCGAAGCCACGGATCGCCGCGTAGACAAGACGCGGGTTGATCTCGGCCAGGCTTTCATAGGACAGGCCCAGCCGCTCCATCACGCCGGGACGGAAATTCTCGACCAGCACGTCGGCGCTGCAGACCAGATGGCGCAGCGCTGCCTTCCCCGGCTCGGACTTCAGGTCAAGCATCAGGCTTTTCTTCGACCGGTTCAGGCTGACAAAGTAGCCTGCCCACTCGCGGTTCGGATCGTCTTCGCGGAAGGGGCCGTTTGCGCGGGACGTGTCACCCTGCGCATCCTCGATCTTGATCACCTCCGCGCCATGGTCGGCCAGCATCATCGTGGCATAGGGGCCCGACAGCATCCGGCTCAGGTCAAGCACCCGAACACCCGCCAGAATGCCGGTCATGCTAGCACCTCGGTCAGGAACGCCAGGACCGGCCGGTTCACCGCTTCGGGGTCTTCAGCCAGGGCCATGTGGCGCAGACCCTTCAGGATGATCAGGCGCGCGCCTTCGATCTCGGCCACGATGGCGGCGCCCATTTCGGGGCCGTTGCCAAAGTCTTCGTCGGCCGTCAGGACAAGCGTCGGGCAGGCGATGCGGGGGGTGGGGGCAACGATTTCCTCAATGCCCTCGGCAAGGATACGGTACAGGCCGGGGTAGACCGCGGGATCGTTGGCCAGGACCCATGCGCGGGTCTGGTCCATCAGGTCACGGCGGTTGGCCCTGGCCGCGTCCGAGTACCATCGAACCAACGCCGCCTCGACGGTTGCAGCGGGGCCGGCACCCGTGGCCTGCGCGACCCTGTTCAGGATGGCCGCCTGAGCCTCGGGCGTGCGGCGATGCGGGGAATGCAGGATCACCAGCGCGTGCACACGGGCCGGGCAGTCCTGCGCAAACCGCCGTGCCACCATTCCACCCAGCGAAAAGCCGACAATCGCGGCCCGCTTGACCCCCAGATGATCCAGAAGGTCGGCAAGCTGACGCGACAGGTCGCGCAACACCGGCTGCCCAAAGGGCGGCGCGCTTTGACCGTGGCCCGCAAGATCATAGCGGACAACGCGGAAACGCCCGGCAAGACCCGGCACCATCCATTGCCAAACGGCGCGGCACAGGCCCAAGCCATGCACAAGCACCACCACCGGTGCATCCGGCCTTCCAGACACTTCGTAAGCCGTGCCGTTGCGGTCGGTACCCGTCATGCCTCGGCCTCGGGCCTGTAGGCAATCACCTCGACCTCGACCCGGATATCGACCAGAAAGTCACTGACCAAGGCCGACCGTGCCGGGGGATCATTCGGGAAATACTCTCCATAGACGGCGTTGAACCCGGGAAAATCCGCCCGATCCTGCAGCCACACCATGGCTTTCACCACGTCCTCCCGCGTGCAGCCCGCCAGCGCCAGCGTTCTGGTGATCTCGTCCAGCACCGCGCGCGTCTGCTCCTCGATCGTGCCCCAGGTCATCACCTGCCCGTCCCGCATCGGAACCTGGCCAGTCAGAAAGACCAGGTCCCCGGCCCGCACGGCACGGCTCAGCGACAGGCGCCGACCGTTGATGACAAGTGGTTCTCCGATGATCGTCTTGGGCATGATCTGTCCCCCGCTGTGCAAGACTTGCAGCAGGGGCGGCCCCGCGCTCTCGAAATTCCGCCATGATCCGGCGAATAAGCGCAAGTCCCCGGCAGGGCACCGCAGCAGGACCGGCACCGCCGCGAAAATCGACCCCGGAACGCTCCGGGGTCGGCAAGGGCGCCGTGTCCAGGACTGCGGGATGGGGTCAGATATCCAGCGTGTTCTCGGTTTCCCAGCGCGAGAAGTGGCTGCAGTAAGAGTTCCATTCCTGATGCTTCAGTTTCAGGAAGGCGGCCGAGAATTCCTCGCCCATCATCGCCTTCAGCGTCTTGTCACAGTCATATTCGCGCAGCGCATCCAGCAGGTTCAGCGGCAGTTTCGGCGCATTCTTCACGGTATGCCCGTGCTGGTACATGTCGATGTCGTGCCGCTTGCCCGGGTCGGCCTTGGTGCGCACGCCGTCCAGACCGGCAGCCACGATCACCGCCTGCATCAGGTAGGGGTTCGCGGCGCCGTCGGGCAGGCGCAGCTCGAACCGGCCGGGGCCGGGCACGCGCACCATGTGGGTGCGGTTGTTGCCCGTCCACGTCACCGTGTTCGGCGCCCAGGTGGCGCCGCTGGTGGTGCGCGGGGCGTTGATGCGCTTGTAGCTGTTCACCGTGGGGTTGGTGATCGCCGCCAATGCCGAGGCATGCTTCATGATACCGCCAAGGAAGGTGCGGCCCTGATCGGAAAGCCCCAGTTCCTTGTCCTTGTCGGCGAAGGCGTTCTTCTTGCCGTCCAGCGACCAGACCGAAATATGGGCGTGGCAGCCGCTGCCCGTCAGGCCCTTGAAGGGCTTCGGCATGAAGCTGGCGCGGAAGCCGTGCTTTTCGGCCACCGACTTGACCATGAACTTGAAGAAGCTGTGCTTGTCGGCGGTCTGCAGCACGTCGTCGTATTTCCAGTTCATCTCGAACTGGCCGATCGCGTCTTCGTGGTCGTTCTGGTAGGGTTCCCAGCCCATCTCCAGCATGTAGTCGCAGATCTCGCTGATCACGTCATAGCGGCGCATCACCGCCTGCTGATCGTAGCAGGGCTTTTCGGCATTGTCGTAGATGTCGGACGGGCCCGAGCCATCGGCGTTGAGGATGAAGAATTCCGGCTCGACCCCGGTCTTCACGCGCAGGCCGTCCTTGGCAGCTTCGGCGATCACCCGTTCCAGCACGTTGCGCGGGGCCTGATCGACCAGCTTTTCCTCCATCATGGCCCGCGCCGCCACCCAGGCCACATCCTTTTTCCACGGCAGCTGGATGACCGAGTCGGGGTCAGGCACCGCCATCAGGTCGGGGTGGGCGGGCGTCAGGTCCAGCCAGGTGGCGAAACCCGCAAAGCCCGCGCCTTCCACCGCCATGTCGTTGATCGCCTGCGTGGGCACCAGTTTCGCCCGCTGGCCACCGAACAGGTCGGTGTAGGAAATCATGAAATACCTGACGCCCTTGTCCTTGGCCCATTTGGCAAGGTCTTTCGCCATTATCGTAGCTCCCTGTTCCGTCTTTTGTTTTTCTCAGAACCCGTTGCGCCCCGGGATCCAGTTCGTTCCGGCGATCGGAACCCCCGCCATCGCCGCCGCCTCGATGGTCAGCGCGCATAGGTCTTCGGGTTCCAGGTTGTGCAGGTGGTTCTTGCCGCAGGCCCGCGCGATGGTCTGCGCCTCCAGCGTCATCACCTTCAGATAGTTCTTCAGTCGCCGCCCGCCCAGCACGGGGTCGAACCGGGCCGCCAGTTCGGGGTCCTGCGTGGTGATCCCGGCCGGGTCGCGGCCCTCGTGCCAGTCGTCATAGGCATCGGCGGTGGTGCCCAGCTTCTGGTACTCCGCCTCCCACCGCGGGTCGTTGTCGCCCAGCGCGATCAGCGCCGCAGTGCCGATGGCCACCGCATCGGCCCCCAGCGCCATGGCCTTGGCCACATCGGCACCCGACCGGATGCCGCCCGACACGATCAGCTGCACCTTGCGGTGCATGCCCAGGTCCTGCAGCGCCTTCACCGCCTGCGGGATACAGGCCAGGATCGGCATGCCGACATGCTCGATGAACACGTCCTGCGTGGCCGCCGTGCCGCCCTGCATGCCGTCCACCACCACCACATCGGCGCCCGCCTTCACCGCCAGCGCGGTGTCATAGTAGGGCCGCGCACCGCCCACCTTCACGTAGATGGGCTTCTCCCAGTCGGTGATCTCGCGCAACTCCATGATCTTGATTTCCAGGTCATCCGGCCCCGTCCAGTCGGGGTGGCGGCAGGCGCTGCGCTGGTCAATGCCCTTGGGCAGGTTGCGCATGTTGGCCACACGGTCGGAAATCTTCTGCCCCAGCAGCATGCCGCCGCCGCCGGGTTTCGCGCCCTGCCCCACCACCACCTCGATGGCGTCGCAGCGGCGCAGGTCATCGGGGTTCATCCCGTACCGGCTGGGAAGGTACTGATACACCAGCGTTTTCGAATGCCCGCGCTCTTCCTCGGTCATGCCGCCGTCGCCGGTTGTGGTGCTGGTGCCCGCCGCCGTCGCACCGCGCCCCAGCGCCTCTTTCGCCGGGCCCGACAGCGCACCGAACGACATGCCCGCGATGGTCACGGGAATGTCCAGATGGATCGGCTTCTTCGCATGCCGCGTGCCCAGCCACACATCCGTCGCGCATTTCTCGCGGTAGCCTTCCAGCGGATAGCGGCTGATCGAGGCACCCAGGAACAACAGGTCATCGAAGTGCGGCAGGTGCCGCTTGGTGCCGCCGCCGCGGATGTCGTAGATGCCGCTGGCCGCGGCGCGGCGGATCTCGGCGTTCACCGCGGGCGTGAAGGTAGCCGAGAAGCGGGGCGGGGTCTTGGGAAAATCGGTCATCACTCGCCCTCAGTAGGCCGACGCATTGTCGATATTGAAGTTGTACAGCTTGCGCGCGCTGCCATAGCGGCGGAACTCTTCGGGTCTGGCCTTGGTGTCGGCCTCGCCCCGGCGCAGAAGGTCTTCCAGCAGGGCAAAGTGTTCGTCCCGCATCTCCTTCTCGATGCAGTCCGCGCCCAGCGACTTGACCGTGCCGCGCACGAACAGCCGCGCCTCGTACAGGCTGTCGCCCAGCGCCTCGCCCGCGTTGCCCAGCACCACCAGATTGCCCGACTGCGCCATGAAGGCCGACATGTGGCCGATGTTGCCGTGCACCACAATGTCGATGCCCTTCATCGAGATGCCGCAGCGCGAACTGGCGTTGCCCTTGATCACCAGAAGTCCGCCACGGCCTGTCGCCCCGGCGTATTGCGAAGCGTCGCCGTCAATGATGACGGCGCCCGACATCATGTTTTCCGCTACGCCCGGCCCGGCGCTGCCCTTGATGCGGATGGTGGCCTGCTTGTTCATGCCCGCGCAGTAGTACCCCGTGGACCCGCGCACGGTAATGTCCACCGGCGCGTCCACCCCTGCGGCGATGGCATGCGCGCCCTTGGGGTTGATCACCTCCCAGCCGGTCATGTTGGTCTGGCCCTTCAACGCGTGCAGCGCGCCGTTGAGCGCCCGAAGGCCCTCTTTGCCCAGATCGAAACTCTGCATCCCCTCAACGCTCCCAGAAATAGACAGTGGCGGGTTCCGGTTCCCACACCCGGGCATTCTCGATGCCCGGCAGGTTCACCAGCGCGCGGTACTCCGACCCGAAGGCGACATAGGCGTCGGTTTCCGCCATCACCGCCGGCTTGCAGGCGATGGGGTCGCGCACCACACCAAAGCCGTTCTTGGTGCCCACGACAAAGGTGAAGAACCCGTCAAGATCGGTCAGCGTCGATTCCAGCGCCTTTCCCAGCGGCTCGCCCTCTTGCAGCTTGTGGCTGATGAAGGCGGCGGCGACCTCGGTGTCGTTCTCGGTTTCAAAGGTCATGCCCAGCCGCTTCAGCTCTCGCCGCACGCCGTTGTGGTTGGACAGGCTGCCGTTGTGCACAAGGCACTGGTCCGCCCCGGTGGAAAACGGATGCGCGCCCATCGTGGTCACCGCCGATTCTGTGGCCATCCGGGTGTGGCCGATGCCGTGGGTTCCGCTCATCCTGGCCACGTCAAAGCGGCGGGCCACGTCCTTGGGCAGGCCGACCTCCTTGAAGATCTCGATGGCATCGCCCACGCTCATCACCTTCACCGCGGGCCGCAGATGCGCCAGCGCCGACCGCGCCGCGTCCATCTGGTCGATCGGCATCTCCAGCACCGCATGGGTCGACTTCACCAGCATGGTCACCGGCTGGCCGATGGCCTCATGCAGGTCGCCGTCCAGATCCTTGAAGTCCTTCTCGGGGTGGGGCGACTGGACGGTGATCTTGCCCAGCCCGTCCTTTGCGCCACCGTAAATGGCGATGCCGGCCGAGTCCGGCCCGCGGTCGGTCATGGTGATCAGCATGTCCGTCAGCATGGCGCCAAGCTCAGGCTCCAGCTTCGGATCCTTCAGGAACAGCCCGACAATGCCGCACATGTAATCGACTCCCTTTTCCGTTCACCCCGATGCTAGCACCGTCGCCGGGACCCTTCAACTACAGAGAAACAAATTTCACCTTGCGGGAAGCGCACCCGGCCAAGCATGGCGCGAATGCCTTTTTCCTTGACAGAATGTCGCATCAAGGCGTTTCCTTCCGGAAAACAAAGTTGCCAGACAGAGAAGCCGTCAAACGCGCATGAACTCTTTCGGCAAGTGAAAATTCCAACGGGAGGGGAGAGGAATGGGTGACAACCTGAGTACGGTGAACGTCATCTTCACCGAGTTCTATTACTGGGTGACGGTGGTGTTCATGTTTCTCATACATGTGGGCTTCTGCATGTACGAGGTGGGCGCGTCGCGTCGGCGCAACCACATGCACACGCTGATGAAAAACACGATGGCCATACCCTTGGTCACGGTCACGTTCTTCTTCTTCGGCTGGTGGATCTACTTTGCCTTTCCCAGCGGCCTGTACTGGTTCAACTTCGTCCCTGACGCGCTGTTCTACGACCCGAACCTGGTCGCAGCACCGCACAGCCCGCTGATGGGCACGCACCTGTCGGGCGCCAATGCCACCGACGCGGCCTTCGGCATTACCGCCGACGGCCTGAACGGCGCGGCCACCTGGCACCGGCTGAACGGCGTGTTCTGGGCGGCGTTCCTCTTGTTCTCGATCACCACCGCGTCCATCGTTTCGGGCGCCGTGATCGAGCGCATCCGCATGGGCGCCTTCTGGATGATTGCCGTCCTGCTGGGTTCGGTGCTGTGGATCACCGATGCCGCCTGGGGGTGGAGCGCCGGGGGCTGGATGGTCAAGTACCTGGGATACCACGATGCCTATGCGTCAGGCGTGGTGCATGCCATTGCCGGGGGCGCAGCGCTGGCCACACTCATCGTGCTGGGGCCCCGGCTGGGCAAGTTCCGCCCCGACGGCACGCCGCGTGAAATCCCGCCGCACAACCCCTGGCTCGTGACCATCGGGCTGTTCCTGATCTACACCGGGTTCTGGGGCTTCTATGCCGCCTGCAACATCCCGATGATCGCCCCCGCCACCATCGCGGGCCAGATCACCGGCGAAACCTGGACGGCCACCAACATCTACCTCGCGCCCACCACGCTGTCGGCGATCACGGTGAACTTCCTGATGGCGCTGTCGGGCGGCATGATGTCAGGCTACATGTTTTCAAAAGGCGATGCCTTCTGGACCTACTCGGCAGGTCTGTGCGGTGTCATCGGCGCCTCGGCGGGCAACGACCTGTACCACCCGATCCAGGCCATGTTCATCGGCGCCATCGTGCCCTGGGTTGCCTACAAGCTGCACTACTGGGTCGAACGCACCTTCAAGATCGACGATGCCGTGGGCGCGGTGGCCGTGCACGGCTATGGCGGGTTCATGGGCGTGGTGATTGCGGGCTTCGTGCTGTGGGGCGCGCCGTCTTCGCCCTACGAAGGTTTCGCCGTCATCACGCCCTGGGGCAACTTCATCGGCGCCGTCATCATGTTTGCCCTTGGCTTCATCCCGGTGTGGATCCTGGCCAAGGTTCTGCACAGCTTCGGCCTGCTGCGGGTTCCCGCCAAGGTTGAACTGGAAGGGCTCGATTTCAAGGGACGCGCCGCCTACGACGCCGCCGTCGCCGAAATCGTGGCCGCCGAACGCGCAATGATCAAGTGAAAGGAAACCGGAAATGTCCACCACAGGCTTTTCAAACTGGGCCGTCGATCTGAAGGACGTGGGCGCGATCTATCCCTTTCAGGGCTATGAAGGGTTGATGGCCATTCTGGGCGTCGCCTTCTGGATCGTCTGGCACGTCGTGCAGATGCGCCAGGAAGCGGCCGAGATCGCCGACGAGATGAGCGCCGACGCGCGCGGTGACGCGGCGCGCAAGCTGATCGACGAGTACTGACGACAGCCAAGAGGGGCAGGCTTCGGCCTGCCCCTTTCGCACATCGCAGGCGTTCACCCCTGCGGGTAGCAGATCACCGACAGGTACCGCGCAGGCAGCCGCACCAAGAGCTCCGGCCCATGCGGCGCATCGGCATCAAAGAACAGGCTGTCGCCGGGTTTCAGGTCATAGACCGTGTCGCCATGGCGGTACCCCACCTCGCCCTCCAGCATGTACAGCAGTTCCAGCCCTTCGTGCTGGAACGCCGGAAAGGTGTCGCTCTCGGTGGTCAGCGTGATGATGTAGGGTTCCACCACCACGCCCGAGGAATTTGACCCGATATGGCCCAGAAGGTTGTACTGGTGCCCCGCCCGCGTGCCGCGCCGCTCGATCTCGATATGCTCGCCCGCGCGCACATGCTGCGCCTCGCGCTTTTCCTCGTAGCTCTTGAAGAAGGCCGTCACCGGCACGGAAAAGGCATGGCTCAGCACCTGCAGCGTGGTCAGCGACGGCGAGGTGTTGCCGTTCTCGATTTTCGACAGCATGCCGATGGACAGGCCGGTGACCGCGGCCAGATCGGCCACCGTCATGGCCTGCTGGCGGCGGAAGTTGCGCACTTCGCGCCCGATGGCGGCCTCCAGATTGCGCTCGGCAATCTCGCGCACACGGTGCGGGTCCTGATCGAAGGCGGGTTTGCCGCGCGGAAGCGCGGGGCCAAGGTCGCCGCTGGACATGGGCAGGTTCCAAATAGTGCTGCCGATTTCACTATCAGGAAACACGCCCCGCAGCAAGCACACCCCTCAGCAGGCCGCCGCCGCCGCCTCCAGCGCGTGCAGCAGGCTTCTGGCCGAGGATCGCGGGCCGTACAGCCGCGCCTCTCCCCGCCCGTGCCGGATCAGGTAGCAGCCCAGATGGTCAACCACCGTGCGGCAGGCATGACCGTCGGGAACGCCCGGGAAATCCACGTTGCACAGCCGTTCCAGCACAGGTGCCAGATCGGGCGCCGACAGGTCGAACACCACCCAGGCGTCGGTCTGCTCCGTCACGCTGGCGGCAGCGCCAAAGACGGCCGCCAAGAGGTCCGCAATCGCTTCATGGCTGGCAAAGGGGGCTTCCACGAACCACATCCCCGGCGCCACCCAGAAGGCGGCGTAGACCGCGCCCGCCGCATGCCGCGCGGGCCCCGGCAAGGGCACACCCGCGACACCGGCCGCATCCGTCAGGTCATGCCCGCGCCGCACCGCCACCGAGGCCAGCGCCACGTCCATCCGTTCGGTGATGCACAGCGCACCCACCGTCACCACCGCCGCCTGCGCCGACCCCAGCGCCGTCATTGCCCGCAATTCAGCCACGCAGCCGCTCCCCTTCCGGATCGAAGAAATGCGGCGACACGATCTGCACCTCGGTATCCTGCCCCGACAGCAGGTTCACCGCCCGCATCCTGGTGCCGATCTTGCGGTCGCCGCTCTTCAGGTACCCCAGCGCGATGTCGCAGCCGATGTGGGGGGAATACACCTTCGACGTCAGCCAGCCCGCATCGTTGGCCGCCACCGCCGCGGCGCCGATGTCCAGGAAGTGACTGCCCGCCGTCAGCTTGCCCGCCGGATCGACCGGCTTCACCCCGACCAGACGGTAACCGTCCGGGTCGGTCAGCCCTTCGCGCTGCGACAGCACCATGCCGATGGCGTCCTTCTTCTTCGACACCATCTTGCCCAGGCCCATGTTCAGCGCGGTGGACTGGCCGTTCAGCTCGCCGCCCGCGACATGGCCCTTCTCGATGCGCATCACGCCCAGCGCCTCGGTGCCATAGACCACCGGGTCGAACTCGGCCCCGCGCGCCAGCATCTCGCGCAGCAGCGCATCGCCATAGCGGGTGGGAACCGCAATTTCAAAGGCCAGCTCGCCGGAAAAGCTGATGCGGAACAGCCGCGCCCGCAGGCCGCCGCAGACGGTGATGTTGCCTGCCCCCATGTAGGGAAAGGCCGCATCGCCGATGTCCTGATCCACCACCTTTTGCAGCAGCCGCCGCGCGTTGGGCCCGGCGACCGAGAACTGCGCCCAGGCTTCGGTGGTGGAAATCAGCTGCACATCCATGTCCGGCCACAGGCACTGGCGGCAGAATTCCAGATGCCGGAACACCGTCACGGCGTTGGCCGTGGTGGTGGTCATCACATAGTGATGCTCGGCCATGCGCGCCGTGGTGCCGTCGTCGAACACGATGCCGTCTTCGCGCAGCATCAGCCCATAGCGGCACTTTCCGACAGGCAGCGTGCTGAAGGTATTGGCATAGACCCTGTCCAGAAACGCTCCGGCGTCCGTCCCCTGAATGTCGATCTTGCCCAGCGTGGTGACATCGCAGATGCCCACCGACTTGCGTGTGGCCAGCACCTCGCGGTCCACCGATTGCCGCCATTCGGTCTCGCCTGCCCTGGGCACCCACTGGGTGCGCAGCCAGTTGCCAACTTCGACAAAGACAGCGCCGTGCTCGGCCGCCCAGTGATGGCTGGGCGTCAGGCGGTAGGGCTTGAATTCAGTGCCGCGCGACCGCCCGGCCAGCGCGCCCAACGCCACCGGCGTATAGGGCGGCCGGTAAACCGTCGTTCCCGTCTCCGGGATGGACCGCCCCGTAAGTTCGGCCATGATCGCAAGGCCGATGACGTTCCCGGTCTTGCCCTGATCCGTCGCCATCCCCAGCGTGGTGTAGCGCTTCATGTGCTCGACGCTGGTGAAGTTTTCCTGCCGGGCCAGCTTGATGTCCTTCACCGTCACGTCGTTCTGCTGGTCAATCCAGGCGCGGCCCTTGCCATGCGCCACATGCCACAGCGGCGAAATCCGCACCGGGGAATCCTCGGCCTCCGGCAGGTCCGGCGCGGCCCCTTGCAGCCCCAGGGCGGCGATGGCGGCATCGCGGCCGGTGCGCAACGCGCCATGGGTCGACATCACGCCGGCCGCCGCGCCTGCAACCGACAGGCCCGCAGGACCGTCCGCCCCCGGCACAAAAGCCGCAATGGCCGCATCCCACACCGGCCGCGCGCGATGGTGCGAGTGGATGTTCACGTTCGGGTTCCAGCCCCCCGAAACGCCCAGCGCATCCACCGCAACGTCGCGCGTGCGCCCGTCGGCCTGCCGCACAGTGATGCCCGTCAGCCCCAGCCGCCCGCGGCTGTCCACCACCTGCGCCCCGTCGCGGGCGTCGATCACTGCCGCCACCTCAACGCCGCGGGACTTCAGGTCCGCAGCCGTGCGCAGCCCGTCATCGTTGTTGGTAAACACCGCAACCCGACCGCCGGCCTTCACGCCCCAGCGGTTTGCATAGGCGCGCAGGCTGCCCGCCAGCATGATCCCCGGCCGGTCGTTGTTTTCAAAGGCAATCGGCCGCTCGGTGGCACCCGCGCACAGCACCGCCCGGCCTGCATAGATGCGCCAAAGCGTCTGCCGCGGCTTTCCGGCCAGCGGCACCGCCAGATGGTCCGACACGCGTTCCACCGCGGAATGGATGCCGTGGTCGAAGGCACCGATCACCGTTGTGCGCGGCATCAGCCGAACCTTGGGCATCGCCGACAGTTCGGCCACCACCCCTTGCGCCCAGTCGGCGCCCGCCGTGCCGCCAACCGCAAAGGTCTCGGCATTCAGCCGACCGCCCATGCGGAAATCCTCATCCGCCAGGATCACCCGCCTGCCCGCGCGCCCCGCGGTCAGCGCGGCCATCAGCCCGGCAGGCCCGGCCCCGATCACCAGCAGGTCGCAGTGCAGGAACCCCTTGTCGTACGTGTCCGGGTCTTCCTCGCGGCTGACCGACCCCAGCCCCGCCGCACGACGGATGATCGGCTCGTACAGCTTCTCCCAAAAGGCCGCGGGCCACATGAAGGTCTTGTAGTAGAATCCCGCCGCAAAGAACGCCGAAAGTCGGTCGTTGATCGCCAGCGCGTCAAAGTGCAGGCTGGGCCAGCGGTTCTGGCTGGCCGCCTGCAACCCGTCAAACAGCTCGACGACCGTGGCCCGCGTGTTCGGCTCCTGCCGTCCGCCGGTGCGCAGTTCGACCAGCGCATTCGGCTCCTCGGACCCCGCCGACAACGGCCCCCGGGGCCGGTGGTACTTGAAGCTGCGCCCCATCAGCCGCACGCCGTTGGCCAGCAGCGCCGAGGCCAGCGTGTCGCCGGGGTGGCCCTCGAAGGTCTGCCCGTCGAATGTGAAGCGAAGCGTCCTGGTCCGGTCCACCTGCCCGCCCGCAATCCGATGCGACTGGCTCACGTCAAAGCCCCCCCGGACCGCCCCAGCACCCGCGCAACATCACGGGCCAGTTCGACCCTGGTGATCTCGTGCGTGACCGTGTTCCTGGTCACCACCAGCCAGGATCGGTCGCCCTGCTCGTGGTACCACAGCTCGCGGTGTTCTCCGGCGGGGTTGTCGCGCTGGTACAGATAGGCATGGAACGCCGCGATCCCGGCGGTCATGCCGTCGGGCCGGTTCATCAGCGCTGCATCGCCCAGATAGATGAATTCCTGCGCGTCGCGGGGCCCGAGGATGGGGTGGGGGATGATCATTGGCTTGTCTTCTCAGTGCAGGTTCGGGGTCGCGCCTTGCCCCTTTTCATCAATCATCAGGCCCTTCAGGAACCGGTCGAACCGATAGGCCGTGGCAGTGGGGTGCGGGGTGTCGCGGGCCAGCAGATGCGCGAAACACCAGCCGCTTGCGGGCGTGGCCTTGAACCCGCCATAGCACCAGCCGCCGTTGAAATAGAGCCCCTCGACATCCGTCCTGTCGATGATGGGCGAACCGTCCATCGACATGTCCATGATCCCGCCCCACATGCGCAACAGCCGCACCCGCCCGATGGCGGGCATCAGCGCCATGCCACCCTCGGCCACGTCCTCGATCACCGGCAGGTTGCCGCGCTGCGCGTAAGAGTTGTAGCCGTCGATATCACCGCCGAACACCAGTCCGCCCTTGTCGGACTGCGACACATAGAAGTGCCCGGCGCCAAAGGTCATTACCCCGTCGATCATCGGCTTCAGGCCCTCGCTGACAAAGGCCTGCAGCACATGGCTTTCGATGGGCAGCCGCATGCCCGCATGCGCCATCACCCGCGAAGATGACCCGGCCACTGCCACGCCCACCTTGCCCGCGCCGATGTAGCCGCGCGTCGTTTCCACCCCGCGGATGCGGCCGCCTTCGATGCGCATGCCGGTGACTTCGCAGTTCTGGATCAGGTCCACGCCACGCATGTCGGCGCCGCGCGCATAGCCCCAGGCCACCGCGTCGTGCCGCACCGTGCCGCCCCGCCGCTGCATCAGCGCGCCCTTGATCGGGAAACGGGCGTTGTCGAAGTTCAGCCAGGGATACATCGCGCGCACCTGGTCGCGGTTCAGCAGCTCGGCATCTGCGCCATGCATCATCATGGCGTTGCCGCGCCGCGTGGCGGCATCGCGCTGCGCGTCGGTATGGATCAGGTTGATGATCCCGCGCTGGCTGACCATGGCATTGTAGTTGAAGTCCTGCTCCAGCCCTTCCCACAGCTTCAGGCTGAACTCGTAGAACGGCTCGTTGCCATCCAGCAGATAGTTCGACCGGATGATCGTGGTGTTCCGCCCCACATTGCCGCCACCCAGATAGCCCTTCTCCAGAACGGCAATCCGCGCCTGCCGGAACTCTTTGGCCAGGTAATAGGCCGTCGCCAGCCCGTGCCCGCCGCCGCCGACAATGACATAGTCGTACGCCGCCTGCGGTGCCGGATCGCGCCATACCGGCTTCCAGCCCTTGTGGCCCGTCAGCGCCTCGGCAATGACCCGGAATCCGGAATAACGCACAGCTGATCTCCCGTTTGCCGTGGTCTAGGCCAGCGCTGCGGCAGACACCCCTTCGTTTTCGCCACGGGATGCACCATTTTCGCCATTGCCCCGTGCGGCAAGCGCGTGGCCCGGGCAGCACCCGCCGGGGGGGCGGACGCGACCCGTCGCCTCGCCCCTACCGCACCTTCAGCGTGGCCAGCCCGATCATGGCGAGGATCAGCGAGATGATCCAGAACCGGATCACGATCTGCGGCTCGGCCCAGCCCTTCTTCTCGAAATGGTGGTGGATGGGGGCCATCAGGAAGATGCGTTTCTTGGTGCGCTTGTAGTACGCCACCTGGATGATGACCGACAGCGCCTCGACCACGAACAGCCCGCCCACGATGGCCAGCACGATCTCGTGCTTGATGCACACGGCAATGGCGCCCAGCGCCCCGCCCAGGGCCAGCGAACCCGTGTCACCCATGAACACTGCCGCGGGCGGCGCGTTGAACCACAAAAACCCCAGGCCCCCGCCGAACAGCGCCGCCGCAAAGATCAGCAACTCTCCGGTCCCGGGCACGAAGTGCACGCCCAGGTATTCGGTGAAGTTGTAGTTCCCCACCACATAGGCAATCACGCCCAGCGTGCCGGCCGCAATCATCACCGGCATGATCGCCAGGCCATCCAGCCCGTCGGTCAGGTTCACCGCATTGGCCGAACCCACGATCACGATCATGCCGAAGGGCACGAAGAACCAGCCCAGGTTCAGCAGCACATCCTTGAACACCGGCAGCGCCAGCTGGTTCGACAGCCCAATCGGGTGCGACAGCGATGCAGCAAGGGCCGCCGCCGCTGCAATCAGCAGCCCGAACAGCAACCGCGTGCGCGACGACACGCCCTTGGTGTTCTGCTTGGTCACCTTGGCATAGTCGTCGGCAAAACCGATCAGCCCGAAGGCCACCGTCACCGAAACGGTGATCCAGATATACAGGTTGTCCAGCCGCGCCCACAGCAGCGTGGAAAACAGAAGCGCCGACAGGATCAGCAATCCGCCCATCGTGGGCGTGCCCGCCTTGGCGAAATGCGTTTGCGGCCCGTCATCGCGGATCGGCTGGCCCTTGCCCTGCTTGCGGCGCAACAGGTCGATCAAGGGGCGGCCGAACATGAAGCCGAAGATCAGCGCGGTCATGAACGCCCCGCCCGCGCGGAAGGTGATGTAGCGGAACAGGTTGAAGAAGTCCCCGCCCCCCGAGAACCCGGTCAGCCAGTACAGCATGTGGTCCCGCCCCCGTCGCGGCTGTTGTTCTTGGTCATGTGCCGTCTCAACGCCCCTGCCCCAGTTTGCGCAGGGCGTCAACCACGCGGGAAACCTTGATGCCCTTCGACCCCTTCACCAGCACCACGTCGCCCGCGTCGATCAGGCTGCGCGCGCGCGGCAGCAGGGCATCGGCCGTCTCGGCCCACTCGCCGCGCTGGCCGCGCGGCAGCCGCTCCCACAAGGCCCGCATCCGCGGCCCGACACAGTGCACGACGGCAAGCTGCGGCAGCGCCGGGTGGTCGGCAATCGCCGCGTGCAGCGCCAGTTCGGTTCGGCCCAGTTCCAGCATGTCGCCCAGCACGGCAATCCGCCGCCCGGCCCCCAGCCGCCCCACGCCGTCCTCCACCGCCGTCGCCGCCAGCAGGTCCAGCGCCGCCGCCATCGAGGCCGGATTGGCGTTGAAGGCGTCGTCGATCAGGTCGAAATGGGTCTCTTCCACCGGGTCCAGCACCACACGCTCGCGCGTGCCGCGACCCGGCGGCGGCGCCCAGCGGGCAATGTCGCAGGCGGCAACCGTGCCATCCAGCCCCAGCGCCTCGGCCACGGCCAGCACGGCCAGCGCATTGGCGGCAAAGTGGCGGCCCGGCGACATCACCTTGAACAGCCGTTGCGTACCCTGGCGGGTGGCATGCACGATGGTCGCGTCAGGGGTCACCTGCGCATCGTCCAGATGCCAGTCCGCCCCGGGCATGGCGCCAAATGTCACCACCCGCGCGCCCGTGGCCGCGGCCTTCTCCAGCAGGATCGGCGTCACCTCCAGGTCGGCAGGCAGAATGGCGGTGCCGCCCGGCACCAGCCCGTCCAGAATCGCGGCCTTTTCGCGCGCAATGCCTTCGACGTTCTCGAATGCCTCCAGATGGGCCGGGGCCACCGTGGTGATCACCGCCACGTCCAGCCGCGCAAGGCGCGCCAGCGGGGCAATCTCGCCGGGGTGGTTCATGCCGATCTCGATCACGGCAAAGGCCGCATCGGCCGGCATCCGCGCCAGCGTCAGCGGCACGCCCCAGTGGTTGTTGTAGCTGGCCTCGGCCGCATGCGTGGCCCCCTGCCCCGACAGCGTGGCGCGCAGCATTTCCTTGGTCGAGGTCTTGCCGACCGACCCGGTTACCCCCACCACCCTTGCCCTGGTGCGGGCACGGGCAAAACCCGCCAGCCCGCGCAACCCCTCCAGCACATCAGGCACCACCAGCAGCGGCGCGTCGGGCGCAACCCCCTCGGGCACCCGCGACACCAGTGCCGCCGCGGCGCCCTTGCGCAGCGCATCGGCCACGAAGTCATGCCCGTCGCGCACATCCGCCAGTGCCACGAACAGGTCACCGGGTGCGATGGTGCGGGTGTCGATGGATACGCCAGTTGCGATCCAATCGGCAGTGCATCGGCCCTGCGCGGCACGGGCGGCATCGACAGAGGTCCACAGCGTCATGCGGAAAAGCCCCGGTTGGCGGAACCGGCGGAGGGGTTACCCCCCGCCTGCCCGCAAGTCTGATCGGGAACGGACCGGGCCGCGCCAGCGGGGGCATGAAGCGCTACCCTGTCCGTGGGGCGCCGTTTCGCCGGTTTCGCATCGCGGAAACAGGGGGAATAACCGGCCTGGCGCATCATGGCATCACCCCGTCCAACGCCTGCACGGCGATCGACGCCTGTTCCAGATCGTCGAACGGGTAGATGTCGGTGCCGATGATCTGCCCCGACTCGTGCCCCTTCCCCGCGATCAGCAGCGCATCCCCCGGCAGCAGGGCATCGACGCCGCGCAGGATGGCCTCGGCCCGGTCGGGCACCTCGGTCGCCTCGGGGCAGGCGGCCAGGATCGCGGCGCGGATCGTCGCCGGGTCCTCGGTGCGCGGGTTGTCGTCGGTCACGATTTGCACGTCCGCATGTTCGGCCGCTGCAGCCCCCATCAAGGGGCGCTTGGTGCGGTCGCGGTCGCCGCCTGCACCAAAGACAACCACGATCCGCCCCATCACATGCGGCCGCAGCGCCATCAGCGCGGTCGCCACCGCGTCGGGCGTATGGGCATAGTCCACGAAGACCTGCGCGCCGTTGGCCCGCGCCGCCGCCCGCTGCATCCGCCCCCGCACGCCCTGCAGCCGCGGCAGCGCCCGGAACACATCCCCCGGCACCGCGCCCGCGCCGATCACCAGCCCCGCCGCCACCAGCGCATTCGCCGCCTGGAACCCGCCCACCAGCTCCAGCCGCACCTGGTGCACGTCGCCGTCCCAGCCAAACCGCAGCACCTGCCCCGTCGCGTCATAGCGGCGGTCCAGAAGCCGCAGATGCGCCTCCTCGCCCGTCCCCACACGGATCAGCCGGTGCCCCCGCGCCACCGCCGTCAGGCACAATTCCAGCCCCCGCGGGTCGTCCACGTTCACCACTGCCGTTCCGCCCGCAGGCAGAAGCCGGTCGAACAGACCCGCCTTGGCGCGGAAATAGCTGTCCATGTCGCCGTGGTAGTCCAGATGGTCCTGCGTCAGGTTGGTGAACCCCGCCGCCGCCAGCTGCACCCCGTCCAGCCGCCGCTGGTCCAACCCGTGCGACGATGCCTCCATCGACGCATGCGTGATCCCTGCCGCCGCGGCCTGCGCCAGCATCCGGTGCAGGGTAATCGGGTCGGGCGTGGTGTGCGAACTGGGCGCCGCCCAGTCGCCCTCGACCCCGGTGGTGCCGATGTTGATGGCCGCATGCCCCAGCGCCTGCCACAGTTGCCGGGCAAAGGTGGCGACCGAGGTCTTGCCGTTCGTCCCCGTCACCGCCACCATCGTCGCAGGCTGCGCACCCCACCACAGCGCCGCCGCCGCCGCCAGCGCCGCCCGCGGATCCTCGGCCACCACCAGCGCCGCCCCCGCCGCCGCCACCGCCGCGCTGCACTGCATGGCCCCTTCGGCATCGGTCAGCACCGCCGCCGCACCCCGCTGCAACGCCATCGCCACGAACCCGGCACCATGCGCGCGCGACCCGGGCAGCGCCGCAAACAGCACGCCCGGCTGCACCGCCCGGCTGTCCACCGCCAGCCCGGTGACGCGGGCGTCGCCGCCCGAACGGGCCGTCAGGCCCAGCGCCGACAGCGATTTCACCGGTTCTGCCAAGACGTCCCCCCTAGTTCGCCACGGGGGTTAGCGCATCCTGCCCCAGGGGTTCAACCGGGCGCAGCCCCAGAAGTGGTGCCACGCGCCGCACAATCTCGGCCGCCACCGGCACCGAGGTATAGCCCGCCGTCCGCTGCGGCTCGGACCCTGAGGTATCGACGGGTTCGTACAGCGTCACCACCAGCACGTATTTCGGGTCCTCTGCCGGGAACACCGACGCGAAGGTGTTGATGTTCTTGTTCTCGTAGTACCCGCCGCCCTTCTTGGGCAGGTTCGCGGTCCCGGTCTTGCCTGCAATCGCATAGCCGTCGATGGCGGCGAAACTGGCCGTGCCATCGGTCACCACGCCGCGCAGCATGCGCACCGATTCCGCTGCCACCTCGCGCGACAGCACCCGCTCGCCGGTGGCCGGGCCGAACCGCTTCAGCAACGTCGGCGAAACCCGCACCCCGCCGTTGGCGATGGCGGCATAGGCCGTCGCCAGGTGCATCGGGCTGGCCGACATGCCGTGGCCGTAACTCGTTGTAATCGTCACGATTTCCGGCCAGCGCGGCGGGATCAGCGGCTTCGCCCCCGGCGCCTCGATCAGTTCCAGCGGCGTCGCGCCAAAGAACCCCAGCGATTTCAGAAAGGCCTGCTGCCGCTCGGCGCCGATCATCAGCCCCAGCTTGGCCGACCCCACGTTCGACGACTTCACGATGATGTCGTTCACCGACAGCGTGCCGTAGTTCTTTTTCTTGAATTCCTCGATCAGGTACTTGCCCCACCGCATCGGCGCGTTTGAATCGATCATCGTGCCGGGGTTCACCAGGCCCAGTTCCATCGCCTGCGCCGCCGCAAAAATCTTGAAGGTCGACCCCAGTTCGTACACCCCCTGGATCGTGCGGTTGAACAGCGGGCTGTCGGCGGGGTCGCCCTCGACCGCCAGTTGCGGGCGGTCGTTCGGGTCGAAATCCGGCAGGCTGATCAGCGAAATCACCTCGCCGGTCTTCACGTCCATCAGGATGGCCGCCGCACCCTTGGCGTTCATGATGGTCATGCCCGCCTGCAGGATTTCGGCCGCCGCCGCCTGCACCGTCAGGTCCAGCGACAATTCCAGCGGCTGCGATGCCAGCGACGGGTCTCGCAGCCGGTCGTCCAACGCCTTCTCGATGCCCGCGGTGCCGATCACTTCGGCCGCATCCACACCTTCGGCGCCAAAGGCATAGCCGCCCAGCACATGCGCCGCCAGCCTGCCGTTCGGGTAAAGCCGCATCTCGCGCGGGCCGAACAGCAGGCCGGGGTCGCCAATGTCATGCACGGCCTGCAGCTGTTCCGGGCTCAGCTTGCGCCGCAGCCACAGGAACGACCGCCCGTCGGTGAACCGGCGGAACAGCTCGTCTTCCTTCATGTCCGGAAAGATCGCGGCCAGTTCGCGCGCCACGCGGGCCGGGTCCACCATCTGCTTGGGGTGGGCGTACAGCGCGTGCGTCACCATGTTGGTGGCCAGAAGCCGCCCGTTGCGGTCCACGATATCGGCGCGCAACGCCCGGATGTCGGCACCGCTGGCGGCATCGCGCGGCTCCACCGGCTCCACTGCGGCCAGCGCCCCCATGCGCAGCCCCACAAGGGCAAAGCCGCTGACAAAGGCCGCGCCCAGAAACAGCAGCCGCCGCTCTGCCGAAATCCGCGTCCGCTCGCGCTCGGCCTCAGCGCGCAGGCGGATGTTTTCCCTCTCGATGGCCTCGGGGTTTTCGCCCATGGCGCGGGCGCGCAGGATGCGGGCAAGCGGGCGCAGCGGCGTGCGGATCACAGCGGTTCCTCGTTCACAGGCAACATTCCGGACACATCGACGGCATTCAGGTCGGGCGCAAACGGCAGGTCGGGCAGGGGCGGCAGCGGCAGCGCCACGTCTTCCACCTTGCGGAACTGGCCCGGGTCCAGCGGCAGCAGCGGCACGCGTTCAAAATTCAGCGCCACCAGGTCGCGCAGCCGTTCGGGGCGGTTCAGATAGGCCCATTCCGCCTTCTGCAGCGTCAGTGCCTCGCGCAGGTCGCCGATCTCTTTCTGCAGCCGCTCCATCTCGCGCAGCGACGCCTGCGTGGCATAGTTCTCGCGGTAGGCCCAGAAGGCCAGCGCCATGATGGACAACAGGGTCAGTACAGCGATCAACGGTCGCATCAACGGCGGTCCTTCGTCGGGCGGCGGGTGGGCAGAACGGGCACGTCCAGCGTCGCAAGGTCCGGGGCACGGGCAGCCGCGGCCGTGCGCCGGCCCACGCGCAGCTTGGCCGAACGCGCGCGCGGGTTCGCGGCAAGCTCGTCCTCGTCGGGGCCGACGGCGCCGCGGGTGACAGGCACGAACCGCGCCTCGGTCTGTACGGGTGCCGGGGCGTGCCGGTTGCCAGTCTCACCGCCCGCCGTGGCCTGAAAGAACCGCTTCGCGATCCGGTCCTCCAGCGAATGAAACGTCACCACGGCCAGCAACCCGCCCGGCTTCAGCGCCCGCTCGGCCCCGGCCAGCCCGTCCACCAGTTCCTGGAACTCGGCATTCACTGCAATGCGGATGGCCTGGAAGGTGCGCGTCGCGGGGTGGCTCTGCCCCGGCCGCGGGCGGGGCAGCGCGTCGCACACCACCTCGGTCAGCCGCGCCGTCGTCTCGATGGGCCGCAGCGCCCGCGCCGTGACAATCGCCTTCGCAATCCGCCGCGCCGCCCGCTCCTCTCCGAAGTGATAGATGATGTCGGCCAGCAGGCCTTCGTCGCCGTGGTTCACCAGATCGGCCGCACTCTCGCCATGCTGGCTCATCCGCATGTCCAGGGGGCCGTCGCGCATGAAGGAAAACCCGCGCTCGGCCAGGTCCAGCTGCATGGACGACACGCCCAGGTCCAGCACCACGCCGTCCAGCGGTTCGGGTGCCACATCCGCCAGATGCCCGAACGTCTCCTGCACCAGCTGCAGCCGCCCGCCCCACTGTGCCAACATCGGTGCCGCCATCTGGTGCGCCAGCGGATCGCGGTCGATGCCGATCACCCGGTCAGCCCCCGCCTGCAGCAGTCCCACCGCATAGCCGCCCGCGCCAAAGGTGCCGTCCAGCCACAGCCCATGAACCGGAGCGCAAGCCGCCAGAAGCGGCCCCAGCAGCACCGGCACATGCGGCGCGCGGGGGGCATCCGGGACACGCATCTGCACCTCAGCCCTCCGGGTAGAAGTCGGGCAGCAGCGCCGAGATGTCGGCGCCCGCCGGGATCAGCTTGGCCGCCAGGGCCGCAAATGCCGCCGCTTCCTTGGCGTATTCGCCCAGCGTCCAGATCTCGAATTTCTCGATGGCTCCGGCGAAAACCGTCTGCGCCTCGCGCGGTTCGGTCAGCGCCAGCCAGGCCCGCGCCTTGGGCGGCAGCACGATGCGCCCGTCATCGCCCACCTCGACCTGCGCCGACTGCGTGCCGTAGTAATGCTGCAACAGTGGCTTCTTCGGATCGCTATGGGCCATCCGCTCGATGCCGGCGGTGATTCTCGCCATCGCCGAAATGGTGTAGCCTTGGACACAGGGCTTGCTGCCGCCCATCACCAGCACCATGCCGGGCCGCGGCTTTTCGGCCGAAATCGTGGGATCGCCTGCCTTGAGCACCCGGATGAATTCCGCAGGAACAGAGACGCGCCCCTTGGCGTCCATCTTCTGTTCGTGTTCGTTGCGGAAGGCCTCGGCCACGTCTCCGTCCCCGTTTCACCACCCCCCGGAACGGACAACGGCGGACCGGACAGCTGCCATGCCCGATCCGCCGCCCTGTCCCGTTCCCGGGATGTCCAGCCACGCACGCCCATCTTGGGGGATGCTGCTCGCGGCGCGCCGGATCTTCTTGTTCCAGAGGCAGATGGGCTTGCCCGTATGACACTGCCGTTTTGCCGTTTCGGGGTCGTTTCGTTCGCCCCTATTCGCCTTCAGCCCGCCTGCCTCTGTGGAAACAGTTTATGCATTGGGAAACATTGGGAAGCAACGGGAATCTTTGGGAGCAGATGGGTATATCTTGTTCCCGGACCGCCCGAAAAACAGCATCTTGCGCGTCAGGCCAGTCGAACACAGCTAGACCTCGGCGCAGGCGCTGCGAAGGCCACCATATCTAGGGGATTTCGGCGTTCCCGTACGTTCCCGGAGTTTCCCAGCCGCCTGCACACCCGACGCAGCACACAGCCAAGTTGATGCGAACTTAGCACGAACATTTCAATCAACCCGGCAAATCCCCGCCGATGTTCACGCCCTGTTCACGCCGCAGTGATTCGCGGACCGATTTCATCCCATGAAATCCCGCTGCTCCCGTCCGCGTTTGACCGGTTTCCCGTGAAATCCCGTCAGATGCGCCCGAAAAGGCCCCGCAGGTAGCGTTCCATCTGCCCGATGGCCGCCACCAGCGCCGCCGGGTCGTCCTTGGCCTTGGCCACCACGATCCCGCCCTGGATCACCACCTGCATGAACTCGGCCAACCCCGCCGCCGTCACCCCCGGCACCGGATGCGCCGCCAGCGCCTCGGCCAGATGACGCTCGACATGCGCCGCCCCGCTTTCGATCGACACGCGCGCCGCCTCGCGGATCGCGGGGCTGGCCGCGTGCATCTCCTGCACCGCCGTCCCGGCCAGGCAGGAATATTCGGCCGCACTGCCCCGGGCCAGATCGCGGCGCAGGTCCAGATAGGCCAGCACGCGGTCCAGCGGATCGGGCCGCGCGTGATAGTCGGCAGCAGCGAACATCTGACCGGTCACCTCGGTCCACATCTGCACCGCGGCAATCCCCAGCGCCTCTTTCGACGCGAAGTGATGGAAGAACGCGCCCTTCGTCACCCCCGCCGCGGCGCAGACCTCGTCCACGCTGGTGCCGGAATACCCCTTGGCACGGATCAGCGCGGTCGCGGCCTGCAACAGCCGCAGCCGCGCCTCGCCGCGCCCCGGTCGTCCGCTCATGCCACCCCGGCCACCGCGGCCTCGATCACGGCCATGTCGATGCGGCCCATCGTCATCATCGCCGCCATCGCCGCCTCGGACACCTTCCGGTCGGCACTCAGCGTCAGTTCGGTCAGCCGCCGCGGGAACACCTGCCACGACACGCCATACTTGTCCTTCAGCCAGCCGCAGGCGCTTTCCTGCCCGCCATCGGCCGTCAGCGCATACCACAGCCGGTCCGATTCCGCCTGGTCGTCCGTCTCGACCGAGATCGACACCGCCTCGCTTTGCGGAAACATCGGCCCGGCATCCAGAAGCTGGTAGGGAACCCCGCCCAGCGTGAAATCGATCACCGAGAAGGTCGATTTCCCGTCAGGCCCGCCCTTGTCGCTGGTGAACACACGCTCAACCCGGCTGTCCGGGATCAGCGTGACATAAAACGCGGCGGCCTCGCGGCCGCGCCCGCTCTCGAACCACAGGCAGGTGCGCACGGCATGGGTCATGGTTGCACCTGTTCCGGCCCCGGGGTCAGCACCGCCCACTTGATGCCGAAGGGGTCCTGCAGCAGCCCCCAGTCATCGCCCCAGAACTGCCGCCCGAACGGCTCCAGCACGGTACAGCCCGCCGCCACGGCGCGGTCGAACCACATCTGCCCGTCGCCCACCACCAGTTGCAGGTGCCCGCTGGCCATCGGCGGGGCATCGGTCGCGCTCGACATGGAATAATCGGTCATCATCAGAGTCCCACCGTTGATGGTGACCTGCGCGTGCATCAGCCCCGCCCCGCCTTCCAGCGGCATTCGCCCGATGTCCTTGGCCGCAAAGGCCCGGACATAGAAATCCGCCGCATCGCCCGCCTTCCCGCCCATGGCAAGATAAGGGATCACCCCCTGCATCACGCGTTCTTCCGGCCGCTGCTGCGGTGTATCCATCTGATCGGCCATGTCCCGTTCCTCCCTGACCTGACGATGACAGGAAACATACCAACCAGTTGGTATCTTCTCAAGCGATTCCGTCGTGCCGGGCCGCAGGAATTGAGGGGTGAGCGGTGACAAAAGGTTTTGATGGGTGCGGTTTGCGAAACCGTTGAAAAACAACGGCTTGCGCGCGGGCTGTGACAAAAGGCGGATTCAAGGTCGAACTGCAACGGTTGCGGTGAAGGCGGTCAGTTCTTCG
>CAZLIC010000064.1:0-26761 GCA_964559535.1 uncultured Rhodobacterales bacterium
GCCGATGCGCCCGAACCACCCGCATATCCCTTCCTGCATTACAGTTTCAAAAAGCAGCGGATAAAAAACGGCCAGTGCGCCAACCTCTTGGCGCAACCAACCGCCTGTCTCCGATAGTGTCTGCAGTCTTTCGGCTGCGTCCCAGATCGTCAGCGTCGCCGCCGTCGTCTCGGTGAGGGGCTATTTACGGAGCGCTGAAACGCGCCGCAAGAGGAAAAAGACAGCCGTATGACAATTTTTTCCGCCCGGTCGAAAATGGCCCAATATGTTGGGGTTGCGGCATGATTTGCCACAAAGCCGCCGCAGCTGTGGCAACTTCGTTGCGCGTCAGGCCGTGCGTCGTCGCAGCGCCAGCACGGCCCGCACCCCCAGCAGCGCCAGAATCGCGGCCAGATAGACCACCGGTTCGGCGCGCCATGTCTTGACCAGCCACAGGAAGTGAATCGCCCCCGCCAGTGCCACCACATAGGTCAACCGGTGCAGCTGCCGCCAGGCCAGCGCCCCCATCCGCCGGACGACCCGGTCGTTCGAGGTGACCGCCAGCGGCACCATCAGCAGGAAGCCGATGAAGCCGACCAGAATGTAGGGGCGCCTTGCGATGTCGGCGCCCATTTCGGCCCAGCGCAATTGCAGATCCAGAAGCACCCAGACCATCAGGTGCAGTGCCACATAGAGGAAGGCCAGCAGCCCCAGCGCGCGGCGGAACCGCAACAGGCTGATCCCCGTCGCCACGCGCAGCGGAGTCACACAGAGCCCGGCCACGATCAGCTGCAACCCCGTCAGGCCCAGCGATTGCTCGACGGTCTTCACCGGGTCGGCGCCCAACCCTCCGGCAAACCCCTGTGCCACAAGCCAGGCCAGCGGCAACAGGCCCAGCAGGTACACCGCCCCCGGCGGTATCCGCCTCAGGGCCGCATTGATATCCTGTGCCATCAGTAGTTCGCCCTCAGGTCCATGCCTGCGTACAGGCCTGCCACATGCTCGGCATAGCCGTTGTACATCAGCGTATCGATGCGCGGCGCGAAGAACCCGCCGCCGATCCGTCGCTCGCTGGCCTGGCTCCAGCGCGGGTGATCCACCTCGGGGTTCACGTTGGAATAGAACCCGTACTCCGAAGGTTGCAGCATGTTCCACGTGGTCTGCGGCATCTCGGCCATCGCGGTGATCTTCACGATGCTCTTGATCGACTTGAAGCCGTACTTCCACGGCACCACCAGCCGGATCGGCGCGCCGTTCTGGTTGGGCATCGGCTCGCCGTACAGGCCGGTGGCCAGGATGGTCAGCGGATGCATCGCCTCGTCAATGCGCAGCCCCTCTCGGTAGGGCCATTCAATGCCGCCGCCGCGCTGGCCCGGCATCTCCTCGGGGCGCAGCAGTGTTTCGAAGGCGATGAATTTCGCGTCCGGCTGCACACCCAAGCGCGTCAGCAGACGGTTCAGCTCGAACCCCTGCCACGGCACCACCATCGACCAGGCCTCGACGCAGCGGAAGCGGTAGATGCGCTCTTCCGGGGTTTCTCCGGCCAGCAGTTCGTCCAGCCCGTAGGTGCCCGGCTTGTCCACCAACCCACCGATCTCGATCGACCACGGCTTCGTCGTCAGCGCACCGGCGTACCTTGCGGGGTCGGACTTGTCATAACCGAACTCGTAGAAGTTGTTGTACGACGTGATGTCGTCCTTCGAGGTCGGCTCCTCGTCAGTGGAAAACCCGGCCGCCGCGGCCCGCCCCGCCAGCGCCATGCCCGCCGCCCCGGCCAGCAGCGCCCGGCGCGACATCCACATGGCCTTCGGTGTCACATCGGCCCAGCTCAGATCGTTCTTCCAGCGCATCGCCATTCCGGCCTCCATTTCCTTCAATGCCTGATACGCGCGGCAGGTCTTCGGGTTTCCTCACGTTTCCGCCATCCATTGAAACCCATGCGTCGCGGTTACATCACATCCCGTCAACTCGGTTCACACAACATTCAGTGGAACTGCGGAAATTCTGCGGCTTAGCGCGCACGCAGCCTGCGTCAACCATCGCCCGCGCGATGTTGAGCCGCATCCGCCCGGCCCCGCGGCGCGTCTCTACCCTGCCAACACCGATTGGCTGATCATAACGGGAGAGACACCAATGATCCGCAGAACCTTCCTCGCATTCGCCGCCGCCACCACCTTCGCCATGCCCGCGCTGGCCGACGGTCATGCCAAGGACATCGTCGATACGGCGGTCGGCGCCGGAAGCTTCACCACCCTTGTCGCTGCCGTGCAGGCCGCCGGCCTGGTGGACACGCTGAAGGGCGAAGGCCCGTTCACCGTCTTCGCACCCACCGACGCGGCCTTCGCCGCACTGCCCGCAGGCACCGTTGAAGACCTGCTGAAGCCCGAGAACAAAGACAAGCTGGTGGCGATCCTCACTTACCACGTCGTGGCAGGCAAGGTGATGTCGACCGACCTGACCGAAGGCATGAAGGCCGCCACCGTGCAGGGCGGCGAAGTGACGATCACGCTGGACGGCGGCCCGAAGGTGAACGGCGCCGTCATCTCGGCGCCCGATGTGGCCGCCACCAACGGTGTTATCCACGTCATCGACAGCGTGATCCTGCCGCCGTCGTGATCTGGAACGGCCGTGATCTGAGACGGTCGTGAACTGACTCCGGTGCGGGCGGGGGCTTCCGGCCCCCGCCCCTGCGCCCCACCCGCGCCAACCATACAAGGGAGAGAACCATGCCCACCATCGCCGCCATCGCCGCGGGCGACACCCGCTTCAACGTTCTGGTGAACGCGCTGTCCTATGTGGACGCGCAGCTTCCCGGCACCAACCTGCTTCCCACCCTGTCGGACGCCGCCGTCGACCTCACCGTCTTTGCGCCCACCGACGCCGCCTTCGCCCGTCTTGCCTCCGACCTCGGCTATGTCGGCGCGGCCGATGATGAAGCCGCCGTCACCGGCTTCCTGGTCGGCGCCCTGTCGCCCGAGACGATCCGCGACGTCATCCTGTATCACGTCGCTGCCGGGTCGCAGACGCTGGCCGACATCGCGGCGCATCCCACTGTGACCACGCTGAACGGCGCCCCCTTCACCGCCGACGGCCCCACGCTGGTGGACAACGAGCCCGACCTGATCGACCCCGCGCTGGTGCAAACGGACATCGGCGCCGACAACGGCATCGTGCATGTGATCGACCGCGTGCTGTTGCCCTTCGACGTGCCGGGCAACGACGCGCCCAGCATTGCAGGCATCGTGGCCGCCAGCGGTGGCGCGCCCGACAGCAACGGAGCCGATTTCGACATCCTCTTGCAGGCTGTCACCACCGCCGGTCTGGCAGGCACGCTGGACGGTGCCGGTGACTTCACCGTGTTCGCCCCCACCGATGCCGCCTTCCTGCGGCTTGCGCAGGGCTTGGGCTACCGCGGCGGCGAAGATGGCGCCTTTGCCTATCTGGCGGAATCGCTTTCACTGCTTGTCGGCGGCGGGGATCCGGTCCCCCTGCTCACCGATATCCTGCTCTATCACGTCGCCGGGGAATCCCTGCAGGCGGCGCAGGTGCTGGCCAACGGCTCGGTCACCACACTTCTGGGCCCCGACCTTTCCCTGAACGGCACCACGCTGGTCGATGCCGACCGCGGCCGCCCCGACCCCGCCCTGATCGCCACCGACATCCAGGCCGCCAACGGTGTGGTGCACGTGATCAACGGTGTGCTTCTGCCGGTCGACCTGCCGAACTTCGCGGGCAACCCCGATTTCGTGGTGGCCGACGACCGTGCCAACTTCATCACCCTCGGCAAGGCCACTGACTGGGCCGACGGCAACGGCGGGTCCGACACCATTCTGGGTGGCACCGGCGCCGACGTCGTGCTTGGCGGATCGGGAAACGACAACCTGTCCGGCAATTCGGGCAACGACACGCTGAACGGTGGCAGCGGGCGCGACAAGGTTTCGGGCGGCGCGGGAGATGACGTCATCGGCGGCGGCCAGGGCGACGACAACCTGACCGGCGGTGGCGGGTCGGATACGTTTGTCTTTGCCCCGGGTGGCGGCGACGATACGATCCACGACTTCCAGGCAGGCCGGGACCTCATCGACGTTTCGGCGCTTGGAATCGAAAGCTTCCGCGCGTTGAAGGCACTGATTGACGACCACGGCGCCGCCGTTGTCATCGACTTCGGGCCGGGCACATCGGTCACTCTGGAAGGCATCGGCGTCGGGCACCTCGGGGCGTCCGACTTCCTGTTCGCCTGATACCTTGCGGCCAAGGCCCGCGGCATCCCGTGCCGCGGGCCATTGGCAGCCTGTCCATCACACCCTGGCCCGCGCCCCGAAAATCGCGCTGCCCACCCGCACATGCGTTGCGCCCTGGGCGACCGCCGCGGCAAAGTCGGCCGACATGCCCATCGACAGCCCCGCCAGCCCGTTCCGTTCGGCCATCGCGCGCAGCATGCGGAAATGCGGTACCGGATCCTGGTCCTCGGGCGGAATACACATCAGCCCTGCCACCGGCAGCCCCATGCCCCGCGCCGCCGCAATGAACGCGTCCGCCTCACCCGGCAGACATCCCGCCTTCTGCGGTTCCTCGCCCGTGTTCACCTGCACGAACAGGTCGGGGCAGGCGCCCCGCGCCTCGGCCAGCCGCGCCAGCCTCTCGGCCAGCGAGGGGCGGTCCAGCGTGTGGATGGCATCGAACAACTCCACCGCCTGCTTGGCTTTGTTCGTTTGCAGCGGGCCAATCATGTGCACCCGCACGCCCGGATAGGCCGCGCGCCAGGCGGGCCACTTGCCCGCCGCCTCTTGCACATAGTTCTCGCCAAACACCCGCTGCCCTTCGTCCAGCACAGCCCGCACACGGTCGGCAGCCTGCACCTTCGACACGGCAATCAGAGTCACCCCCGCAGGGTCACGTCCGCAGGCGGCACAGGCGGCCTCCAGACGGGATCGGATCAGGCTCAGTGGCATCGGCACCCCCGGCAGTTCGCCCACCCAGCATGTCGGCCCCACACCGCCAAGGGCAACCCCCGGAAATGAAAAGAGCGGGCCAAAGCCCGCTCTTCCATTCTGTCGATCCTGGAAGGATCAGAACGAGAAGCCCACGCCGAGCTTGGCGAAGGTGCCGCCGGCGAAGTCGCTCTCGATCGAGCCACCCAGCGAGGCGCCGCCGAGGTCGTAGTTGGCGCCGATGCCGATCGCCACGTCTTCGGTCACGGTTTCGCTGTCGATCGAGGTCACATAGCCCTGGACCGTGGTCGCACCAAAGGCAACGTTGCCGTAGATCGTGATCGTCGAGCCAACGTCCACGCCGCCGGCGCTGCCGTTGTCGTTGAACAGGATGCCGACGTTGGCGTTGTCGTTGATGGCGTACTGGGCGCCCAGGAAGAACAGATCGTTGTCAGCCACGCCGCCACCGTTCTGAGCCGCGGCGAGCGAGACCGAGAACGGGCCGGTCGAGTAGTCGAACGAGACCGAGACTTCGTCGTCGGTGTCGTCAGCGGTCTGGTCGGGGGTGATCCACGACAGACGGGCGGTCAGGTCACCAACGCCGTACTCGATGTACAGACCCATCCGGTTGCGCTCGGCGGCGCTGTAGGGGCCCGACGAGAAGTCGTAGTAGCTGCCCAGCGGGTTGCCGTTCGACGAACCATAGTAGCCGGTGCCGACTTCCGAGTTGTACATCAGGCCGGCCGAGTCGTACGCGGCGTTCGCGTTACCGACTTCGACGCGGAAGCCCGAGGCTTCGGCGTAGACATAGGCGGCCGACAGGCGGGCGCCGCCGCCGTTCGCGGTCGTCGTGGTCGTCACGCCGCCAACGGTCGTGGTGGTCACGCTGGCCAGGTAGCCTGCGCCGTCATCGTACTGCAGACGGATACGGCCACCGAACTTCACGCCGGCGTCGGTTTCTTTCTCTGCGTTGATGTTGAAACGCAGACGGACGTCCACGTTGGTATCCGAGTCGCCGACGTCCGGGCTGGAGAATTCCAGACCAAAGCGCGCATTGCCGCTGAACGACACGCCGTTTTCGGCATAGGCAGCGCCGACGCCCGACAGAAGCGCAGCGGTGGCAAGAAGTGCCTTTTTCATTTCGGTTTCCTTCGTTGTGTCAAACGAGCCCAACTCGGGGAACTCCGAACTGGGTATGCCGCATATCTCCCCCCTGAACCGCCGCAATGCAAGGTTCGGCGCCCGCCTCGCCCCAACATCGCCGCTTTTGGTGCAGTCTTGCCACAGTCACGCCACACTCCCCGTAACCTGCCGCGATCTCGCCATATTGTTCACATTTTGGAAACGCCTTGTCGGGCGCACCCCCCCCTGATAGGAAGGCAGAAAGACAACTGGGTCGTGGTGGAACAGTCTTGCAAACGCTTGGAAAACTCGTTGCTTTTCTTGGGGTTGCGGCACTTGTTACCGGCTGCGGCGGGTTTGGCGGCGGCGGTGGCCGCCAGGTGGCGGAACCCACCACGAAACAGGGCCAGCTCAACGCCCAAACGCGCGAGGAACGGCTCGACGGCAACTCGACGTCACTGCGCACGCTGTTCGGCGGCGGCGACAATCCGAACACCACGGTCGAGGTCAACAAGTACCTCTGGACCGCCGCACTGGATGTTCTGAGCTTCCTGCCGGTAGAATCGGTCGACCCATTTACTGGCGTCATCGTCACCGGCTACGGACGTCCGCCGGGCGGCGGCGCGGCCTACCGTGCCACGATCTATGTACAGGACCCGGCGCTGGACGCCCGCTCGCTGCGGGTCGCACTGCAAACCGCGGGCGGCGCCCCGGTCAGCGCCGACACCCAGCGCGCCGTCGAAGACGCTATCCTGACCCGCGCGCGCCAGCTGCGCATCCAGGATTCCAACCTGTAGGGTGGGCAATCTGCCCACGCGGCGCCAAAGGTGGGCAGATTGCCCACCCTACGCCGCCTTCTCGGCTGCCAGCATGTCGCGCACCATGGGGATCACCCGTTCGCCATAAAGGCGGATGCATTCCAGCATCTGCCCCTGCGCCAAAGGCCCGGCCGAATACTTCAGCTGGAACCGCGCCAGCCCCAGGCCACGCACCGTTGTCGCAATCTTGCGCGCCACCGTATCGGGACTGCCCACGTACATCGCGCCCCCCTCGACCTCGCGCAGGAAATCGGCCCGCGTCATGGGCGGCCAGCCCCGCTCGCGCCCGATGGTGTCGTGCATGGGCTTGTAGCCAGCCCAGTAGGCCTCGCGCGCGGCCTCGTCTGTTTCCAGAACGAAGCCGGGCGAATGCACGCCAACGCCCTTTGCAGGCCTGCCAAGCTGGGTCCACGCCCGGTGATACAGGTCCACATAGGGCCGGAACCGCGACGAAGGCCCGCCGATGATGGCCAGCATCAGGGGCAATTCGTGTCGCACCGCCCGCACGACCGATTCGGGGCTGCCCCCCACACCCACCCAGGTGCGCAGCGGCGAATCGGTGGGCGGGTAGACCGCCTGGGCGTTCAGCGGCGGGCGGTGGGTGCCTTCCCACGTCACGCGCTCCTCGCGCGTCAACCGCACGAACAGGTCCAGCTTCTCTTCGAACAGCCGCTCGTAGTCACGCAGGTCGTAACCGAACAACGGAAAGCTTTCGATGAACGACCCGCGCCCCGCAATCACCTCGGCCCGCCCACCGGTCATGCCGTTCAGCGTGGAAAACCGCTGGAACACCCGGATCGGATCGTCCGACGACAGCACCGTCACGCCTGACCCCAGCTTGATGCGGTCGGTGCGCGCACCGATCGCCGCCAGCACCACCTCGGGCGCCGACACCGCAAAGTCGGGCCGGTGATGCTCGCCCAGCGAGATCACATCGACCCCGGCCTGATCGGCCACCACGCCCTGCTCCACCACCTCGCGCAGCACCGCCGCATGGGACTGCGGCCGTCCGTCCGGCCCGTGGGTCACATCGCCAAAGGTATCAAGGCCCAGTTCCAGGTCCATCGCCGTCTCCATCGTTTGGACCACAGGTAGGACGGGCGGACCATTGCCACAATCTGCGAATCGGCGACCCGGCCTGTGCACCCGTGCAACCCTTGCGCTGGACGCCGCGCGCGGCCCGCGTATAACCGCCGCACGTCCCGCAGCATGAGGCCCGGAATTGACCCGCTACGACCCCGCCGCCAGCGAACCGAAATGGCAGGCCGCCTGGGATGCCGGGGGGGTGTTCCTGGCAAAGGCCGATCCGTCGCGGCCGAAGTACTATGTGCTCGAGATGTTCCCCTACCCCTCGGGGCGCATTCACATGGGGCATGTGCGCAACTACACCATGGGCGACGTGGTGGCGCGCACCAAGGCGGCGCAGGGCTATTCGGTGCTGCACCCGATGGGTTGGGACGCCTTCGGGATGCCTGCCGAGAATGCCGCGATGGAACGCGGCGGCCACCCCAAGGACTGGACCTATTCCAACATCGCCGACATGCGCGCGCAGATGAAACCGCTGGGCCTGTCGATCGACTGGTCCCGCGAATTCGCCACTTGCGACCCGGAGTATTACGGCCAACAGCAGGCCATGTTCCTCGACATGCTGGCGGCCGGGCTGGTGACGCGGAAGTCCGCGGTGGTGAACTGGGACCCGGTCGACATGACGGTGCTGGCCAACGAACAGGTGATCGACGGTAGGGGCTGGCGGTCAGGCGCGGCGGTCGAGCGGCGCGAGCTGACGCAATGGTTCTTCAGGATCAGCGACTACTCCGACGAACTCCTGTCGGCGCTGGACGGCCTCACTGGCTGGCCGGAAAAGGTGCGCCTGATGCAGGCGAACTGGATCGGCAAGTCGCGCGGGCTGCAGTTCGCCTTCGACACCGTCGGCGCCCCCGCGGGCTTCGAGAAACTCGACGTCTACACCACTCGCCCCGACACGCTGATGGGCGCGTCCTTCGCCGCCATCTCGCCCGACCACCCGCTGGCCAAGGCGCTCGAGGCCGACCCACAGGTCGCGGCCTTCGTTGCCGAATGCCGAAAGGGCGGCACCTCGGCCGAGGAAATCGAAACGGCAGAGAAGATCGGCTACGACACCGGCATCCGCGTGAAGCACCCGCTGGACCCGAACTGGGAACTGCCGGTCTGGATCGCCAACTTCATCCTGATGGACTACGGCACCGGCGCCATCTTCGGCTGCCCCGCGCACGACCAGCGCGACTTCGACTTTGCCACCAAGTACGGTCTGGCGATCCCACCGGTATTCGTGACCGAAGGGGCTGAAGAGACCGTTCTGGTCGAGGCCTTTGTGCCGATGAAATCGGAACGCGTCACCTACATCCGCGGCTTCGGCGGCGTGACCGGCACGCTGACCGGGGACGAGGCGATTGCCGCGGCCATCGCCCATTCGGAACAGAACGGCTACGGCCAGGGCGTCACCAAGTACCGCCTGCGCGACTGGGGCGTGTCGCGCCAGCGCTACTGGGGCTGCCCGATTCCGGTGGTGCATTGCGTCGATTGCGGCACGGTGCCCGAGAAGAAGGAAAACCTGCCGGTCCGCCTGCCCGACGACGTGGCGTTCGACCAACCCGGCAACCCGCTGGACCGTCACCCCACCTGGCGCAACGTGGCCTGCCCGCAGTGCGGCCAACCGGCAAGGCGCGAGACGGACACGATGGACACCTTCGTTGACAGCAGCTGGTACTACGCCCGCTTTACCGCGCCCCACGCCGCCACCCCCACGGTGATGGCCGACGCCGATTACTGGATGAACGTCGACCAGTACATCGGCGGCATCGAACACGCGATCCTGCACCTGCTGTATTCCCGCTTCTTCGCCCGCGCGATGGCGAAAACCGGCCACCTGCCGCAGAAGGCCATCGAGCCCTTCAACGCGCTGTTCACCCAAGGGATGGTCACACACGAAATCTACATGACGCGCGACGTGCAGGGGCGCCCGGTCTACCACCTGCCCGAAGACATCATCCGCAGCGAAACCGGCGCCACGCTGCAGGACGGCTCGGCGGTGGAAATCATCCCCTCCGCCAAGATGTCGAAATCCAAGAAGAACGTCGTCGACCCGGTCGAGATCGTCACGAAGTTCGGCGCCGATACCGCGCGCTGGTTCGTGCTGTCCGACAGCCCGCCCGAACGCGACGTGGAATGGACGGCATCGGGCGCCGAGGCCGCACACAAGCACCTGTCGCGTATATGGCGCATGGCGGATGAGGCGAGCCGCGCCGAAGGCCCTGCCACCCCGGCCGATCACGACCTGAGCCGCGCCGCGGCCCGCGCCATCGCCGATGTCACAGCGGGCATCGAAGGCTTTGCCTTCAACAAGGCCATCGCCGCACTCTACACCTTTGCCAATGCCGTGGGCCGGTCCGACGCAGGCCCCGACGCCCGCCGCGCCGCCCTGCGCACCATGGCGCAACTGCTGGCCCCCTTCGTGCCGCACCTGGCCGAAGAGGTCTGGGCCATGACCGGCGGCACCGGCCTTGTCGCGCAGGCCGCCTGGCCCAAGGCCGACCCGGCCCTGCTGGTGGACGACAGCGTCACCCTGCCCATCCAGATCAACGGCAAGCGCCGCGCCGACATCACCGTGCCCAAGGACATGCCCGCGGCCGAGGTCGAACGCCTCGTCCTGGCCGACGCGACGGTGCAGCGCTTCATGGAGGGCCGCCCGGTGAAAAAGCTGATCGTCGTGCCGGGCCGGATCGTCAATGTGGTCGCCTGACCGCCGCACCCTTGTGCTTCTGCCGCTCTTGGCGGCCTGCGGCTTTGCCCCCGCCTACGGCCCCACCGGCGCCGCCAGCGCCCTGCGCAACCGTGTGGCCACCGGCGAGCCAACTGATCGTGCCGAATTCGACTTCGTGCGCCAGATCGAGGAACGTCTGGGCCGACCCGCAGCGCCCTGCTGGCGGCTTGACTACTCCATCACCCTGAACCGGACTGGCGTGGCCATCACCACCGAAAACGCCGTCACCCGGTTCAATCTGACAGGGCGCGCCGACTGGAAACTCGTGCCGCTGGTCGATGGCGCGAAGCCCCTGCAGGGCACCGCCGAATCCTTCACCTCGTGGTCTGCCACCGGCTCGACCGTTGCCGTTCTGGCGGCCGAGGAAGACGCCGAACTCCGCCTCATGCGCATTCTGGCCGATCAGGTCTCCACCCGCCTCATCGCCGCGGCCGCCGGCATTGCCCCCCCGCCATGAAACTGCAAGGCGCCGCAGCCGCCCGCTACCCCGCCGCGCCCGACGCCACAAAGGCCGCGTTGCTGATCCACGGCGACGACACCAGTCGCGTGCAGCAGAAACGGGCCGAGGCCGTAGCGGCGCTGGCCGGGCCAGGGGCCGAGGCCGAAATGCGCCTGTCGCGTCTGCCCGCGTCCGAAGCCCGCCGCGACCCCGCCGCCCTGGGCGACGCGCTGCGCTCGCCTGCCTTTTTCCCCGGGCCGCGCGTGGTGGTGGTGGATGACGCAACCGACGGCATGGCGCCCATGCTGCAGGCAGCACTGGCCGACTGGCGCACCGGCGACGCGCATCTGGTGATGACGGCCTCTGCCCTGCCCGCCAAATCCGCCCTGCGCAAGGTGGCCGAGGACCACCCCCTGTCTGTCAGCATTGCGGTCTACGACGACCCGCCGGGACCGGAAGAGGTTGCGGCCGAACTTTCCCGTGCGTGCCTCCCCCGCCCCGCACCGCAGGTGCTGGCCGAAATCGTCGCGCTGGGGCGCAGCCTTGATGCGGGCGATTTCCGCCGCACGCTGGAACGGGTGGCGCTCTACAAGCTGGGCGACCCCACCCCGCTGAGCGTGGCCGAGGTCGAAGCCGTCGCCCCGCTCACGGCCGAGGCCGACGACACCGACCTGGCACATGCGCTGGTCGAAGATCGCGCAAGCGACATTCCCCGGCTCTTGCGGCGGCTCATCGGTCAGGGCGCCACACCGGTGGGCACCGTGCTGGCCGTGCAGCGCGTGCTGCGCGCCATGCCCGGCAGCGGCGCCGACAGCGGCACGCTCATGGCCCGCGGCCGCGGCGTGCCCTTCCGCCTGCGCGACGTGCTGGCCCGCAGCGGCCAGAACTGGCCCACGCAACGCGTCGAACAGGCCCTCGCCGCCCTCCTCGAAACCGATGCCGCCCTTCGGTCGTCAAACCCCACGCCCGACTGGCCCATGGTCGAACGCACCCTGCTGCGAATCGCCATGCGACAGCGATAACGCGGGCAAAGGGCCTGCACCTGGCCCCCGATTCGCCCGTTGCGGTTAACGGCCCGGCAGCCCGCGCAGGGGAGGACAGAAGGAAGACGCGGGGAAGACGTGCCGCGCGCCGTTCTTGTCCGGATTAACCCAGCGTCCGCAGGCCCTTGGCGACAGCCAAGTCCATCGCCTCGGGATCATCCGCACGCAGCCGCACCGGCAACACCATCACCTTGCCGCGCCATCCGGGTGGCAGGCGCACGGCGTCTTTCTCGGTCGTCACCAACTGCGCACCCAGACCCGCCGCCTGCGCCGCAAGGCGCTGCACCAGGGGTTCGGGCAGCGGCTGGTGGTCATCCAGCGCCACAGTCGCGCGCATATCGACGCCCAAACCCTTGAGAGTGTTGAAGAACTTGGACGGGTGCGCGATGCCCGCAAAGGCCAGCACCGGGGTGCCCTGCCAGTCCATCCCGGTCGCCAGCGGCTGTACCTGCCCGGTCAGATGCGGCACACGTATCATATGCCCCCAGCGCGCCTGAAACGCCGCCTGGGCTGCCGCATCGCCCAGCGAAAACAGCAGGCTGGCCCGCGCCAACCCGGCCGCGACAGGCTCGCGCAATGGTCCTGCAGGCAGGCAGCGCCCATTGCCAAAGCCTTGCGCGGCATCCGCCACCACGACCGACACGTCCTTGAAAACGGAAGGATTCTGGAACCCGTCATCCAGCACCACGGCACCTGTGCCCGCAATCTTCTCGGCCATCCGCACACCCGCTGCGCGGTCGCGCGCCACCACCACCGGGGCGAAGGCTGCCAACAGCAACGGCTCATCCCCCACATCCGCAGCGCTGTGGCGAACCGGGTCCACCCGCACCGGCCCGGCCAGCCGCCCGCCATGCCCTCGGCTGACAACGGCCCCCGCAACCCCTTGGCGCGCAAGGCTTTCCAAAATTGCAATCACCGTCGGCGTCTTTCCCGTCCCGCCTGCCGAGAGGTTGCCCACGCAGATCACCGGCACCGCGGCCCGATACGCGCCACCCCGCGCCACACGTCGTGCCGTCGCCGCTGCCGTCACTGCCGCCAAAGGTGCCAGAAGCCGGGCCGCGAGGCCGGGCGCATCCGGCGGGTTGGTCCAGAAGCCGGGCGCACGCAATGGCTTAGCCCCCCAGACCGGACTGGGCGAGCCGTGATACCTCGGCCGCGATCCGGTCCGAAACCTCGGACCCTTCCGACAGAACACCCCAGGCAGCACCAGCCAGCCGCGCCGCCCTGTCGGGCGACAACAGTTCGCCCAGCGCTTCCGCCAGATCCGCCGCCGACCCCACCAGCGCCGTCGCCTGTACCCCCGCAAGCCGCCCCAGGAACGCCCCGTGCGACCCCACGCGAGGCCCGTGAATGACCGCCGACCCCAGCGCTGCGGGCTCGGCCGGGTCAATCCGGCAGCCCCCGGGCGACAGGCTTCCACCCAGGAAAGTGACCGGCGCCAGCCGGTACCAGAGCCCGTATTCCGCCGTTCCTTCAACAACATAGGCCTGCACATCGGCATCCGGCTCTTCGTCGGCGGCGCGGCGGGCCACGTCCCAACCTTCCACCTGCGCCATCTGCTCGGCCAGCGGCGCGGCGCGCACCGGGTCATCGGGCACCACGATCAGCAGCATCCGGTGCGCCAGCCGCAGTACCGCACGGTGCGCCTCGATCACCTGTGCCTCCTCGGTCTCGGGCACCCCCGCCGCCAGCCAGACCGGACGGGTGGCCACCAGACTTCCCAGCGCTTCGCGTTCGGCCTCGTTGCAGGGCCGCGCGGCCGAAGGGAACTCCATCCGGCCCGACGCCACCACCGCCGGCGAAGGCGTCCCTGCGCGGCGCAGGCTGCGTGCCGCCGGTTCGTCGATGGCATAGGCGCGCCGCACGTCACGCAGGATGCCCCGCGTCAGCCCCGGCCACCATCCGTCGCGGCCCCGCGGCAGCCTGGGCTCCCGCGCGTCCACCATCACCACCGGCACCCCCCGATCCTGGGCCACGCTGACGAGCGCCGGCCGCAGTTCGCCGTCCGCAATCACGGCAACCGACGGAGACCAGTGGTCCAGGAAGGCCCGAGCCGCAGCGGGTGTGTCGTCGGGCACGATGTCGGGGGTCAGGCCCAGCAGTGGCGGAACCGGCACCGGCGCCGTCATCACCACCTGCAGCGCCCGCCCGACCAGCAGACGTCGGGCCAGCCCCATCAGCGGCCGCACGGCATCGGCATTGGGCGCATGCAGCCAAACCACCGGGCCAGCGGGCCGGGGCGGGCGGTCCGGCGCCGACACCAAGCGGGCGCGGAAGCGCAGGTTGTACAATGTCAGGCCGATGGAATGGGCCATTCCCGCCAGGTTGCCAGACGGCTTTCAGCCGACGATTTCTTCGGTGCCCGACCCGGGCTTTGCTTCGTCGCGCAGGCGGTGCAGGTTGGCGATGAAGTAGCGCATGTGGGCGTTGTCGACCGTGCGCTGCGCCTCGCCCTTCCAGGCTTTGAAGGCGGCCTCGTAGCTGGGAAAGATACCCACGACATGCAAGTTTGCCGGGTCGCGGAACGTGGTACCCGCGGGATCGACAAGTTCGCCGCCAAAGACAAGGTGCAGGCGCTGGGTCATCGGTGCAACTCCGCATGGGCCCGGCGTCGCGCGGGCGGACAGCGCCGGAGGTTTCGCACCCCCGGTCCCCCGTGGGATATTTGGACCAAGATGAAAGGGCAAGCGGCGGCTGCGGTCAGGCCGCAGTCAGGCGGCCGTCCTGCACACCGCCGATGCGGACAGCCATCAGGCTGCCTTCGGCCTGGTCGGTGGCGAAGGAGACCTCGGTGAAGTCGGGGCAGCGGGCCAGGCGGGGGCCTTCGGTCAGCACCTGCTGGACCGTGCCGATGCGGGATTGCAGATGGCGGGCCAAGGCCGCCTCTCCTGCCGCGCGCAGGCGCGCGGCGCGGTCGCGGATCAGCGGGCCGGGCAATTGCGGCATGCGGGCGGCCGGGGTGCCCTTGCGCGGGCTGAAGGGGAAGACGTGCAGGAAGGTCAGGCCGCAGTCGGCCACCAGTCGCAGGGTGCTGTCGGCATGTGACTCGGTCTCCGTGGGGAAGCCCGCAATCAGGTCGGCCCCGAACACGATGCCGGGCCGCAGGCGCCGTGCCTCTTCGCAGAAGCGGATCGCATCGTCGCGCAAGTGGCGCCGCTTCATCCGCTTCAGGATCAGGTCATCGCCGTGCTGCAGCGACAGGTGCAGGTGCGGCATCAGGCGGGGTTCGGTGGCAATGGCCTCCATCAGCCGGTCGTCGGCCTCGATCGAATCGATCGAGCTGATGCGCAGGCGGGCAAGGTCGGGCACCAGCCGCAGGAGGCGCAGCACGAGATCGCCCAGCCGCGGCTGGCCCGGAAGATCGGCCCCCCAGGAGGTGAGGTCGACGCCGGTCAGCACCACCTCGTGGAACCCCTTGCCGACCAGACGTTTCACCTGATCCACCACCACACCGGCCGGAACCGAGCGCGAATTGCCGCGACCGTAGGGGATGATGCAGAAGGTGCAGCGGTGGTCGCAGCCGTTCTGTACCTGCACATAGGCGCGGTGGCGGCCGAAACCGTCAATCAGGTGGCCCGCGGTTTCGGTGACCGAGAAGATGTCGTTCACCTGCACCTTCTCGGTCGCCCCGATCAGGTCGGGCACGGCAATGCCGGACCACGTCTCGGCCTGCATCTTTTCGTGGTTGCCCACAACGCGCGTGACCTCGGCCATCGCGGCGAATGTTTCCGGCTCGGTCTGCGCGGCGCAGCCTGTCACAATCACGGGCGCGCCGGGGTTTTCGCGGGCCAGGCGGCGGATTTCCTGTTTCGCCTTGCGTACCGCTTCGGCCGTGACGGCGCAGGTGTTCACCACCACGGCGCCCTGCACGCCTGCCGCGGCGGCCAGATCCTGCATCGCCGCGGTCTCGTAGGCGTTCAGGCGGCAGCCCAGCGTGGCAAAGACCGGCGGTTTCGCAGGGGCGTTCATGACAACAGCACGCCGTCGAACACATGCGCCACCGGCCCGGTCAGCCAGACACCATCCGCGCGCCAGTCCACACCCAGCGTGCCGCCGTCGACATCCAGCGTGACGCGCCGCCCGGTCAGCCCGCGCAGGTGCGCGGCCACGGCCGTGGCGCAGGCGCCCGAGCCGCAGGCCAGCGTGACGCCGGTGCCGCGTTCCCACACCCGCATGCGCAAGCGGTCGGGGGCGGTGATCGAGGCGAACTCGACATTGGTGCGCTGCGGGAACAGGGGGTGGTGTTCAATGCCGGGGCCTTCGGTGGCAGGGTCCACGGCACTCGCATCGGGGACGAAGAAGATGCAATGCGGGTTGCCCATGCCCACGGCCGCCGGATCGCCCGGCAGCGGCAGGCGCAGGGGGTCCATCGGGCCGGACAGCGGGATATCTTGCCAGCCCAGAAGTGGCGCGCCCATGTTCACCCACAGCGCACCGTCGCGGCGTTCCGCGTGCAACAGGCCGCGCGCGGTGCGGATCGCCAGCCGGTCTCGCCCCGTCTCGTCCATCACCCGGGCAGCCACACAGCGCGTGGCATTGCCGCAGGCGGCGGCCATCGTGCCGTCGCTGTTCCAGAAATCCAGCACGATGTCACTGCCATCGCCATCGCGGATCTCGGCCAGCTGGTCGAATCCCACGCCGCGGTGCCGGTCGCCAACGCGGCGCGCGATCTCGGCGGTGACCCGCCCTGCGCCCAAGCGCGAATCGATCACGACAAAGTCGTTCCCGGCCCCGTGCATCTTGGCAAAGGGCAGGCCGTCGGGGGGGAAGGGGGTGGTTGTCCGGTCCATGGCCGCCCACATACGCGCAACCCAGGTGATTTTCCAGCCACAAGGGTTTGCCGCTTGACCCTGTCGGGCCTACCCACTAGGTACCGCGCCGCGTGGGCCCGTAGCTCAGTTGGTAGAGCAACTGACTTTTAATCAGTGGGTCACAGGTTCGAATCCTGTCGGGCTCACCAATGGTATGAAGGCGTTGGTCGGCTGTTTCCGTGGGGCGCCAGCCGCTTGGCAACCTCGGGGCAGCCGTCTGGTGCGGTTCCAGGGCTTTCCGCCGATCCGGATGACATCAATGGGGGCCGTGCGCCGCCTGGTACGGCGGGCGGTCGCACCAAGCGAACCGCGACGCCGAAAGCCGCCACAAGCTCCGCGGTCCTCTGTCCAGAAGCAACGCGCACGACAATCTGCACCCGACCGTGACCGGCACAACAAGCACCTTGGTGTGGGTTCCTCATCCGTCGGGGTTCGCGGCTGGCGCCTGGCAATTGCAGCCCAACCCGCTCGGGGTCAACAACCCGGTAAGAACCTACACCGAGGTTCCCGCCGCGATGGCATCCTGCTCGGCCTGCAAGAGCGCCGTCACGATCCGGTAGGGCTGCTGCATGTCGTCATAGGCGTGGCGGATGTCATCCAGCACTGCATCGCGCGACGCGAAAAGCCCGCCGATGCGGAACAGGTCGCGTTTCTGGCGGATCGCGACCCAGGTGCGCGTGCCGTCCGACATGGCAGAGTAGAGCCGCGCCCCGATGTCGCCGGCGGAATGCACCGACGTCAGCCGCTGCAACACCGCGCGAAACGCCGGGTGCCGCGCCACGTCCTGCGAGGATGCCCAGACGCCAAAGGCTTCGCTGCCGTCCAGAACCGAGTCCAGCCGGACCAGATCGTCCACCGCGATCCGCCCGCGGGTGCCGAACCAGCCGACCTCGGTCTCTTTCTGCGGCGCAACAAAGAAGGCGGGCAGCGGCGCGACGTTCTGGAACTCCATCACGATGCCATCGAAGAAGACAGTCGAGTTCTTTCCGCCCGTCTCGACCTTCACCTCGGCAAAGGTCACGTCACGGTCGCCGATCCGGCCGCGCAGCACGTCTTCTGCCGTGCGCTGGCTGGCCTTTGGCAAGAGGCGAGGCGGGAAGGCCGCGACAAGGCCGGCATCCTTGTCACGGTAACTGAGGCCCAGCGTCCGGGCCAGTTCGGGCATGACCATGCGTTCGTGGTGTCGACGGATCGCACCGTAGACGAGGACAATCCCCACGACGGCGCCCATGAACACCCAGGTCTGCACCTCGTCGCCTCCGGTTCCGTCATTGCCAAGCGTGCGCAGCAGGCCCGGAATTGCCTGCAGGCCCAGCGCCACCAGTGCAGCGATGCCAAGCCACGCCAAGCCCTGCGCCCGTCGCATCTCGGGCCACAGGCGACCCAGCGTTTCGGTGATGTCGGGCGGGTCAGAGGGCATGGGCGCGCAGCCGGTCATAAATCGGTCGTGCGGCATCCAGCAGCGCCTGCTGGTCGGGGCCGACCTGTGGCACCGGCCCTTCGGCGGCGTCAAATCCGGTCGAGCGGTGGACGGCACCGTACCAGTGCGGGGCAAAGGCGCCGTCGAACGGCTTTGGCCCGGCGGGCCAGTGCAGCATCGCGTCGGTCCAGGGCAGGCCGATGGCCGCGCACAGACGTTCCAGCACCGCGGGCGGGTTGGCGCGGATGTCGGCGCTGTCCACCACCACCGGCGCTTTGCCCGTCCGGTCCGCCACCCGGTCAAACAGCGCGGCCTGCTGCACGAAACCCAGATCCTCCAGCGTGGGGTTCTCGCGCTTGGCCAGATAGCTGGCAATCACCCTGGCAGGATGGCGGATCAGGAAGACGTTGGTGCAGGCCTCCATGAAGTCGAGCGGGAAGCCCGGGATCATGTGGTGCGTCATGTGCTTCTGGTAGAAGTAGCGCTCGCCCCCCGGCGCGTCGCCCGCACAGCGGGCGGCGACGCGGACCGGGTCGGCCTCACCCGCTGCCAGGATCTCGGCCGTCATCGGGTGGTCAAGTCCGGTGGCGGCCAGAAAGGCCGCATAGAACGGCTCGTCCCAGGCCGCACAATCGCCCCGCGCGGCAAAGCTGTACATCATGGCAGTCGACAGGTTCCGCGGCCCCGACCACATGGCGATTCGTGTCGTCATGACAGCCGCTTGGCCGCCTGTGAATCCAGCGCCGCGTTCAGCCGGTCCGCAGTCCACCGCTCGGCCAGTGCCTCGGCCACCAGCCGCGCCTGCGACTTGGGTGCCATGCCGCCCAAGGGCGGGTCGCGGTCCAGGTTGGTGGGGAAGGGATAACCCTCGGCACTGGCGGCAATCGCGCCCGCAACCTGCCCCGCCGTCAGCCCCCCGGCCAGCAGCGCGGGATACAGCGCCTTGACCATCCGCGTCCGGTCCACCGTCTCCATTGCCCGGCCATAGGCCGACGACACCTGGAACAGGTTCACCATCCGCTTCACATCCGCCGACCGGTTTGCCCCCGCCGCGTGGAACAGCGCGGGCGAGAAGAACAGCATGTCGCCCTTCTGCAGTGGCAGTTGCACATTGTGCGCCTCGAAATGCGCGCGGAAATCGGGGCGGCCCATGGCCAGATAGCCGGGTTCGTAAAGCTGCGAGTACGGCAACAGCAGCGTCGGCCCCGTCACCAGCGCCGCGTCCACATGCGCCAGCGCGCCCTGCAGCGTCAGGAACGGCGACATGGTCTGCACATGCAGCGGATACCGCGCGATGTCGGCAGCCGACTGGAAGCCCAGATGGTAATCCCGGTGCGCCGACTGCGCTGCGCCGCCGGGGTTCACCACGTTCAGCTGCGCCGTCACCTGGTAGAACGGCCCCAGCCACGCCTCGGAAATCAGCGCAAGGAAGGGGTTGCCGTAGTAGCGCGCGAAGTTCGCCGGGTCGGCAAGGCAATGCTTTTCCAGTGAATTCCACAGCCGGTCATTCGCGCCGGGTTTTGCAAAATGGTCGCCCCCGCCCGACCCTGTGCGGTTCTGCTCGTCGATCATCGCTCGGAACAGGTCCGACGCGCGGTCGATCATCGCGTGGTCGTCCTCGGCGCCCTGCAGCACCACCACGCCGGGGCCTACCGCCAGCGCCTCGGCCCATTCCGCCTTCAGCGCAAGCACGAAACCGGCGTCATCCAGCCGCGGCCGCAGCGCGGAGCAGTCGTAGATCAGCACATTCTTCTGCACATCCGCTGCCAGCGGCCAGTCAGCCCGGTCCGTCACCCGCGCCGTCAGCGCGGCGAACTCGGCCAGATCGCAATCCTCGGCCGTCTGGAATACCCGCCCCTTACGCAGGGCAGCCACGTCCTTCGTCAGCATCTCATCCCCCCACCAGTGCTTTGTACAAATCGCGCAGCCGCACCGTCACCGGCCCCATCTGCCCCGTGCCGATGGTCCGCCCGTCGATCACGCCCACCGGCGTCTGTGCCCCGAAGGTGCCGGTCAGGAACGCCTCGTCCGCCGAATAGGTTTCCAAGAGCCCGAAGTTCCGTTCGTAAACCGGAATCCCGTTCGCCCGGCACAGGTCGATCACCTTCTGCCGGGTGATGCCGGGCATGCAGTAGTCGCCGGTGCTGGTCCACACTTCTCCACGTCGCACGATGAAGAAGTTGCAGGCGTTCGTGGTGTTCACAAAGCCATGCACGTCCAGCATCAGCGCCTCGTCCGCACCGGCCTTTTCGGCCGCGATGCAGGCAAGGATGCAGTTCAGTTTCGAGTGGCTGTTCAGCTTGGGGTCCTGCGTCATCGGCAGGCCACGGATGTGCGGCACGGTGGCCAGCCGGATGGGCCGTGGCTGTTTCGGGCGCGAATGCTCCATGATGATCGCCATGGTGGGGCCACGCTGCGACAGGCGGGGGTGCTGGAACGGCCGCGTCTTGACCCCCCGCGTCACCATCAGCCGGGCGTGGGCATCGCTGACCATCCCGTTCGCTGCTTGCGTGTCCAGCAGCGCCTGCTTCACCTGATCCTTCGTCATCCCGATCGACAGGTCGATGGCAATCGCCGCCTCGAACAGCCGGTCGATATGCTCGTCGAGGAAGGCCCAGCGCCCGTTGTACAGCCGTATTCCCTCCCACACCCCGTCACCCAGCATGAAGCCGCTGTCATAGACGCTGACCACGGCTTCGGCCTTCGGTACAATGCGGCCGTTCACATAGATGTGGATCGCCTCGTTGCGGGCGTCTTCCTCGGCCTGGTGGCTGAAGGTGTCGGTCATCTGGGTCCCCCGTTTGCTGCAGGCTATTGCGTGACGGGCCCGGTGGAAAGAGACTGCACTGCAATCAGCATTGCGTGAGGCGGGCAACCTTTCCGCGCCATGGGCGTATGTTCCTGCAGCAGACAAGGGAGATGGCGATGTGGAAAGCGGCGATGCTGGCTCTGGTGGCGGCGGTGGCTCTGTCGGCGCAACGCGCCACGGCGGAAACGGCCGTTTTCGCGGGCGGCTGCTTCTGGTGCATCGAGGCGGATTTCGAGAAGGTGCCAGGGGTGACTGGCGCGGTGTCGGGCTTTGCCGGAGGCACGTCGAAGGACCCGACCTATGACGACGTCTCCGACGGTGGTACGGGCCACTATGAGGCGGTGCAGATCACCTTTGACCCCGCACGCGTCAGCTATGACGAATTGCTGCGCATCTTCTTCCGCTCGGTCGATCCCACCGACGCGGGCGGGCAGTTCTGCGACAGGGGCAACAGCTACCGCACCGCCGTGTTCGCCAAGCCGGGGCAGAAGGCGGCTGCCGAAGCGGCCAAGGCCGAGGCACAGGTGGCGCTGGCGCAGAAGGTGGTGACACCCGTCCTTCCGGCCGGAGCGTTCTATCCGGCCGACGAGTACCATCAGGACTACTACAAGTCGTCCGACATCATCATCACCCGCTTCGGCCCGCGGTCGAAGGCCAGCGCGTACAAGTTGTACCGCAAGTCCTGCGGTCGCGACGCCCGCATCCGTGAGGTCTGGGGCGCCGCGGCGGCGATCAACTGACGCGGCGCAGGCCACGCGCCAAAGGGCGCCAGACCGCCACCGTCAGCACCAACGCCGCCGCTGCGGCAACCCACACTGGCAACGCCACCGCCTGCGCCCGTGGCATGAACCCGTCCGCTACCTCGATCATCGCGCCCGAAAGCGCCAGCCCCACCGGAATCATCCCCCAGGCCAGCAGGCGGTACAGGCTGTTCACCCGACCCAGGATCGCGTCGGGGATCAACCGCTGGCGGTAGGTGACGCTGACGGTGTTCCAGACCAGGCCGAAGAATTCGAACACCGCAAAGGCCAGCGCCACGGCCCAGGGGCCGGGCAGCATGACCATGGCGGCAAAGCAGGGCGCGCTGAAGAACAGCGACCAACTGGCGGCCCGCGCCGCGCCCAGCCGCGCGACGATGCGCCCCGCCGTCAGCCCGGCCAACAACCCGCCGATGGCTCCACCGGCCAGAACCAGTCCGTATCCCCGCGCCGACAAGCCCATCACCTCTTGCGCATACAGCAGGAAGGCAATGGCCGACATCTGGTGCAGCAGGTTCCACAGCCCGGTGACCACCGCCAGAAGGCGCAACAGCGGTTGCGACAGCAGGAAGTGGATGCCGTCGCCGATGGCATCGGCGATCGACACCGGGACCGAAGGATTGAACGGGCGGAACCGCCCCTTCACCGCCACCACCAGGCCCACGGCGGCAAAGTACAGCGCCGCGTTTACCAGAAACGGCAGGCCCGTCGCCGTGGCCACCAGCCAGGCTGCCAGCGGCGGACCCAGCAGCTGGTTCGCCAGTATCTCGACGCTCCACAACCGCCCGTTCGCGGTTTCCAGCCGGTCATGCGGCACCAGCGCGGGCAGCATCGTCTGCGCGGCGTTGTCGCGGAACACCTCGGCCACCCCCACCGTCGCCGCGGCCAGCGCCAGCAACACGAACAGATCCGCCCGCTCCATCCCGTTCATCGGCGCCGGGGGCAGCGGTCCGGACAGGGTGAAGGCCAGCCCGGCCACCAGAAACGCCACCCCGCGCAGCACGTCCATCGCCAGGATCAGCCGCCGCCGGTCCACCCTGTCGGCCACCAGACCGGCCGGAATGGCGGCCAGAAACCACGGCAGGCGCAAGGCAATGGGAATGGTGGCCAGAAGAACGGCGTCCCGCGTCAGCAGCGAGGCAACCCAGGTCCAGGCCAACGTCGCGATCCCGTCGCCCAGGTTGGTCAGGCCGCTGGCCGCGACGAAGCGCTGGTAGGCGGGGCCGAAGTTCGGTTTCATGACGCAAAGGCTATCACCGGCGTCTCGGCCGCGCCACGGGGCGCTTTTCATGGCGGGGCACAGGTTCTAGGGTCGGCCCCCGGCAGGCAGGGAACCCATGACCGACGACAGCGTCACGCCGATGATGGCGCAGTATCTGGAGATCAAGGCGCAGCACCCCGCGGCGCTGTTGTTCTACCGGATGGGCGACTTCTACGAGATGTTCTTCGACGACGCGGTGGCGGCCTCGGCGGTACTGGACATTGCGCTGACTAAACGCGGCTTCCACCGGGGCCAGCCCATCCAGATGTGCGGCGTGCCGGTGCATTCGTCCGAGGGCTATCTGCTGGCGCTGATCCGCAAGGGGTTCCGCGTGGCCATCGCCGAACAGATGGAGGACCCGGCCGAGGCAAAGAAGCGCGGCTACAAGGCCGTGGTGCGGCGCGAGGTGGTGCGACTGGTCACCCCCGGCACTCTGACCGAGGATACGCTTCTGGAACCCCGCCGGTCAAACTGGCTGGCCGCCTGGGCCGAGGTGCGGGGCGAGGCGGCGCTGGCCTGGGCCGACATTTCCACCGGCGAAATGCGCGTGGCCCCCTGCCCCCTTCCCCGCCTGCCTGCCGAACTGGCCCGCATTTCCCCCCGCGAATTGCTGGTGCCAGACTCGGCCGAGGCCATGCTGGCCCCCGTTGCCGCCGAGACTGGTGCCTCGGTCACTCCGCTGGGTCGCGGCGCCTTCGACAGCGCGGGGGCCGAACGCAGGCTGGCCGCGCAGTTCGGTGTGGGCACCCTCGAGGGGTTCGGGGCCTTCGGTCGGGCCGAGCTTTCGGCGCTGGGCGCGGTGCTCGACTATGTGGCGATCACCCAGCAGGGCCGCCTGCCCGCCCTGCGCCCGCCCCAGCGCGAAAACCCCGGCACTGCCATGTCCATCGACGCCACCACCCGCCGCAGTCTGGAACTGGTGCAAGGCGCGGGCGGCGGGCGCGACGGCTCGCTTCTGGCAACGGTGGACCGCACGGTCACCGCCGCTGGCGGGCGGCTTCTGGAACGCCGTCTCTCGGCCCCTTCGCGCGATCTGGCCACCATCACCGCCCGTCACGATGCGGTCGAGGCGCTGGTGGCCGACATCACCCTGCGCGCCCGCCTGCGCAGCGCCCTGCGGACGGTGCCCGACCTCGACCGCGCCCTGTCACGCCTTTCGCTTGACCGTGGCGGTCCGCGCGATCTGGGGGCCGTGCGCAACGCCGTGGCGGCGGGTTGGGCGGTAGCGGCCGCCGTGGGCGGCCTGCCGCCCGTGCTGGCCGCGGCCGCAACGGCCCTGGCGGGCATGGAGGATCTGCACGCCCTCCTCGACAGTGCGCTGGTCGCCGACCCACCGCTTCTGGCCCGTGACGGCGGCCTCATCGCCCCTGGGTTTGACCCTGCGCTGGATGCAGCGCGCGAGTTGCGCGACGAAGGCCGCGGGGTGATCGCCCGGCTGCAGGCCGACTATGTGGCGGAAACCGGCATCGCCAGCCTGAAGGTCAAGCATAACAATGTGCTGGGCTATTTCGTGGAGGTCACTGCCACCCACGAAGAGCGGATGACGACGCCCCCCCTGAACGCCCGGTTCATCCGCCGCCAGACCACCGCCGGGCAGGTGCGTTTCACCACCGAGGAACTCGCCTCGCTTGAGGCGCGCATCCTGTCGGCCGCCGGAGAGGCGCTGGGGATCGAGACGGGGCACTTTGCGGCGCTGCGGCAGGCAGTGCTGGATCATGCCGCCGAACTGGGCGCCGCCGCCCGCGCGCTGGCCGAGGTGGACCATTGCACGGCACTGGCCGAACTTGCCGCCGAAGAGGGGTGGGTGCGCCCGCAAGTGGATGATACTGCGGCGTTTATCGTCGAGGGTGGCCGCCATCCGGTGGTCGAATCCGCGCTGCGCCGGGCCGGGGGTGGGGCGTTTGTGGCCAACGACTGCGCGCTGACCGAGGGCGGCACGCCCGCCATCTGGCTGCTGACCGGGCCGAACATGGCGGGCAAATCCACCTTCTTGCGGCAGAACGCGTTGATCGCCGTGCTGGCGCAGGCGGGGTCTTTCGTGCCGGCGCGGGCGGCGCGGATCGGGCTGGTGTCGGCGCTGTTCAGCCGGGTGGGGGCTTCGGATGACCTGGCACGGGGACGGTCCACCTTCATGGTGGAAATGGTCGAGACGGCGGCCATCCTGAACCAGGCCGACGACCGCGCGCTGGTGATCCTGGACGAGATCGGGCGGGGTACGGCCACCTGGGACGGGCTGTCGATTGCCTGGGCGGTCTTGGAACACCTGCAGGCCACCAACCGCTGCCGCGCGCTGTTTGCCACGCATTATCATGAGCTTGCACAGCTTGCCACGCGCCTGCCGGGGGTTGCGAACGCCCATGTGCGGGTGCGGGAATGGGAGGGGGATGTGGTGTTCCTGCACGAGGTGCGGCCGGGGGCGGCGGACCGCAGCTATGGCGTGCAGGTGGCGCGGCTGGCGGGGCTGCCTGCGGCGGTGATCGACCGCGCCCGCGCCGTGCTGACCGCGCTCGAAGCCGGGGACCGGCAGGGGGCGGGCAAGGCCGCGGCGCTGATCGACGACCTTCCCTTGTTCCGCGCCGCCCCCCCGCCACCACCTGTGGTGAAGAAATCCGCCGTCGAAGACCACCTGCGCACCCTGCACCCCGACGAGATGACCCCGCGCGAGGCGCTGGAAGCGATGTATGCGCTGAAGGGGCTGCTGGCGCCCTAGGCTGCCGGGCAAGCCCTTGCGAACGCTGGGTTTACGGTGGGCTTTCCGGGGAAACGGGGCGTCTTCCGCACGTCTTCCTTACGTCTTCCTTTTGTCCTCCCCTGCGCGCGCTGGCGGCGCGTTAACCGCAACGGCGAATCGGGGGGTGGTGGTGGGAGGCCGCCGCGGTTGTCTGCCGCCATGAGGTGGCCCATAATGCCCGCATGCGGTGGCGCGGTCGCGTGGGAGGGGTGTGATGCGGGGAATGTGGGACATGCAGGCGCTTTGGGCCGATGCGGAGCGGCCTGTTTTGGCCGGTCAGAGCACCGCGTTCACCGGGACCACCGGCGATGACCGGCTGGTCGGCACGGTCGGGCGCGACACGTTCGATGTTTTCCAGGGCGGCGACGACAGTGTTCGGGGTGAGGACGGGAACGATACGTTCTTGTTCGGGAACGCGTTCACCCATGCCGATGTGGTGAAAGGCGGACTCGGCAACGACAAGGTTGTGATCGCCGGACCCTATGCGTCGCTGATCGAGTTGGACGCGGTGCAACTGCGCCAGGTGGAGACGGTGGAATTCGGTGGTGGGCAGAACCAGAATTACTCTATTGTCGTTACTGATGGCTTCGCCAATCTGCGTGTCAGGGGTGATATCGTCGGGCGGATGAATGTCGATGCTTCGGCTGTGACGACCGGCGCGGTGAAATTGGTTGGCGGAGGCCTGAAGGACACATTGACCGGAGGTGCGGGTGATGATCGGATCCTCGGCGGCTCGGGGGGCGATATACTGACTGGTGGACCTGGAGTTGATCGGTTTATTTTCCTAAGGAGCGTCTGATCTACGGCTGCGGCTTCGCTGGGATGGCCGCCTGAGCGTCG
>CAZLIC010000065.1:0-26578 GCA_964559535.1 uncultured Rhodobacterales bacterium
ATCTACGCGGTGGCGGCCCTCATCAACTCACGTTGAATCTCAACAGGCCCTAGCCCAGCCCGTGGCCGCGCAAGGAAAGCTCCAGCCCCGGCGGCGGCAGTTCGGGCAGGCCGATGTCGCGACGCACGTGGTCGGACAGGGCGCGCATGTCACGTGCCACCGGCGGCCCGCGCCGCCGGAACAGCCGCGCGGCCAGCGCGGCGGCCACTTTCCATGCACCGTGTTCGGCCACCAGCCGGTCAACGGCATCAAACGGGCTTGACGGGTTCTCGTTCAGAATCAGGATCATGGTCGCAGACCAGCCGCTCGCGCGCACCGGCTCCTCGGGCTTGGGTGGGGTTGGGGACGGCAAGCGGATCGCGCGGACACACCCCACGCAGGACAGATCAGCCGTCAGTTTTCAGAAATACGGGGCCGGAAAACCCCTGCGTCAGGTGGCGCTCAGATGCGCCACACTCCGCCCGCATTTGCCCCGGAACACGCGGTCAGGGGCAGCGACCCGGCAAGAGCGCGGCGCGACATGGTAATGACATGGTCAAACATTCAGGCCCCTCCTCCGAGTCGGTTGCGGATGCCTCGTTCCTATCATCCCGCAACGCACGGCGAAACCCGCGCCTGCGCCAGACCGTTGCAGGTTGTGTCGTTGCGGCCACTTACCGCCGCGCGGCAAAGAACGCCCGCAACAGCGCCGCCGAATCCTCGGCCCCGATGCCGTCATAAACCTGGGGTACATGGTGGCATTGCGGGTGCGCAAACACCCGCGGCCCCTGCGCCACCCCGCCCGATTTCGGGTCGCCCGCCGCATAGTACAGCCGTGCCACCCGGGCCGCGGCAATGGCGCCCGCGCACATCGGGCATGGCTCCAGCGTGACCCACAGGTCGCAGCCCTCCAGCCGCTCGGTGCGCAGCGCCGCGCAGGCCGCGCGGATCGCCAGCATCTCGGCATGCGCCGTGGGATCGGCCCCTTCGCGCATCCGGTTGCCCGCCGCGGCAATCACCCGGCCATCGCACACCACCACGGCGCCCACCGGCACCTCGCCCCGCGCCGCCGCGGCGCGGGCCTCGTCAAGTGCGGCATCCATGAAGCTGCGGAACGGGGGCATGCCCCCTGATGCCGCCTTCCCCGCCATCCTGCAACGGTCCCGCAACGCCTTGCTGCTTCTTCCTTTCGCAAATATCCTTGCGGGTCCGGGGGCAGACAGCCTCCGGGGTCGCCGCACTCCCGCGGTCGCAGGATGCGCGCAGATGCCGAACCCACCGAAAGCCCCCCAGAAAGCCCCGCCAATCGCTGCGCCCAACAAGCCGCGGAAACCCGCCAAACCCCCGGCGCCCAAGGCAAAACCCGAAGGCACACCGCCCGGCGAACGCATCGCCAAGGTGCTGTCGCGCGCCGGTGTGGCGTCGCGACGCGAGGCCGAGCGGATGATCCTGGCTGGTGAAGTGGCGGTGAACGGCAAAGTCATCGACAGCCCGGCGCTGAACGTGACCGAGGCCGACCGCATTACCGTGAACGGCGCGCCCCTGATGCCGCCCGAACCCGCACGCCTGTTTCTGTATTACAAGCCCGAGGGCGTGGTGACCTCGACCGCCGACGATCAGGGCCGCACCACGCTGGACGAGGCGCTGCCGCCCGACCTGCCTCGCGTCATGCCCATCGGTCGGCTTGACCTGAATTCCGAGGGCTTGCTGCTGCTGACAAATGACGGCGGGCTGAAGCGGCGGCTGGAACTGCCCTCTACCGGCTGGCTGCGCAAGTACCGCGTCCGCATCAACGGCCGCCCGCAGGACCCCGACTTCGACCCGCTGCGCCGCGGGATCGAGGTCGAGGGCGAGCGGTTCCAGCCCATGGAGGTGTCGCTTGACCGCCAGCAGGGGGCAAATGCCTGGCTGACCGTGGGCCTGCGCGAAGGCAAGAACCGCGAAATCCGCCGCGCCATGGCCGCCATCGGCCTGACGGTGAACCGGCTGATCCGCATCAGCTATGGCCCGTTCCGGCTGGACGACATGCAGCCCGGCGACGTGTCCGAGGTGCGCCCCAAGGTGCTGCGCGACCAGCTGGGGCTGGAACGGCCCGAGCCCGAAGCTCCGGCGCCCAAGCGCCCGCTGCGCAGCCGCCGCCAAGCCTAGGCCTTGCGCGCCCGCTGTTCCAGCGCGTTCAACTGGTCGGGCACGAAGCGTTCGGCAAAGCCTGCCAGAAAGCTCCACACCACGAACTTGGCAAAGTTGGCGGTGGGCAGGGTGTAGTGCTGCCCCGGCGCGCTGCACGGGCTGACCCGTTCCGACACCCAGAACGGCCCCATGTTGCCGCCGGTGTCGGGGTGCGGAAACGGATCTCCCCCGATCACGTTGCCGGTGATGAAGTAGTAGAAGATCAGCGCCGCAAAGCCGCCGATCATCAGCCGCACCGCGATGACGCGGTGGCGATAGGCCTTGTGCAGGTCATCCCAGGTCATCGCCCCGGCCACCGACTGGAACGCGATCAGCCGCGAGAAGAAGGCGCCGAACACGCCGAAGTAGATCAGCGAGGTCACGTGCCACTTGCCGATCACATCGAACATCGTGGGTTCCTGCACCACGAAGGTCTGCCCGGGGTCAACGCCGGTGATCTGGTACTTGCTGTAGACAAAGCCTGCGGCCAGCATGACCATGGCCAGCAGCACCAGCCCGACCCCCCATCTGCACAGCCGCGACGCCACCTCGGCGCGGGCTTCGCGTTCGGCGCGCCGGTCGACGAACCGCCGGTGCGTCAGGTCCAGCAGCGAACAGACCAGTTCGCGCAGGCCCTCGACGCTGCCCGCATCTTCGGCAGCCTTGATCCGGTCGGCCAGCCGGTCATGCCCTGTCACACCAATGGAGGCGGCGCGCGCAAGGGTTGTTGTCGCCATCGCCGAAAGCCAGGCCGCCCCGGCATGCCCTGCAAGCCGCAACTCCACCTCGTTGGCCACGGCGTACTGGCCGCGGCGAGGATCGCCCGGCATCTCGGCAATGGCCAGCAGTTCGGCAATCCGCGGGTCGGTCCAGTCGGCCGCCTTGGTGGCCTTGATCCGGTCATAGTCCACCCGCAGCCCCGCCATCAGCGCCAGCCACGCCTCGGGCCGGTCGGTCCGGCCGAAGCCCACGCCGTCTTCCGGTTCCGTCTGCGCCATGGCAGCCTCCGGTATGCCTTTTTCCGACGCTACACCCGAAACGCGCCTTTGCACGGCCATTGGCTGCCCTTGACGCAGTTTTCACGCGGCAGCGCCCGCGCGCATCGCACCTTCCAAGGCGGTTCCGCCCGGTCTACGCTGCGCCCGCAAAGCAGAGCGAGTCGCCCATGTCCGGCAAGGGAATGCAGACCACGGCCTTCATCCTTCTGGTGGCGCTGACGGCCTACGTCGCGTTCCTTGGGGGGGCATGATGGCACAGCGCTATGGCGGTCAGCACAGCCCCGGCGGCGCGCCCCAGGGCGGCATCCTGGCCCCGCCGCCGCCCAGCCTGCCCCGTGAAGGCGGCAAGGCGGGCTTCCGGTCGTGGCTTCTGTTCGTGCTGCCCTTCCTGTTTGCCATCGGCGCCTTCGGTGGCCAGCCTGCGGAACTGATCGCGGGGCTTGCCACCTTCGCGCTGCTCATGGCCGCGGCCTGGCTTACCCGCGACGGCATCCTGGCGCAGCAGGCCTATGACGCGCGCAACATCGCCCGCCGTCCGGCCATTCCGCGCAAGGTGTTCGGCGCGGTCCTGACCGGCGCCGGGCTTGGCCTGCACACCGCCCTGTCGGGGCAGAACATCGCCGTTGCTGTCGCCTTTGGCCTGACCGGCGCCGCGCTGCATCTGGCCGCCTTCGGCCTCGACCCCATGGCCGACAAGGGCGCCGAGGGGATCGACCAGTTCCAGTCCGACCGCGTGGCGCGCGCCGTGGACGAGGCGGAAAAGCACCTGGCTGCGATGAAGGACGCGATTCTGCGCGCGAATGACCGCCGCATCGCGCTGCGGGTGGACCGCTTTGCAGAAACCGCACGCGGCCTGTTCCGCACCATCGAGACCGATCCGGGCGACCTGACGGGCGCCCGCAAGTACCTGTCGGTCTATCTGCAGGGTGCCCGCGATGCGACGGTGAAGTTCGCCGACCACTTTGCCCGCACCGGCGATGTCGCCGCCAAGATCGAATATGAAACCCTGCTGAACGATCTGGAAACCACCTTTGCCGACCGCACGAAGTCGCTTCTGGCCGGGGGCAAGTCGGACCTAGATGTCGAGATCAGCGTGCTGCGCGACCGGCTGAAGTTCGAGAAATAACCGCCAACCGGCCCGAATTCCGCCAGATCGGCCTGTCACACCGGGCCTGATAACCGGAGTTCGCCCATGTCCTTCCTTGCCGCCCTGCGCACCCGCCTGAACGGCCCGGTCGCTGCCTGTGTGCAGGCAGCGAAAGACATGGCGGAACGTGCCATCACCCGCCTTGTTCCCGAAGGCGCCGCGCCCGATGCCGACAGGCATACCCATGGCGCCGCGCCTGCCTTGCCCGAATCCGACCCGCTTGAACAACCGCGCCTGCACCTTGCACGGCTTTCGGTCGCCTTGGCGTCCTGCGGAGACGCCACGGTGGCGGCGGCGGGCGCGCGGTTCCACGGTGCCGTGCGCGCTCTGCTCGACGCGCTGGCCCGCCAGCCCGCCGCCCTTCCGGCCCACGACCACCCGCTGTCGGCCTGGGTGCCCGGGCTGGCCGCCGCCACCGAACGCTTCGTGTCGCTGCAACGCCAAACACCCTGTCCAAGCCGCCGCGACCAGCTGATCGCCGTGCTGGACCAGGTGGCGCGCCGCGTGCAGGCCCATGTGCAGGCCGTGGAAAACGCGGGCCAGCACGGCTGATCCGGCACATTGGCGCCAGCATTGAAAAACCGCGCTGGCAATCGTTGCGTGAATTTCGCACTCTGCCGTGAAAAGGGGACGCCGTTCCCTACCCAGCAGAGGAGTTCCCGCATGTCCGAAAACGTCCGCACCGCGGCCGAGGCCACGCTTTCCGAGGTCGAAAAGGTTACCGCCGTCATCCTGCAGGAACCCGGAACAGCGGTCGTCCCGCTGGAGACCGCGGCGGCGCCGGTGGCCGAGGAAATTCGCGCCCGCATGGCCGAACTCGACATGTCCAACACCCAGTCGATCATCCGCTTCGGTTCTGCCGCGCAAGGGGAACTGCAGGTCATCAGCCAGGAAATGCTGGCCGACGTGAAGAACAAGGATGTGGGTCCCGCGGGCGATTCGCTGCGCAAGATCGTCACCACGCTGCGCGGCTTCACGGTGGATGAACTGGACGTGCGGCGCGAGAAGTCGTGGTGGGAACGGCTGACGGGGCAGGCCGCGCCCTTTGCCGAATTCCTGGCCCGCTACGAAGATGTGCAGGGCCAGATCGACAAGGTGACCGAAGAGCTGCTCAGCCACGAGCATATCCTGCTGAAGGACATCAAGTCGCTGGATGTGCTGTATGAAAAGACGCTGAAGTTCTATGACGAGCTGGCGCTGTACATCGCCGCCGGTGAAGCCAAGCTGAAAGAGATCGACGCGACGGACATTCCGGCCAAGGAAGCCGCAGTAAAGGCCGCGCCCGAGAACGAGCAGGTGAAGGTCGCCCAGGAACTGCGCGACCTGCGTTCGGCCCGCGACGATCTGGAACGCCGCGTGCATGACCTGAAGCTGACGCGGCAGGTCACCATGCAGTCGCTGCCCTCGATCCGGCTGGTGCAGGAAAACGACAAGTCGCTGGTGAACAAGATCAACTCGACGCTGGTGAACACCGTGCCACTTTGGGAAACCCAGCTGGCGCAGGCTGTCACCATCCAGCGGTCAAAGGAAGCGGCCGAGGCGATCCGCGGCGCGAACGACCTGACCAACGAGCTGCTGACCGCCAATGCCGACAACCTGCAGGCGGCGAACCGCGTGGTGCGCGAGGAAATGGAACGTGGCGTCTTCGACATCGAGTCGGTGGCCAAGGCCAATGCCACGCTGATTGCCACGGTCGAGGAAAGCCTGGCCATCGCCGACGCGGGCAAGGCGCGCCGCGCTGCGGCCGAGGAACAGCTGCAGAAGATGGAGATCGAGCTGCGTGACACGCTGTCGGCCGCGCGCGCCAAGTCGACCGGTCTGGGCGGCCAGATCGGCGGATCGGTCGGCTGACACAGGTGAACCACCAACCGGCGGCGCCTCCCTCCCCCCTGGTGGCAGAGGGATCGGAAGGAGGGGCGCCGCGCCCGCCACAGGCCCCCCACCCCCCTCCCTTCCCCACAAGGGGGAGGGGAGGCGCGCGTTTGGCCGCCTGCGCCCTGCGCGGCACGGTCGCCGGCCTCGCTCTGCTGCTGGCCGCCTGCGATCCTGCAAGCGTTCCCGCCCCGCCCCCCGCGCTGCCCCCCGTGACCCGGCCCCCGCCCGAAACGCCCGCCTCGGCGGCAATGCGCGCGCATTTCGCCGCGGTGCAGGGCACACTTCTGTCGCGCGGCCTGTTGCGCACCGATTCGGGCGCCACGGACGCCCCGTTCAGCGAATGGCAACTGACCGAGAATTTCATCCGCATCGCGCTGTTCGACGAATTCCAGCCCGGCGCCGGTGGTTACGTGCAGCAGGAACGCGAAAGCCGCCTGCGCCGATGGGTGGCGCCGGTGCGCGTGGCCGTCCGCTTTGGCGCCAGCGTGGCCGAACCCCAGCGGCAGGCCCGCAGCAGCCAGATCGCGGCCTACCTTGCCCGCCTCACCGCGATCACTGGCCACCCGATCCGGCTTGACCCGGTCACGCCCAACTTCTTCGTCTATGTCGTGTCCGAAGACGAACGCCTGGCACTGGGCCCCGAAATCGCCGCCGCCATGCCCGGCTTTTCCGGTGCCGAGATCGCCGCCTTCACCGCGATGCCGCAAAGCACCTACTGCCAGGTCTCGGCACTGTCCGAATCGGCCACCGGCATCTACCTGCGTGCGCTGGCCGTGATCCGCGCCGAACACCCCGACCTGATGTTCAGCGCCTGCCTGAACGAGGAAATCGCCCAAGGGCTGGGCCTGCCCAACGACAGCCCCCGCGCCCGCCCCTCGGTGTTCAACGACGACCAGGAATTCGCCCTGCTGACGCCGATGGACGCGCTGATGCTGCGCATCCTCTACAACCCCGCCCTGCGCCCCGGCATGACCGCCGCCGAGGCCCGGCCGGTGGTGGCGATGCTGGCGCGGACGCTGACGGGGGGCGGGGCCTAGGATGTCGGCCCTGCTGAACCCCGAAACTTTCGAGTTCTTCGCGCGCTTTCTGCTTGCCGGCTTCGTCTTCATGTCGGCCCGGGCACGGTTCATCGTCGGGAAACGCCCAGACCTGTCTGAAACGCTGGTTGAAGCGGTCGTCCTGAGCTTGATCAACCAGTTTATCTTCCGGATGGTCTTCTTCTGGATACCTGCTGCAGCGGCGGGCCCGCGCCAGACCGAAATCCTGCTTCTGGCAGAGGTGCTGGTTCTGCCTTTCCTGCTAGGCCTTGCGTCCGGCTACCTGCTTGGCCGCAACTGGGTTCCGGGCTGGCTGAGGCGCTTCATGCTGCCGATCACGCAGCCATCGCCGCAGGCCTTTGATGTGGCGTTTGCCCTTGCCACCCGCAAACCGCGTTTCGTGATCATCACCTATGCCGACGGTCGAGAGGTTTTCGGGTTTTTCGGCTCGGGCTCGCTGGCCGGACCCGAATCTTTTCGTGGCGGCATCTTCATCGAACGTGTCTATGTTATAGTTGATGACGGGGCGTGGGCGGAAGCCGACCCCCCGCGCTCTGCTTGGGTAACGACCGACGGTATTCGGTCAATCGAATTCATGGATGGTTGAGGAGGCGAAAATGCCCAAACTTCTGGTCGAAGGCTACCGGCCGACAAAGGGCGACGGTGGTCGGTGGGTCGGTGTCATGGACGAAACCCCATCCGGGGCGGTCACCGGAACCTACAAGGAATCGGCGCGTGGCGCGGCTCTTCCCCGTGGCGGCTCTGCCTTCGTGCGTTCCGGCGACGCTGCGTCAGCAGCTCAATCCAACAAGAAGAAGTGATCCCACCATGGTCTTCGATTTTCTCAAGGGCGAATTTGTCGACGTCATCGCCTGGCTTGATGACACCCGCGACACGATGGTCTGGCGGTTTGAACGCCGCGGGCAGGCCATCAAGTACGGCGCCAAGCTGACCGTCCGCGAAGGGCAGGCGGCCGTGTTCATCCACGAAGGCCAGCTGGCCGACGTGTTCGGACCCGGGCTCTACATGTTAGAAACCAACAACATGCCGATCATGACCACGCTGCAGCACTGGGATCACGGGTTCCAGTCGCCGTTCAAGAGCGAGGTCTATTTCGTCTCGACCACCCGCTTCAACGACCAGAAGTGGGGCACCAAGAACCCGATCATGGCGCGCGACCCCGAATTCGGCCCGGTGCGCCTGCGCGCCTTCGGCAACTATGCGATGCGCGTGGCCGATCCCGGCAAGTTCATGAAGGAAATCGTCGGCACCGACGGCGAGTTCACCGCCGACGAGGTGTCGATGCAGATCCGCAACGTGATCGTGCAGGAAGTGTCGCGCGTGCTGGCCGGTTCCGGCATCCCGGTGCTGGACATGGCGGCCAACACCGGCGACCTGGCCAAGATCGTGACCACCGCCATCACCCCGAAGGTCGCCGAATACGGCCTGGCGATCCCCGAATTCTACATCGAGAACGTCAGCCTGCCCGAAGAGGTGGAACGCGCGATGGACAAGCGCACCTCGATGGGCGTGGTGGGCGACCTGTCGCGCTACATGCAGTTCAACGCGGCCGAAGCCATGGCGCAGCCGAACTCGGCAGCGGGTGCTGCCATGCAGACGGGCCTTGGCGCGGCCCTGGGCATACAGATGGGCAACCCCGGCGCCGCGGGGCCATGGGGCGCCGCACCTGCGGCGGCGGCTGCCCCGCCACCCCCGCCACCCCCTGCCGCCGCCTGGCATGTTGCCGCCAACGGCGCCACGCAGGGGCCCTTCAGCGAAGCCGACCTTGCGGGCATGGCCATGCGCGGCCAGTTGACCCGCGCCACAATGGTGTGGACCGCCGGGCAGGACGGCTGGAAACCCGCCGACCAGACGCCGCTGTCGCGCCTGTTCGCCAACGTGCCGCCGCCGCCGCCTCCCGGGGTCTGACCCATGTCCGACACCGGCGAAGAGGTGCTCGCCCGCGGCGACGAACACCGCTGGCCCTGCGACAGCTGCGGCGCCGACCTGCGGTTCACGCCGGGCGCAAAGACGCTGACCTGCGTCCATTGCGGCCATGTGCAGGCGATCCCCGAGGTGCCCGAGGGGCGCGGGCCGCGCCTGGGCGAAATTCCCCTGCGGCGCGGCATGGAAGATGACCTGCGCAGCGACATGCAGGAAACCCGCGCCACCCCCTGCCCCAACTGCGGTGCGGTGATCGAGTTCCAGGGCGCCAGCCACGCCACCGAATGCCCGTTCTGCGCCACCCCCGTGGTCGTGGGCACCGGCACCCACCGGCAGATCAAGCCGCAGGCGGTGCTGCCCTTCGTGCTGACCGAACCGCAGGCGCGCAAGGCCATGACCGACTGGCTGGGCCGCCTGTGGTTCGCGCCGAACGGGCTGCAGGAATATGCCCGCAAGGGCCGCGCCATGACCGGCGTTTATACCCCCTACTGGACCTTCGATGCAGCCACCCGCAGCCAGTACGCGGGCCAGCGCGGCGTGCACTACACCGAACAGCACAGCGTCATGGTGAACGGCAAGCGCGAAACCCGGTCGGTCACGAAGACGCGGTGGTCGGCGAAACGCGGCTGGGTCAGCCGCGCGTTTGACGACGTGCTGGTGCTGGCCAGCCGCAGCCTGCCGCAGGGCTATACGCAGAACCTCGCCCCGTGGAAACTGGACGACCTCGCCGCGTACCGCCCCGACTTTCTGGCCGGCTTCACCGCCGAAGGCTACACGGTGCCGCTGGAGGAAGGCCACCAGACCGCCCGCAGCATCATGGAAGGCATCATCCGCGATGACGTGCGGCGCGACATCGGCGGCGACGAACAGCAGATCGACCGTGTGAATACCGACTGGTCGGCCGAAACCTTCAAGCACATCCTGCTGCCGGTCTGGCTGGCCGTCTACAAATTCGACGGCCGCACCTTCCGCTTTGTCGTCAACGGCCAGACCGGCAAGGTGCAGGGCGAACGGCCCTGGTCGAAGTGGAAGATCGCCTTTGCCGTCATTCTGGTGCTGATCGTACTGGGTGCGGTCATCCTGGCTTCGCAGGACCCCACCGTGCAGCAGTTCCTGAACAGCATGGAATGACCCGGTCGGGGCGCCCTGCCGGGCGCCCCGCCTGTCCGGTCAGGTGTCCGGTCAGGCCGGAACGAACCGGAACGCGCCGTCGGCGGCTTCCGCGCGCCCCATCGCCGTCGCCCAGTGGTACCCGACCAGCAGCTTCTTCTCGGCCACGGCACGGCCCAGCAGCGTGCGCCGGGTGGCTGCGGCCATCTCGGGCACCGTGTCAAAGGCGAAATGCCAGTCGGGCTGGGCGAAGTGCACCAGGTGCGACGGGATCGAGTCGCCGGTCAGGAACGCCCCGTCGCCGCCTGCGACCTCCAGGCAGATGTGCCCGGGCGTGTGTCCGGGCGAATCGACAACGGCAACGCCGGGCAGCACCGTATCGCCCGTCTTCAGCAGCGTCAGCCGGTCGGCCATGGCCGCAAGGTTGGCCTGAATGCCCTGCGCCATGCCGTGCATCTCGGCAGGCAGTTGCGTGAAGATGTCGGGGTTGGTCCAGAACGCATGTTCCGCCGCGCCGATGGCATAAGTCGCGTTCGGCAGGACCAGCGCGCCGTCCTTCGTTGCGCCGAACAGGTGGTCGCCATGCGCATGGGTGAACACCACCCGGCTGATCGACGCCGGATCCACCCCGGCGGCCGCCAGCGCCTCGCCCAGCTTGCCCGCCGTCGGGCCAAACGAGCCACCGGCGCCCATGTCCATCAGAACGGTCTCGTTGCCTTCGCGCAGGATCAGCGGCGACACCACGAACTCGACCGTGCCATCCGCTGCCTTGGCCCCGGCCAGCAGCGCCTCGACCGCGGCCGGATCGGCGTTGGTCGCCAGAATGGCAAAGGGCAGGTTCAGCGTGCCGTCACCGGCCACGGTGATCGAGACATTGCCCACCGTCGTGGTCACCGGACCGGCATAGGCCAACACCCGCGCGGGCAGAAGCCCGGCCGCAACCATTCCCGTCGCGATCGCCAGAAAGCGCCGCCGATCCAGCGCGATTGTTCCTGCGGACATCCCATTCTCCCGACATATCTGCGGCCCCACCGCCGCCTGCAGGGGAACCTAGCCCGGAAACGGCGCGGCACCGAACCAAACCGCCGCACACCTTTCTGCGCGGCGGTGCACCAACCTCACGCCGCTTTGATGAGAGAGGCGAACAGCCGCGGGTCCAGGCTCTCGGCCGCAAACGTCGGCCCCTGCACCAGCACGCTGACCGCATCGTGCGAATGCAGGCTTTCCTGATGGCTCGCCACCACCCGGAAGTCGCCCACCCGCGCATCCGCCTGCAGCACCGCGCAGAACGCCCGCGCCGCATCCTCGACGAAGATCGGGTTCGCCGCGTTCAGTTCGGCAAAGGCCTGCTCGTCCTCGCGCTTCACCATCACCTGCGTCTCGGTCGGCACCGCCGCCCGGCACATCTCGACCAGATCCTCGAACCACAGCACGCGGCCGGGCTTCACCTCCACCGACACCCGCGCCACCGACCGCTGCGAATGCGGCGTGGCCAGCTGCCCGCGGGTCATCCGCGCATGCTCGCTCAGCTCCAGCGAACACGGGCAGGTCGAGGAATACACGAAGTCCAGATGCACGATCTTCTTGCGCACCCCCGCCCGCTCCACCAGCTCCAGCGAGAAGTCGTAGTACTGCCACCCCACCAGCCCCGACCGCAGCGCCGTCACCTGCATGGGAAAGGAAAACCGCATCTGGATGCGCGCATCAAACGCCCCCAGATCACGCTTGTAGTCCTCCAGCGCCGCCTCGATCACCGCAAAGCTGAAGGTCCGCCCGGCATGCGCATAGAAGCTGCGCATGATGCGGCTCATGTTGATGCCCTTCTTCTCGGCCTCCAGGCTCACCGTCCCGGTGACACTGGTCTCCAGCATCACCTCGCCCGCATCCCGGGTCTGAAACCGGATCGGCAGGCGGAAGTTCGAAATCCCCACATGCTGGATCGTCGCATGAGCCCCCACGATCAGGCTGGACGGCCCGTTCTGCAGGTCGGGCAGGCCCGCCTTGTAGGCGTCGTCCACGCGGAACTCGCCCGGATAGGCGCGGTTCAGCACCGGATAGGGCGCCTGCCCCACCAGCCCCAGCGCACCCGGCTCCACCGCCGCGATCTCGGCATCGCTGGCCTTGCCCGCCCACTGCCGCAGCACGGCCAAAGCCGCTTCCACCTCGGCAGCCGAGGGTTTCCGGTCGAAGTCCGGTGTATGCATGTTCATGATCGGGGGTCCTTCCGGTTCGGGCCAGCGTGGCCGTCAATATCGGGAACATATACGGGCCATAAACCCGCCCGGATCACATTGGGCTTGGCAAAATACCCCAACCCGATCCCCCGCGCGGGCTGGGAACCCGTGCGCGTTGCCGATCACGCCGGGGGCCAAGCGTAAGATGGGTGCTTGCGTCCATTCCTGGCGCCGCCCTTGCCGTGGCGCGTGCGGCCCGTATAGTGCGCGCCTCTTCCGGCGGGGGTTGGCATGGTTCGGGTCGGCATCATCATGGGCAGCCAGTCTGACTGGCCAACGATGAAGGCCGCCGCGGCGATCCTGGAAGAGCTTGGAATCGCTTACGAATCCCGCATCGTCTCGGCCCACCGCACGCCCGACCGGCTGTGGGACTATGGCCGGTCGGCGGTGGACCGGGGGTTGCAGGTCATCATCGCGGGGGCCGGGGGGGCGGCGCACCTGCCCGGCATGATGGCCTCGAAAACCCGCCTTCCGGTCATCGGCGTGCCGGTGGACTCCAGGCACCTCAAGGGGTTGGACAGCCTTTACAGCATCGTCCAGATGCCCCGCGGCTATCCCGTGGCCACCATGGCCATCGGCGGCGCGGCCAATGCCGGGCTGATGGCGGCGGCGATCCTTGCGCTGCAGGATCAGGCACTTGCGCAGCGACTGGATGCCTGGCGCCAGGCCCTGACCGACGCCATCCCGGACACCCCCGCCGATGATTGACCCCCTCCCCTCCGGTTCCACCATCGGCATCCTCGGCGGCGGCCAGCTGGGCCGCATGCTGGCCGTTGCCGCGGCCCGCCTGGGCCTGCACGCCCACATCTACGACCCCGACCCCGCCGCCCCCGCCGCCGAAGTGGCCCGCCACGCGACCCATAAGTTGTGGTCCGACACCGAGGCGCTGACCACGTTTGCGGAAGGTGTGGATGTGGTGACCTATGAATGGGAAAACGTGCCCGCCCCCGCGCTGGACACCATCGCAGCGCTGCGCCTCATCCGCCCGAACCGCCGCGCGCTGAAAACCAGCCAGGACCGCATCGCCGAGAAGACCTTCCTGAACGCCCTCGGCCTGCAGACCGCCCCCTGGGCACCGGTGACCGACGGCATCGACGACGCCATTGCGCAAGTCGGCACGCCGTCCATCCTGAAAACCGCCCGCATGGGCTATGACGGCAAGGGCCAGACCCGGCTGACCGACCCCGGCATGGCGGAACAGGCGTGGGACATGCTGGGCAGGCAGCCCTGCGTACTGGAAGGCCTGGTCGATTTCAGCCATGAAATCAGCGTGATCGCCGCCCGTGGCAGCGACGGCCGGGTGGCCGCCTATGACCCCGGGCTGAATGTTCACCGCCAAGGCATCCTGCACAGCACCACCATTCCCGCGGGCCTGCCCAACCGCACCACCACCGACGCCGTGCTGATGGCCGGGCGCATCCTGAACGCGCTGGACTATGTGGGCGTCATGGGGGTTGAACTGTTCGTCACCCGGCAGGGCCTTCTGGTGAACGAAATCGCCCCGCGCGTGCACAATTCGGGCCACTGGACACAGAACGGCTGCGCGGTGGACCAGTTCGAACAGCACATCCGCGCGGTGGCAGGCTGGCCGCTGGGCGACGGGTCGCGGCACAGCGATGTGGTGATGGAAAACCTGATCGGCGACGACATTTCCCGGGTGCCCGCGCTGGCGGCCGAACCGGGCACCGCGCTGCACCTGTACGGCAAGGCCGAGGCACGCGCGGGCCGCAAGATGGGGCACGTGAACCGGGTGCGCCCGCGCCAATCCTGAACGTTAACGCGCGCCCGTAACGCTCTGATATCATTCAGTCGCCTGATCTGTCCCACCGTGGGACATCCGGCAAGGTCACTTTGCGCCAACAAGGCCCAGCGACTGCGTCCATGTCAGCGACGGGTCGAATGCCCCGGTCTGCAAGAAGGTCAGCACCTGTGCCACCACCTGCGGGTCCCACATCATGAAGGTGTGCGTCACGGGCAGGGCAATGTGGTCGGCCATCCCTTCGACCCTTGTGCGATCAAGCCCTACCTTGCCGTCGTCGGGGCCGGGGATCAGGCTGGAAAACAGGGGGCTTACCGACTGCACCCCGGCAATCACCCCCACCGGATAGTCGACCGGCGGCAGGGTCATCGGCACCGATCCCGGCCCGGTGCCCAACTGCATCCCGGCAGGGCCGTTGATGGTGGCAAAGCCGGGCAGTCCGCCCAGCTCGTCCACCAGTTCGGACCCCGCGTTGGGTGGCCCCAGCATCACCACACGCCCCATGTCGGCCGGGCGCCGACCGGCCAGCCACACGCGCAGCAGTATGCCGCCCATCGAATGCGTCACGAAGTGCACCCGCGCGCCGCCGCAACGGTCCACCGCCCAGCCGACATGCGCGGACAGCTCGCCCACGGTTGCCGTGGTCGAAGGGTAGGTGGCATTGACCACGGCATAGCCATGCCGCCGCAGCACCTGTGCCATCGGCGCCATCGACGCCGCACCGCGCGCCAGCCCGTGCAGCAGCACCACGCAGTCGGCCGCCGCAACAGGCACCGCCCCCGCAAGCGCCAGACCCAGCGCCAGCCCCAGGCAGCGCAGACCTCGCGCCGTGGTCATCCGCCCTGGCGCGCCAGAGTGCCGATCACCGCCGCCAGCAGCTGCGCGGCCAGCATCGCACCCAGCCCGTCCACATCGCGCGCGGGCATGAATTCCACCATGTCGAAGGCCGCGATGCGCGCCTTGCCCGCCACGCCCTGCACCAGCGCCAGCACGTCCCAATAGGTCAGGCCGCCCGCCGTCCGGCCAATGGCCGCGGGCATTGCCGCCGGGTCCAGCGCATCGACGTCCAGACAGACCGCCACATCGGCGCCCTCGGGAATGGCTGCCAGCGCCGCCGCGATCCCGCCTGCCGCCACCTGCTGCGCGGTCACGAAGGTTGCCCCCCAGGCCCGGGCATCCGCCACGTCCTGCGGACGGGCCGACCCGGTGCCGCGCGCGCCCACCTGCACGATCCCGGCACAACCCGGCATCTCGGACGCCCGTCGCATGGTGGACGAAAGCCCCCAGCGCTCGCCCCCCACCTCGTCGCGCCAGTCGATATGCGCATCGATCTGCAGAATGTGGAACGGCCGCCCGCGGCTGGACAAGGCCTGCAGCATGGGAATGGGCAGCGAATCGTCGCCCCCCAGCAGCACCGGCACGGCACCCGCCGCCAGCAGCCCCGCCACCGCACCGCGCAGCCGGTCGCGGTTGCCTGCCGGGTCATCCGGCGCCACCGGCACGTCGCCGCAGTCCACCGCCCGCACGCCCGCAGGCAGCATCGGCCCGCCGATGTCCCAGTTGACATGCGCCAGGTTCGCGGCATAGGCCGCCCCCGCTGCACGGATCGCCGCCGCACCACCCGCGCAGTAGAACCCCACCGGATAGGGCGTGCAGCCGTCGGCCCCCAGAATGGCCACCTTCGCCCCCGGCGCCGCCAGATCGCCGCGCGGCAGTCCCATGAAGGTGTCGGCCATGCCGCCGCCGAACATCTCGCCCAATGTCGCCATGCCGCCCCCCAAGACGCAAAAGGGCGCCCGCAAGGGGCGCCCCGGATGCCATGTCAGCGCATCGGCCCCAGGCCCATGCTTCAGGCCTGCGCCTCGGATATGAACTTGACCGCGTCGCCGAAGGTCTGGATGGTTTCGGCGGCGTCGTCGGGGATCTCGATCCCGAACTCTTCCTCGAAGGCCATCACCAGTTCCACCGTGTCAAGGCTGTCGGCACCCAGGTCGTCGATGAACGAGGCGTTCTCGGTCACCTTGTCCTCTTCCACGCCCAGATGCTCGACCACGATCTTCTTCACACGATCGGCAACGTCGCTCATGTCCTGTCCTCGTTTGTTGCAGGCCCCCCGGGCCCGATTGCATGCCAGTCCCGCCAAACGGGCCTCGGGCGCCTATAGCAAGCAGGGCGGGGCATGGCAAACGCTTTCCCGGCGCCCGTGCCGCCGCCGTCAGACCATCGCCATGCCGCCGTTCACATGCAGCGTGGCACCGGTCACATAGGCCGCCTCGGGCGAGGCCAGATACAGCACCGCCGCCGCAACCTCCTCGGCGGTGCCCATGCGGCCTGCCGGGATGTCCGCCATCAGCCGGGCCTTCTGCTCGTCGTTCAGCTTGTCGGTCATCGCCGTGGCGATGAACCCCGGCGACACGGTGTTGACGGTGATGTTGCGGCTGGCCACCTCGGCCGCCAGCGATTTGGACATCCCCACCAGCCCGGCCTTGGCCGCCGCATAGTTCGCCTGCCCGGGGTTGCCGCCGGTGCCCACGATGGACCCGATGTTCACGATGCGGCCCCAGCGCGCCTTCATCATGGGCCGCAGCGCGGCGCGGCACAGGCGGAACGACGCGGTCAGGTTCACCGCGATCACCGCGTCCCAATCGGCATCCGACATCCGCATCATCAGCCCGTCCCGGGTGATGCCCGCGTTGTTCACCAGAATGTCGAAGGCGCCCATGGCCTCGCTCGCCTGTTTCACCAGCGCGTCCACCGCGGCCAGGTCCGACAGGTCGCAGGGCAGCACATGCGCCCGGCTGCCCAGGTCGCCCGCCAGGGCCTGCAACGGGTCCACCCGCGTGCCCGAAAGGCCCACCGTCGCCCCCGCCGCATGCAGCACCCGCGCCACGGCGGCACCAATGCCGCCCGATGCGCCGGTCACCAATGCGCATTTCCCTGTCAGATCGAACATTTTTCCCCCGCCCCAATCGCTTCCGCCGCCCTTATCAGGGCGTGCGGACCCGCACCATGTCCGTGCTAATGCGTCGGCAAATCCTTGCATACCTGCCGGTTAAGACATGGCTGATCGGCGCAGTGTCAGCCCAGCGCCGCCTTTGCCGCGGCCACATCCTCGGGGGTTCCCACGGCCAGCGTGCGCGCGTCCTTCGCGATGCGCCGGATCATTCCCGACAGCGCCTTGCCCGCGCCAACCTCCCAGAACTCGGCCACGCCTGCCCCGGCCATCATCGCCACGCTCTCGCGCCAGCGCACCGCCCCCGTCACCTGCGCCACCAGAAGGTCGCGGATGCGCGCAGGGTCCGACACGGGTTCGGCCAACACGTTGGACACCACCGGCACCACCGGCGCAACGATACGCACATCCGCCAGCGCCGCGGCCATCCGCTCGGCCGCGGGCTGCATCAGCGCGCAATGGAAAGGCGCGCTGACCGGCAAGAGGATAGCGCGTTTGGCGCCCCGCGCGCGGGCCAGGTCCAGCGCCCGTTCCACCGCCGCCTTGTGCCCGCTGATCACCACCTGCGCCGGGTCGTTGTCGTTCGCCGCCTGGCACACCTCGCCCCCCGGACCCAGACGCGCGGCCTCGGCCGCCACCCCGGACGCCGCTGCAAGGTCCAGCCCCAGCAGTGCCGCCATCGCACCCACGCCCACCGGCACCGCGTCCTGCATCGCCCGCCCGCGCAGCCGCAACAGCCGCGCGGTATCGGTCAGCGTCAGGGCGCCCGCCGCACACAGCGCCGAATACTCGCCCAGCGAATGCCCCGCCACCATCGCCGCCGTCCCCGCCAGCGGCATCCCTTCTGCCTCCAGCGCCCGCACGGCGGCCAGCGACATGGCCATCAGCGCGGGCTGCGCATTGGTGGTCAGGGTCAGCGTCTCGATGTCGCCTTCCCAGATCAGTGCCGACAGATTCTCGCCCAGCGCCTCATCCACCTCGTCAAACACCGCGCGTGCGGCGGGCCAGCCATCGGCCAGCGCCCGCCCCATGCCTACTGCCTGCGCCCCCTGCCCCGGAAACACGAACGCCCGCTGCATCTTGCCCCCCATCATCCAGTTACCCCCACATATCGCGCGCGGCTGCCGCGCACAACGGCTGTGCGCCATGCCCGCTTTTCCGGGCGCCGCTCTGCGTCTAGCTTCATGCTGCCTCATCTTTGCCGAAATACCCCGCGGGGGTCCGGGGGCGCGAAGCCCCCGGCGTTGTCCGCCGAACCGAAGGCCCTCACGATGTCCCTGACCAACACCCCGCGAAGCTATGGCGCCGTCGCCCGCACCCTGCACTGGCTGACCGCGCTCCTCATCCTGACCGCCATTCCGCTCGGCCTGATCGCATCGGACCTCCCTTACGACACGACCGAAGCGCTGGCGCAGAAGGCGCAGACCTTCAGCCTGCACAAGACCGTGGGGGTTGCCGCCTTTGCTGTGGCGGTCCTGCGCATCCTCTGGGCGCTGACGCAGGCCCGCCCCGTGCCCATCCACCCCGACCGCCGCTGGGAAACCCGGCTGGCGGACCTGGTGCACTGGTCGCTTTACATCGCGCTGGTGGCCGTGCCGCTGTCGGGCTGGATTGAACACGCGGCCACCACCGGCTTTGCCCCCATTCTGTGGCCGCTGGGGCAGGACCTTCCGTTCATTCCGAAATCCGAAGCCCTGGCGCACACGATGGCCGGTGTGCACGAGCTGTTCGGCAAGGTTCTGATCGCCTCGATCCTGTTGCACATCGCCGGGGCGCTGAAGCATGCGGTGGTTGACCGCGACGGCACGCTGGCACGCATGGTTCGCGGCACGCCGTCCCCGGCGCGGCCCACACCTGCCCGACACGGGCGCGGCCCGGCCGTGGCAGCGCTGGTTCTCTATCTGGCCGGTGCCGGGGCGGTGCTGGGCCTGGGCGGCACGGCCGGGACGCCCGCCGCACCGTCCCCCGCCGTGGCTGCCGTGGCTGCCGCGCCGACAGCCGGGGCGGATTCCTGGCAGGTGCAGGAAGGCCGTGTCGAGTTCACCTTCCGACAGATGGGCGCAGGCGTGCGGGGCAAGTTCGGCGCTTTCGCGGCCGAGATCCGCTTTGATCCGGGCACCGGCACGGGGCACACGACGGTCACGCTGGACATGGCGTCGCTGACAGTCGGGTCGGTGACGGCGCAGGCGCGGGAAGCCGACTACTTCGACATCGCCGGTCACCCGACGGCCATCTTTGCTGGCAAAATCCGGCCGGACGGCGCGGCGCATGTCGTGGACGGCACGCTGACGCTGAAGGGCAAGGCGATGCCGGTCAAGCTGCCGTTCACCCTGCAAATCGACGGGGACAGCGCCACGGCCACCGGCAAGGTGACGCTGGACCGGCGCGATTTCGGGATCGGTGCCGGGCAGTCAGATGACGAGACACTGGGCTTCGACGTGCAGGTCGAGATCGCCCTGACGGCAATTCGCCCGGCCGGATGACGGGCAAGCCAAAGGGGCCGTTCCCGAAGGAACGGCCCCTGAAGCCGGGTCTTCGGAAAGCCTTACTCCGCCTTCATCGCCTCGACCGAGATCATGATCGAGACCTCGTCGCCGACGAAGGGCGCGAAGTTGCCCACGTTGAAGTCGCTGCGCAGCACCTTGGTGGTGGCGTTGAACCCGGCCCAGGGCTTGCCTTCCATCGGGTGGTCCATCGTCTGCGTCATCGCGGCGTCCAGCACCACCGGCTTGGTCACGCCGTTGATCGTCAGGTCGCCGGTGATCCTGGCCGTGGTCTCGCCCGTCACTTCGATGCCGGTCGAGGCAAAGGTGACCATCTCGTCATCCGTGGCGCCGAAGAAATCGGGCGACATGAGATGGTCAAAGCGCGCCTGCCAGCCGGTCAGCATGGTCTTGACCGGGAACGAAACCATGACGCTCGACGCTGCGGGATTTTCCTTGTCCCACGAGATCTGCCCGTCGAAGCCCGCGAACATTCCGTAGCTGGTCGAGAAGCCGAGGTGGCTGTAGCTGAACACGATCTGGCTGTGGCCGGGGTCCAGCTTCCAGGTTTCGGCGGCAAAGGCGGGGGCAGACAGGGCCGCAACCAGTGCGGCGGCAGACAGCAGGCGATTCATGCGGACACTCCGTATGGGGATGAAGACCCGCGAAGTTTTCGGCCAAAGCCGATTGTGCGCAATTCCGCAGAACCGAACAAGTTTTGTTCACCCTCTCACATCACAGGCGCGTCAGGCCGATGCCGCTTGCGCCGCCCGCGCGCATCGCTATAAGGCCGCATCCCCTGCAAGACCCATGAACCGGCGCAGCCTCTCGTGGACGGGCCGCAGGGGGGATGGCCCGTCCTTTGAAGCCGCCTGAAAAAGGACCGCACATGCCGCTGTACGAGCATGTCTTCATCGCGCGCCAGGATCTGGCGAACGCGCAGGCCGAAGCCCTGATGGACCACTTCTCTTCTGTCCTGTCCGACAACGGCGGCGCCGTGGTCGAAAAGGAATACTGGGGGGTCAAGACCATGGCCTACCGCATCAACAAGAACCGCAAGGGCCACTATGCCTTCCTGCGCTCGAACGCGCCGTCCGCGGCGGTGCAGGAAATGGAACGCCTGATGCACCTGCACGAAGACGTGCTACGCGTGCTGACCGTGAAGGTCGACAAGCACGGCGAGGGCCCCTCGGTGCAGATGCAGAAGCGCGATGACCGCGAAGAGCGCGGCGATCGTGGCGACCGCCCCGACCGCGGCCCGCGGCCCGACCGCCCCTCGTTCGGCGACCGTGACCGCGGCGGCGACCGTGGCGGGTTCGGCGGCGGCGACCGCCGTCGTTGATGCGCAGGCAGAAGAAAGGATCGTAAGACATGGCCACGAAACCGTTTTTCCGCCGCCGCAAGGTCTGCCCGTTCTCGGGAGACAATGCCCCGGCGATCGACTACAAGGACACCCGCCTGCTGCAGCGCTATATCAGCGAACGCGGCAAGATCGTGCCCGCCCGCATTACCGCGGTGTCGTCCAAGAAGCAGCGCGAACTGGCCGCGGCCATCAAGCGCGCCCGCTTCCTGGCGCTGCTGCCTTATGCCGTGAAGTGAGGGGGACACACACATGCAAGTGATCCTTCTTGAGCGCGTGGCCAAGCTTGGCCAGATGGGCGAAGTGGTGAACGTCAAGGACGGCTACGCGCGCAACTTCCTGTTGCCGCAGGGCAAGGCGCTGCGCGCCACCGACGCCAACGTGAAGTCGTTCGAGACGCGCAAGGCGCATCTCGAGGCGCAGAACCTGGAAACCAAGCGCGAAGCGCAGGCAGCAGCCGCCAAGCTGGACGGGCAGATCTTCGTGGTGATTCGCTCGGCGTCCGAAGCGGGCGCGCTGTACGGCTCGGTCACCGCACGCGATGCGGCCGATGCGGCCGCTTTGGCCGGATTCCAGGTGCACCGCAACCAGGTGACCCTGGACCGTCCGATCAAGGACCTGGGCATGCACGGCGTGACCGTGCTGCTGCACCCCGAAGTCACCGCGAAGGTTCGCCTGAACGTGGCCCGCACCGTGGAAGAAGCGGCGCTGCAGGCCTCGGGCAAGTCGATCCAGGAACTGGCGGCGGAAGAGGAAGCGGCAGCCGAGTTCGAGATCTCGGAGCTGTTCGACGACATCGGCGGCGCCACCGCGCAGCCGGACTGACAAGAGCCGGAACCGGCAGACAGGGGGCCGCGCGGGAACACCGCGCGGCCCCTTGGCAGTCTGTGAGTCAGGCGGGCGGGCGGGCGAAGGCGTCGTAGATTTCCTGGTCCAGCCCCAGCCAGGGCGCCAGCACCTCGCGCGCCATGTCGTTGTCGCGGGTAATCACCACGTCATCAGGCCTGGTCGTGTTCGCGGGCTTGGCCGGCAAGGCCACCCGCCGCTGCATGTAGCGCCCCACGTCGGCCGCAAAGGCTGCCTGATCCTCGCACAGGCCCACCACGGCAAAGCTGCGCAGCATGTCCAGAGCCTGCACGGCATCGCCGGGCTCCAGCACCTTGAAGGTGGCGCGGTGGCTGCCGGTAACCAGCATGCGCACCTGCATGTTGTCAAAGGAATTGAACTCTGCCTCGCGCATCACGGCATCGCGGAAGGCCTTCACCTGCCGACGGCGGGCAAAGTCGGTAGCGGCAATTGCCGCGGCCACCCGCGCCACCACAGGGCCGGAACGGCCGGCGGGCAGCGGCTCGCCCCGGTTGAACTTGTTCACCCAGTTGATGTGGCTGACCAGCCGCGCCCAGGGATCGCGCAGCAGCGTCACCACCGGATAGGCCCGGGTGCCGCGATAGGCCACCCAGCGACACATCGGAACATGTGCCGAAACGCAATCGACCCGCCGTGTCGGCGCGTGTCCTCGCAGCAGGTCGGGCAGCAGAACTTCGGCGTGGTCGACGAAATTCAGCCGCCCGTAGGCCACCCGCAGCATCGCGTTGCAGGAACTGCCCGATGTCTTGGGGATATGCAGGAAGAACATCGGCTTGCGCCGACCCTGCGGGGCAAAGGCGATGGGGCGGGCATCCGCGGGATCAACCGGCAGCGGCGGCGCCACATCTTCTGCGATGGATGCCTGCAACAGGTCGATGACGGCCCGCCCGAACCGCGTCACAGTTCGTCCAGTGCCTCGACTGCCTTGGACAGATCGTCCTTCGTCGCAACCTTGTCGGTGACCGTGGCCAGACCGAAGATATGGTCCACCACCTTGTCCTCGAAAATGGGCGCGCGCAGCTGCTGCTGCATGCCGGCATTGTTCTGCACGAACTCGAAGAACGCCTTCTCCTGCCCCGGGTACTGGCGCGCCGCCTGGATCACCGCACGGGTCATCTCGGCGTCGGTCACCTGCACCTCGGCCTTGCGGCCGACTTCGGCCAGCAGGAGGCCCAGACGAACGCGGCGCGTTGCCAGCATCTTGTGCTCGTCGGTGGGCTCGATGTTGGCGTGGTCATGGCCGTGGTGGTCGGGGTTTTCCTCGTGCCACAGTTGATGCGCGATCTGGCCCGCCTCGGCATCGACCAGTTTCGACGGCAGGTCGAAGGACACCTTGGCATCCAGCGCGTCCAGCAGGGCCCGCTTCATCACCGCGCGCGCCGCGTCGCGGTACTCGGACCCCAGCCGTTCGGCGATCTGCGTCTTCAGCGCATCCAGGCTGTCGGCGCCGAACTTCTTGGCCAGCTCGTCATCCAGCGCGGCCGGAACCGGCGCCTTCACGGCCTTCACGGTGCAGGCAAACACCGCGGCCTTCCCGGCCAGATGTGCCGCGCCATAGCTTTCGGGGAAGGATACGTTCACGTCCTTCTCGTCGCCCGCCTTCAGACCCGCCAGCTGCTCTTCGAAGCCGGGGATGAACGACCCCGACCCCAGCACCAGCGGATAGTCCTCGGCCGCGCCGCCGTCGAACGGCACGCCGTCGACGCTGCCCTTGAAGTCGATCGTCACCTGGTCACCGGTTTCGGCCGCTCCATCCTTGTCGGCAAAGCTTTTGGCGTTGTCGGCAAGATTGGCCAGCGCTTCGTCCACCTGCGCCGGTTCGGCGGTCACCACAAGGCGCTCCAGCGCGATGTCCGACAGGTCAATTTCGGGGATCGCAGGCAGCGCCTCGTAGGTCATCTCGACCAGCACGTCCTGGCCTTCCTTCCACGTCTCGCCACCCATCATCTTGACGTCCGGCTGCAACGCCGGACGGTCGCCAGAGGCATCGAAGTGGGCCTTCATCGCGCCGTCGATGGCGTCCTGCATCGCGTCGCCCAGAAGCCGCGGCCCGAACTGCTTGCGCAACAGCGCCAGCGGCACCTTGCCCTTGCGGAAGCCCTTCATTTCGATGTCCGGCTGTGCCTCGACCAGCTTCTCCTGCACCTTGGCCTCCAGCTCGGCCGCCGTGACGGTGATCTGGTAGATGCGCTTCAGGCCTTCGTTCAGGGTCTGGGTGACCTGCATGTTCATTCTTTCCTCGCCTATGGCCCGGCCCGGCAGCCGGGACAGACATGCAACAACAGAGCCCCCGGACGATGCCGGGGGCGCATTGGGCGGTGCATTAGCAAACCAGCCCGGCGGATGCGAGGGGGAATCCGACAGCCGCCGGACGGCGACCGCACGTCACAGGCGGATATCGTAGGTGACCCATGGCGTCTTCATCGCCACGCGATCGTACACGGCACGGGCGCGGGCGTTGTTCTCGGCGGTGATCCAGCGGATCACGGTCCAGCCCTGCACCCGGCCATGGTCGGACACGGCGGCAATCAGCGCCTGCGCCGCGCCACCGCCGCGCGCCGTCGGCGCCACGAACAGGTCGTCCAGAAAGCCGCCCGTGCTGGCCGACAGCGGCCGGTCAAAGGGGCGGCAATGGGCAAGCCCCACCACTTGCCCGCCTGCCTGCGCCACGAACCCTGTCATCGGGTGGGCAGGGTCCATCAGCCATCCCCAGACACGGTCGCGCATCGCGGGCGTCTGGTCGACCTGATAGAAGGCAGCATAGCCGGAAAACAGCCTGTCCCAGGCCGCCCGGTCGTCCGCCATCACCGCCCGCACGGCCAGGTCCATGTGTTCATCTCCTCGCCCTGCGGGACGCAGACTGCGCCACCGCAACAAGGACTGTCAATCTGGCGTGACAGTGGTATGCTGACAGAAACCGCAGGGTCTGTTGATGCTAGACGCCACCCAGCCGCGAATTCCGCAAGACCCGCCGGGGCTTGCCGCGCCAGTGCTGGGGGGTGGTCCGCGTCACGGGCTGTGCACCGACTGCGGCGTTTCGCGCATGGACGACGCAAAGGCCTGCGGACGGGCCTGCCAGTTCATCCAGCCCGATTATCCCGCCCTGGAAATCCTGACCCATGGCCGCCCCGCCCAGCCCGACCGCGGTGACGAGCGGTTTTTCGGCGTGACCCTGTCGATGCTGCGGGCGCGCCTTGCGCCCGCCGCGCCGGGCGCGCAGTGGACGGGCATTGCCACGGCGCTGGGAGCAGCGCTGCTGGAATCGGGTGCGGTCGATGCCTTGCTGTGCGTGGCGCCCGACCCCGAGGATCGCTGGAAACCCCGCCCCGTCATCATCACGGATCCCGCCGCCATGGCCGCCGCACGTGGCATGCGCATGGGATTTGCCCCTGTCGTCGCCTTGCTGGAACCCGCCCGCGCCGCAGGTCACCGCCGCATCGCCATGATCGGCATCCCGTGCCAGACCTACGCCCTGCGCGCGCTGGAGGCCCGGCTGGACCTGGACGCGCTGTATGTCATTGGCACGCCCTGTTCCGACAACACCACCACGCCCAATTTCCACCGTTTCCTGCAGCTGGTGGATGCCGCGCCAGACCGCGTCAGCTACCTTGAATTCCGCCCCGATTACCACGTGGAAATCCGCTATGACGACGGCCGCCCCACCCGCCTTGTGCCGTTCCTGAAGCTGCCGCTGGCCGACCTTCCGGCCGACTTCTTTCCTGTCACCTGCCGTACCTGTGTGGACTACACCAACCGGTTGTCCGACATCACTGTGGGTTACATGGGTGGTTCGGGCGACCAGTGGCTGATCGTGCGCAACGACCGCGGGGCCGAGCTTCTGGCCATGCTGGGCGACCGGCTGCGGACGGAACCGCTGGTCAGCCACGGGTCGCGGCACGGTGCCGTGAAGGGATTCAAGGCAAACGTGGCGCGCGCGGCGGGCGGACTGCCGCTGCGCCGCATGCCTGGCTGGCTGCGGCCCCTCGTCGCCTGGCTGCAACCCCGCATCGGTCCGCGTGGCCTGGAGTTCGCCCGCGCGCGGGTCGAGATGAAGGCGATCGAGACCATCCTGCACCTGCGCCGCCTGCACCCCGCACGGATGAAGTCCATGGTGCCTGGCCATGTCTGGCGGCTGGTCGCCGCCTATGGCCTGACGCCCGCAAAGGGCGAACAGCGCGACGGCGAGCGGGCCGACGGTACCTGACAAAAAAAATCGGGATTTACAGCGCGCCCCGAATCCGGCATTCTGCGGTCATCCAAGCCAACCCCAGCGGTCAGCCCGGATGGACCCGAAACACCCGGAGATACCCATGCCGCGTCTGCCCCTTTCCGACCCCGACCTTGCCGAACTGCTGCGCCAATGCCTGTCGGGCCTGATCCCCCCCCTTCCGGCCCTTTCGCACTGGCTGGACCGGTACGAGGTGCGCGAGTGAACGCCCCCGCCTTCCCCCGCACCCATCGCGCCCAGGACGGTCGCACCACGCTTGCCTTGCCCGTGGCCGCCACCGTTCCTCCCACCCACGATGCCCGCAGCCTGACCGGCCCTGGCGGCCTGGCCCGCATCCTGCTGGACGGGCAGGCCTATGCGCTGCGCATCACCCGGCAGGGTGGCCTGCTGCCGGTTTGGTGGACAGCAGGTTAAGCTAGCATAGCGCGGGCCTCG